>CAZLYU010000033.1:0-37324 GCA_964563855.1 uncultured Planctomycetales bacterium | reverse complement strand
ATGCGTCCGCCAAAACGCCGCCCCAGATATTCAATGTCCATGCAAAAGAGCTGGCTGTTGAACGCATCGACGCCGACTTCGATGAGATCGTCATAGATCACGTCGATCGCGCCGTCGCTGTGCATGAAGGCGAACTTGCCGGCACGGTGCAGTATGTCGCAGTACTCGCGATAGAGCGGCTTGAACAGTTCCCGCCAAAGCCGCGGACGAATCAGCAAGTGCTCCTGAGATCCCCAGTCGTCGAGAAAGTGCACCGCGTCGACGCGCGTGCGGCACATCACGTCGAGCACTTCACAGTTGAACGTGTGAATACGGTCAAGCAACGCGCGAAAGCCGGCCGGCTGACGCAGCAGATCGCGATAGACCGCTTCCGTACCCCGCAAAAACTGCAACCGCTCAAACGGTCGCACCGGGCTCGGCAGCCAACAGAACGCGTCACTCGCGTCGCACGCACGATTGATCGCGTCGACATCAAGCCCCAGCCACTCGCGCGGCGGCGTCGCTTTCTCCAGGTCGCTCTCATAGCTGATCACCAACGGCCGCTTCACCTCGCCGATCATGCCGGCGTAGACGTTTTCAAACGCGCAGCCCCACTCGTCGACGTAGGTTCCGACGGCGAACGGGTCGCCTTGCTCGCGTTCGAAGTGCAGCTTCGGAAACGTCGGCATGCAAATGTCGTCGGGATAACGCTCGCGCAGTCGGGCGACGGCGTCGGGATAGTGCATTTCCGCCCACGGCAGCAGCCACAGGTGCCGCGGCACGCGCGGCGTGAGTTCGTGGCGCAGCGTGCGCTGGACAAGTTCGCGTGAAGTGAGGGTGCTCATGCAGCGCCAGGGTGCGAGGTGTTCAAGGAGTGTGCCATTCGCGGAAGCCCGCCATCGTCGCCCGCAGCGACCTCACCAGAACGTCGGCGATGTGTAGTCGTCGCTTCGACGGCTTCGCGATCAGGCTGCGGTTCAACTCCAGCGTAATGCCGACATACTGCTCGGGACTATACCGCTTGCGGAACTCGAGCGGCACGCCGTCGCCGATTCCGAGATACGGATAATTGCGGCGGATCGTCAGCCGCGCGTCCGCCTGTTGCAGCGCCGTCAGCCAGAGGTCGCAGAAGCGCACCTCGGTCGCCCGGCGCGGGTCGTAGAGCAGGCCAATGTCAGCCTTGCGAATCTGGCCGTGATAGCGTGGCGTGAACGAATGCACGCCGATCCCGATGCTCGTGCGACCCTGCGCGATTGTTTGGGCGATGTGCGCTCGAACGCGTCCGCGATACGGGTCATACCACGCTTTGACGATCCGCTCGCGCGTCGGTCGATCGAGCGGACGCGTGATGACCGAGAATAGTGTCGGCGTCCCAACGGATCGATTCAGGTCGACGAGCAGTCGGGTTACGTCCGACCAGATCAGCGGCGCCCCCAGCCCGGCCGCCATTCGCCGCGCCAGCCACAACGCGCCAAAGTCGTACCCACGGTGGGTGTGGAGCAACCACTGTCGTTTCGCGAACAGCGGTGCGTACTCGCGCGGAACGCGCGGCCCACCGTGCTCGCAGGTCAGCAGCAAACTGGGAGCGTCATTCACGAGTTGTGCTCGCATCGGTCGTGACTGCGGGGCTATGATCGCCGACGGGCCGCAACGTAGCCGCCACCTCTCGCCGATCACCCCGGAGCCCCGACATCATGCCGCAAGCGTGCGACCTGCTCATCCGCAATGGGAAAATCTACGACGGGTCGGGGGCGCCCGCGTTCGTTGGTGATGTCGCGATCGTCGGCGACCAACTGCTCGCGGTGGGCGCGGCGGATGTCGAGCCGCGCGAGAAGATCGACGCCGGCGGGCTCGCGGTTGCGCCGGGCTTCATCAATATGCTGAGCTGGGCGGGCGAGGCGCTGATCCATGACGGCCGTTCCCAGAGCGACATTCGGCAAGGCGTGACGCTCGAGGTGATGGGCGAGGGTCGTTCGATGGGACCCTATACCGAAGCCCAACGCCGCGAACATCGCGAGCGTCAGGGCGACATCCAATACGAGATCTCCTGGTCGACGGTGGGTGAGTATCTCGAATTCCTCGAGAACCGGGGCGTCTCGTGCAACGTCGCCTCATTCATCGGCGCCACGACGGTGCGCGAGCATGTCGTCGGTTTCGACAATCGCGCGCCCAGCGCCGCTGAGCTCGAACGCATGTGCGATCTGGTGCGCGCCGGGATGCAGGAAGGCGCGCTCGGCGTCTCGTCGGCGCTCGCCTACACGCCCGCGGCCTACGCGTCGACCGAGGAGCTCACGGCACTCGCCCGCGCCGCGGCCGAGTACTCGGGACTCTATATCTCGCATATTCGCAACGAGGCCGACGCACTGCTCGAGGCCTACGACGAATTCGAACGCATCGTCCGCGACGCCCACGTGCACGGCGAGGTCTATCACATCAAAGCGGCCGGCGCCGCCAACTGGCACAAGTTCGAGTCGCTCCTGCGTCAGATCGAAGCCGCCCGCGACGAGGGGCTGCACATCACCGCCGACATGTACCCCTATCACGCCAGCAGCAGCGGGTTGGACGCCTGCATGCCGCCGTGGGTGCAGGAAGGCGGCCACCGTGCGTGGATCAACCGCTTGAAGGAGCCCGACGTTCGCGCGCGCGTCATCGCCGAAATGAAGCAGCCATCGCTCGAGTGGGACAATTTCTACACCGGCGCCGGTTCGCCGGAAAATATCGTGCTGGTCGGGTTCAAGAGCGAGCGCCTGAAATCACTCGCCGGCCGGACCTTGGCCGATGTGGCCGCCGAACGCGACCGAGCGCCGGAAGAGGTAGTGATCGATCTGACCATTGAAGACGACAGCAACGTCGGGGCGGCGTTCTTCTCGATGGATGAAGCCAACGTCGCGGCCGCGGCGCAACGGCCCTGGGTGAGCTTTTGCTCCGATGCGCAATCGGTTGCTGCGGAAGGCCTCTTCCTGCAGCGCAGTCCGCACCCGCGCACTTATGGCTCGTTCGCGCGCGTGCTTGGCCCCTTCACGCGCGATATGCAGCTCTTGTCGCTCGAAGAAGCGGTGCGGCGCATGTCGTCGCTCCCCGCTGAAAACCTGCGTCTGTCGCATCGCGGGCGGCTGGCCCCCGGCCACTATGCCGACGTCGTGATCTTCGACCCCGCCGCCATCCGCGACACCGCGACCTTCGCCAACCCTCACAGCTACGCCGTTGGCGTGCAACACGTGCTCGTGAACGGCGTCGCGGTTATCCGCGACGGCGAACACACGGGGGCGAAACCCGGGCGTTTCGTGCGCGGTCCGGGCGCAGCCTGAAGCCGAACACGCCGAGGCGTCCATCGCGCAGCGCAAGCCTCGCCTGACGCCCGCTCGAACGTGCGCCGACCCGGCCGGGACCAACCGATGGTTTATCCCGAGAGGGTCATGTGATGATTCAATGTTGCCTGTTTCACTTTGCAGTTTCGACCGCCGCAATCGCGGCAGCCCCCGTCGATCCTGCGCCCGTCGCACGCGAAGTCGCATTCGTCGCGTCACGCCACGTCGCGCTGGCCGTCCACAGCGGCCCCGAAAGCGTGGTCGATCAGATCGAGCTATGGGTGACCACCGACGGCGGCCGCACGTGGACGCTCGATCAAACCTTGCGCGGCGTCGAGCGGCCCATCTTCCGGGCGCCCCGCGACGGCCGCTACGGTTTCCTGGTCCGCCTGCGCAACGCGGCCGGCGACTCTGGCCCAGCCCCCCGACCGGGCGCGACGCCGCAGCACGAGGCGATCGTCGACACCACCCCGCCGCTCGTCCAGCTCCACGCTGCTCAGCGACAGCCGACCGACCCGAGCGTCGTCATGCTTCACGCCACGATCATCGAGGAGCATCTCGGACTCGACAGCCCCTACGTCTTCTACCGACACGCGACCGACCGACCGTGGATCGCCGGCGGTCGCGCCGCGCACAGCCCCGACGGTCTCCGGTGGAGAATGCCGAGCAGCGTTTCGCGCGACATGACGCTCAACGTTTGCATCGTGGTGGTCGACCATGCGGGTAACCGCACCATGAGCGACCCGGTTGACCTCGCCCCGGTGGAGCAACCGACTGCCTCCGAAGTCGCCGAAGCGCTCCCCGAACCGGAGCCGACCACCCAGCCGGTCATCGCGCCAGCGTCGCCGTCACCGGAAGACTTCGAGGAACTGCAACGCTTACGGCGCGAGGCCGCGGCGCTCATGCAGTCGGGACAACCCGTCCTCGCACGTCGTCGCCTCGAAGACGCCCACGCGCGTTGGCCGCAGCACGCCGGAATCATGGTCGACCTCGGTCGTCTGGCCTGGCGGACGCACAATGTCGACGAAGCCCAGCGACGCCTGGTCGACGCGTTGGAGGGCGATCCAGACAATGCCGCAGCCCTCGAGTCGCTCGCCGCGATCGCCAACGCAGAGCGCCGCTATCGCGATGCCGAGCAATACCTCGAGCGCTCCCTCCAGTCCGCCGAGCCGTCAGCGTGGCTGTGGCTGCGACTCGGCGACGTGAAACACCGTCAGGGACGAACCTCCGAAGCTTTGCAGGCGTGGCAACAGGCGACGACGCTCCAGGCTGACTCCGTCGCCGCGCAACGCGCCACGCGCCGCCTCGCGCAGTTCAGCGAGCTGATCGTCACACGCGAACCGGGCTAGCTCCACGGCCGTCATCGCCACGCTGCGCCACTCGCCACGCGGCGCGACTTCACGCACAATGCGCGAACTCGCGACCGGTGCAGTTCACCCGCGACCGACTACAGCTCGCTCCAACCACAGGACGCTCACGTGATGCTCTCCAAACGCCACCTCTGTCTGAATCTCGCTCTACTTCTCGGCGTCGGCGCGCTGACCACCAACGCCGCCGCGCCCTACGTGCTCTCCCCGCAGCAGGAGGCGCGCGTCGAGGAGCTCCTTGGCAAGCTCTCGCTCGAGCAAAAACTGGGTCAGCTCACGCAGCTCTCCATCGGCGGACTCACCGGTCCCGACTCCGAACGCAACCGTCAGGCGCAGGAGCGCATCTTCGAACGCATCCGCGCCGGCAGCGTCGGCTCGATTCTCAATCTCGTCGGCGCCGAAATCACCAACAAGCTGCAACGGGTCGCGGTCGAGGAAGGGCCGCACGGCATCCCAATCCTGTTCGCCTACGACACCATCCATGGCTACCGCACGATCTTCCCGATTCCGCTGGCCGAGTCGTGCACGTGGTCGCCCGAACTGATCGAGCGCGCCGCGCGCATCGCCGCGATCGAATCGTCGGCCCATGGGTTGCAATGGACCTTCGCCCCAATGGTCGATATGTCGCGCGACCCACGGTGGGGCCGTATCGCCGAGGGAGCCGGTGAAGACCCCTGGCTCGCCTCGATCATCGCCGCCGCACGCGTCCGCGGCTTTCAGAACGGCGACGTGTCGCAGCCCGACGCCATCCTGGCCTGCGCCAAGCACTACGTGGCGTACGGCGCCCCCGAAGGCGGCCGCGATTACAACACCGTCGACATTTCCCCGCGCACGCTGCACGAACTGCATCTGCCGCCGTTCCGTGCCGCGATCGACGCCGGCGTCGCCACGTTCATGACCGCGTTCAACGAGGTGAACGGCATTCCCGCGTCCGGACATCCGCAGCTCATCAACGGCCTCGTGCGCGACGAGTGGGGCTTCGAAGGCTTCTTCGTCAGCGACTACGAATCCATCGAAGAGATGATCGACCACGGCTTCGTGCTCGACCGCAAAGGCGCGGCGATCGCCGCCATGAACGCCGGGTGCGACATGTCGATGGTCTGCGAGACCTATCTCGAGCACCTCGGCGAAGCCGTGCGCGAAGGCTCGGTCAAAGAGCGCACGATCGACGCGAGCGTCAAGCGGATCTTGCGGGCGAAGATGGCCGTCGCGCTGTTCGACCGTCCCTACACCGATGTATCCCGCGAGCAGACCGACGTGCTCACCGCCGAGCACCGCGAGGTCGCCCGCGAAGTGTCGCGCCGCTCAATGGTGCTGCTGACCAACAGAGACGCCGCCCTGCCGCTCGAGCGCGATGCCAAGATCGCGCTCGTCGGGCCGCTCGCCGACGCCGCCGAAGACATGCTCGGCACCTGGTCGGCCCAAGGTCGCGCTGAAGATGTCGTCACGGTGTTGGCGGCGCTGCGTGAACGGCTCGGCGCCGATGGCTTCCGCTATGCGAAGGGCTGCGAGGCCCGCGCAGACGACGGCTGGCAGGTCGATCAGGCCCTCGCCGCCGCCGAAGCATCCGACGTCATCGTCGCGGTCGTCGGCGAGCCGCGCAACATGAGCGGCGAGGCGCACTCGCGGGCCTTCCTCGATCTCCCCGGGCGCCAGCTCGAATTTCTGCAGGCGCTGGAAGCCACCGGCAAGCCGCTCATCGTCGTGCTGATGGGCGGCCGCCCCATGTCCGTCCCCTGGTCCGCCGAAAACGCCGACGCCGTCCTGATGGCGTGGCATCTCGGCGTCGAAGCCGGCCCGGCGGTCGTCGAGGCGCTCTTCGGCGACGTCAATCCGAGCGGCAAGCTGACCGCCACCTTCCCCCGCACGGTTGGTCAGGTGCCGATTCACTACAACTACAAGAACACCGGCCGCCCACCGACCGACTTCCGCTACACCTCGAAATACATCGACGCCCCGTGGACGCCGCTGTTCGTCTTCGGGCACGGCCTAAGCTACACGACGTTTACCTATAGCGACCTGACCCTCTCGCAGCAGCGCATCGCCCCCGACGGGAAGGTTACCGTCTCGGTAAAGGTCACCAACTCCGGCGATCGGGCCGGCGAAGAGGTCGCCCAGCTCTATATCCGCGATCTCGTCGGTTCGTTCACCCGCCCCGTCCGCGAGCTCCGCGGCTTCCAACGCATTCGCCTCGAACCCGGCGCCTCGCGGACGCTGACCTTCGACCTCGGACCGCGCGAACTGTCCATGCTCGACCGCAACCTCCAGCCCGTCGTCGAGCCCGGCGACTTTGAGGTCTATGTCGGCGGCAGCTCAGCCGCCGAACTCATGACGCGATTCACCGTCGACGGTTAGACGGCGTCGGGCGGTTCGTCGATGCGGCTCGCCTTGTGACGCATCGACGAATCCACCCGACTGTTGATCGCCGCCAACCCAGCGGCGCTAACACTGGCCGAAACGCAGCACCACGTACACCACCCCCAGCACCACGACCACGGTCAGCCACGGATGCGTACGCCACGGAGACGGCGGACGAGCAGGCGGCTGGCTCACTCAAACACCACTTGCACGCCGGTCTGAGCGGCGATGACCGGCGCGTAGCGGTTCAGGCGCGACAGCAATTGCTCGCGCGTCGGCGCCAGGTCGTTCTCTTCCGCAAACTCCGAAGCCGCGTGCTCGAGCTGCGCCAGCGCCAGGTGAAACAAATCGACATCGCGAGCCGCGTCGACAAGTGTCAGCAACGCCGTCTTCTTCTCGATGAAACGCAGCGATTCGAGGTCGGGCACGTAGCGAAGCAGTTTCGGCGCCGGAACCGGCACGTGCAGCACACCATCGCGATAGGCCGCCTCGTCGAGCGCCGCCTCGTCGAGATCGACGCCGTAGAGCAGCTCGACCTTCCCGACCAGCACGCCCGATCCGTAGCCCGTCACGAGGTTGCCCGACTTCACCTCGACCACCACCTGCGTTACGACGCGCTCGGTCACGAGAAAGCTCAGTGGCTCGCGCCGCAAGAATTCGACCGCCGAACTGAGGTCGGGTGTGATCGACGCAGGCCCCGCATTGCCCCCCAACCGCCACATCGCCCCCGAGACAAAGGCCGCTCCGGCGACGATCAACACAAACATGAGACTGGTCGCGAGGCGCTGCATCTCAGTCATTCCCTTACACTGATCGCGCGGCGAACCGATGAGCGTCTCCGTCGGCGCCGCGCGGGCTCGATCGGCTCTTCCCGCCGCCCGCAGCCAGCAACATACCATCGATCGCTGCGGCGAGCCGCAACGGCCGGTACGAAAGGACAGTCTAGATGGTACGCATCGCACTTTGCATTGGAGCACTCGTCACGCTTTCGGTTGTCACGGCTTGCGACCGATCACCAACCGCCGAAGACGCGACGCCTGCCGCCCCGACCGCCGACAACAGCGCCTCGGCGTCAGCGTCAGCGACCGACGGTGGATCGCTGCAGGCGGAACTCGACCAACGAAAGGCCTCGTTTGAAGAGAGCGCCCCGGAGGGCCTCGCCGCCACCTACGACCAGGGCGTGCGCGATGTCGCCGAGTCGGGCGTGGTCGACAGCGCCAAGCAAGTCGGCGATCAGGCGCCCGAATTCGAACTCCCCAGCGCCAACGGCGAACCCGTCTTGCTGACGGAGCTTCTCGAAAGCGGCCCGGTCGTACTCGTTTGGTATCGCGGCGGCTGGTGTCCGTACTGCAACATTCAGCTCAAGGCGTATCAGCAGCGTTTGGACGCGTTCAACGAGGCCGGCGCGACCATCGTCGCGATCAGCCCGCAAGACGTCGAACACACCAGCGAAACCACCCAGAATCTCGGCGTCGAGTTCGTCATGTTGAGTGACCTCGAGAACGCCGCCGCAAGCGACTACGGCTTGCTCTACACGCTCCCCGACGAGATCACCGAGCGGCTTGGGGATCGGCTCGCTGCTTTCAACGACGGCAACCGCGACCAACTTCCCCTCGCCGCCACCTACGTCGTCGGGAGTGATGGCGTCATCCGCTACGCGCACATTCAGGCCGACTATCGCGTTCGCGCCGAACCGGATGACGTCTTGGAAAGCGTGCGTCAGTTGCAATCCGACGAAGGCTAGGGGTTCAACTCCGTTTACACGCGCGCCCTCGCTCAGCCGGCGCGCGCCCATCGTCAGAGGGTCCATTGCGTAGGTCGTTCGCCCGTCGCGCTCACTGGACGCGGCAGCCGATAGCGGGGCTGCTGTTGGTCATGTGCGGCGTCGGCCTGCTCACGCCCGGCCTCGGGTCGCTGCCGCCCATTGATCGCGATGAGTCACGCTTTGCCGAGGCGTCGCGCCGCATGGCGGTGAGTGACGATTGGCGCGACTGGGTCGCACCACGCATCGACGACCGTTTACGCCTCAACAAGCCGCCGCTCATTTACTGGCTGCAAGCCGCTTCCGTGCGGCTGTTCGGCGTCGAGCCTGACGAGCCGGCTCAGCCGCGACTCGCACACCCCGCGTGGGAAGGCGAGCTGCCGGCGCGCGGCATCTGGGCGTACCGCCTGCCCTCAACGCTCGGCGCGATTCTCGCGGGACTGCTCTTGTGGCGTCTTGGAACGCGTCTGTTCGCGCCACCCACCGGTCTGCTCGCGGGCCTATTGCTGATGGCGTGCCTGGTCGTTCTCGTCGACGCGCGCCAGGCCCGCATCGATCAGATGCTGCTCGCGTGCACCACAGCCGCTTACCTGCTGCTGCTGCACGCGTGGCGTGCGGCCCGCAGTGATCGTCCGATCAGCCTCGGCCTTCTGCTGGCGCTCTGGGGCGCGGTCGCGATCGGCGTGTTGTTGAAGGGCCCGATTCTGCCGGCGACGCTCGCCCTAAGCATCCTCGCCCTCTCTTCGATCGAGCGGCGCTGGCGCTGGGTGCTGCGTCTGCGACCGCTGCTCGGCTCCCTGGTCGTGCTGGTGATCGTCGGCCCCTGGCTCGGCGCGGTTATCTCTGTCGTCGGCCTACGCCCGTACTTTGAAATCGCGATCCTGAACGAGATCTGGCGCCGCGGAACCGAACCGCTCGAGGGACATTGGGGACCGCCGGGCTACTACGCGGCGCTCTCTCCCATCCTCTTCTGGCCAGGATCGCTCGCACTCGCGCCGGCGTTTGTCTTGGTCATGCGGCGCGGCCTCCGCTTCTCAAGCCCGCCGCGCCGTGAGGACGATCGCGCGGCCTCTCCACGTGAGGCCTCGAACCGCACGCGCCTTGTCTGGCCGCGCATCGGCAACCCACGGATCGCGTTCGCCCTTTGCTGGCTCGTTCCGGGCTGGATCATGTTCGAAGCTGCAGGCACCAAGCTGCCGCACTATGTGCTCCCCCTGCTGCCCGCACTCGCATTGCTCACCAGTCGAGCACTTCTCGGCGGCGCCGGCTGGTGGCGCCCGCTCGTGCAATCCGCTCTGGGACGTGCGGCCCTCACGGGGTACGCCGTGCTGACCGCTTTCATAGTCCTCGCGGCGCCGCTGATCGTCGCTCTTTCGTTGCCGCTGCGAGGAGGTTGGTACGTTCTGACGCCGCTTCTCGCTCTCGCACTCACGCTGATCGTCGCATTCGCAGCCGCGCTCAGGCGTCAAGCGTTCGTGCGCGCTCAACTACTGGCGCTCGGGGGCGCCTTCGCGCTGTCTTGGAGCATGTTTGGCGTGGTGCTGCCCCGCGCCACCGACCTTTGGATCAGCCCGCGCCTCATCGACGAACTCGCCAAGCTCGATCCGAACGCCGACCGGCCGCTCGCCGCGGTCGCGTATCGCGAAGACAGTTTGCGGTTCTTATGGCCCGGCGAGCTCGATCACGTGGGCCCCGTGGAGATTGACGCGTGGCTGGCGGAGAACCCCCGCGGCCTGCTCATCGTCGCGGCGGAGCCGTTGTTTCGTGTCGGGGGTCTTCGTCCGCTCGTCGACGTCGAGGGCTACAACTACTCAAAGGGAGCGTGGGAGCGCCTGCAGATCGCGGAAGCGAGCCAATCACGACCACACGATCAATGAACGAGACACGCGCGGCCTACGCCTAACGCTTCTCGCTCTGGGCCGCAGCGCCGCTCTCGGCCGCAGCGCTCGAGTCGTCATTTCGCTTGAGCTGCAACAGTCCGCCCTTCTTGCGCGAAGCGCCCGGGGCCGCCTTCGGCGCCTGGAAGACGCGCGGCTTGTCGACCGCCTCCTCCGCGTTCGCGTCAGTCAGCCAGCAGAGCACGCTGTCTTCGAGCGACTGCTCCGGCAACGGAATTTCGAACTTCTTGCCGCACGCTTTACACTTCGCGGATCGACCCTGAGCCTCGGCGGGTAGCCGATACTTCGCTCCGCAATGCTCACACGAGCACTTAATGTGGTCGCTCACAGCGCACACCTCGTTCGCTACGCGCTTCACGTGACCAATTTCACGCCAAACGCTACTTGGGTTGTCATCCACGCCTGGTTGTCGGCTGCTGCGAATGAAGTATGAACGAGATGAGATCGGTGTCGACGGAAACCCGTCGAAGAGCAGAACGCAGCCTTCGCCCCGCTCCGTCAATGAAACTATCGACGTTCCTACCATTCGGCAAGAGCTGCGTGACCCAGCGCAGGGTGACGGAAATTCGTCGCGCACGCTGACGCCCGCAATGCGCGTCGTTTGGCGGTTCCGAGAATGTCGGACTTGCAGCGAACTCGCCGGTTTTAGTGACAGGCTGTCAGATTTCAGTCCCCATTGAAAGTGCTCTACGGGCGCCCCCACTCCGAGCACTTCAAACACACCTCCGGCGCCTGGTTCAACCCGTGCGCCACGCGCAACTGATTAAGCGACAGGCCGCTCCAGATCTCCCCCAAGCTGCTCGTACGCCAGTCGCCCACCACCAGACCCGCGCAACGGCTTTGATCGCAAGCGCTCGCCGAGCCGTCGGCCCTGAGCACCATCCGACTCCACAGGCGCCGACACGGCTCTCGAAGCGGCGCCATGAGACGCTGAAGCGAGTCGGCTGCAACGCGGCCGTCGAACGTGCTGTGACCATGAATCACCGCCCAGCCGGTCTTCGGGATCCAGTAGTCATAAAACGCCTCCAACTCGGGCAGCGTCGCCGCACACCGGATCATGCTGCACACTACGATTGGCCGCGGCCGATTCGTCCGCCGGCGTAACGTCTCGATGCGTTCGATGTTCGCGCGCACCTGCTCGAAAGCGTCGCGCCCGTGAACGCGTGCGTAGGTTTCTCGCGAATGCGCGTCGAGCAGCACTTCCAGCACATCCACCGACGCCCCAAACAGCGCCGCTTCCGCCGACTCCGGCAGATCAACGAGCGGCGTACGCACCGCCAGCCCGCAGACGCCGGCGTCTCGAGCGGCGTTAAGAAGCTGCGGGAGACGCGGATGCGCCAACGGATCGCCATCGCCGCCAAAGACCACCAGGCGGTCGTCGAAAGCGGCGAGCTCTCCCAGCCGCTCAACCAGCACCGCCTCGTCCTCGCTCGAGAGATCGATCGGCGCCTCGGCGCGCGGCCGCACGCTCGTGCCGCTGAGCGGGTCGCGCGTGGTCAGCTCGATCTCGAACTCTTTGGGCAACGCGGCGGAGGCCAAACCGTCCGCGTCACGCGTCCACGCGGCGAGATCGCGATAGGACGGCGCGTCGCCGAGCAACGCGATCGCTTGGCTCACGCGGCGCTGCGACGCGTGCGTGTCAGCGGTGAAGCGGGCCTGATGATGGATCGCGACGTCGTCAATCAGCAGACAACTGTGTCGATGCAGCGGGTCAACGCGGGCGGCTTCCGGGCGGTAGGCGAAATCGATCCCGACAGGAATCTGCATCTTGAGCAGTTCCGCCAACTTCTCGCGGCTGAGCAGCAATCCCGCGATGCCGGGTGACGCCTGCGTGAACACCATGTCCGCCTCGGCGTTGTCGCGGAGGAACGCGATCTGCGCTTCCGCCAGCGACGCATCAAGCAGCGGGCTACACCCGGCAATGCACAGCACGGCGTCGGCGGAGAACGTCTCCACGACCGAGGCGACCACAGCCGGCTCGACAAACTCGTCAAACCAAGTCCCACCGAGAACGCCGCCACGCCACGCGTCGAGGGCCCAGACGCGACCGGCGCGTAGCAACTCACCACGGAAACGGGTCGCCTCGTCGATCGCTGCGAGCGAGACGTCGCCTTCGACGCCGGCACGCGCCAGCGCACGACGACCCGCATCCGCTTGCGTTGGCGCGGTCACCAGCACGCGCTTCGCTACCCGCTCGATCGCTGCTACTCTCGAAAGGGTGCGGTCGATCACCGTGCGACCGGCGACGACATCCAACAGCCGAGTCGGACCGCCGAGAAAAGCGCGCTCAAAATCGGCAAAGACGGCGACGACAACGTTCATGCATCACGCTCGCGAAGGCGCTCGATGGCGCGGGGCAACACGTCGAGCCAGAAGTCGCAGCCGGCGCGGAAGCCCGCGACAAACTCGCGGTCGCGCTCCAGCCAGCGTCGCGTCGCGTCGGGTCCGTCCCCGCCGCGCTGCAGCCGGCGGTCGGTCGTGTGACGACGGAGCAAGGCTTGCGACGTGACGCCCTCGACGAACCGATAGGTGCGGTCCATGCGCTTCATAGCTTCGCGTCGGTCGTCGAGTTGCGCCACCAAGGCGTTGAATGCGCGTGGCTGCTCGACGAGCGGAGCCAGGCGTTCGAGGATCCCCTCCGTTTCGGCCGCAATCTTTGCGACTTGCTCGACTTCCGTGAATCGGGCGCGCAGCGCTTCCTCGATGCGCTCAACCGGTACGGCCTCCGGCGCGGGCCACGTGCTCAGTTCGGCCGGCAGTCGTCGCCGGCAGTACTGCTCGGTCGCTTCCGCGAGCGTCATGACGCGCATGCCGGCGAGCGGCATGCCGCCTTCGCAGGCATGGATGATGCGGCGGTTGGTGCGGGCGAAGTCGGCCTGAAACTGTTCCGCGTAGCTGTGCATCTGGTCATCGGTGTACGCGGGACGGCCGTGAATGTCAGTCGCGCGGCGCAGAATGCCGCGGGCCCGGACGATGCGCTCCCACTGCTTCATTTCGACGGTGTAGAAGCGATTCTGCTCCGGACGCCACACCTTCTCGATCGGCATCCCAGGCGCGTAATAGAGGCCTTCCGGGAAACAGAGGTCTTGGCCGACGAAGATGATCGGGTCGCAGCCGAGGTGTTCGGCGAGGTAGAACGCGAGGTGCGCGACGGTGCTGCCGGCGCGGAGCCGCCCGCGCTGCGGATACGCGTCGAGCAGCAGCTCCTGCAACAACTCGTGACCAAGCAGCGCGCGGGGGCCGACGAACGTATCCAGCACCGACGGGTGGGCCTTTGGCTCCGCGACCAGAAACGCGCCGACATCGCCGACGTCGGTGAAGAAACGCGACGACAAAACGTGATAGTCGAGCGACGTGACGAAGTGCGGCGGCGCTTGGTGTGCAAGGAGCGTCTTCAGTACGGTCTGGACGGCGATGATGACCGCGTGCTCGCGCAATCCAGCGAGTTGCTGGATGTTGCGGGCGAGCGACGGGCCCGCGGCGACGACGATCGCCGGGTAGCCGGCCGCGCGGTTGGCGAGTGCGTCGACGTCGTATCCAGCGACGAAGTGGCGCAGGTTGAGCGTCATGTTTTCCGCGCTCACCCGCGCGATTTTGATGGTCGTGACGAGTTGAATCTTCTCATACGCGACATAATCGAGCAGCGTCTGACGCACACCCTGAAAGAACGCGGCGTGCTTGCGTCGCGCCAGCAGCGGCGCGACGACGCGAAACCCGAGCAACAGGTCGACGGACACGCGACTGAGTTTCTCGTAGAACTCCGTCCGCTCACCGCTGACGACAAACACCAGCCGCTGATCATCGATCGCGGCGTGGAAGTCGTGCAGACAGAGGGCGGCCTTGATCAGCTCGGGCTCGGGTTCGACGACGACGAGCATCGGCCCGTCAAAACGCGCCTCGAGCGCCGCGACGTGATGTCCAAGCCCCATCCCGCACACGAGAAATGCCGGCAGGTCAGATTCGGGCTGGGCTTCGGCGAGCCGTTTGGCTTCGTCGAGCGGTCGATAGCGGCTATGGGCGTAGATTTTGGCGCCATCATCCGCGACGACCTGCGTCGTCCAGGACGTGTCGCGCGTGGGCTCCAGCACCGGCAGCGTGTCGGCCGGCAACAAGTCGAGCGTACGGGCGAACTCGGGATCGACCCGATAGAGCGACGCCAGGTTCTCGGCCAGCGTCTGTCGCCACGCCGTGGCGGACGGGGATGTCTGCGGGTCGTGCGGCATGGCGCGTTATGAGCGCGGCGCGCGCGGCAAGCGTCAAGGCGCTGTATGGGGCGGGGTCGGTCAGCCGGTCGCGATTGAGGCTGCGTCGGGGAGCGCTCACGCACGCAGTCACGCCGCGCTCGAGGCGCATCCCCCCTCGGGATCGGCGCAGCGCGATGCGAAAGGCGGCGGGCTCGGAACGCGGTCAGACGCTGCGCTAGAACGTGACGCGCAGCGCTAGCTCTTGCGCTGTGCGCTTGGCGAATCGCAGCGGCACATTGGGGTCGTCACTGATTTTCGTAACCGTTAGCGGCTCCGTTCCGACGATGTTGAACGACGGAGTTCGACCGCCGCTCACCGCCTCGCGGGGCACGCGAAGCAGATGTCCGCTCCAATTGCAGACGTAAGCGCCGGGCGTCGAGATAGCGTCGAGAGGGAACGAAGCTCCCACGGACTCCAGTGAGGCGGTGTGGACGGCGGACGTCGTAGTGCTCATCCTTTTCCTTTGCTGGCTGCGAGGCTAATGAAACGGCCTGACATGATTCGCCTGAAACGCCATCGTCTCACACAATCTCGCATCTTGAGTCGGAAACCGGCGAAAATCGGCCGATCCGTGCGTGCGGCACGGAAGTGACTCAGGACGCACCATTTGTGTTCGACGTCATTTGCGAGTCGCCGATCGCGGAAGCATGACATGCCTCAACGCCGACGCCTAACCGTCACTATCTTTGGATCCGCGGCCCCAAAGACGTCGGACCGCGCCTATCTCGCGGCCTACGAACTTGGCGCGGAAATTGCGCGTCGAGGATGGGCGCTGTGTAATGGCGGATACGGCGGGACCATGGAAGCCGCCGCGAAGGGCGCCGTCGATCACGGCGGGCACTCGATTGGCGTCACGTGCGAGCTGTTCGGACGGCGCGGACCGAACGCATTCATTCGGCAAGAAGTGCCCACGTTCGATTTGTTCACGCGGCTGAACACGCTGATCCGGCTCGCCGACGCATTCGTGGTCTTGCCCGGCGGAACCGGAACGCTGCTCGAACTGGCCGCGGTCTGGGAGCTCAGCAATAAGAGGCTGCTCCGGAGACGCCGCCCGCTGGTGCTGCTGGGCGACGCGTGGAATCCAGTGGTTCAAAGCGTGCAAACCACGCAGAGCGAGGCGCCGGCGCCGCTCACGGCTGCGACCCCCGCCGAGGCTGCGGCGCTGCTGGCCACCCATCTTTCCAGCGACCGCACGGAAGATCAGGCGGCGGCGGAAAACACTCGGCGATAGCGATAACGCTAGCGGCTGTCGATCACGCATCGCTCAGCATCCGATGGATCTGAGATGATGCGCGCGAAAGTACGGTTCGTAATGCTCGCGGTGGTCGCCGCCTTCTTGGGAGGCGTTCCGGCAAACACCGAAACCGGTGTCGTCGGCGATCGGGACATCATCGAGGGTCAGCAGCGCGAGCGGTACTTCAAGCTTGTGAAGCAGTTCGACTTCAGCGAGTCGGACCAGCACTTCGAGAGCACGCCGATGCATTGGCGCCGCCTCACCGGGCCAGGCCTGCCGTTCTTGGGCAGCGGTACGTTTGACGCGGAAGTGGGCCACACGGCGCCGCCGGCGTTTCATCTGTCCACGCCCCTCGAGAATGTCGCGTTTGAGTACACCCACGACGACCTCGGCGTCATTCCCGGCGCGGACTACCTCATCGTCGGGTACGTTCGCCCGGGGCGGCTGGAACACGCGCGGGCGGTCCTCGAAGCTTGCTTTGTGGACTTCCTGGGCCAACCGATTGCAGCCAGCGCGCGCGTGAGCGAACCGATCGCCAGCAGCGGAGCGAACCCCGAACCCTGGCGCCGCATCGAGCTGGTCCTGCCCGGCGACTTTCCCGACGCCGCCCTCCTGCGACTGCGAGCGATGGTGCTGCAGACGCGCGTGTGGCGCGATCCTCCGGTGAATGCGATCGATCCCATCGAGCAACAGGACGTCCACGTCGGCGCGTGGTTTGACGACATCAGCATTTATCGCTTGCCGCGCGCCGAGTTACGGCTGTCGAAGCCGGCCAACCTGACGTATGTGGATCAGCCAACCAGCCTGATCGTCGAGGTGCATAACACGACGCCTGAACAACTCAGTGCGCGTCTGATCGTGGAGTCGGCCTCGGGACAGCCGATGCACGCAGAGGAGATGCAGGTTCCCGGGGATCGCACGGTTCCGCTCGAAGCCCCCCTGCCGCCGCTTCCGGCGGGCGAGTATGTCGCGCGGGTCGAGTTGACCAACGCCTTCGAATCTTTGCTGAGACGCTCATTACGCTTCGCTGTCTTGCCCGAACTCGACGCCGCGAATCGTCGACACGGCGAACTGGGTGTGCATCTCGAAGCGGGTCGGCTGCACGACGTCGACACGGTGCGGACACTCGTGCAGGAAGCGGGCTTCGGCGCGGTGCGGATCGCGCTGCCGATGGCGCGTTTTCACGACGACCCGACCCTGAGCGCTTACTACACCGAGCTGAGCGCGTTGATGCACGCGTTCACCGCACGACGGATTGCGTTGTCGGCGGTCGTGATGGCGCCCGACGCGAAAGAAGGCGAGCTGGGCGCGACGTCGACCCGGCGGTACTTCGCGCACACCCCCAACTGGCGCGAGCAATTGGCGCCGCTGCTGGCCCGACACGTGGGCGGCATGCTCACGACGTGGCAGCTCGGCGAGGAGTCGCTGGAGGATGGACAACCTCCTTGGGACGCCGACACCTTGAGTGAGCTCGCAGCGCTTCTATCGCGGTTTGTAAGCCAGCCGCGGGTCCTGATCAGCCGATCGTTGTTCGAGCCGCTGGATGCGCGCGATCGCGACATCTGCTGGTGGGCCCCGCCGGAGATCCCGACGGCGCAACTCGGCAGTTATCTTCAGATGTTTACGCGTCGGTCGAGCGCGACCCGCTGGCTGCGGCTCACGCCGGCGGCTCCAGGCGGACTCGACTATGCGTCGCGCGTCAGTGATCTGATTCAGCGCCTCTCGATCGCGAAGGCGCTCGACCCCGACCGCCTGATCCTGACCGCGCCCTTTGAACTGAGCGACGCAAGCGGCAAGCTCGACTGGCGCCCACGCGAAGGCTATACGGCGCTGCGCACCTGGATGCACTTCACCGGCGGAGCCCGCGGCGTGGGCGCGCTGCGTTTCGGACACGGCGGATTGGGCCTGATTTTCACGCGGCCCGAAGCCAGTTGCATGGTCGTCTGGACGCAAGCGCTGCACGCCGAGACGCCCACCGAAGCCGTCTATCTCGGGCCGCAACCAATCATTAACGACCTGTGGGGTCGATCGTGGCCGGCGGAGCTGAACGCGGACGGGCAGGCGCTCATTCCGATTCAGTCGGAACCGCTGATCCTCTCGCACATCGACGCGTCGCTCGCTCTGCTCGAAGCGAGCTTCACGATGGCGCCGACCTACGTGCAGGTTCACGATCCCGATCCGCGGCCGGTGTTGCGCTTCCGCAACCACTACGACGAAGCACTCGAGGGTGAGCTGACGCTCACGCCTCCCGAGGGCTGGCGCGTCGATCCGCCGGTGTTAGACGTGATGGCGGCGCCAGGCGAGCTGTTTGAGCTGCCGCTCGATCTGCGGGTGCCGCCTCGTCAGGTTGCAGCGACGCAGACGCTCTCAGCGGAGCTCGCTATTCGTTCGCCACGCCGCGCCGTCGTGCGCTTCAGCGGAGACCTCACGGTCGGCCTGAAAGACGTGCAGGTGGAAGTGAACGCGTTCTGGCTGGATGAGCAGACGTTGGTGGTCGAGCAAACCACGCACAATCTCTCCGACGAACCGCTGAGCGTACGCGTGTTTTGCCAGGCGCCCCTGCGACCGCGGCGGCAATCCGTGCTGATCGACATTGCGCCTGAACATCACCGCACGCAGACCTACACCTTTCAGGACGCGTCCGTGCGTGAGCTGGTCGGCATGCCCTTGCACCTCGGTCTGCGCGAGCTCTACGGCGATCGACAGCTTGACCAGCTTGTCGAAACCCCGCGCTGACCCCACAATGTCCTAATCAGACAACTCGAGTAGTGTTTTCGCCCAGGCCGACTTGATGCACACCCTGCCCATCCTTTCCAACGAAGAAACGCAGCAGCCGCCGAACGAGGCCGTGCCGCCGAGCGGAAGCGATCGACCGCGACCCACGATCGGCGTGCGTTACGGCGCGATGAACTATGTGGGCGAGTTCGCGCACCGATCGAACGAGACCTTCAACCTGCAAAGTGAAAAGGTGGTCGTGCAGACCGACCGCGGCATGGAGTTGGGCGAGATCCTCCCGTTCACCTGTCAAAACTGCGGGAAAACGCTCGCGACGCAAGAACAGATCCGGAAGTATGTGAAAAACAGCGGGCCGGAGTTCTACCAGCCCCGCGCCGGACGCGTGCTGCGCAAGGCGACGCCCGACGACATCAACGATCACCAGCATCTCAACGCCAACATCTCCGACGACCTGCATGAATGCCGGACGCAGGGCCGGCGCTTCGGACTCGAGCTGAAGCTGGTGACCGCGGAGCATCTGCTGGGCGGAGAGCGGATCGTCTTCTACTTCCGCAGCGAAGAGCGCATCGACTTCCGGGAACTCGTGCGCGAACTGGCGCGGCGCTATCAAACGCGGATCGAGATGCGCCAGGTCGGGGCGCGCGACGAGGCCCGCCTCGTTGCCGACTGGGAGATTTGCGGCCGTGAATGCTGCTGCAAGAACTTCTTGAAGAAGCTGCGGCCGGTCAGCATGAAGATGGCGAAGCTGCAAAAGTCGACGCTCGATCCGACCAAGGTGTCCGGACGGTGCGGACGGCTGCGCTGCTGCCTGCGCTATGAACACGTCGGCTATGAAGAACTCGCCCGTCAGCTGCCCAAGCGCGGCGCGTGGGTGCGCACGGCGGCGGGCGACGGTGCGGTGGTCGACTCGCAGGTGCTGACGCAATTGCTGCTCGTTCAGCTCGAAGATCAGCGTCGCATCGCATTCCCGCTGGAAGAGATCGAGGTGCTCGGCAAGCAACCGCCGAAGCCTGAGCCCGCCGAGGCGAAGGAGCCGGCGCCAGACTCGTCGAGCCAGGATTCCGGCAGCGCCAAGCCAAGCCGCGGTCGTCGACGGCGCCGCAAGCCGACGACGACCGAGACGCCGCCGTCGAAAGCCGACGCGTCGCCACCGACGACGCCGGATGCGACGCCGACGCCTTCGCGCGACGCGACCGAGGGTGGGAGTCGTGGTGACGGCGCGGAGGGCTCCGGCGGTTTGTCGCGATCCGCGCGACGCCGACGTCGCCGACGTCGCAACCAGGGTGGGGATGACGCAGCGCCGCCCGCGAACGACGCGTAACCGGCGCTGGCTGGGGGCCGCATCCCCGACAGTCCGGTTACGATGCCGGGGAGCATGACCGGACCAGAACCCTCACTACCTGAGATCGTGCGCGCCGACGGCCGCTATGCGCCCGGCGCGTTCGAGTTTCTTTACGCCGGCCTGGAACGCGCGACGCAGCTTCGTTACGGCGAGCGGCCCAAGCCCGGGCAGGGGCACGTCTCGGGTCAGGAGCTGTGCCTGGCGCTGCGTGAACTGGCCATCGAGCGTTGGGGCGCCCTGGCCGGGGCGGTGTTGCGCCGTTGGGGTGTCAAAAAGACGCGCGACTTCGGCGAGATGGTGTTCTTGTTGGTGGAGCACGAGTTGATGGGGCGTCAGGAAGAAGACCGCGTCGAAGACTTTGATGATGTCTACGCATTCTCGGAAGCGTTTGACGGCTATCAGATTCCGCTCGACAACATCGCGGCCCAAGACAGCGAGTCCAACGATGGCTGACCGCCCGCCAGAGCAACCCGCCCCGATGGGGCGCTACATCCCCGAACTGACCGACAACCAGAAACGCTGGGCGCGGCTGCTCGGCGTGGTCGTGTTGGTCGTGCTGCTCGTCTGGCTTGCGAGAGCGATCTACGGGGTGCTGACGCTGCTGGTGGTGTCTTTTGCGGTCGCGTACATCTTGAATCCGATCGTTCAGTGGGGTCAGCGACTGGGGATGTCGCGTTTGATGACGGCCGTCGTGGTCTACGCCATCGGGCTGGTGGTCGTGGGTTTGGGTTCCGTGTTTCTCGTGGTCGCAGCACAGATCCAGATCACGCGGCTGGCCGAGTCACTCCCCACGTACGTCGAGCGGATGGAGATGTGGCTCTCGAGCTATGTCCCCACCAATGCAACCACCGAGACCGACGCGGCCGACGCCGCCCCGACGACCGTTCAGTCGCAGGCGCTCTTGTGGCTGCGCGATCGGGGCGTATTGACGTTGAACTACGCCAGCAACGTCTTCGATACGGCGATGTACTACCTGACAGCGTCGCTGCTCATTCCGGTGTTCAGTTTCTTCTTCCTGCTCGAATACGACCCGATGTTGCGCGCCATTCGGGGCGTGCTGCCCGCCAGAACGCGCGATACCGTTGTCCATATCTTCACACTCATCGACGCCAAGACCGCCGAGTTCTTTCGCGGGCGGCTGCTGATCTGCGCGCTCGTCGGCCTGCTCACCGGCATCGGCTGGGCGATCGTCGGCGTTCCATACAGCCTGCCGTTCGGCGTCGCGGTCGCGGTGCTCAATCTGGTCCCGTTCCTAACCCTGGCGCTGCTGCCCCCCGCGTTGCTAGCCACCTACTCGCATCAACCCGAGAACTGGGTGATCGCCGTGAGTCTGGCGTTTGCAGTCTACATCGTCGTACAGGGGCTCGAGTCGTTCGTGCTGCAACCGCTGGCTTCCGGCGGCGTCGATGGCCTGCATCCGGTCACGACGATCGTCTCGCTGCTGATCGGCGCTGAGCTCGCCGGGTTGCTCGGCATGTTGCTCTGCATCCCGGTCGCTAGTACGCTCAAGACCTTGCTATCCACGTACGTGATGCCAGAGGTGCGCCGGCTCGCCCGCGCCGGCCCAACGGCGGAGACCCCGGATGAACGCGCCAGCGAACCCGAAGTCTGACGACCAAACACCATTTGGGTCGCAGCCCAGCGGCTCGCGCACCGGCCTGTGGATCAGCGGCGTCGCTTACGCGCTGTGGTTCGCGTTTCTGGTGGCGATGGCGATTCACGCCGGGCTGCGCTAACCCTATCACACACCGTGTCACACGCGCTGAGCGAACTCGACACACCGCGCCCTGCGACACCGGACCCAACCTGTTGGAGCGACAACCTCGCGGCGCTTCGCACGATAGACGCAAACATGGCTCAGGAGGTCGAACAACACCGACCTCCGGCTCACTGGCGCGCCGTGTTGGCCTATGACGACGCGCCGACCTATCGCGTCGAAGCGCCAGGCGCGCCGGCGGCCTGGCTCGGACAAACCACGATTCCGATGCGTCGCGCCGCGGCAACCCTCGCACACTACCACCGTGGGCCGCTCAACATCTCCGTGCCGTGCGTGGGAGCGGGCCAGGAGCTGCTGCAGTTGCTCACGCAGCAGCGAAACCATATCGCCGCTTACCTGTTCGTTGACGACCTCACCGCCCTCGCCGCCGTGTTGCAGTTACACAAGCTCGACACGGCGTTGCGCGGTCATCGCTGCATCTTCGTTCCGCCGCAGAATGAACTGGACTGGCTGCTCGCATTGCTCGACCGACACCCCGGGCTGCTGCCGCCTGGGAACATCGTGAAGCCCCCCGGCGTCAGTCCGGCGCGTCTGAGCCAGGTGCGCACGGTCTGTCAGCAAGTGAACAACGTGAGCTCCCGGCAGCGGCAGACCGCGTTCGAGGCCGCTGCGCAGCGAACGCTGGCCGCGATCAGCAATGATGGGTCGCCGCGCGTGGCGCTACTGGCGCTCAGCGGCGACCCGCGCTCGCACCACGTGGTGCGCGACGCGGCTCATGGAGACTCGAGCGACATCGTGTGCGCGCCGCTGACGCTTTCATCGCCGACGGAAGTCCACCCGCTGAAGATTGCCAAAGATCTGGCGGCGTTTCAGCCCACGCACCTGGTCTGCGTCGACACCGAGCGCGACGTGTTGCCCACGCCGCTGCGTGATCGCGCGCGGGTGTGGCGTCTGCGGCTCGCGGACGTTCCGGTGAGCGTTGACCGCGACACGTGCTACCACGCCGGCTCCCCCACGATCGCCGAGGAGCTGTTGAAAGCGGGCGCTGATCCGGCGCGGGTGCGCGTGATTCCGCCCGGCGTTCGAGCGCAGCAGGAACGGCGGTCCGCCAGCGCAACGCCCGCCCGCTTCATTTTGATGGTTGGCGATCGACCGGATGTCCGACCAGTCGCGAATGGCGTGGTGCAGCCGACGCACAAGCTGCTGTGGACAGCACTCCTCGAACAGGTTCGGGCGAACGTCTGGAATCCGGCGATCGCGCATGCCGACGCCCTGCTCGAAGTGGCGAGCCGCGCCAGCGGTGTGCGGCTTGGCGACGCGGAGACGGAACGCATGTTCGTTCGTCGTATCCGACTGGTCGTCGTGCCCGCCACGGTCGTCGACGTTTTGGCGTCGTTGCTCGCGGAAGCGGGGCCGATCCGCGTGGTTGGGCGTGGCTGGCGGAACGTCGCCGCCGAGCGCACCAATCTCGTTTGGTGCGGGGCGCAACTCGATCCGACCGACGCCGCGCAAGCCGCCGCGACCGTGATCGCCACGCCGGCGGATCCGTTGACGCCGGAGCTGCTGACGGCGGCCGGTACAGGGACGCCGGTGGCGCTGTTCGCGGCTGGGCGGAGCGATGTCACCAGCGAACTCGCCGAAGTGCTTCGCGAACGCGAGCATTTTTCGCCGTTGCGCACGCGCGCGGACGTCGCCACCGTGGTCGCCGCGGCGCGCTCGGGCTCAACCGAGCTGCGTGAATCCGCGGCGGCGGCGGCCGCCCATCTGCGCGCAGAACACACCTGGACCGCACGGTTGCGCGCGATTGCATCCGCGGACGAATGACATCGGCGGCACAGTCATGACCCACATGCCGCACAGCCCGCCAGCAAGCAGTCGACAAACGCGTCGATATCGAGCGTGTTGACGGCGCCGTCACAGTTGATATCCGCCAGGTCCACCCGGCAGTTTGGTCGCTGGCCGCGATAGGCGTTCGGCTGCACCAGCGCGAGCACAAAATCATCGATGTCGGCGGTGTTGACCGCCCCGTCGCAGTTCATGTCGGCGCGGGTGCGATTGAATGGAGCGAAATAGGGCGTACGACTGTTGTTCAGATAAACAGCGCCAAAAAAGATCCCCGGCGCCCCGGTTGCCGGCACGTGGCCGATGCTCGTATCCGCAACTGTAATGGTGTCGACCGTGCTAATGACGGTCGCTGGCGCCCAGGCGGTGTCGTCAAAACCCAGACGATACGTTGCGTAGATCGGGTCGAACACGCCGGATTCCTGGGCGTAGAGCGCGGCAAACCCCACGCCGCCGCGACCGCTGATATCCGGCAGCTTGTAATCACCTTCGCCGGGGCCGGGAGATGCGAGCACGTGATTCTGATAGGCGCCGTCGCCCCCGCTGTAGTTCGCGAGGCAGCGCACGCCGCGACCGTTCGCGAAATCGTCTTCGAACACGACGAGGACCGTGTCGTCGCGCGCAGCGACGGCGACGTCTTTGACGGACGCCGGAACTGAGGCGAGCGGTGCGGAATTCCGCCACAGAAACGTCCCCGCCTTCACACCGCGGACAACGTGGATGTCGTCGTCCGCCGCGATGTAGGTCGCGAATAGCGACCATGCGGTGTGATTCGCGTTCCAGTGGAGGTCGAGCCCACGAGCGGCGTCGCTGACAGGCGGATCATCGTTGAAGAAGATCGGATTCGCGGCATCGGTGAAGCGTGTCAGACGCAACACGCCATCCGACTGCACCGCGGCGATGTAGACCTCGCTGCCCAACGCATCCGCGTTTTGCTCGGCCACGATGCTCGTGAACTGCGTACCGCTCACGGCCGTCTTGACCGTTCGAACGCCGAACGTGCGATCGAACGCGCCGCTGGGCAGCATCAGCCGCCGCAAGGCGAGCCGGGTGGGATCGCTGGACGTCAGGTAGCACACGTAGAGATGCGAGGCAGTCGTCGCCATGGCCGCGTCGAGCAACAAGCCGTTGTCGACGGGTTGGTTGAAGACCTCAAACCAATTCGCCCCCGCGTCGATCGAGCGCGCGACCGACCAACCCTGGCTGCGGTCCGCCGTCAGAACGTAAAGGTCACCGTTCGTGGGGTTGAACGCGATCTCGACGGTGTCGATGCTGCTGCGCCCAGAAATGGGGACGTTCGCGAGCGCCACAGCGACCGAAATGCTGTTGACCAGCAGCAACCAATTGCGGCCAGTCCGTGGCACGGGCATGCTTAAGTCTCGATCCTTTGGAAGTTTGCGACGAAGCCAGGGGGCGTAAGGGCGCGTGGTTCGCGACAGCGACGAAAGTTGACGATTGGCCGGTTCGACCCTATCTTACACGGTTCACGGTAGTCCACGTAGCGCTGCCGAAGTCGTTCCCGACCCGTGAGTGATGAGACCGATGTCACGCGTATGCCCCTTCACTGGTAAGCGAACCGTAGCCGGCCGCTCATACTCCCATCGCGGCAAGGCCAAATACCTCGGCGGTGTCGGAACGAAAGTCACCGGCATCACGAAGCGTAAATTCAAGCCCAACGTGCAGAAGGTGCGGGCGCTGGTCGACGGGAAGGTCGTTCGTATCCGCGTCAGCGCCAAGGCGATTCGCATGGGCCTGATCACCAAGCCCCCGAAGCGTCAGTGGCGGAAGCCGGAGGAAGGCGCTGCGTAAGGCGCTTTGGCACCGCTTCGCTCGCTGCGCAAGGCCCGCTGTAAGGCGGGCGTTTTGTTGCGCCCCGCGTTGATCGGAAGGAAGGTGAACCCGCCCCATGGCAGACACGATTGACGAAACGACGGTGCGGCGCGTCGCGAAACTCGCGAGACTCACGCTGACCGACGACGAGATTGCCTTGTTCGCCGGGCAGTTGACAGACATCGTGGCCTACTTTGAACGGTTGCGCTCGCTCGACGCTGGCCGCGCGGACCTCGCGCCGCAGGCCATCCCGCGCGAGGGGCTGCGTGATGACGAGCCGCGGCCCTCCCTGCCGACCGATGCGGCCCTGCGCAACGCCGCCGGCCATGTCAACGGCTGTTTCAAGGCCCCGGCGGTGCTCGAGGACGCCAGCGGCTAGACGCGGGTGAACCATGCCACAGCAGTGGACAGCCAGCGCCATCTCAACCGCGGTTCGCGACGGCGCGATCACCGCCTCGGAGGTGGTTGCGGAAGCGTTCGACCGCATCCGCGACATCGACCAGCAAACGGGGGCGTTTCTGAGTCTGTCGAAAGAAGCCGCTGAGCAGCGCGCGGCCGCAATCGATGCCGCTCGCGCTGCGGGACAGCCGATCGGCCCGCTGGCAGGCGTTCCGGTCGCGGTGAAAGACAACATCTGCACCGACTTCGCTGCGACAACGTGCGGCTCCAGAATGCTGCAGCAATTCAAGCCGCCTTACAACGCGACCGTCATCGACCGTCTGCTCGACGCCGGCGCCATTGTTGTTGGCAAGACCAACCTGGACGAATTCGCGATGGGCTCGTCGACCGAGCACAGCGCGCTCGGCGTGACCCGCAACCCGTGGGATCTCACGCGAGTGGCGGGCGGGTCTTCCGGGGGCTCGGCCGTCGCAGTCTCCGCGCGAATGGCGCCGGTGGCGCTCGGGTCTGACACCGGCGGCTCGATTCGCCAGCCGGCCAGTTTCACGGGGGTGGTCGGTCTGAAGCCGACTTACGGGCGTGTATCGCGTTATGGTCTGGTTGCGTACGGGTCGAGTCTGGATCAGATCGGTCCGCTCGCCACGACCGTCGCGGACGCGGCGCTGCTGCTGGGCGTCATCGCTGGCGCCGATCCGTGTGACGCGACCTCGACCGCGCTCCCCGCTGACAACTACGTCGCATCGGCAACGGCTGATGTTGACAACCTGTCACGAATCCGCATCGGGTTGCCCCGCGAATATTTCGGAGAAGGTTTGTCGGAAGAAGTCCGGGCCGTGACCGAGCACGCCGTCTCCGAACTGCGGGCGCTCGGGGCGGAAGTGGTCGAATTGTCCTTGCCGCACACAGAATTCTGCGTTGCCGCCTACTACCTGATTGCTGCGGCCGAGGCGTCCAGCAACCTCGCGCGCTACGACGGCGTACATTACGGTCAGCCGGCAGACGATCGCGCGGGCCGGTTTGTGGATATCTTGGGTCGCTGCCGTGATGAAGGGTTCGGCACGGAAGTGAAACGCCGCATTATGCTGGGCGCCTTCGCGCTGTCGGCCGGGTACGCTGAGGCGTATTACGACCGCGCGACCCAGGTGCGTCGGCTGATCCGCCAGGACTTCCTTAGCGCGTTCGAGCAGGTGGACGTTCTGGCGTGCCCGGCGTCGCCGACGGTTGCGTTCAAGGCCGGCTCTAAGGCCGAGAATCCGCTCGAGATGTATCTGGCGGACGTTTACACGCTGAGTTGCAACCTGGCTGGCACGCCGGGACTCGTCGTGCCGGTCGACCTGACCGAAGCCGGCATGCCGGTGGGGCTGCAACTGCTCGGTCCCGATTTCGGCGAGCCGCTGTTGTTCCGCGTTGGCGCCGCATTGGAGGCGCGTACGACGCGGCGTGATCGCCGACCCCCGCTGTCTCGCTGAGCGAATCCGCCTAAATTCGATCAAAACGTTCACATCGGGGTGTAACCGCGCTATAACAGGCGCGATCGAAGTTCATGGAGGCGCGGATTCGTCCATGCGGAATGCCCGATTCGACCATATCGCTCAGATCGTCCCCCACATAGGGGAAGCTGTGCGGTGGTGGCGGGATAACTTTCCGAGCACTGAAGTCGTTTACGAGGATAGCACGTGGGCAATGCTCGACGTCAACGGGACGAAGTTGGCGTTTGTGACCGAAGGGCAACACCCGGCGCACGTCGCATGGCGTGTGTCGAACTTTGAACTGGAGCGCCTGGCGGAACAGAACGGAGCTGCGATCCAGGGTCATCGAGATGGCACCCGCAGCTTCTATCTGCAAACGCCGGGTGATCAATGGCTGGAACTCATCGCGTACCCAGGCAACGAGACGTGAGCGCCCAGTACATAAAAGCCCTGAAAGACTCAGGGGTTAGAACTCGAACGATGCACGCTGCGTATCACGCAGCGTGAGAAATCATCAAACCGGCTGGCTTAGCCGCTCCCATTGCTCGCGAGCCAGCCACTTGCAGATAGGCGGTGCCAACGATGAAGTTGAAGCAAAGTCCGGGCAACAAGAGTCGCTCCGCTCGCAAGCGCGATCCGAACGCGGCGAAGCGGAGCGTGACCAAAGCCGCTGTCGCCGACACGACGCGTCGGGCGGCGTCGCTGCGCAAACTCGACCCGACCGCCAAACCGCCGACGCCGAGCGTCGTGCGCCGCATGAGCCGTGACGACGTCGAGTTGCTCGAGCGCGTATTGGCCGACACGATGGAGTGCATCTTCCATCGCAGCTTCACGCTTCCCAATTCGGAAGCGTCGCTGCTGGCGCCGCTCGATGAAATCGATGACCGCGAGTATGCAGTATTTGGCGGCAACCCCGATGCCCCGGCGGCGTCGTCGACGAAGTCGCTGACGGCGGCCGATGAGCAGCGTTTGTTCCTCTGCCTCAACTTCTGCCGCTATCGCGCGATGCGTGTCGTTCGCGATCATGGCGACCGGCGCCTGACCGCCGCCGCCACGCGCGACCTGCTGAAGTGGGTGCGACGCGTTGCGAAGGTGCGCAAGCACATCATCCAAGCGAATCTTTCGCTGGTTCCCGCGATGGCGAAGCGCAGCAAGACGATCGGCGTGGACATCGGCGACCTGATCTGCGAAGGCAACCTGGCGCTCTTGCGCAGTGTCGACAAGTTCGATTGCGCTCGCGGCTTCAAGTTCAGCACCTACGCCTGCCGCGCAATTTTGAGCAGCTTCAGCAGCTCTTCCGCGAAGAACGCCCGCTATCGCACGCACTTCCCGACCGAGTTCGACCCCGCGCTCGAGAAGAGCGATCACCTCGAGCGGCAGCGCGAAGACGAGGAAGAAGATTCCATCACCGGGCTCAAGACGGTGCTCGCCCACAACCGGGCGAATCTGAGCGGGATCGAGCGTGACGTGCTCAAGGCCCGATTCGATCTCGAGCAGCCCAACACTTACGAAGGTCCGCCGCGCTCAAAGACGCTCAAGCAGGTCGCCGAGCTGATTGGCGTGACCAAGGAGCGGGTGCGACAGATCCAGAACAAAGCGCTGGACAAGCTCCGTGTGGCGATGGAAGACGACGTCTTAGCGGCCTGACCGTCGCCCCAGCCTGCGTCTACGACAGCGCAGCACGAGGCCCCGCGTTGACAGCACAGTCAGCGCGGGGCCTTGTGGTTTGATGAGTTGCGGCGGCAGCTTATCCGATGAAGCGGCGACGCAGACCCAGCAGGCCGCCGATCGCGGTCATGCCGAGCAGGATCGACTGCGGCGACGGAATCTGGTTCTGGACCTTCACCTCGATGAACAGGTCGTTGTAGTCGCCAAAACCGCTGTAAATGTCTTCAAACGCCAGGATCCAGGTGGTGTGCGTGGCGGCGTCGGCAAGACCCTGCACCTGGTAGGTGACCATGTGGTCTTTGCCGCCGTTGTCGCTCATGCGCGAGCTGACCACGTTGGTGCCGAAGAAGTCGTACGCGAAACCCCAGCGGAAGTCGTGCTGATTCAGGTCGATGCTGGACGCACTGCCGCTCACGCCGTAGCCGATGCCGCCAACATCGAACAGCGGGTTGGCGTTGGCGGCGGTGATGCCGGTGTCGCCTTCCAGGTAGCCGAACGTCTGCTCGGTGAGCAGCGTGAACTTGGCCTCGGCGGTCGCGCTGGCCCAGCCGTCCGAGAAGAGCTGGTCGACCGAGCGGTTGGCGACGTTGAGATCGACCGCGGCGGTCATGTCGGTGCGGTGATCCGCCGGATTCTGGAACAGGCGAAAGTCGTGCAGGCGTAGGGCGTTAACGCCATTGTCGCCGACATAGTCGAGATCCGACTTGGTGAACGACGTACCGTAGATGTTGCCCAGAATCGCGCCGTGGGTGTACTGCGATTCAAGGCCGATCGGATCGACGACGGTGGTAAAGCCCGCGTACGACGGGCTAGCGAGCGTGACGGCGCAGACGATCGCCGTCGCGAACAAATGGTTGCGCATGTTGGCTTTCTCCCTTCCTGTGAGATCAGTTCCCGAGGAAAAAGTAACCGCGACCGCTCACGCGTCAAACTAGGATTTGCCCTAGGAACGATAACTCCGCCCCAGACTCACGGGCGCGCTTGCAGCGCCCGCTATACTCGACGCATGTCAAAACTCGCCGCTCCATCCGACGCTCACGGTGCAGGCAACCTCAGCCTGCCGGTGGTGGGCAACGTCACCGAGGTCACCCCACAAGCCGCCCCGCCGTTTGTCGGCGAGCCGCCGGTCGTTGCGTTTGTCTCGCTCGGCTGCGCGAAGAACCTGGTCGACAGCGAGAAGATGCTCGGGCAGATCGCCGAAAGCGGAGCGATCTTGACCGGCGACGAAGCCGACGCCGACACCGTCGTGGTCAACACGTGCGGGTTTCTGGAGGCGTCGCGTCGCGAGGCGCTCGAAATCATCGCCGAACTCGCCGAACGCAAACGCAACGGCGACTTGCGCCGCCTGGTCGTCGCGGGCTGTCTCGTGCAGCGCGACGGCGAGAAGCTGCGCGACCACACCCCCGAGATCGACGCGTTGGTCGGCGTGAACAACCGCGACGACGTCGTGCGCGCCGTGTGGCGTATGGAGCGCGACGCCGCCACAAGCCTGTTCCTCGGCGATTATCACGCCGCCACCGCGCCGCAGTGGAGCGATCAGGGTCGGCTGCGCCTCACGCCGACGCACTATGCGTATGTGCGGGTGAGCGAAGGCTGCAACCAGAAGTGCACCTTCTGCACCATTCCGTCGATTCGCGGGCCGATGCACTGCAAGACGCCTGACGAGCTCGTCGCGGAGTGCACCGAGCTGACGCGCGACGGCGCCCGCGAGATCATCCTGATCGGTCAGGACACGACCAGCTACGGGCACGACATCGGCTACGAACCCGGGCTCGCGGGTCTGCTGCGCCGGCTCGATCGCGACGTGATCGACGCCCGCTGGATTCGGCTGATGTATGTTTACCCTTCGATCTTCACCGACGAGATGATCGCCGCGATCGCCGGGAGCGAGCGAATCGTGAAGTACATCGACATTCCGCTGCAGCACGTCACCGATCGCATGCTGAAGCGCATGGCCCGTCGCGTGACGCGGGCGCAGACCGAGACGCTGCTGACGAAGCTCCGCGAGCGCATCCCCGGCGTCACGATCCGCACGACGTTCATCGTCGGCTTCCCCGGCGAGACTGAGCAGGACTTCGCAGCGCTCGAACAGTTCGTCCGCGATTTCGGCTTCGACGCAGCCGGTGCGTTTCGCTACTCGCTCGAACCGGAGACGCCGGCGGGGCGCATGGTCGAACAGTTGCCGGCGGAGGTGATTCAGGAGCGCTACGACCGGCTGATGCAAACGCAGCAAACCGTCGCCTTCGCCCGCGCCCGGGCGCAGATCGGGCGGGAGTTCGACGTGGTGATCGACGGCGTGAACGACGACGGCGTCATCGTCTCCCGCCACGCAGGCCAAGCGCCCGAGGTGGACAGCGTGTGCCTGCTGTCGCCGGACGGGTTTGCGACGCGTGAGAACTCGGATGGGGATGTGCTGATTGACGGGGTGGAGGAGGGGATGGTGCTGCGGGTGCGGTGTGTGGGGGCTGAGGGGTATGATTTGGCGGTCGAGCGGACTTAGCGACGGTCCGATCGAAAACGCTGCAGGGCCGGAGCGCGCATGTTGACGTGTACGCCGCTGCAGAGACGGGTGGTTGCACTTTTGTCTAACACTACCGTGTGGACCGCCATGGCACTCGTGCTTGTCCGTGTCGGCCTTGCATTCTCGCTTCTACGTGAGTGACGCACCGGTGCGACTGGAGCACGACCGCTGACGGCGAATCCGCTTGAGTCGTTATTGAAGCGACATCGACCGGAGATTGGCGGGTAGCATGACCGAGCACGAGAGGCTGGGCTGACCCACAACGCGTCGGAGGTCCTGGCTTTGGACCGCGGGAGGCAGCCTGAGGAGTCGGCGATGTGGCCGTCCGAGGAGCGAATTGGGCGAGGTCCGGCGATCGGGGTCGGGGTCTCGTGGATGGTTCGCTTCGCCCTGGCGGCGTTCTTGCGGGGGACTACCGAGCCGATAGAAGCGCTCAAGCTGATGATCGGTGTTGGGATGTTACTTATCCACCGTCAATGCAAATGCTGAGGCAACTTGCAATGCAAGGGCAGGAGCAGTCGCAGGCGGAAGAATAGCAATCGCTCATCGGGTAGGTAGCGCGGACACGGATCCGAGAGCGCTATCTTCCGACCCGACCCCTCCCCCACCAACCGCGCGCATTTGCGCGCGGTGCGCGGCGGGCGCTTATGGATAGCACGCCGCCGGCACGCCGAGTTCGCGCACGCGGGCGGCGATCGTCTCCAGTTCGTCGAGCGTCAGCTTTGTAACGTTGATCTCCGCCGTCCGGCGCGCCACGGTGTAGATTTGAACGAGCTTGATCTGTGCGCCGTCGCGCAGCAGGTCGCGCAGGCGGCCGACGTACGCGTCGATCTCGCTGTCGGGCGGCGGCTGGCCGTCGACGCGCATGAACAGTGACTGAATCACGATCGGCCGCTCGCGGGCCGCCGTGGCGATGTTCTGTAACACGTGCTCCAAGCTGTGGCTGGGGCGGGCGATTTGCTGGAAATACGTGGTCGTGCCGGCGTCGAGCTTGGCCCAGATTTCGCCGGCGTGATCGTCGAGGTAGCGCAGCGTGTCGACTACGGCGGGACGCGTGAGGAAGCAGGCGTCGGTGATGATCACCACCTTCGCATCGGCGAAGCCGCGGCGCTGCTTGGTGTCGACAACCAGGCGCGCGGCGTCGGCAAACGTCGGGGCGGCGGTCGGCTCGCCGTCGCCGGAGAATGCGAAGTCGTTCAGTCGGCGGAAGGCGGGCGGGGTGTCGGCGAACTCCGGCTCGTCCCAGATCGTGGCCACGCGGGCGGCCATGTCGTCGAGCTCGGCGGCGAGCACGTCGAGATCGACCTTGCGGACGAGCGGCGGCTGCGAGCGGTCGACGCAGCAGTAGATGCAGTCGAAGTTGCACGCTTTGTCGGGATTGAGATTAATGCCGATGCTCAGGCCCTGGCTGCGTCGCGAGACGACGGGGTAGACGTAGCGGTTCTCGCGCCACAGCCGCGGGTGATGGCGAAACACAGGGTGAAGCGCGAGCCGCTCGGCTTCGGCGGGGTTTTTATCGGGGCTTGATCCAGACGGCATCTTTGCTCGTTTCGGTTTTTTGCGACGCTGCAATGGTAACCGCGAAACGCTTGTTAACATCTGATTACATGAGTGGAACGAACTCTGCCGTGTGGTGCGGCGGAGGTCGGCGGGATGACAGTTGGCTCGCCCATCCTGCTGACACGGATACGGCCCGCTCCGCGTTTACGTGGAGCGGGCTGCTTTTTTGTTTGGCGCGAACGGGGAGCGGGGGCGGCGGACCGGTGACCCGGCCCCCGACCAACGCGGCTACTTGATCTCGGTCAGGCGCACCGCACAGCGATTCTTGGCTGACAGCAACGCCGCTTCGAGCACGCGCTGCGTCTCGTAGGCGTCGGCGAAGTCCGGCACGGGAACGATCGGCTCCTCGCCGCCGAGCACGGCCATCATGTCGGCCACCATGTTCACGAAGGTGTGCTCATAGCCGACGATGTGCGCCTCGGGCCACCAGGCGCCGGCATACGGGTGTTTGCCGGCTGAGGTGCACATGATTCGACGCCAGCCGATGGTCGTGTCGTCGTCTTCGGCGTTGTAATACCAGAGCACGTTCATGTCTTCGAAGTCGAACTTGAGCGCGCCCTTCTCGCCGTTGATCTCGATGCCGTGATTATTAAGATTGCCGGTTGCGAGTCGGGAGGCCTCGAACGTGCCGACGGCGCCCTTGTGGAAGCGTGCGAGAAACAGCACGGCGTCATCGACGTCGACCTTGCCCTTTTGCTGGCGCTGACGGCGACCGGCGGTGGCGGGGCTTTTGACCTTGGTTTGCGGGACAGGCCGCTCGGTGACGAACGTCTCGCTGATCGCGCCGCTCACCTCGGTGATCTCGTCTCCGGTGATGAAGCGGGCCATGTCGATAATGTGGGCGTTCAAATCACCGTGAGCGCCCGAGCCGGCGTACTTTTTCTGGAAGCGCCAAACGAGCGGCGCATCGGGTGTGCCCCAGCTTTGGAGATAGCGGGCGCGGACGTGATAGAGGCGGCCGAGCTTGCCGCTCGCCACGAGTTGCTGCGCGAGGGCGACGGCTGGGCAGCGGCGGTAGTTGTACCAGACGAAGGTCTTCACCTTGCGGGATCGCGAGGCGGCGTTCTTCATCTGGCGTGCTTCTTTGAGCGTTCCCGAGAGCGGCTTCTCGCACGCGACGTGCTTGCCGTTGGAGATGGCGGCGAGCGCGGTTTCGCTGTGGTTGTAGTTGGGGGTGGAGATATCGATCAGATCGATTTCGCCGTCTTTGACGACGTCTTTCCAATCGGTGTTGTATTTTTTCCAGCCCCAGCGGTCGGCAAAGGGCGCGAGCGAGATGAGATCGCGCGCCACGATGGTGTGCATGACCGGGTTGACGGGGAGATTGAAGAACTTCGGCGCTTTCGCGTACGCATTGCTATGCGCTCGCCCCATAAATTTCTGACCGATCAGGGCGACATTGCATTGGTCAGGCATAAGCCGCGTCCCTGTGTGTGAGGGTCAAACCACTCTCCGCACGACGCGGGGCTTATACCGGCGTGCTGGCGAATCCGCAAGCCCAGTAGCACCAAGATGATGCGTCGCCGGCTGCGCACGCGCGGCGCGCCGGCGCGGAGGCGAGAGTACGGTGTGTGTTAGCAAGTGACGCGACTAAGCTGGTTTTACACCGAAATCGACGTGATCTTCACGCGAAGCAGTTGCTGGCGATGACCGAACTTGAGTCGGTAACCCTTGCGGCGCTTGAACTTAACGCCCGTCACCTTGGGGCCCTTGAGCGCCTTCACGATCTTGGCGCCCACCTTCGCGTTCTCGACCCAGGGTTGACCGATGCGGGCGTCGGCGCCCTCCCCGACCATCAGAACCTGCTCGAACGCAAGCTCCTCCTGCCCTTCGCTAAGTTCGCGCGTCTCGACGAAGAGCTCGTCGCCTTCGCTCACCTTGTACTGCTTGCCGCCGTCTTCAAAGATCGCATACATGCCGGTTGCTCCAGATCAGGCGAACGCGCTGTGCTGACGACGCGAATTCGCGCGAGCCACACAAAATAACGCGTGTTGCGACTGGCTGCAATCCCCCGACGCCGCCATGATATGCGTGCAGGAGCGAATGACGAACACTGGTTGGTCGACGCCCTAGACTCAATCACTGAACGCTTGCGCGGCCCTTCGGGCGGGTCGCGGTCACTAGCACTGGAACGGACGGAACCCCCGGCATGCTGCGTTATCGCGACGATGTGAAGGATATGGACCCCGCCGAGACGCGCGAGTGGCTTGACTCGCTCGAGGCTGTGTGGCGCAGCGCCGGCGAAAATCGCGCCACGTTCCTCCTGGGTCGGCTCCATGAGTGGGCGGGCAAGCACGGCGTGACGGTTCCATTCTCCGCCACCACCCCCTACGTGAACACGGTGCATGTGAGCGAACAGCCGGCCTATCCCGGCGACCGCGTGATCGAGCGCCGCATCAAGAGCTTCGTTCGCTGGAACGCGATGGCGATGGTCGTGCGGGCCAACAAGAACTTCGACGGCATCGGCGGGCATATCTCGACGTTCGCGTCGGCGGCGACCATTTACGAAGTTTGCTTCAACCACTTCTTCAAGGGGCGCAACGGCGAAAGCTCGGGCGACCAGATCTACTTTCAGGGTCACGCGTCGCCGGGAATCTACGCGCGAGCGTATCTCGAGGGTCGCCTCGACGAAGCGCGGCTCGAGGCGTTTCGTCGTGAGTTGGCGGATGGCGGCGGCCTATCGAGCTATCCGCACCCGTGGCTCATGCCCGACTTTTGGCAGTTTCCGACGGTCTCGATGGGTCTGGGTCCGATCAGCTCGATCTACCAAGCCCGCTTCAACCGCTATCTGCAAGACCGCGGTCTGAAGGACACCGACGAAAGCCGCGTCTGGGCGTTCCTCGGCGACGGCGAGATGGACGAGCCGGAGAGCCTGGGCGCCATCACGCTCGCGTCGCGCGAGGGGCTCGACAATCTCACGTGGGTGATCAATTGCAACCTGCAACGACTCGATGGCCCGGTGCGCGGCAACGGTTCGATCATTCGCGAACTCGAAGCGGCTTTCCGCGGGGCCGGTTGGAATGTCGTCAAGGTGTTGTGGGGCGCCGATTGGGATCCGCTGCTCGAGGCCGACCGCGACGGATTGCTCGTTGAAGCGATGGAAGAGACGGTCGACGGACAGTGGCAGCGCTATTCGGTCGAGCCCGGCTCGTATGCGCGTGAGCACTTCTTCGGCCGCAACCCCGAACTGCTCAAAATGGTCGAACACCTGACCGACGACCAGGTTCAGGATCTGCGGCTCGGCGGGCATGATCCCGACAAGGTGTTCGCCGGACTGAACGAAGCCGTGAATCATGCCGGCCGCCCCACCGTCGTGCTGGTGCGCACGATCAAGGGGTATGGGTTGGGTGAAGCCGGCGAAGGCCGCAATGTGACGCACCAGCAGAAGAAGCTGAACGAAGACGAGATGCGCGTTTTCCGCGACCGATTCGAGATTCCGATCAGCGATAAGGAAGTGGCCGACGCGCCCTTCTGCCGCTTCGAGGAAGGGTCGCAGGAGTTCGAATATCTGCTCGATCGGCGCCGCGCTCTGGGCGGCTCGGTCCCGTCGCGACGCACACAGGTCACTAAGGTCGAACCGCCGGAGCGGAAGGTCTTTGAGGAGTTTTACGAGGGGAGCGACGGTCGCCCGGTGTCGACCACGATGGCCTTCGTGCGCATGCTGGGCCGGCTGTTACGCGACCAGAAGCTGGGCAAGTACATCGTGCCCATCGTGCCAGACGAGGCCCGAACCTTCGGCATGGAGGCGCTGTTCCGCTCGTTCGGCATCTACGCCCACGGCGGGCAGCTCTATGACCCGGTCGACAGTCACCTGCTGCTAAAATACGAAGAACGCAAGAACGGTCAGATTCTCGAAGAAGGCATTACTGAAGCCGGCAGCATGGCGTCATTCACCGCCGCCGGCTCCGCGTACGCGACGCACGGCGTCAACACGATCCCGTTCTACATCTACTACTCGATGTTTGGATTTCAGCGGGTCGGCGACTCGATCTGGGCCGCGGCCGACACGCGCTGCCGCGGCTTCCTGGTGGGCGGAACGGCCGGGCGCACGACGCTGAACGGCGAGGGGCTGCAGCACCAGGATGGTCAC
>CAZLYU010000032.1:0-37478 GCA_964563855.1 uncultured Planctomycetales bacterium | reverse complement strand
CAGGTGATCCTGGCCGTGGTGGGGATCATCTTCACGATCCCGGCCCTTGCCCTTCTGGTCCTGCTGATGCGTGTGCCGTGGCCGCGCGAGGCGGGGCGGCCCGACATCCTCGGCGTGGGCACCGAGACGGCGATCGCCGCGCTGTTTCTCTACAGCCTGCTGCCGATCGTGCGCAACACGCACGCCGGACTCACTGGGATGGCGCCCGCCGTGCGCGAGTCGGCCCTCGCGCTCGGACTGCCGATGTGGACGCGTCTTTGGAAGATCGAACTGCCGCTCGCCTCGCGAACGATTCTCGCGGGCGTGAAGACGGCGGCGGTCATCAACGTCGGCTTCGCTACGCTCGGCGGATTCATCGGCGCCGGCGGATATGGTCAGCCGATCTTTGAGGGCATTCGACTGTACGACTATGGCATCATGATGCGGGGCGCGATCCCGGCGGCGCTGCTGGCGCTTGCCGTGCAGGGGCTGTTCGAGGTCGCCGAACGCGTCGTCGTTCCGCGCGGCCTGCGGCTAAAGCCGAGTCGTTGAGCGGGTTCACCGCGGGTGAGGGTGCTGTCAAGAATTGTCGCGAACCGCTCCTGGCCGGAATACGTATCCTTGTCGGATCGCTCTGTTTGACCGCCCGGGGTCACCCATTTAAGCTGCAGTGTCGCACTGGGTGCGCATTGCGGCTTAAGCTTATTGTGCACAGCGGCTTACATGCGTGCGGCTGGGGTCGCGGCTCGGCGAAACGCGTCGCCGATTTGGCGAGTTGATCAGCGCGTTAGACTCTTGCAGCACTCGATACGTTCCCGGTTCGCGTTTGGAGCACACAGCGCATGGCGCATCAGTCAGCCCTCCGACACGCTTTAGAGCACACGCATCAGCATCACGAGCACGAGCACGATCACGCTCATGATCACGCCCACTCGACGCACCTGCAGCTTGTCGCCACGTTTGTCGGCGGCATCTTGTTGCTGGTCGCGCTGACCGCGAGCTTTGCGTTCAACGACATGCCGGAGCGGGCGCACTTGGTGGCGCTGCTCGCCGCGCTGATCCTGGCGTTCCCGCTGGTCGTCGACGCGATTCGCGACCTCGTGCACGGCCATGCGCACATGAACGAGCTGGTCGCGCTGGCGGTCGTCGCCGCCATCGCCTCGGGCGAGTATATCGAAGCGGGCATCATCGCCTTCTTCATGATCCTGAGCGCCCTTATCGAGAGCCGCACGGCGATCGGCGCCCGCAAGAGTATCGAAGAGCTGGTCCGCATCGCACCCACCAAGGCGTACCGCGTGCAGGACGGGCGCGAGGTCGAGGTCGACCCCAAAGACCTGCGGCCCGGCGATGTCGTCCGTGTTCGCCCCGGAGACAACATCCCCGGCGACGGACGCATCCTCACCGGCGTCAGCAGCGTCAATCAGGCCAACGTCACCGGCGAATCGCTCCCGCAGGACAAGGCGCCCGGCGACGACGTTTTCGGCGGCACCATCAACCTCACCGGCGCAATGGAGGTCGAGATCACCAAGGCCGGCCGCGACACCACGCTCGGTCAGGTGCAGGATCTCATTCTGCAAGCCGAACGCACCCGCACGCCCATCATGCGTCTCGCCGACCAATACGCCAAGTGGTACACCCCGGTCGTGCTGATGCTGGCTGGCATCGTCTACTTCTTCAACGCGAACGACAACGGCCTGCAGCGGGCGATCGCGATGCTGATCGTCGCTTGCCCGTGTGCGATCATCCTCGCCACGCCGACCGCCATGGTCGCGGCGCTCTCGGCGGCCGCGCGCCTCGGCTTGCTCATCAAGAAGGTGGAAGACCTGGAGATCGCGCGCAACATCTCCGCAATCGTGCTCGACAAGACCGGCACGCTCACCACCGGCGTCCTGAACGTCACCCGCATGCGGCCGGTTGAGGGCGTCGAGGCCGAGCAGCTACTGCACGCCGCCTACGCCGCTGAACACAATTCGCGGCACCCAGTCGCCAAAGCGGTGATCGAGGTCGCCGAACGCGCCCGCATCGAGTCCGCCAAGCCCACTGAGTTCGAGGAGGTCTCCGGCCGTGGCGTGAAGGCGGTGGTCGATGGCTCGACGATCTTGGTCGGCCGCGGCTCGTGGCTCGAAGAACAGGGGATCAGCACCGAATCCGCCGACTCGACGGGCACGGAAGGCCTCAGCCTGCTGTACGTCGCGAAAGATGGCCGTGTCTTGGGATGGATCGGTCTCGAAGACAAGACCCGCGCCGACGCCGCCCGCGCCGTCGGCGAGCTCGGCGAACTCGGTCTGCGCGAACGCGTCATGCTGACCGGCGACCGCTGGTCGGTCGCTCGCAAGGTCGCTGCGGAAATGCACTGCACCGGCGTCAAAGCGGAAGTACTGCCCGGTGAGAAACTCGCCGCGGTCGATCAGCTCCGCGCCAAAGGACACTCGGTCGCGGTGGTCGGCGACGGCGTGAACGATGCACCGGCGCTCGCCGCCGGCGACATCTCGGTCGCGATGGGCGCCGCCGGCAGCGACGTCGCGATTCACTCCGCCTCGATCGCGCTGATGAACAACAACCTCAACCGCCTGCCGTTCCTGGTGCGCCTGTCGCGGCGAACCTTCGAGGTAATCCGGCAGAACATGCTCTTCTCGGTCGGATACGTCGTGCTCACGCTCGCTTTCTCGGCCGCGGGCTACATTCCGCCGATCGTGGCGGCGTTCCTGCACGTGGCGGCGTCGATCGTGGTGGTCTTCAACTCGACACGCCTGGTGCGTGAAGGTGAAGACCTCGACCGGATCGAATACGAGCGCGACCAGACCGCGAAACGCACGCAGCAGCGCGTGCAGCTCGAAGCCGTGCCCGCGACCGCGTAACACAGCAACAATCGGCGTCTACATGGACGTAGGCGCCCATCGACTGCGATTTATGCTGGCGGCGATCCGGATGCCCAGTTCGACACAGGCCACTGTCAACACAGCGACGGCGCACCGTAGCGCTCCAGAAAACCTTGTTAGGGCCGCCAGCGTCGCAGCGGTTCTAACGCTGCCTCCCCCTCCGCCCCCAGAACCGCTGCCAACGGTTGATCCGCAGCAACGGCGAACGCCGTCTGCCAATCGCTCATCGCGTTGAGCGCGACCAGCGTGGCTATCAGCCACACCGTCGCCGACCCCACCCAGACGCCGCACAGCAACGCCGCCGCGACACGCCGTGGCTTCACCAGCCAGATCGTCGCACACGTGGCGACAAGCACGCCTACGGCCGCGGCTACGGCGGTAACGGGCGGGGCGTCGCCAGTCGCATAAAGCCGTCGTACGTCGGCCGCGGCAACGTCCGCCGCCGCGTACGCCGCGAAGAGCGGCGCGAGCACAACCAGCACGATCAGCAGGGCGCCCGGCAAACGGAGGTGCGTCGTCGTCGCCGTCGATTGCTTCTCGCGCCAGCCGATGATCAGCGCCACGTTCGCGGCCAGCGCGATTGCCGCGTTGACGCCCAGCGCGGCGAGCTGCGCCGCCGTGCTGCGCACCAGCGCGCGGTCTTCACTCACAACGAGCGTCGGCTGCCGCGTGATGCCGAAGGTTTCGGTTGGTCGCGTCGCGAGTTCGCCGCGCACCGCCGCCCGCCACGTGCGCAGGGCCTCGACGACGGTCGTCGGCGCCGTGGCGTCGGCTTCGAGCTCATCGGCAAGCAGATCCGCCGCCAGCAGTCGCAGCCCCAGCGGACCGTCGAGCAGCACCCATTGCTTCAGCAATGACGAGCAAACGCGTCGCACGCTGTCCCGCGCCTCCGCGTCTGGCGCCAGCGCCGTCAACCACCGCAATTCGCCCACCGCGTGCTGTAGGAACGCCTGATGCCGATGAGCGTACTGCACGTCGCCGAGCATTGCCGCACCCGCAAGCCCATGTCCTTGCGCTGCGTTGTAGCGTCGCGCGAACACGAGGGCGTCCGGCAAGTCGTGTGACAAGTTCTGCGCGTCCATGCCGCTCAGCACGGGGCCCAACTGCCGCCACACCGCCTCATCAGAAACCGTCGTCCGTCGTGCTTGCACCGCCGCCAACATCACCTGATGCAGCCGCGGCAGAAACGTGCCCGACGCGTTCTGTTGCGCCGCGCTGCGCACGGCGTTCCACGCGGTCGGCATCTGGTTCGGGTCTTCGACCGCGCGCCCGACCGCATCGCTCGCCTCGGCCAACAGCAGCGCCGCCCGCGCGTCGACTGACGGCGCGAGCGACGTCGTCTGACCGCGCTCCGCAACCATGACCGCCCGCACCTCGGGAATCTCGCTCACGAAGCGCAATCCGAACGCCGCCGCCGCGACCGAGAGCAGCAACGCCGCAGACGCCGCGAGCAGCGCCCACGTGAGCGGCGACTTCAACCAGTGGCTTGCAGGCATGGCGCGGCAGGCTACTCGGCGGCGTGTCGCGTCACAATGCGCTGCACGGCAACGTGTAGGGGGGAGGGCGCCTGCACGGCGTGGCGCCGCGCCACTACACTGCCGCCGATGAGCAGGCCCGAGCCAACCCCGGTGGTCGTCGCGCAAGACGTCGTGAAGCGCTTCGGCGACCTCACCGCCGTCAACGGCGTCTCATTCGCCGTGCGCGAAGGGGAGTGCGTCGGCTTTCTCGGTCCCAACGGCGCCGGCAAAACGACCCTCATGCGGATGATCTTCAGCCTGATCGCGCGGAGCAGCGGCGACCTGCGCGTCTTCGGCCACGAGCCGATGCGCGACCGCAAGCAGATCAATCAGCACGTCGGCGTGGTCTTCCAAGAGAACAACCTCGACGAAGAGCTGAACGCCGCCCACTCACTGCTGGTGCACGCCCGCTACTGCGGCATGACCGATGTCGCCGCCAAGCAGCGCATCGACGAGTTGCTTCGCTGGATGGAGCTTTCGAGCAAGGCCAAGATGCCGATCCGGGCGCTCTCGGGCGGCATGGTGCGCCGTCTGATGATTGCCCGCGCGCTGGTGCACGGCCCGCGGCTGCTGATTCTCGACGAGCCGACCACCGGGCTCGACCCCCAGGTGCGCCATCTGATCTGGGCCCTGCTGCGTCAGTTGCGCCGCGAGGGACTCACCATTCTGCTCACCACGCACTACATGGAGGAGGCCCAGCAACTTGCCGACCAGGTCTTCATCATGGATCGCGGCCAAGTTCTGCTGCAGGGCCCGCCCGCCGATCTGATCCGCGATCATCTCGAACGCTATGTACTGCAAGTCAGCGGCCTCGGCGCCGCACCGCCCGAAATCGACGGCGTGCGCCACGAAAAGGCCGGCGACGCCGACTTCTTCTACGCCAACAGCGAGCCGCCGCTGCAGGCATTGCGCGAGCAACTCGACACGCCGTTCGCGGTGCTGCGGTTGGCGAATCTGGAAGACGTGTTTCTGCGCGTAACGGGGCACGGCTTGCACGAGGAGTAGGGGACCTACTGGGCGCCGCCAGACGATACCCACGAGGCGCCCTTACAACTCGAAAAGCGTTGACTGCCGCGGCTTGTCACGCGGCTGCACCTGCTCCGCATCCACCGGCGACGCCACCTCGCGCAAACGCGGGTACGCGCTCAGCAACGTCGCGGGGGCCGCTGGCGGCGTGGGTTCGAGCATGGCCCGCAGCTCGATCGCGTTCGCAACCGCCTGCCCGCGATAGTGGTTGTTGGTGATCGCATACACGTCGTCCGCCTCCAGCAGCATCCGACGCAAACCGTCGAGCCATTCGCGCAACTCGCTGTCGCTATAGAGGTAGTTGTACCGCTCGTACGCCGGCTGATCGTCTCGAAACCAGTTGTCGGCGTTGCGCCCGTGCAAGCGTACGTAGGCCGTGCGGCCGAACACGAGGTGCATGCGACCGAGGTGATCGCGCAACAGCGGCTGATCGATGTTACAAATGCCGCCGGCTCGACGGATGGCGTCGAGCGCTTCCGGCGCAGCCCACGAGCTGTGCCGCACTTCGATGGCGCGGTCGTGGTCGCAAAACGCGTCGCGGACGCGTTGCAGCCAATCCACCGCGCTCGGCTCGAAGCGAAACGACCAGGGAAACTGAATCAGTAGCGGCCCAAGCTGCCCGGCTTGCTGCACGGGTGCGATCGCCGCTTTGAACGCGTCCGCGTCGGCGTTGGCGGGAAACTGCGCCCGTTCGTGGGTGAAAGTCCGGGTGAGTTTGAAAGTGAAGCGAAACCGCTCCGGAACCTGTGAAGGCCATTTGCGAGCGAGTTCCGGCCCCGGCAGCCGATAAAACGTGCTGTTCACCTCAACCGCGTTCACAAACCGCGAAAGATACGTCAGCGGCCGAAAACCACGCGCCGGCGAAGACGGATAAACCAGACCCCGCCAATCGTCGTAACTCCAACCGGCGGTTCCGACCCAAAGGTTGGCTAGCGTTGCCGACATGCACAGGTCCAGGCTCGACCGACATAACGAACGGGAACCGACAATCTCGCCGAGACGTCAATGATATGCTGATAGGTGACGTCTGTTACGCGGTACAGGAGAGACAGGATGTCGCTCATCGAAACGCGCGTCCGCGCGATCCAGCAGCGGTTGGCGCTGAATGCGTTTTTTGAACAGCTCGCGCTCACGGCCATCGCATTCGGCGGCGCCGCCATCGTCGTTCTATTGCTCCAGCGCCTGCTTGCCTGGCGTGAAGCGCTATGGGCGGCGATCCTGCTCGTGCCCGTCGCGCTTTGGTTCGAGCGCTGGCGCCGCGGGCGTCAGTCGCGCCTGACGCGCAACAGCTTGCTCGGCGTCGCGTTCGTCGGGTTGGGGGCGTTGGGCGTCGCGGCGGGGGCGGCGGTCTTGATGGAGCGCGTTCTGCAGCCGTTCGCCGCCGAGTGGCACATCTGGGCCGGCGTCACGCTGACCAGTCTCCTGGCCTGTCTCGCACTCACCCACCTGGCTCGCCGCTCGCGCGACAGCGCGGCGGTCGAGCTCGACGGCGCGGCGAGCCTGCGCGAGCGCGTCAGCAGTGCGCTCGCGCTGCGCGGCTCCAGCGATCCATTCGCCCAGGCCGTGGTACGCGATGCGGAACAGCGCGTGGCCGCGGTGCGTCCCGCATCCGCTGCGCCGCTGCGGCTCCCGCCGCGCTGGCCGTGGGGCGCCGGCATGCTGAGTGCGGCGTTGTTGGTCGGTTATCTGACGCCGCAGATGGATCTGCTCGGGCGCTACGCCCCGGCGGAGGAGACTAAACAGCAAGCGGCGGAACGCGTCGAGCAGCAGACGATTCAGGAGGAGGTGAATCGCACGCTCGACGAGGTCGCCACGTTGCTGGATGAGAATCCAGCGCTCGACGAAGCGGCCGACGCGATTGAGCCGCTGAAGCTGCCGGAAGACCAGACGCTGGAGACGGAGCAAGTGCGTCGCGACGCGATGAAACGTCTGGAAAGCATGGAGCAGCGGCTCGAGGCAATGCAGGAGCAGATGCAGCGCAATCCGGTCGAAGCGCTCGCGCGCGAGCTGGCGAAGATGGAGCCGCTTGAAGGCGACAACCCCGCCGCCAAGCTTTCGCAAGCCCTGTCGAAAGGTGACTTCTCCGCCGCGAAACAGGCGCTCGAGGAACTGCAACAACAGCTCAACGAAGCCGAGCAGAGCGGTGACCCGGAGAAGCAGGCGGCTGCGCAGCAGATGCAGCAGCAGCTTGACCAGCTCGCCGAGCAGCTCAAGCAGGCCGACGCGTCGGAGTCGGTTCAGAAGGAACTCAAACATGAGGCGGGTCTGTCAGACGAGCAGGCGCAACAGGTGATGCAGCAAGCGCAGCAGCAAGCGGGTGGGTCAGACCCGCAAGCGTTGCAAGCAGCGCTCCAGCAAGCACTGGCGCAGCAGGGCAAGCAACTCTCTCAGCAGCAACTGGAGCAGCTCGCGCAGCAAATGAGTCAGTGCCAGCAGGCGAACGGTGCTTGTCAGAACCTGGCGCAGTCGCTCGCCCAAGCAGCCCAGTCGGCAAACATGAGCGGCGGCGACGCAGCCGCCAGCCAAGCGCTCCAGGGCGCCATGAGCCAGCTCTCCAACATGGAGATGGCCCAGCAGCTCAGCAATGAACTCGCTGCGCAGATGAGCGCCGTGCAAAACGCCAAGCAAAATGTCGGGATGTGCAACAGCGGCTCCGGACAGACGCCAGGCGCCAACGGCTTGATGGCGGGCGTTGGCCACCGCGACAATCAGGCCTTCAACTTCGGCCAGACATTGCAGAACCTGACCCCCACGAAGATCGAAGGCCAGATCCAGCAGGGCCCGATCATTGGCCAGATGCTGATGGACGCCTCGAACCAAACGCGGGGCGAAGCGAGCGCAACCGCGACCGCCGCGGTCCAGTCGGCAGTCCGCGACGCGCAAGATGCGGTCGAACGCGAGGACATTCCGCGGCAGTATCACAACGCGGTGCGCGAGTACTTTGATCGCCTTGCGGGATTGAATGCGGAGTCGCGCGAGTAGCGCTGCTCGGGTCTAAGCCGACAGCAAGCCGCGCTCGCTCAGCACCGCAATCAACTGTTCGGCCGCGGCTTGCGGCGTGAGATCGCCGGACTTGATGACGATCTCGGGCTTCGACGGCTCTTCATACGGCGCCGAGATTCCAGTGAATTCCTTGATCTCGCCGGCGCGGGCCTTCTTGTAGAGGCCCTTGGGGTCGCGTTGCTCACACACGTCGAGCGGCGCTTCGACGTATACCTCGATGAACGGCAGGCCACCTTCGTCGTGTGAGGCTCGCACGAGTTCGCGGTCGGCGCGGTACGGGCTGATGAAGCTGGCGAATGTGAGGACGCCGGTGTCGGCGAACAGTTTGGCGACTTCGCCGATGCGCCGGATGTTTTCGGTGCGGTCTTCCGGCGAGAAGCCGAGGTTCTTGTTGAGCCCGTGGCGGATGTTGTCGCCGTCGAGCACGTAAGCGAGCCGACCGCGTTCGATGAGCATGTGTTCGGCGGTGAAGGCAATGGTGCTCTTGCCGGATCCCGACAGGCCGGTCAGCCAGATGGTCGCGCCGCGCTGCGCGAGCAGCTTGGAACGGGCGTCGCGCTCGACGTGTCCCTCATGCCAGGTGATGTTGGTCGCACGCTGCTCCATTGACTGCTCCTCAACTGATCGTTGCGTCTCGTTGCTTCTCGGGGCATTGCCTTCGTCACTTCCAGTCCAGCACCTTAGTGACTGGTCGCGGCGGGCCGCAACTCCGAGCGCGCAAGCCGCGAGCCGCCCGACGCTCGGAAGCAAATCGCGCGGCTCGCTGAACAAAGCCACAGCAATTCTTGAGGTGTTCGGCTTACAGCCCGCTGAGCGGATCGTCGATGCCGATCTGCGCCCAGAAGCCAGCCACGCCGTGGCAGTCGTTGCAGGAGAGCGCCTGTTCGGCCGGTGGAATCTCGTGCGCGACGCGGTAGTACATCTCGGTGTAGGCGAACTCGTACGTGCCGCTGTAGTTCTGGCCGGCGTAGGCGGCGCCGTCGGCGAGCGCCAGGCCCGAGTCAAACGTGGCCCAGTACGGGTTCTGAAGGCCTTCGCTCTTACCGAAGAGGTGGGGAACGAGCACGATGCGATTGACCGGATCGACCGGCTGATCGCCGCGCATTACCTTGAATGGAAAGATTTTCGCGTTGGGCGTGTCGGCCGTTGCGGTCGGCTTGGCGAGCACGATGGGGTCGGCGCGCGTGCCGGCCTCGGTATAGGTGTCGTTCACACCGGCGTATTTGCGATTCCACTCACCGTCGGACCACGCGTATTCGGGCCGCACGTTCATGTCCCAGACAAACGTTCCCTTGATCTTCGCGTACGTCTCTTTGCCGAATTCGTCGACCGGAATGGGCTCGATGTCTTGCCCGGCCTGCGACCAGCGCCAGTCGACCTTCGTGGGTTGCGTGCGTGAGAATGCCGGCAAGTGGCACGTCTCGCAGGCGACCCGCGTGTGCGCGTCGAGCGCGGCGGCGAGGCTGCTGTCGGCGTGCGGCGCGGTATGGCAGCGCTCGCAGCGGGCCGACTCGCCGCCTTGCGTGGTGCTATGCGCGGCGAAGCCCGACACGCCGTGGCGCTCGACGTCGTGACACACCTGGCAGTTGAAGTTGAGGCCGCCCATGTGGACGTCCATGTCGTTGCTGGCGTTGGCCATCCACGAACCCATGTCGCCGTGTTTGACGTTGTCGCCGCCGCCGGCGTTGAAGTGGCAGAAGCCGCAGTTGCGCTTGGTTGGCTTGCCGACGTTGTAGGCGATCTGTTCGAGTTCTTCGGTGGTCGCGGTGACAAATGCGCCGTCGACCTTGAAGGCCGGGACGCCGCCGCCGCCGTTGGCGCTTGGGTGCTTCACGTAGAGTCCGGTCGTGTCGTGGCAGACCAGGCAGTCGATGTTGTCGATGTCGGTGAGGAAGGTCGACGAGGCGTTCGCCTTCCAGCCGATCGTCGGGTGGCATTGCGTGCAGCGGCCTTCGTTCGAGGGAACGGCGATGCAGAAGTTGTTGAGCCCGTTCAGTTTGCCAACCGTCGCGTCGCCCGTCCCGGCGACGACGTTGTCGCTCGCGCCCCAGGTGAAGTGGCCGGCGTTTTGCAGCTCGACGGCTTCGTCGGCGTGGCAGCGCATGCAATCGGACGGACCGGTGAAGCCGTCGGGCAAGACTTCCGTGAAGATGCGCTCATGAAGTGATTTCTCGACAATTTGACCCGCGTCCGGTCCGCCCAGGCCGTCATTGGGATCGTTTGGGTCCGCTTGGGGTGCGAGGGTTGGGCACCCGACGAGTGCGCACACGAGTGGAATGAGGGCCAAAGAGCGGCGGGGCGGCTTGGACATGTAGTCATCCTCGGGCTGTGGGAGTGATGGTGTCACAATAATACGTGTTATAACTCCAGATATATGTTAACTCAATCCGGCGTCATGAAATAAATATATCTTTCAATCGGATATGTGGGTGGCGGATGTCGGCTTTGGGCCGCGGCGCCCATGGACGGTCGTTGGCGGCGCAACCGTTTGTTCGGCCCATCAATCACGCGAGCTGCGCCGCTTGATCACGCGCCAAAAACGTCCTAAGCTTCCCAATCGGCAACCCTGCGCCGATGTAGCTCAATGGCAGAGCACAGCTTTCGTAAAGCTGGGGTTGAGGGTTCGACTCCCTCCATCGGCTTCCGCGAGGGCGCCCGCCGCTTACGCCGAGCGCTCCCGATATCCGAGTACGACCAGCACGCACGCGTCGCCGGCGATCACGTTCGCTCCGGCGGCGGCGGCCCGGGCCACCGCTGGGCCGCTTTCCGCTCCCGGCTGCATCCAAATGTGCCCCACCCCCAGCGCGAGCGCTTCGTCCACCACCCCCTCGGTCTCCTCGGGTGGGGTGATGATCGAAACGCCATGCACCGGCGACGGCAGATCGCTCAGTCGCTTGAAGGCCGGTAACCCTTCCACTTCCGCGGCCTTGGGGTTCACGGGGTAGACCGTGCGCCCCTGCTGGAGATACGCCCGCAAGACCTTGTTGCCGTACTTGGCGCGGTCCTGCGACGCCCCGACGACTGCGAACGCGTCGCCGCGCAAAAACTGCTCGGTCTTCTCCTGTGTCGACATGGTTGCGCTCCGCTGATTTCGCCGTCCATTTCCGCTTTGCGACTTGCTTACGTTCAACCGCTGATTGGACGATTCATAGCACGGACTGTTGGATGCGAGGCGTCACATGCCGGTAATGGTTCAGCCGGAACAAGATCAATTTACGACCGCTACGCGAGTGGGCTGCACGGTGCTTGGCGGCGCGATGATCGCATGGGGAATCGCTCCCGCGTTCATTTATCGCGTCGCGACCGGTGATGCACCCTCATCGCAGATGCTTGCGATGGGGAGCTTCTCGGTGCTGGTCGGCTTCACGTTCGTGGGCCTCAGCGTCTTGCTGTGCAGATATGTCCGCTGGGCGCTCTGGGCGACGTTCTGGCTCTCGTCGACGCTCGCGGTCGCGACGCTGATGGTCTGGATGGTTTACGGCCCCGTCATGGTGTCGCAGTTCGTCTTGATTCTCGGTGGGGGAACGGCGGCGTCGGCGGGCGTCGCACTGCTGACCGAACGCCCGAAGCCGCCCGCGGAAGAATAGGCCGTCGGGTTAAGCGACGCGTCGTCTACCGCTAGAATGACGGACGCACGGGCAGTAACAGGGCCGACAAGGATGTCCAGGCCGCCGACAGCTCCTGTCGGAACGTCAGGAGGAAAGCGATGAGCACGAGCGTCCTCAGTTCGGGATGTCTCTATTTCCGCTGCGACAGCGTCGTCAGCGGAGAGACGCTGCAGCCCCTCGCCGATCGCCTGGATACGCTCCTGCAAGAAACCCCAACGACGCCCGGCGTGGTTTGCGACTTCGCCGCGGTTCAGTACCTGAACTCCGCCGGATTGGGCGCGCTGTTCCGAGCGCTGCGCGAGCTGCGTGGCCGCGGAACGCGGCTCGTGGTCTGCGGGGCGGCTCCCCATGTGCATCGCCTGCTGCACGCGGTCGGCTTTGATCGTGTGGCGGGTGTGACCGCTTCGGTTGCCGAAGCCGAAGCGCAGCTCAGTCGCGCGTCGTCGGCCGCCGGCGCCCCCGACCAAGCGAACCCATAGCACCGCGTCCGGTTGCATCTCCAGCTGTGATTCGCTTTCGCGTCAGCAAAGCGGGCGGTACACTTCCGCGCGATCACAACGCTCCGTTGGCGCGGACGGTGTCTCGATAACGAATCCAGACGAGGTCGAGCGATGAAGAGCAACTGGACTGGACTGCTGACTGCGAGCGCTCTGCTGGTCAGCGGCTGTGCATCCGGAACAAGTCTGATTGCGAACAACACGGTGCGCAGCGGCGAGTTCTTCGGGAGCGCGGGCGTCACCGGCGACGGAAACACCGTGACAGTCGAAGACGGCTCGCGACTCCAGAAGTTTTCGGTCGCCGGCGATGACAATCGCGTCACGATCGAGGATGGCGTGGAGGTGCCGCTGATCGAGGTGTTCGGCAGCAACAACCGCGTTTCGATCCCGCGTCGTTTGATCGTGCAGTATCGTCAGATCGGCAGTGGCAACGAGCTCATCAAACGTGTCAGCGAGCCGCCGACCACCAGTCCGCCGGTCATTTTCGAGCCCACAACGCCGCCGGAAGTCGAGACGCCGCCCCCGGCGGATCCGTTCGCTGAAGACGCGTGGTTTGTGCCGATCGAGCCGGAGCCGAGCACGGAGCCGGCGGTCGAGGCCGAGCCGGCGCCGTCGCCCGAGGTGGTTCTCGAGCCCGCCGACGCACCGCCGCTGAAGGAAGCGCCCGCCGACCCGCCGCCCACTGAGACGCCGACCAGCCCGCCGGCCGATCCGCCGCTGAAGTAAGCGCGGCGCGGCTGTCGCGTTGCGAGCTGGTGCTCGATTTTTGGCCTAGGCGCACGGTGATATTCGGCGCCGCACTGCGAATCTCCTGGTGCAGGAGGCCCCGCGATGGCTGAAGGGCAGTGGTATTACGCAGATGGACAGAGCCCGGTCGGCCCGATGAGCCGCGAGCAATTGCTCTCCCGCCTGCCGCAGGTCGGCGGGTCGGACGCGCTCGTGTTTGGTCCGGGCATGACGAACTGGCTTCCCGCCGGCCGCGCCCCGGGACTCTCGGTGTCGGGGGCGCGGTCAGCCGATGTCCCGCCCGTGTCGCCGGCCGCCGTCGCGCGGCGCGCGGACGAGATCGACTACGTGATCATTGGCGACGATCTGCAGTTCGTTGAGGTCGAGCTCGATCCGCAGGAAACGATGGTGGCCGAAGCCGGGTCGATGATGTACATGACCGCCGGCATCGAGATGCAGACCCATCTCGGCGACCCGAGTGATCGCGATCAGGGGTTGCTCGGTAAGGTGCTCTCGGCCGGCAAGCGGGCGCTGACTGGCGAATCGCTGTTTATGACGACATTTACCAACGGCGGCGCCGGCAAGCAGCGGGTCGCGTTCGCCGCGCCGTATCCGGGCAAGATCGTCCCGATGGATCTCAGTCAGCTCGGCGGCGAAATGCTCTGTCAGAAAGACTCGTTCGTGTGCGCGGCGCGGGGCGTGCGAGTGGGGATTGCGTTCAATCGCAAGGTCGGCGCGGGCCTGTTCGGCGGCGAAGGGTTCATCATGCAACGGCTCAGCGGCGACGGTCTGGCGTTTGTTCACGCCGGCGGCACGCTGCAGCACTGTGAACTCGGTGCGGGCGAAGTACTGAAGGTCGACACGGGCTGCATCGTCGCGTTCACACCGGGCGTGGAGTACGACATCAAGTTCGTCGGCGGCATCAAGAACACGTTGTTCGGCGGCGAGGGTCTGTTTTTCGCGACGCTGCGCGGGCCGGGCAACGTCTGGCTGCAGTCGCTGCCGTTCGCCCGACTCGCTGATCGCATTCACGCGACCGGCGGCGCGACCGGCAAGTCAACCGGCGAAGGGAGCATTCTGGGCGGCATTGGGAAGATTCTCGACGGCGACCGCAGTTAAGGCGAAGCATCCGGCGAGGAGAGTCGCCGCTTTGCGGACGATGTTCGCGCGTTAGGCCGAGTGGATGGTGAAGGTCCGGGGGGCGTGCGGTTCGGTATTCGACAGTTGTCAGGTGTTGGAGCGGAAAGAAAACGGGCGACCGATTTGGCCGCCCGTTTTGTTCGTTGATTCTTTGAGAGGGGTGGTTTACCAGCGGTCCCCGCCGCCGCCGTAGCCGCCGCGGTCTCCGCGACGTCCACCGCCGCCGCCGCCGCCGCAGCCGCCACGACCGCCGCCGCCGCCGCCGCCGTAGCCACCGCCTCCGCCATAGCCGCCGCCGCCGCCGCCGGGCGCCTTCGGACGGGCTTCATTGACGCGGAGGGTGCGACCGCCGAAGTTGCTGCCGTTGAGGGCTTCCATTGCGGCCTGCGCCTCTTCGTCGGTGTCCATTTCGACGAAACCAAATCCCTTGCTCTGACCCGTCGCCCGATCGTTGATCACTTCGGCGGAGCGAACCGCGCCGTGCTGCGCGAAAAGCTCTTGGAGTTCGGGGCTGCCCACGTTGTAGCTGAGGTTCCCGACGTACAGTTTCTTGCCCATTGCTCAAACACTCTCCCGGCCGTCATGCGCGGCCGCGCTGCTATACCTCGCGTCTCCGCCGGCCCCAACGCGGCAGCCGTGCGCGACGCGATTCCTTCGGCCTCAGTGATCAATCCAGTTCGGGAGAAGGCCCACAAGGCGTCTCAGGAAACGGGGCGATCAGAGTCAAGCCGCTAAAAATATACACTCATCTTCGGCGTCGCCGCCAGCGAATTGTTCATTTTCGCGGCCCCCTAGCGCACCCTTATCATCGTTGCACGCTCGAAGTCGGCGAGAGGCAAGCAGAAAATGCGCGGCAACAGCGAGGCTACTCACATCCGCAGCGACGCTGGCGGCGCACTGTCCCGATTCGGCGAAACCGGGCCGCAACTCACGCCGCGCATCAGCGTGTTTTGGAGCTTGGTGGGCGTCTGGCGACGACACTTCGAGGTGTACATCCGGTCGCTGCTGGCGAACGCGACCCCGCCGGTCCTGGAACCGTTGTTCTTCTTCTCCGCGGTGACACTCGGTCTCATGCCGCACATGCGTGAAGCGGCTTTCGGCGGCCTCGCGTACCCAATGTTCGTGGCGACCGGCGTGATCGCGACGACGGCGATGTGGAGCGCAGTCTTCGAGACCACGTTCAGCACCTATGTGCGTCTTTCCTGGCAACGCACGTATGACGCGATGCTTTCGACGCACCTCAAGGTGTGGGAAGTGTTTACGGGGGAGATGCTCTTCTGCGCGACCAAAGGAGCGTTCTTCGCTTCAGTCGTCATGCTGGTGACGGCGCTCTTCGGCGCCATCCCGCACCCCGCCGGGTTGCTCGCCCCGTTGGTCGGCGCCGTGACCGCTTACACCTTCGCCGCCGCCGGACTCATCGTCACCAGCTACGTGAAGATGATCCAGAACTTTAACTTCTTCCTGACCGGCGTGATCACCCCGCTCTTCTTCGTCTCGGGCACGTTCTTCCCCGTGCAGGGTTACCACCCGCTGCTCGACGCCGCCTGGTTCCTGTCGCCGCTTACGCACGGGGTCGAGCTGGTGCGCGACCTGTACGGCGGCGGGCTCGACAGCATGACCGCCCCGCACCTTGGCATGTTGCTGCTCTACGCGGCGCTGGCCCACTGGCTGGCGATACGCCGCATGACGCGCCGCGTGCTGGGGTAGGGGCCGGCCATCTGAATGTTGCGTCAGACCGTGCGGTCTGGTCGGAGCCCGACGCTTCGACCACGCGGCGCGCCGGCCAGCGTCCGAAACGCCTCAATCGGCGGGACGCGTCAGTTCGACCAACGTCGCGGCGGATTCGTGTCGCGGATTCAAATACGCCGCACGCCTCGCACCCGCGTACGCGAGCTCGAGATCGCCGGCTTGCAGCGCCAGGAAACTCACGAGCAGGTGCTGGCTGAAGCGCGATGCGCTCGGCAGCGTTCTGCGACGCTCGGCGACGCGCTCCGCTAGCGCCGTCACGTGCGATGCGAGTCCATCCGGCGTCGGGTAGTAGCCGTCGAGACCGAGCGTCAGGTAGACCAACTTCGGCTGCAGCGACAATGCCCGCTCGATCGCCTCCGCCGCTGCGCTGTCGTGGCCGATCGCGATCAGTGCTTGCGCGAGATGGATGCGACAGGCGGGATCGGCCTGATTGAGTTGCGCGGCGAGTCGCAGCGAGATGGCGGCTTCGCGGTAAGCGCCGGCGCGCAATTGACGTACACCGGTTCGCAGCGCGCGGCCGTGTGCCGAAAGCAGCTTCTGCTTTCGCTCGTCCATGTCGAGTCGATTCCAGAGCCGCCAGTGTTCGCGCTCCCGCTGGCGCGCCTGGGTGCGCACGAAGTCTCGGGTGCGCTCGGCATCCGGGGGAAAGACGCCCCAACCAAAGCGATAGCCGCTGGTTGGCCAGGGCTGGATCTGCTGCACACCGGGGCCGTAGGGCGTCAGTCCATCCGGAAGTCGGGGAACTTTGTCGTAGGGGGCGGGCAGCGGCGGGGCGTCTGCCGAGGGGTGCGAATCGCGCGATTCCTGCCGGCTTTCCGCGTCAATGATCTGGACGCGAGAGACCGGCGCCCGCGCGGCGCGGACCTCGGGCGTAACGATGAGCACAGCGGGCTCGGTCGGGGGCGTTGCCGCCGCTGCGATCGTGACCGTCAAGCCGTTGAGGAGGAGCGCGTTGCCGATCCAGCGGAATGCATCTCGCATAACCCTCTCCCATCGCTGGTGGGTGCGAATGAAGTGCCGATACATCGGAAGTATACCCGCGCCAGACAAGGTTGGACGCGACACCGTGGCGTCCGGCGGGCCCCGGGGTTGATAAGGCTCGACTCTCGCCTGCGGGCGTGGTAGATTCGGCTTAACGTCGCTGTTAAGTGCTTTTGGCCCGCGATCCGCGGCGCCCCCGGACGGAACTCTACGGGCGACCATCCCGGCGGCCTGACATGTCCAGCTTTGACGAACAACCCGTGCTCGCGCTCGGTCGTGATCCGATCGCCGTCGCGCCGCCGTGCGGCGAAGATGCGGCGGACGACGAGCGATATCTGGCCGTCGACGCCGAACTCAACAAGGTCGGCCGTATCGATCTGGGCGAGCCGGATTGGTACGAGATCGAGCAGAACAGCCAAGCGATCCTGCAAAGCAAGAGCAAAGACGTGGAGATGGCGGTCGGTCTGGCCTACTGCCTCTTCAAGCGGGCGCGGTACGAGGGTTTGGCGGCGGCGATCGGACTGTTCACCGAGCTCACGAAGAACTTCTGGGACGATCTTTATCCCAAGCGGCCGCGGCGTCGCAAGAACCGGATGGAGGCGTTCTGCGAACAACTGATCGAGCTCGAGCCGGGATGGATTGCCAAGGTGCAACCCAAGCCCAGCGACTTCGACCCCATCGATCTCGTGCTATCGCGCACGGAAGAACTCGCGGCGTTGCTCGCCGAGAAGATGCCGGACGAAGAGATCGACTTCAAGAAGTTCACGCGCAAGCTCAAAGAGCTGGCCGCACAGCGGCCCAAGCAAGCGGAGACCCCGAAGCCGGCTGATGCGGCCCCGACCGCAGGCGCCGGCGGCGGAGGGTCGCCCGCGTCAAATTTGTCGTCGGCCGGTGGTGGTGGGGGGGGCTTCGTCGCCGGAGCGGTCGAAGATGTATCCGGCGCTGTCAAAGCGATCCAAGCGGCGTCTACGTTCATTCGGAAAGCGGATCCCTCGGAGCCGCTGCCCTATCTGATCGCGCGAGCGGTGAAGTGGGGCAAGATCGAGTTGCCAACCAGTGACGCCGCCAAGACCAGCATTGAGCCGCCGGACAAGCAGACCGTCGAAGCGCTTGAGCACCAAATGAACAACGGCGTTTGGGAGCACCTGCTCAACGGATCTGAGGCGGCGTTTCGAGCGAATGACCCGTTGTGGCTCGACCTGCAACGTTACACCTGCGCGGCGCTGGCGGCGCAGGGCGCAAAGTACGACAAGGCGCGGCAGGGCGTCCTCGGGATGACGGCGGCCCTCGTGCGGCGGCTGGGATCCGGGTTGTACGACCTGACCTTCCGCGGCGGCATGCCGCTGGTTTCGGGCGAGACGCGGATGTGGATCGAGACCGAAGTCGCCCCACCCACCGGGTCGGGCGAGGGCGGCGGTGGAGCGTCGAACGGCAGGCTCACAGAGGCCGCCGATGAAGCCAAGAAGCTCGCCGGATCAGGAAAACTGTCAGAGGCCGTCCGCAAGCTGCAAGAGGGGTTGGGGCAGTGCGGACAGCGTCGCGATCGCTTTTTGTGGCGCGCGCAGTTGGCGCAGTTGTGCTACGACGCCAAAAAGCACGCGCTGGCGGCGCCGCTGCTGAAAGAGTGTTTGGACGAAGTGCGTCGGTTTCATATCGAGGACTGGGAGCCGGAGATCGCCGCGCGCGTGGCGGAAACGTTATATCGCTGCCGTCGCGCGATGTTGAGCGGTCAGAAGGCGCCCACCCCAGAACAACAGACGGAGTTGCGCGAGGCCTATGCGTGGCTGTGTCAGTTGGATCCGTCGGCAGCGCTGACGGTGGAGCCGGTTGAGAACTAACCGCGGCCGCGTGGAGCGCAGGAGAGCATCATGGCCAAAGGACCGTCGAAAGCGCGTGAGTCGCGCGTGAACATCGTGATCGCCGACGCCTTGAAAGGCGGGGCGGAGCCGGAACTCCCGTTCCGCATGCTGGTGATGGGCGACTATTCGATGAAAGACGACAAACGGGCGATCGAAGATCGCGCGCCGATCGACATCAACAAGTCGAACTTCGACTCGGTGATGCAGAGCTTCAATCTGTCACTGGAAACCAGCGTCGCCGACCGCATCAGCGGGTCCGGCGAGATGGCGGTGAATCTGAAGTTCGGAACGCTGAAAGACTTCCGGCCCGAGTCGATCGCGCGCCAGGTGCCGGAGCTCAAGAATCTGCTGGAGTTCCGCGAGGCGCTCAAAGCGTTGCGTCCGAAGATGGGGGACAAGGCGGCGGTCGAGAAGCTCCTCGCGGCCATCAAGGATCCGGAGACGCGGGACAAGATCGTCGCAATGCTCGCCACGCCGGAACAGAAGGAAGGCGAGGCCTGAGCGCTGCACGACGGGGCGCGTTCGCGCGCCGATAATGACCTGGAACGACGCGCGGCCAAGCCCGCGATTTGAAGGAGACTCAGCCATGGCGGAGCAACCACAGGCCCAGTCGGCCGCAGAGGCGAGCGAGGCGTCGCCCGTTGATGCGTTGATTGATCAGCTCGATCTCGATCATGAGTACCGCGACCTCTATCGCAAGGGGATCGCGGGGTTGGTGCAGAAGGCGTCGGGGATCGACCTCGACAAGACCCCGCTGAACAAGCAGATCGTCGACGACTTCATCGCCGAAATCGATCAGCAGCTCAGCGCGCAAGTCAATGAGATTCTGCATAACGCGCAGTTTCAGAAGCTCGAGAGCGCGTGGCGCAGCCTCTGGTACCTGGTCGACAACACCGAGTTTCGCCAGAACATCCGCATCGAGATGCTCAACGCGAAAAAGGAAGACCTGCTCGAAGACTTTCAGGACGCGAAAGATTGGCAGAAGTCCGGTCTATTCAAGACTGTGTACCGCGACCAATACAACACGTTCGGCGGCAATCCGTACGGGCTGATGGTGAGCAACTACGAGCTCGACTACCGCAACCCCGACGTGGAGCTGATGAGCGAGATCGCGCGGGTCTCGGCTGTGGCCAAATGCCCGTTCCTCGGCGGCGCGAGCCCGAAGATGTTCGACAAGAACATGAACGATTTCGGTCATCTGCCCAAGCTGGCCGAGATGTACGAGATTTTCGAGCAGCCGATGTACACGAAGTGGAATGCGTTCCGCGACTCAGACGACGCGCGTTACGTGTCGCTGGCGATGCCGCGCTTCCTGCTGCGCTCGCCTTACACGGTCGAGAACCAGGATGTGAAAGACTTCGTCTTCGAAGAAGACGTGCGTTTGGACAATCATGATCGCTACCTGTGGGGCAACGCGTCTTTCGCGCTGGCCGGCCGCATGAGCGCGAGCTTCGCCAACTACGGCTGGTACAACGCGATCGTCGGACCGCAGAGCGGCGGCACCGTCCCCAATCTGCCGCTGCACCAGTACGAGGCCACCGGCCAGTATCACACCAAAATTCCGACAGAAACCCTGATCTCGGAAGATATGGATGTTGACCTGTGCAACTTCGGCTTTACACCGTTGGTGATGCGAAAGGGCAGTGACAACGCGGCGTTCTTCGACGCTCCTTCGGTGAAGAAAATCGGGAAGTTCCCGGACACGGCGGAAGGCAAGGAGGACGAGACGCGAGCAAGGTTGGGCGCGAGCATGCCGTATCTGATGATCTCCTGCCGCCTCGCGCACTACCTCAAGGTCATCTGGCGCGAGAACATGGGCCGCGTGATGGACGCCGAGAAGATGACGGCCGAGATCAACAAGTGGCTCAAGCAGTACTGCCGCCAGGGCACGATGGACGACGAGTTGGCGTCCAAGTACCCGCTGAAAGAGGTGCAGGTCACCGCCGAGCCGGTCCCGGGTAAGCCGGGTATGTTCAAGAGCGAGATCCAAATGATCCCGCACTTCCGGCTGAAGGGCGTCGAGGTGCAGCTCTCGATGGTCGGACAGTTTGACCCGCCGCCGCAGTAAACCGGTCGGCGGACATGCACGAGTGAAAGCGTTCCGGCGACCCGGGGCGCAAGCAGTGAGCGGTCGGTGGTCGACCGCAGGGCCGTCAGCGGCATTGTCCGCGGTTCAACAAGGAGAGGCGTTCGATGCCTACGCCATGCAATCTGAAGGTTGGTGAGTATCCCGGGTCCTCGGAGAAGGAGGGCCGCGAGGGGACGAGTGATGTCTTCGAGATCGAGCATCACATTCATCAGCCGGTCGACCTGACCACGGGTCAGGCTACCGGCGTGCGGGTTCACAGCCCGGTGCGCATTGTGAAGCAGATCGACAAGGCAACCCCCGGCTTCCACAAGGCGATGTGCACCGGCCAGAACCTGGCCGAGGTGGTGATCGACTTCTGGCGGATCGACCCGGAGTCGCGCAGCGAGTCGAAGTATTACACCATCACGCTGAAGAACGCGCGCATCGTCGACATTCGTCCTTACATGCCGATGAGCTTCCTGCCCGCCAACGAGCCGTACCGTCACATGGAGCAGTGCAGCTTCGTGTACGAGACGATCGAGTGGAACTGGATTCCGGACAGCGTCGTCGAAATGGACGAGTGGCGCAAGCCCGGCGGTTGATGACCGAACGCGACTAGTTTTCGCGACTGACGCTTGCCGTGCGCAGCGTTGGTGAAAAAACCAACCCACCGCACGGCCGGCGGTTTTTTAGCGCACCCTGACGTAAGGAGCCCGCGAGTGCCGCGCGAAGATACGCTCCTCGATCGCTTGCGGTCGCTCGGCAGGAGCGATGCGGGCGGCCGTTACGACGCCTCGGCGCGCGAGAATGTGGATCAGCTCATGGAGTCTGTGCGTCGCAACCTCACCCGTCTGCTGAACGCGCGGGCCGAGATGTCGCAGGCCGCCCCCGATTACGGGCTCCCCGCCCTCGCCGACGTGACCTCCGCCAGCTCTGACTATGTGCAACGCATGCAGGATGCGATCCGCTCCACGATCGACAAGTACGAGCCGCGGTTGCGGGCGATCCGCGTCTCGCTCATGGAGGACGCCGGCGATGCGCACACGCTCGCCTTCCGCGTCGATGCAACTCTGCGAGCGGAGACCGGAGACCATCGCGTCTGGTACCAGACGCAGTTCGCGGCGTCGGGTCGGTTCGACGTAACCGGGTAGCGGGCGTCCGGGTTCGTCGTCAGGCGCGCCGGATCGGCGTCTATACTGCCGGCGACGCAGTGCAGTTTTGAAGCGGCGGACGATGGCGCGTGCTCGTTCGCGATACACCACTCGGGCGTCTGAGCGAAACGCCGGTGAAGAACACCTACTACCAAGATGAACTCCGCTATCTGCGCGATGTGGCGCCCGAATTCGCGCGCGTTCATCCGGAGATCGCTCGTCGGCTGACCGATGTCGGATCAGACCCCGACGTCGAGCGCTTGCTCGAAGGCTTCGCGTTTCTCACCGCGCGCGTTCGGCAGAAGCTCGACGATGAGCTGCCCGAGCTTACCGCGTCGCTCATGGCGCTGCTCTGGCCGCACTATCTTCGGCCCACGCCGTCAATGACCGTAATGGAGCTCACCGCCGACCCCGACGCGCTCCGCGCCCCGCTCGACCTGCCGGCGGGTGCGGAGTTCGCCAGCGCCCCGATCGACGGCACGCGCTGCATCTATCGCAGCAGTTGGCCCGTCATGCTGCGCCCGTGGGTCATCGAGACGCTGGCCCTCGAGACGCCGCCGGCGGAGCCCGCTCGGCTGCGGCTCGTTTTCCGTGCGCTGCAAGGCAAGCTCGCGGATCTCGAACTCGGCCGCGTGCGACTGCACCTGTTCGGCGACCCGCGCACCAGTTTTGCGCTCTATCTGTTGCTCGCCGGGCACACGGCGTCGGCGGTGGTAGGGGACCCGCAGGGCGGCGCGCGACGCGAAGAGATCACGCTGCCGCCGGGCGCCGTTCAAGCGGCCGGGCTCGTGCGCGACGAGACCGCCTTGCCTTATCCGGCCTACACGTTTCCCGGCTACGCGTTCATCCAGGAATACTTTGCGCTCAAGGAGCGCTTCCTCTTCGTCGATCTGGTCGGCCTCGACCGCGCCGTCGCCAAGCTCGAACTCGAAGACCGGGTCGAGGTCGTGCTTACGTTCGACCGCCGGCTCGAGTCGTATCCACTGGTCGCGCGCGAGAACGTTCGGCTGCACTGCGCCCCGGCGGTCAATCTGTTTCGACATGCCGCCGAGCCCATTCGCCTGGCGCACGACCGCGTGCGCTACCTCGTGCAGCCCGCGCGCAGCGGCATCGCCGATCGCCGACACGCCGAGATCTTCAGCGTTGATTCGGTGGTCGGCTTCTCGCGTCAGAGCGGCGGCGAGTCGCGCGAGTTCGAACCGTTCTACGCCTTTTCACACGCCGACGCCGGCGATGCCGGCAGCGCCGCCTTCTACCACACAGAGATCGCGCCGAGCCTGATCGGAAAGGATGCTCGCTGGGGCACCGATACGTTCGTTTCGTTCGTCTCCGGGGCGGGCGGGGCGATGCCCGACGAAGAGACGGTTTCGATCGAGCTCACCTGCACCAACCGCGACCTCGTGCGCGAGCTACGGGCCGGCGACGTTCGCGAGCCCACCGATCGGTCGCCGGCGTACGTGCGCTTCGCGAATCTCATGAAGCCCACGCCGACGGCCAGCCCGCCGCTCGGACAGCAGTTGCATTGGCGGCTGATTTCGCACCTATCCCTCAATTACGTAACGCTCACGAACGTGACTCACTTCCGCGAACTGCTGCGCGTCTACGACTTCGAAGCGGCGCACGACGCGCAACGCGCCCGCGCCCATCAGCAACGGCTCGACGGCATCAAGCAGATCTCCGCCGAACAGCGGCACCGACTGGTGCGCGGGGCGGCGGTGCGCGGATTCGCGGTCGCGATCGAGCTAGACGAAGACCATTTTGCCGGTGAAGGCGATGCGTATCTGTTCGCGACGATCATCGAACGCTTCCTGGCCGCATACGCCACGATCAACAGCTTTTCGCAGTTGACCTGCCGCATGACGCGCTCGGGACAAGAGTACGTGTTTCCGCCACGCTGGGGCGAACAGCCGACGCCCGCGGAGTTGCAGGCATGACGACCGTCGACGCCCAGCCGCTGGCCGAGTCGCACATCTCCAGTCTCACGCGCCGACTCGGAGATCGCGGCTATCGCTTCGACTTCTTCCAGGCGGTCTGGCTGCTGGAACGCCTGCACGGCCGCACGCCGATCGGAGAGCGCGGCCCCGCCGCCGCAGAGACCTTGCGGTTCCGCCCGACGGTGTCGGTCGGTTTTCCCGGCGCCGATCTGCATGGCATCCGAGCGTATGACGACGAATCCGGCGCGGCGAAGTTCCTCGTTGAAACCACGTTTCTCGGCGTCTACGGCGTCGATACGCCGCTGCCCGTGCACTACGCATTCGATGTCGCGCGCGAATCGGCCCGTGCGATTGGCTCTGAAGACGCCGCGGGAATGCACGCGAGCGCGCCGGTGCGCGACTTTCTCGATCTCTTTCACAACCGCGTCGCCGCGCTGCTTTATCGAGCCTGGTTGAAGTATCGTTACGACCGCGCGTTCGGCTCCAAGCGCGACGTGCTCTCCGCGTACCTGCGGCTGCTGATGGGCGGCGGGCCGGAGATTGGCGAAGCCGAACATGGCCTCGACCCCGTGCGTCTGCTGCGCTACATCGCCGCCTTCACCCAGCGGCCGCGCTCCGCGATGCTGCTGGAGGGCGTGTTGCGCGACTACTTCGCGCCGATTCCCTTCCGTGTGCGGCAGTTTCGCGGTCAGTGGGTGACGCTCGCCGAGCGCGATCTGAATCGCCTCGGTCTCGCGAATTGCGGAGTTGGCGAAGACATGACGGTTGGCGAGCAGATTTACGACCTGAGCGGTGCGTTCACGATTGAGGTCGGCCCGGTCGACTGGCCCCAGTATCTGACATTCACCATCGGCGCCGAGCGCTTTAACGCCGTCCGAGCGCTGAGCAAACTGCTTTGCCAGGATCCGCTGACGTTCACATTCGAGACGACGCTCGCGCCCGGGGCCGCCCGGCCGACGCAGCTCGTCGTGGACGACGAGCGCGCCGCCAAACTCGGCCTGACCGCGTGGGTCGCCTCCGAACCGCTCGGCGAGCAACAAGTCACCGCGGAAGCGCACGCCGACGACATGCGCCCCCACATTTCTGAGCCGCCGCAGCCGCCGCAGCCCGATGCGCCCGTGCGGCGTCGTTCCGTATCTCTGGCTGATATCCTTGCGAGCGAGTAACTGAACATGAGCGAAACGCCCACCGCCTCCACCGCCGAGACCCTACGGAATCTGCTGCGTCGCAGCGATAACGCGCTGGTTCAGGCGTTCAGCGGCGCGACCCAACTCTGCGGCAGTCGATCCAATTTCGAGGTCACGCCCGAACACTTGTTGCTGCGTCTCCTCGATGACGCCAGCGGCGACATCGCCCGCATCTGCGACACGTTCAAGGTCGACCGCCCACGCTTGCGCCGCGCGGTGCTGCAGGTGCTCGACGCCTTGCCGACCGGGCACCGCGGCAAACCGGCACTGTCGCCGAAGCTGGTTGAGCTGTTCGTTGCGGCGGGGGCGCTCAGCGACGAGTGGGGTTTTGACGAGCTGCGCACGGGCGCAATTCTGCTGGCGATGGCGCTCAACCCGGGACACCTCGCCGCCACCGAGCACACCGCCGAACTCGACCGCATCGACGCCGATCAACTCCGCGAGCACTTTCATGAAATCGTGGGCGCCGAGAGCCCCGCGACAGCCGAGGGCCGGCCAATGGGCGCGGGCGGCGGTGGTGCGGCCGGTGGCGGCGCGCTCGAGCAGTTCACCATCGACCTGACGGCCAAGGCCGCGGACGGCGGTATCGACCCCGTCTTCGGACGGGATCCGGAAATCCGCCAGATGATCGACATCCTCGGTCGTCGGCGAAAGAACAACCCGATCATTGTCGGCGAGCCCGGCACCGGGAAGACCGCCATCGTCGAAGGGCTCGCCCTCCGTATTCATCAGGGCGACGTACCGCCGTTCCTGCAGGGCGTACGCCTGATCAGCCTCGACATGGGTCTCTTGCAGGCTGGCGCCGGTGTAAAGGGCGAGTTCGAAAACCGGCTCAAGAACGTCATCAAAGAGATCAAGGAAAGCGAACAGCCCACCATCACCTTCATCGACGAGGCGCACACGCTTATCGGCGCCGGCGGATCACAGGGGGGCGGCGACGCGGCCAATCTACTCAAGCCCGCCCTCGCCCGCGGCGAACTACGCACCGTCGCCGCCACCACCTGGGCTGAGTACAAGAAGTACTTCGAGAAAGACGCCGCCCTCGAACGCCGTTTCCAACTCGTTCGCTGCGGCGAGCCCACCGTCGAGAGCACGGTCGTCATTCTGCGCGGCCTCAAAGACATTTACGAGAAGCATCACAAAGTGATCCTGCTCGATGAAGCCATTACCGCCGCCGCCGAACTATCGAAGCGCTACATCAGCGGTCGGTTTCTGCCCGACAAGGCGGTCGATCTGGTCGACACGGCGGCGGCCCGCGTCGCGGTCGCGCTCAGCACCACGCCGGCGATGCTCGAAGACGTCGACCGCGGCATCACCAACTTCGACACTGCGATTCGCGCCATGCAGCGCGACGACGCGGCGGGTGTGAACATCGACCAGGACATGCTGGCTCAATTGCAGCAGCAGCGCGAAACGTTGCTCGCCGAGCGCGAAACGCTGACCGAGCGCTGGCACGCCGAGAAGGAGCTGGTTGATCAGGTGCGCGAGCTGCGCGGGAAGTTGCTGGCCGGCTCGCATGAGGCGGAGGAGCGTCCCAAGGTCGGGGCTGAACAGTCGGAAGACGCCGCCGCCGCCGAGCATGACGCCGCGGTCGAGACCGCCGCCAAGGGCGCAGTTGAGACGGCCGACGAGCCCGCCGCCGACCCGCAGAAGCTTCGCGCCGAGATCGATGAGGCCATGGCCAAGCTGCGCGAGATGCAAGGCGATGACCCGCTCATGCATCCCCAGGTTGATGCGCAGGCCGTCGCCGCCGTCCTCAGCGATTGGACCGGCATTCCGGTCGGCAAGGTGGTGCGCGACGAGATTCAAGCGACGCTGGAAATGGAGGATCGGCTCCGCGGCCGCGTGGTCGGCCAGGACCACGCTTTGCAGACCGTCGCCGAAAAACTGCGTGCCAACAAGGCCGGCCTTGGCAACCCGCAGCAGCCGATGGGCGTGTTCCTGCTCGTCGGGCCCAGCGGCACCGGCAAGACCGAACTCGCCATGTCGGTCGCCGACCTGCTCTTCGGCGGCGACCAGTTCCTGACGGTCATCAACATGAGCGAGTTCATGGAGAAGCACACCGTCTCGCAGCTCAAGGGCTCCCCGCCGGGCTATGTCGGCTACGGCGAGGGCGGCGTGCTGACCGAGGCGGTGCGTCAACAGCCATACTCGGTGGTGCTGCTCGACGAAGTCGAGAAAGCCCACCCCGACGTGATGAACCTGTTCTACCAGGTCTTTGACAAGGGCAACCTCGCTGACGGTGAAGGCCGCATCATCGACTTCAAGAACACGGTGCTGTTCATGACGAGCAATCTCGGCACCGACGTGATTCAACAGATGTGTGAGAACGAGCCCGAGATCGACATCGCCGATCTGCGCGAAGGCGTCTACCCACACCTGCGCGAGCACTTCAAGCCCGCGCTCGTGGCCCGCATGACGGTCGTGCCGTTCCTGACGCTCGGTGACGATGTGCTCCAAAACATCGCGCGAATGAAGCTCGGCAAGGTCGGCAAACGGCTTGGCGTCGCCCACAAAATCCACTTCGCGGCCGACGACGCGGTGTACGCCGCAATCGCGAGCCGCTGCCAACAGGTCGACCTCGGTGCGCGGCAGATCGATCACGTGATCGATCGCGAGATCTTGCCCGTGCTGTCACGCCAGTTGCTCGAACAACTCGCGGCGGAGAACGACGTGAAGACCGTGCAGATGGGTGTGAGTGACGACAACACGTTCGCGTACAGCTTCGCGTAATGCGAAGGTGGTTCAAGGTCCATGGTTCGAGGTTCACAATGCATGGTTCACAGCCGCATAGTTCACGCGAAGCTGAACCGTGAACCCTAGACCCTGAACCTGCACCGTCAGACGCGTAGTCGCACCTGAACGCAAGCAGACTGAACAGAACCAAACTCTGACTCTCACAGCGGGAGCGACGCCATGTCAGAAGAACAACTGCCTCCAGATCTCGACGTCGATTTCCCCATGCCCGACGGCCTGAAGGTCACCACCGACACGCCCTATCGCCTGCTCGTGGTCGCGGATCTCGCCGGCGGCGAAGGCGGCGATCTCGACGGGCCGCTACTCGGTGAAGTCGTCGAGACCAACGCCGAGAAGTTCGACGCCTTGCTCCACGAAGCCCGTCCGCGCGTCACGCTGGCGCTCAGCGATCCGGCGACGCCCAAGGCCGCCCCGGTCGAGATGACGTTCACGGTCACCAGCATGAAAGACTTTCATCCCACAGCGCTCATTCCTCAGGCCCCAGTCTTGGGTGCACTGCATGACGCCCGCGAAGCCCTCGTCGCGCGGCTGCGGGCGCAGGCGACGCCCGAGCAAACGCAGCAACAAATTGTCGTCGCAGCTCAATCGCACGTCGCCCTTGCCTGGCTCACCGACGCGCTCAAGTGGAAACCCGCGGCTGGTGGCGACGCAAAGAAAGTCGACAACCTGCTCGACCAACTCGACCTAGGAGATGAGACCATTGCCGAGGCCCCACCCCAGTCGCCCGTAGCTGAAGCCGTCGCGGCGGCGGCTTCAGCGGGCGGCGCGTCGCAGATCTCTGCCGAAGAAGCATCCAGTCTGCGGCACGGCCTCGCTGAGATCGACAAGCGACTGAGCGGGTGGCTGAACGCCATTCTCCACGCACCCGCCTTTCAACGACTCGAGTCCGCCTGGCGCTCGCTGCAGCATCTCGTGTCGCGTATCGAGTTTCGCAAAGGTGTGCGACTCAGCGTACTTCACGCGCCGGTCGACAAGCTGACGGATCGCTTCGTATCGCTACTGATCGACCCCGTCTTCGACGAAGGCCACGCCGCCCCCGACGTGATTCTCATCGACCACGCCTTCGGCGCCACGGCCAACGAAATGGATGTGCTCGACGAGATGGCCCAGCACGCCAACAGCCTGCCGGCCGTCGCATTCGCCGCCGTCAACTCGCAGTTCTTCGGACAGAAGTTCGCCTGGCAGGTGCCTTCGCTGCCGACGCTGCAAGGGCACTTCGATCAGTGGCAGTTCGCCAAGTACAAGTCACTCAGACAGGAGCCCTACGCCGCCCGCCTCGGACTGATCTTCGGTCGCGCCCTGCTCCGAGCGCCCTACGCCGACGACAAGTCAGCCGACGCGTTCACCTTCAAAGAGCAGTGCATCACCGATCGCGACTTCGTTTGGCTCAGCGGTCCGGTCATCGCCGGCGAGCGACTGGCCAAGAGCGTCGTCGAAACGCGCTGGCCCGCGAACATTGTCGGACCGGCCGACGGCTTCACGATGGGAACCGGCGGCCAGCGCAACGACAAGACGTTCGGACCCGCCGACACCGAGCTCAAGCTGGAAAAGGCTCAAGAGATGCTGCCGGTCGGCCTGAACGCGGTCATCACCGACCCGCGCACCGACGACGTTGCGCTGGTCAACGGCTTTAGCGTCGCGATTCCGCCTCGGGCTGAAGGACTGAGCGCGCTCGAAGTCAGCCTACCTTATCAGCTATTCGCGACGCGACTCAGCAACTTGCTGCTGCTGCTCAAGCCGCACCTCGAGCGCCTCAGCGGCGATCAGCTCGCGAGCTTCGTGTTGCAACACGTACGCGACTGGGTGGCCGTCGAAGGCCAGCCCGTCGATGAAGAGCAGGTGTCTGTGCAGGCGAAAGAGATCGAAGACCAGCCAGGGTCACTGCAACTCGCGGTCACGGTCACGCCGCCGGAAGCGATCCTGCCGGGAGCCGTGCCGGTCGTGGTGGGGTATCGGCTGAAGTAACCCAGGGCCGCGTCGGGCTGGGGCTCCCGCCGGTCGGGCGGCGTGATTATTCTTCGGTGGGGCGGAGGTGATCCTTCGCGACGAAGGCCTCAAAAAGAATGAGCGACGGACTCGCGTATGCGCTCCGTCGCCCACGGGAATTTCTGACTTCAGCCAACAATGCTACCGCGTCTTCAGCGACACGGCGTTGTCTGCGCTAGGCCCGACGACGAAGCAAGGCGGCGCCCAGCATCACCAGCAGGGCCGACGTCGGCTCCGGAATCAGCGTTCCGTCAAGCCGCACCTCGTCAACAAAACCGTCGGCGAACGAGCCGTCGAACGCGCCCGCTTGAACGACGATCTCCAAGAACGCGGCGTAGGTGTCATTGGGCGCCGCGCCGAATGCCGGCACGTTCAGCACGGGCAGCGATTGCGCCGTGTAAACGCCGCCCGTGGAAGGCAAGCCGAATACGCCCGTGTCGGCAACGATGGCGCCAGCACCGTTCAGAACGCGCAGCGAAGCCGACGCCACACCACCGGGTCCCAGATCTCCCTTCCATTGAAACCCAGCCGTAACCGTCGTCAGTTCTTCCAGCGAAACCAAGCCGACATCGGCGACGCTATTCTGGTTGATCCCAGCGACAGCGCCGGCCGTGACGTCGCCGACGGCGGTGATGCGATGGGCCCAGTTTCCCGCAGCCGGCATCGACCCGTCTCTCACCGACGCTGTGCCCGCCGGGCCGCCGGTGAATTCGGTCCACAGGTCTGAATCGGTCGCACCACCAACACCCGCGACCTCAAAGCCGGGATTGCCCGAGATGTCGGCAGCGTACGCGATACCGCTCGGTAGTAGCGCGACAAGCGTGAGCGCAGAAACAGCAGCAGTCATTTTGCGAAACATGGTTGACTCTCCTCGCGGGCCAAGAACGCCCGGAATGACGTGATGTTCACGAGCCAACAGTAGCTCGTGTCGAGGTAGTGTCACGCGCGACGATCAAGAGAGTAGCTGTGCACGAAGGCCGATGTGTTCGCTAAACGAACATCGGCATGCGGATTTTTTGGACGGCGTCGGCAACGGCTCGGGCTGGTGAGCGTCGTGTCCGTCATGGGCTGGGCTCAGCTTCGACGTGGTGCGCGACGTGGGAACGCGTCACGTCTTTCCCCAACACACGTGAACGCTGCGAGTTACTCCCACACCACGCGAAAGCGAATGCCGCACGTCTCGCAACGCCGATACTGCTCGCACAGACCGCCACGCGTCGATCGCTTGCCCGTCTCCGCTTTGTGTTGCACCGAACCACACGCCGGGCAGCGCAACGCATACGCGATGGCTTTCCACAGCCGGCCAGGGTGCAGCGGAGCGACATTGATCTGAGCGTCGCTCGCGGGGTGTGCAATCCCGCTCGGTTGTTGTGGACCGACAGCGTCCGCGACCTCGCCGGATGGCCTGACAAGTTTCATGGCGTGACTTTCGAACGGGGCGGCTGGTCGTGAGAGAATGGAACTGTTTCATCCACTGTTTCTATCAGTATAGTCGCATCAATCACTTAAGACAAGCCGTATCCGTCGCATGAATTTTCTGGTTGATCGTGTGAGGAAGAAACAGTTGCAACGACTGTTCCTTGCGCGGGTGCACAACGCCGGCGCCCCCCCACGCCGGGTAACAATAAAGTGGCCCGCCCGGTCTCGAACGACCGTGCGGGCCACAGCAGCAGTTTCGCGGTTACGCAGTCAGGCCTGACCTACTGCGGAGAACTGACCTCCGCCTCTTCGCCGCGGTTGCCACGCAGCACCGCCTTCAGCAGCGCCGGATCCGGCAGACTGTTCGACGCCAACACCTGACCCACGCCGGTCTCCACCGGGGCTGGCGCCTCTTCCACAGGCTCGGCGTAGTACTTCAACTGCAGATCCTGATACGACCCGAACCCGGTGCCGGCCGGAATCAGGCGACCCAGAATCACGTTCTCCTTCAAGCCGATGAGCTCGTCTTTCTGACCCGCGAGTGACGACTGCGTCAGCACCTTGGTCGTTTCCTGGAAGGAGGCCGCCGAGATGAACGACTCGCTTTGCAAGCTCGCCTTGGTGATGCCCAGCAGCAGCGTCTTTCCGGTTGCCGGCCGCGGACGCCGACCCTTCGCAGGTTGACCGCCGGTGGCTTCGACCGCGTCGTTCTTGGCGCCAAACTCTTCGCGGCTCACCACCTGACCGACGAGCAGGTCGCTGTCGCCGGGGTCGGCGATCTTCACACCCGTTGCCAGACGCTGGTTCTCTTCGCGGAAGCGGTGCTTGTCGACCACTTCCTGCGGCGTGAACGCCGAATCGCCTTCGCCATCGACACGCACCTTACGAAGCATCTGCCCGAGGATGACCTCGATGTGCTTGTCGTTGATGGTCACGTTCTGCTGGCGATAGACGCCCTGCACTTCCTTGAGCAGATAGCGCTGCAGCTCCTCCTCACCACTGATGCGAAGAATGTCGTGCGGAATCAGCGGTCCCTCGGTCAGCGGCGTACCGGCCGTGACATAGTCGCCGGCATGCACCAGGAGCTGCTTGTCTTGCGGGACGTGGTGCTCCTTCTCCATGCCCGACTCGCTCTTGACCGTGATCGTCATCTTGCCGCGCCGGCGATCGGTGGCGAGTTCGACCGCGCCCGAAATCTCCGCCATCACCGCCGGCTCCTTCGGCTTGCGGGCTTCGAAGATCTCGGTGACGCGGGGCAGACCACCCGTGATGTCCTGCGTGCCGCTCATCTCGCGCGACTGGCGCGCGAGCAGAACGCCGGCCTTCACCTCCTGACCTTCCTTGACCTCGATACGGGCCTTGGCGGGCAGGTGGTGGAACTCGAGGATCTTGCCTTGCTTGTCTTCGATGACGATTCGCGGATGCTTGTCGCCCTTGTGCTCGATGACGACGCGCTTGCTGTCCGCCTTGCCTTCCTGCTCGAGTCGCACGGTTTCGCCGTCAACGATGTCGTCAAACCGAACGAAGCCGGGCGCTTCGGCGAGCATTGGCGAGAAGTGGGGGTCCCACGTCACGATCAGCGTACGGGCTGGCGCCTTGGTTTCATTCGCCACCTTGATCGCGGCGCCGTACGGGATCTTGTGACGCTCGAGCTCGCGGCCCTTGTCGTCGTTGATGACGACCTCGCCGTTGCGCTTCAGCACGCGCCAGAACGTTTCGCCAGTCTCGTCGTCAGTCATCTCGACGGGATTGATGTTGTGATACACCACCGTTCCCGCCTGACTGCTGAGAATCTGATTGTCGACCAGCGCGCGGCTCGCGACGCCGCCGGTGTGGAACGTACGCATCGTGAGCTGCGTGCCGGGTTCGCCGATCGACTGGGCCGCGATAATGCCGACGGCCAGGCCGCGTTCGACGAGTCGACCGGTCGACAAGTCGGCGCCATAGCACAGCGCACACACGCCGCGCGACGACTCACAGGTCAGCGGGCTGCGAACGCGAATGCTCTCGAGCCCGAGGCCGCCGTCGTCGGGCTTCGCCTCGATTTTGCGAGCCGCGTCGCCGCTGATGATCTCATTCTCGCGAACGATAATCTCGTCAGTACGGGGATCGCGAATCGTGTCGCGCGCCACTCGGCCGATGATGTACTCCGACAGCTTGATGTCGACTTCCTCGCCCTTGTAGACCGCGCTCTTCGTCGCACCCTCGACCGTGCCGCAGTCATGCTCGTTGACGATGACGTTCTGCGCCACGTCGGCAAGCTTGCGCGTCAGGTAACCTGAGTCTGCGGCCTTGAGTGCGGTGTCGGCCAGGCCCGTCCGCGCGCCGTGGGTGCTGTAGAAGTACTCCAGCACGTTGAGGCCCTCGCGGAAGTTCGCCCGGATGGGGGTCTCGATAATTTCGCCCGACGGCTTGGCCATCAGCGCCCGCATGCCGGCAAGCTGACGAATCTGGTCAACCGAACCACGGGCCCCCGAGTCGGTCATCAGGTAAATCGGGTTCAGGTACGGCTTCGCGTCGCCAACGCCCGATTGTGCTTCCGAGCCGTCTGGGTTGCGCCAGTCGTCAGCCAGCGTCTTCATCATCTCAGCGGTGATCTTCTCGCGCGCGTGCACCCAGATATCGATGAGCTGGTTGTGCCGCTCCATCGGCGTGATCACGCCGTTGCTGTACTGCTTCTCCACGCGGTCGACAATCTTTTGCGCCGCGTCGAGGATCTTCTGCTTCGGCTCCGGAATGCGCAGGTCGGTCACGCCAAAGCTCAAACCCGCAAGCGTCGAGTACTTGAAGCCCAGCGTCTTGATGCTGTCCAGCAGCGTGATCGTCTCGGCGCGGCCCAGCCGCTCGAAGCAGTCGGCGATGACGCGCCCGGTCGCCTTGCCGAGCGGGTAGTTGTAAAACGGAAGCCCATTCGGCAGGGCGTCGTTGAAGATCAGCCGGCCGGTCGTCGTGAGGATGCGGCCGTTCTCCGGCGCTGGCTTCGGGCTTTCCTTCTTGCCCGCCACCACCTCGGTCTGCTCGACGCGCACCTTAATCGGCGTATGCATCCCGATCTGCTTGCGCTCCAGCGCGAGCAGCGCTTCGGCGATGCCGTTGAACGACATCTCCTGGCCCTTCGGTCGCTCGCCGGGCTCGCCTGCGTGCGCGCAGGTGAGGTAGTAAATGCCCATGACGATGTCCTGCGACGGCGTCATCATCGGCTGGCCGTTCGCCGGACCGAAAATGTTCTGCGTGCTCATCATCAGCACGTGCGTTTCGGCCTGCGCTTCAATCGACAGCGGCAGGTGCACGGCCATCTGGTCGCCGTCAAAGTCGGCGTTAAAGCCCTTACAGACGAGCGGGTGAATCTGGATCGCCTTGCCCTCGACCAACACCGGCTCGAACGCCTGAATGCCCAGACGGTGCAGCGTCGGCGCGCGGTTCAGCAGCACCGGATGTTGATAGATCACTTCTTCGAGGATGTCCCAGATCGGCTGATCACGCCGCTCCAGCATCTTCTTGGCGCTCTTGATCGTGTCCGCCAGGCCGCGCTCGCGCAACTTACGAATGATGAACGGCTGATAGAGCTCGAGCGCGATCTTCTTCGGCAAGCCGCACTGATGCAGCTTGAGCTCGGGGCCCACCACGACCACCGAACGCGCCGAGTAATCAACGCGCTTGCCCAGCAGATTCTCGCGGAAGCGACCCTGCTTGCCCTTCATCATGTCCGTCAGCGACTTCAGCGGACGATTGCTGCTGCCCAGCACCGGACGGCGGCAGCGGCCATTGTCGAACAACGCGTCGACCGCCTGCTGCAGCATCCGCTTCTCGTTGCGAATAATCACTTCCGGCGCGTTCAGATCGATCAGCTTCTTTAGCCGGTTGTTGCGGTTGATGATGCGGCGGTACAGGTCGTTGAGGTCGCTGGTTGCGAAATTCCCGCTATCCAGCAGCACCAGCGGACGCAGATCCGGCGGAATGACCGGAATAACCTCCAGCACCAGCCACTCGCTGGCGTTGCCGCTGTGACGAATCGCCTCGATCAGCTTCAGGCGCTTCGATAGATCCTTGATCTTCTGCTTGCTGTTCGTCTTGCGAATCGCGTCGTGCAGTTCGACCGACGTCGATTCCAGATCAATTTGACGGAGCAGCTCGCGCACCGCTTCGGCGCCCATCATCGCCCGAAAACCCGTGTCGCCGTACTCGTCGAGCGCGCGGCGATACTCCTCTTCGGTCAGCAACTGCTTGGGTTCGAGCTTCGACGCGCCGGGATCAACGACCACGTAATCTGAGAAGTAGATGACCTTCTCGAGATCGCTGGTCTTCATGTCGAGCAGGGTGCCCAGGCGGCTGGGCATGGCCTTGAAAAACCAGATATGCACCACCGGCGCAGCCAGGTTGATATGGCCCATGCGTTTGCGACGAACCCGGCTGTGCGTCACCTTCACGCCGCAGCGTTCGCAGATCATGCCTTTGTATTTGATGCCGCGGTACTTGCCGCAGAAGCACTCCCAGTCGCGCTCCGGTCCGAAGATGCGCTCGCAAAAGAGCCCATCCTTTTCGGCGCGATAGGTGCGGTAGTTGATCGTCTCGGGCTTCTTCACCTCGCCGAACGACCAACTCCGGATGTCGTTCGGAGACGCCAGTGAAATGCGCACCCCAGTAAAGTCATTGATCCGATCGTAAACGCTGTCCGCCATATCTTCCTTTCCTCACGCCGGGCGAACGCGGCCGCGCCGCCAGGCACTCGAGGTTTGCAAACACACTAGAAGGCGATCGACGAACGATCCGCCTACGCGCTGGCTGCCTGCGTGGATGGCGCCGCTTGCGCCGCCCACTCGTCCGCCGCCAGCGTCAGGCCGACGAGTCCGCCCGAACGCCGAAAGCCCAGTTCCTCCGTGAAATCGACTTCCGTACCCCAAGCCAGCGCATCCACGCGCTGTACGCCTTGCTCAAACAGCCGCGCCAACACCCGCTCGGCCATCGCGCGGGCAATGCCGTGTGTGTCGTGCTCGATGCGCCCGTCCGTCCGCGTGACCGCCGCAGGTCCCTGATACGCAGGATCAAGCTTGCACTCGGTCAGGTAGCCGCGCACGCCGTCCGACAGGCCGCGGGCTACGCCCACGAGCTGTCCGTCCACACGCGCGGTCACGAAAGCGATGCTGTGACTGATGACGTTGCGCAACGCATCGAGCGAAGGCTGCAGCGGATGCTTCAGCCGCGCGTAGAACTCCGCGACCTCTTCAGGCGACGTGTCCATTCCGTTGCCGTAAACGACCTCTGCCATGGCGTTCTCCTTGAGCGACCGCCGCGCACCGCGCCCGCACGGGCGTGCACGCCGACCGCTGCAATCCCTCGGGGCGGCGCCGCTACAGCGGCTTCTGCTTCTCGAGCTGGATGTTCAGACCCAGCCCGCGAATCTCATTGCACAACACGTCAAAGCTCACCGGCGTCCCCGCGTCGAGCTTGTTTGTGCCCTTGACCATGCTCTCGTAAATCTTGGTGCGGCCTTCCACGTCGTCGCTCTTCACGGTCAGCAGCTCCTGCAGCACATAAGCTGAACCGTACGCTTCCAGACCCCACACCTCCATCTCGCCGAAACGCTGACCGCCAGTCCGCGCCTTACCGCCCAGCGGCTGCTGCGTGATCAAGCTGTACGGCCCGGTCGAGCGCGCGTGGATCTTGTCGTCCACCAGGTGGTGCAGCTTCAGCATGTACATGATGCCCACGGTCACCGGGCGGCTGAACTGCTCGCCCGTCCGCCCGTCGAACAGATCGGACTGCCCGCTCTCGTTGAAGCCGGCGCGGACCAGCGCGTCGTTGACATCGGGCTCCTTGGCACCGTCGAAGACGGGGGTCGCCACCGGCACGCCGCGGCGAACGTTGTCCGCGGCCTCCAGGAACGCGTCCTCCCCCATGCCGACGATCTCCTGGTAGACGTCATCGCCATAGGCGATCCGCATGGCGTCCTGCACCGGCGACATGTCCCCGGTCCGCTTGTAGTCGTCGAGCGCTTTGGCAATCGATTCCCCA
>CAZLYU010000031.1:0-38267 GCA_964563855.1 uncultured Planctomycetales bacterium | reverse complement strand
CTTCACGTCCTCCTTCTCGGGCAGGCCGAGGTGCTCCTTGGGCGTCACGTAGCACAGCAACGCGCAGCCATACCAGCCGATCATCGCCGCGCCGACGCCGCTGGTGATGTGGTCGTAGCCAGGAGCAATGTCTGTCGTGAGCGGCCCGAGCGTGTAGAACGGCGCCTCGTCGCACCATTCGAGCTGCTTGGTCATGTTTTCGTGAATCAGGTGCATGGGGATGTGCCCCGGCCCCTCGTTCATGACCTGCACGTCGTGCGCCCATGCCCGGCGCGTCAGGTCGCCTTGCACCTTCAATTCGGCGAACTGGGCTTCATCGTTTGCGTCGGCGATCGCTCCCGGACGCAGGCCATCGCCGATTGAGAACGAGACGTCGTATTCGCGGCAGATTTCGCAGATCTCATCCCAATGGTCATACGCGAAGTTCTCGCGACCGTGCGCCAGGCACCACTTCGCGTGAATCGACCCCCCACGCGACACGATGCCGGTCACGCGGTCGGCGGTGAGCTGCACAAACTCGCGCAGCACGCCGGCGTGAATCGTGAAGTAATCGACGCCTTGTTCTGCTTGCTCGATGAGCGTGTCGCGGAACAGTTCCCACGTGAGCTCCTCGGGCGTGCCGCCGACCTTTTCGAGCGCCTGATAGATGGGCACCGTGCCGATCGGAACCGGCGAGTTGCGAATGATCCACTCGCGCGTTTCGTGAATGTATTTGCCGGTCGAGAGATCCATGACCGTGTCGGCGCCCCAGCGGATCGCCCAGACCATCTTCTCGACCTCTTCCTCGATCGACGACGACACGGCCGAATTGCCGATGTTCGCGTTGATCTTCACCAGGAAGTTACGGCCGATGATCATCGGCTCGAGCTCGGGATGGTTGATGTTGCACGGAATGATCGCGCGGCCGCGGGCGATCTCGTCGCGTACAAACTCCGGCGTCACGATCTCGGGAATCGCCGCGCCCCACGCGTTGCCGCCCAGCTTGCGTCGCAGCACCTCGTGCGGCAGCTGATCGCGCAGCTCGTTCTCGCGAATCGCGACGAACTCCATTTCCGGCGTGATTTCTCCGCGACGCGCGTAATGCATCTGCGTCACGCGGCGTCCGCGCGCGGCGCGACGGGGCGCGCTGCGCGCCGGGAAGCGCAGATCAGCCGTCAGCGGATCCTTCAGCCGATCGCGGCTGAACTGCGACGAAAACGCATCGAGCGCGATCGTGTCGCCGCGCTCATCGATCCAGCCGGCTCGCAAGCGCGGCAGTCCGCGACGCAGGTCGATCTCTACCGCAGGGTCTGCGTACGGCCCCGACGTGTCATAGACGATGACCGGCGCGTTCGGCGTGAGCGGGGCGGCGTTGTTCGGCGACGGGCTGTCGCTCTGATCAATCGCCCGCAACGGAACGCGCAAGTCGGGAAAGCGCCGCCCTTCGACATAAATGCGGCGTGACCCGGTAATCGGGCCGCGTGTGACGGATTCGAGCCGTTGCGTGCGCGGCGCGACGACGGCGGTTTGGGTGAGCGGGGTGGCGGCCATGGCGTCCACGACTCCTCAACACGGCCGCCGCGCTGGCATCCGCCTGTCCGCTGCGACCTAAGCCAGAGATTGGTGGGGATCGCAAATCGCGAGCGTGGCGGTTCGCTTCCCTACGCAGCTTTTGCGCGATTGTGACGCGCATAAGCTGATCAGGTTCGGAGGGTGCTGGCCGTCGTTCGGAAAACCGACCATCTCAGATCAGCCGCGTGCTGATCGCCCCTAGCGTCCTGTACAACAGGGAGTGTAGACGCGGGAACTAGGCGCGACAATTCTCGGCATTCAATACGCGCGACGAGCGACGGCGACTGCGCGGGCGTCGGCGCCGGCCGAAGTGACGCCGCGTGTTGTCATCGAGCACCAGCGCGGCAAGGGCGGCCGGCGCGATGAGCGTGACGAGTAGGACAACCGTGAGCATGATCCAACTCCGACTCCTTGAGAATCGCGGACCGAACGCCGGCCTCAATGAGCTTTGGGTTCGGCGCCGGTCTGGCGCGCTGGCTCCGACTCGCCGCTGGCCCGCATCACGCGTACTTGCCGGCACAGCTTGACGAGTTCCGTCGTCATTCGCTTCACGTCGGCAACATCGACCTGGTCGTGGATCGACTTCAACACGCTGCCGGTTCGGGTCGCGATCGGCTCGAAGCCGCAACCCCCCGCATCGGCGCGCAAACTGCGCAGCGCCTGTTCGAGAGCAGTCAGCTCCTCGTTGCCGACCGCGTCGAGCAGCGCCTGGCAACGGTCGCGCAAGCCGTCCACGAAGCTCTGGATCAGCGGCGACATCTGCTCGTCACCTGAAATGGAGCTAAACAGCGGCTCGACACGCTGCCGCAAGACCTGTTCAACATCTTCGCGCTCGAAGGGTTTCGCAAGATACCCATCAAACCCCGCAGCCGCGCAGCGTTCGCGCACCGTGCTCGCCTCGTGGGAGGAAGCGGCGATGCACGTCTCACTGAAACCCGAAGCACGCAGCCGCTCGAGTGTTTCGAACCCGTCCATCTCCGGCATGTCCAGATCGAGCAGCACGAGGTCGAACGAACCCGACTCTGCTTCGCTCAGCGCTTCCGCCCCGCTGGAAACCGCGGTGACATGGGCGTTGAGTCGTTCCAGCATGAGCGCCAAGAGCTTGCGGCTGGTGGGCTCGTCATCGACGAGCAAGACCTGTCGCGCAACCGCATCCGGCGCGTAGAGCACCAGTTCGAGCGGCGACACGAGCCGTACGTGGGCCTCGTACAGTCGGGCCCCGATATATCGGCACGCCGCCACGACGCCGTTCAGGTCCGACCAGGTGCTGTGCGTGGTCACCATTTCAACACGACAGGTCCGACCCGGATACATCAGCGATGGTGCGATGAACCACACATCCGTCGCATTCACCGCTCGCGAATAGACAACGTGGACCGCATGCTTGCCGCTCTCATCGGCAAGCGCGACCTTGAGTCGGCGGCGATAGCGCCAGCGCGTGCGAGCCCCCTCCTTCACCGCCATGTTCGGATCCGCCACGTCCAGTTTATCGAGGACAGGATCCAGATCCTTCTCGCGGAAGCGATCGAAGAGCGAGATTCGATCAGCACTCGCGCCTTGCGTGGTGGCCCCGGGGCGACCCATGTCGTCCTTTCCTGCACAACTTCAGTCAGCACACCGTCGCACGCGGTGGATGGTATGTGTTCCTTCGGTCATCCAATCAGCCGCGTTCGATAGGAAATCCACCGAAGCGCCCGCCGTCTCGACGCCCCAGCACCCGTTAGATCGACACGCATGACCGTCTGTAACGAGAATTATCGGCGTTCATTCACGCCCGGCGGCCGATGTTGCGCGACGTCGAGGCAGCCAAGCGGGCGCGGCACGGGGCCCGCGCGCCCGGCGGAACAACAAATAGCCTGCCCACGAGAACGAGGCAGTTCCCTCGTGAGAAGGGGGGCCGTGCGTGTACCGCCGTCGCACGGGGCGGCCTGCCGACGACGCTTCCTATCGACGGGTGGCCGGCCGATGGCTCTTCGCATCGGCAGGATCTCGCTGAAGGGGGCCGACCGACGCTATTCCGGGGCTTCAGCCGCACCCGACGAGCCGCCTACGTCGTCGCTAAAGTCCGTCTCCGGGTTTTTCACCGTGAGCACCGGGCACGGCGCGTTTCGAACAATCGCCTCCGCCGTGCTGCCAATCAGCACATGCGACAGTCCCGTGCGACCGTGCGTCGAGATCACGATCAGATCGATCGCGTGATTCGCCGCGTAGCTGCAAATCGCGCTGGTCGCTGAGCCGTAAAACGCGTCGAAGGTCACCCGGTCATGGTTCGGCAACACCGGCGCCACGAACCGTCTCAACGCAGCCAGCGATTCCGAAACCGCGTCCACATCCGGCGGAATGGCGGAAACCTCCGCCGGGATCGTCACCGACATTTCCAGCGGCAGGGGGGCCGCCACGACGTGAATCACGTGCAAATCCGCGTCAAACAGGTCGCGGAAGCACCGCGCATACTTGCCGCCATGCAGCGAAAGCTGCGAGAAATCAGTGGGCCAGAGAATTCGCTTTGCGCGGAGCGACATGGCAAACCTCCACGATGGCCGCGCGACGCCCCAGCAAGCGCCCGCCGCCTCTTAGTTTAAGAAACGCGACGGTCGGTCGCCATGCGCATGACGCTTTGCATCAGACCACGCGCAGCCACTCCGCCTTCAGATACTCGCCTTCCGGGCAATCCAGCATCACCGGATGGTCGGCGCCCGCGCCGCTCGAATCGATGCATTGCAGCCGGCGTTGCGTGCGTCGCGCCGCGTCTCCGATCACGCCGCGAAATGCGCTCCGCGACACCAACCCGCTGCAACTGCACGTCAGCAGCAAACCGCCGGGCGACACAACCTGGAGCGCCAGGGCGTTCAAGTCAGAGTAACGCCGCAACGCCTCCTCCAGCCCAGCGCGATTCAGCGCAAACTTCGGCGGGTCGAGCACGACCACGTCGAAACGGCGTCCGTTTTCCCGCATCTGCCGCAGATAGGTGAACGCGTCGCTATGCGCGAAGCTGATGCGCGTTTGGTTCAGATCGGCGTTCCGCTTCGCGATCGCGAGCGCAGTCTCGTCGAGGTCCACCGCCGTCACATGCCGCGCCCCGCCGCGGACGGCGGCGTTGAGCGCAAACCCTGCGGTGTAGCAGCACAGATCGAGCACGTCCGCGTCGCGACAAAATGCGCCAAGCCGGGCGCGATTCTCCCGCTGATCGCAGAAGAAGCCGGTTTTGTGTCCCGCGGTCAGATCGACCCGATAGCGAAGCCCGTGTTCGCGGATTTCCACGTGCTGCGGCGCGTCTTTCGGCGGCGACTGGGGGGTAAACCGCTCGAGCGCTGCAGCACGCTCGTCTGCGCGAACGACAACCCGCCACACGTCGGGCCAGCCCGCGGTCGTCGGCGTCACGTCGCGGAGCAACGCCACGATCTCATCGACCCGTCGCCAGATCCCCAGCGCAAAGACCTCCACGGCCAGCACGTCGGCATAGCGCTCGATCACGAGGCCACTCAAGCCGTCGCCCTCAGCGTGCACCAACCGATACGCGTCCGAGTTGACGGACAGTTGCAAACGTTCACGCAGCGCGATCGCCGACCGCAGCCGACCCCGCCAGAACGCATCATTGATTGGCTCGTCCGCGTGCGTGAGCAGGCGTAGCACGATCTCCGAATCGGGGTTGAACAGTCCGCGACCGAAGAGCGCCCCATGTTTGTCGTACACCTGCACCACATCCCCTGGTTCCGCCGCATGATCGACCGCCGCCACCATCCGGCGATAGATGAACGGATGACGGGATGCGGAGCGCAGTTCAACCCATGGCGACAAGCGCTCCGGAATTATCTGCCGGGGTAGGCGCGCGGGGCTGGCGGTTGATGGACGGTTTCCAGGCGGCCGGGGTCGTGGTGCTCGTCGCGGCTTCGAATCACGCATATTGTCATCGTCAGAGACACGAGCATGACTGACAACCGCGATCCGGATGGGTTCGAGAAGACATGCCGCGCTTGACGCCCCAGTGCAGGAGCACCCGTGCTGAGTGAAATCCTTCCGTTCGCGCTGCTCGCCGCCGAGTTGTACCTCGTCTTCGTGTGGGTGCGCGACATCGCGTCGCGACGCGTCGTGTCCGCCCGCTATCGGCTCTACCTCGCCGCCGCGCCGTGTTTGTTGGGCGCGCTGGTCTTGGGTGGGCTCGCGGCGGCGGTCATGGTGGGCGCGCCGACGCCATGGGAGCACACGCAGAAGTTCGAGATCGCAGCGCTGGTGCTTGGCGCGGTGCTCTACGGATTGAGCGTGCAGCTCAACGAGGAGAACACCAGGTTCCGCGAAGAGGCGCTGCAGCTATACAAACGCCTCGGGCCGACCGGCGTGTTAGCCGCAGCGGCCGCCACGCTGCCCGCGATCGGCGGCATCTTCATCTTCATCTACCTCAATCCGCTCGCCGACTGGCTGAAAGACCTGGGCCCCAGCGGGATTTACGTCTACATGATCGGCTTCATGATTTTCGCGGGCCTTGCGCTGCTGCCCACGTACGCCCAGGCCATTCTCGGCGGGTGGGCCTTCGGCTTCTGGCTCGGCCTTGGGGCGGCGCTGGTCGGGTTCGTCGGCGCCGCCGTGATCGGCTTCGTCGTCGCCGCGTTTACGTCCGGCGACCGAGTGGTCGTGATCGTCAACGAAAAGCCGAAGTGGGCTGCGGTGTATCGCGCGCTGCTGGGTGGCGGCTTTTGGCGCACGCTGGGGCTCGTCACGCTGCTCCGCCTGCCTCCCAACTCCCCGTTCGCGATGACGAACCTCGTCATGGCGGCGACGCGCGTACCGCCGGCGCCGTACGTTCTCGGAACCCTCATCGGGATGACCCCGCGAACCGCGGTGGTCGTCTGGGCGGCGTCGCACATCGCCAGCCTCGAAGATCTCAGCAAGCCGGGATGGTTTTTGCTCGTTTCGCTGGTGTTGGCGGTGATCATCATGATGATTCTTAGTCAGATCGCGAACCGAGCCATCGCCAATGTGACGGGCGCCGAACCTTCGCGATCGGACTCGCCCGCCGCGACCGGCGGCTAGCGCGCTCGGCCGGGCGCCGCAGTTCTGGCGTGCCGTCCATTCGAGCCCTGCACCGGATCAGCCGACTACACCTCCAGCGTCTGCGAACTCGGCGGGCGCCGGAGGATCGCAGGTGCGGCCAGATGTTCGGCAGCTCAAGCTTGATGACGCGTCGCTCGCGGCTTTATGGGACACGCTCGACGTGCGCGACGCGCAGCAAGAGCGTCGCCGCGACGGAGACGAGACGCGCTTTGCGTACCGGGTGCGACTGTTGCGACTCGAAACCCACGCCGGAGCAGCCGACGGCGGCAGCATCTACGCGGTTGCTGCGCGAATGATCAGCCGCGTCGGCGTCTCGCTCCTCTGCTCGCACGTGCTCCATAAGGGAACGCGCGTGTCGCTGCGCCTGCTCACGATGCAAAACAGTTGGCAAACCGCCGCGGCGAAAGTGCGTGCGTGTCGCTACATCGAAGGCAGCGCCAACACGCACGAATTGGATTTGATCTTCGACCAGCCGATCGACCCCGCCTCTTTCGCCGCGTCAGCCATTCGCGCCCGCGTGCTCCTCGCCGACGACAGCCTCATGGCTCGCCGACTCATCACCCATATGCTCGAACCGCTCAACGTCGAGGTGACCGGCGTGGTGGATGGGGCCGAAGCGGTGAAGGCAGCGCTGGAAGGCGTCTACGACTTGATTCTCATGGACTGGCAGATGCCGGAGATGGACGGGCTCAGCGCGGCCCAACTGCTCCGTCAGAAGGGGTATCTACGACCGATCGTCGCGATCACCTGCAAGTCGCGGCAGGCCGACCGCGAATCGTGCCTGCTCGCTGGCTGCGACGACTTCATCGCCAAACCGCCGAAGCGTCAGGAGCTGGCGTCGGTCGTACAGCGCACGCGTCCGCATCCGCTGGTGAGCGCGCTATTGCACGAGGATGGCATGACCGAACTGATCGACGCGTTCGTGGTGGATCTCATGCATCGCAGCCGCGGGCTCGAGCAGGCCTACAACGAGCGTGATCTCGATGCGCTGCTCTGCGTCACGCGCGACCTCAAGGGTGAAGCCGGTGGATTCGGATTCCCGCCGATTACGCGCGCCGCCGCGAAACTCGAAGCGGCGCTTGAGGCGGGTGTGAAGTTCGCCGCGCTGCGCCCGCTGCTGAGTCAACTGGTGCGCCTCTGTCTGGCGGCGCGTCCGGCCAGTTGCGACGCGATCACCCAGGCGCGGCTCGAAGCCGCCGCCGCCGGGGAGCGCTAAAGCGCGCGATTCCGTTACCGCTCGCCACCCGACGTCAAACCACAACATGCTTCGTCTGCACGATGCCCGCCGCGCCTAAGACGTGTGCGGGCGGTCTGCGTGATTGATCTCGCGCGTAGCGCGCGACATGGATGCCTCACGTCCGCGACGTGCGCCGGGCCAGCGTTCGCCCGCGTGATGCACAACGCCAATCGTCCTCGAGGAGCGTTCAGTATGCCTGATCGTCACACGGAATTCTTTGGTCCCGACCTTGCCCGCGGGCCGTTCTCGTCCAGTCAGTTGGAGACCAGTGCGGTTCAAATCGCCACCGCGCTGGCGCAGTTGCGCGCCCCGCTCGTGCGCCGCGATAGCGACATCCTGGCGCATGCCGACTTCATCCGTGACCTCGCTGATCGACTCGCACCGGCGGCCGCGAGCTTCGTGCGCGTGTCGGTCAACACCATCGCCGGCGGTTTCACGCTCAGCCTGCGAGCCAACGTCGAGCGCTCGACGCTCCTTCACGCGTGGGTCGCGAGCGCCTGGGGCGGCGCTGTTGTCGATGCGACGCCTGCGGTCGCCGATTGGACCAGCGGCTCGGTGATGCACGAGTTCGCCGACCGCAAGCATTGGATCGTGCTCACCGACGCAGATGGGACCGCCAAGCTCAATTTGCTCGACGGCGGATCGCAGAACTGGTATCTGGCGGTGGCGCGCGGCGCCAACGTGTTCTACGCCGGACCGCTCAACTTCAGCTAAGCCCGCGCGTGACGGGCGGCGTGACGGCTCCTTCGCTACGATGCCGTTGGTAACACCAACGACAATGGACTTGGTTTGGAGGACTGCCGTGTTCGCTTCATCAATCCGGTTTGGCTCGCTGGGCGCCGTGCTCATCGGGCTCTGCGGCTGCAACTCACCCGGTCGCGTTGCGGGTGTCTCGAGCGCCGAGCGCGAACAGCGCGCACGTCGCGCCTATGTCTACTACCTCGACGGCGCCGGCGGCGGCGGCGTGCTGGTGAATTGGTCCGGCGGCGTACGCGACGGCCTCCTCGACGGCGGCTACACCGGGTGGGGCGAAACCTTCGTCTGGGAGACCGGCCTCGGCGTCGTCGCCGATCAGACCGCTGACAACGCATACAAGCGTCGGAAGGCGAGCGAACTCGCGAAGAAAATCGTCGCGTACAAACAAGCCAATCCGTACGCGCCGGTCACGCTCATCGGCCTCTCGGCCGGAACCGCGATCGCCGTGTTTACGCTCGAGGCGCTGCCGCCGGGCGTGTCGGTGCAAGACGTCGTTCTGCTGTCCGGCTCCCTCAGCTCAAACTATGACTTCAGCGCCGCGCTGGAGCGCGTCGACGGCAAGGTTTACATCACGACGTCGCAGCGCGACACCGTCCTTGGTGCGTTGCTGCCCCTGGCCGGCACGGCGAATCGCGGTTCGGGAACCACGCGGACCATCGGCATCGAAGGCCCCGACTGTCCCGGAGACCTGGCGCAGCGACAGCGCTATCACAAGAAAGTGGTGGTGGTTCCGTGGCAGCCGGCGTTCGCCCGTTACGGAAACCACGGGGGACATACCGACACGGTGTCTGCGCCGTTCATCGAAAAGTATGTCGCACCGCTCGTCGTCCAGGCGCAAGCAACCGACACGGTGTTGACTTCATCAGCGCCCGAAGGTTTGGTGCGCAACCCCACTTACGACCGCTGGGCGCGCTTTGCGCCCGGCTCCTGGGTTTTGTACGCAGGCTCCGAGAAAACCGACGGTGAGCCGCGCCCGCTGTATGTGCGCACCACGCTGTTGAGCAAGACGTCTGACGTCGCGGTCGTGCAGCGCGAGCGCGTCGACGAAAATGGGCAGCCGATTTCCATGGGAGCCGACGAGACGCTGGCATTGAACGAAGTGCTCTACCACAGCGCGTTTGTCGAGCCCGAGGAGCAGCCCACCACCCACCCGGCGACCACAGTCCGGTCGATGCCTCCGGAGAACGTGATGGTGGGTGATCAGCCGACGATGTGCCGCGTGGAGATCATTGACGCTCAAGGCGATTTCAGCACTTGGGGGCAATCGCCGCGGGCGAAGCTGCACCTATCTGACGAGGTTCCCGGCGGTCTCACGCAGATTCAGCTTACCACCACCGTTGACGGAAAGCCGGTGTCGGTCGAAGCGCGGGCCGTCGCTCAAAGGGCGCTGGCGGGCTGACGTGTCGAACGGGGCTTGGGGCGCGTGATCTGCACTCGCTCGTCAACTGACCACTCCACCTGCCGCTCGGGCTCGGCTGCTGCGTGCGGGCCGTAGAGCCCGGCGAAGGTGAACCATGCGTGCACGGGCGGCGTCGCGAGCGTCTTGAGGCTCGTCAGCCGCCGCTCGACGTGTGCGAAAGACGTGTTGCTGATCACGACGGCGTCGACCGGAGCGCGCAGCGCCGTTGCGACTGATGTCAACGGCACACCGCGATAGCGCCGCTGGCCTCTGGCGACGCGGTCGTCTCCGATGCACGCCACGGCGATGCCGGCTTGGCGCGCGCCGCGCCAAAACGCATAGATGTTCTTGCCAAAGTCGAGGAACGCGACACGTCGCACGCCGTCGCTCGCGAGTGCGCGGAATCGCTGCTCGACGCGCGCCCAGCCAAACACCTGCTCGAACACGTCCGGCGAGAGGCGCCGTGTCGTGAATGCGCGCCGCTCACGCCACGCGAGCCACTGGCCCGCCGCCAGACCGCGCAGCGCCGCAACCCGGCTCCGCCAATCCGTCGCCAGCCAGCAGTAGCGCTGGCGCGAGTCAGCGGCGTAGATCGCGTAGGGCTCGTCCGGCAGATAGCGGGCCCAGACTCTGAGGTTGTTGCGCGTGTCGTAGAAGGCCGTCCGGGCGGAACGTCGCGCGGTCGGCGACTTGAGATGCTCGACCGCCAGTCCGGGGGCGAACCGTACGCCCCAGCCGCGATTGAGCAACCGCAGGCACGTGTCGTACTCTTCCGCGGCCATGAAGAAAGTGGGGTCGAACCCGCCCACAGCCTGAAGCGCGGTGCGTCGGTACAACGCGGCGCCGCCGAGCGCGATGTGCGGCAGCGCCATGCACTCTTCCGTTCCGTCGCGCAAAAACACGCGCAGCGCCACCACGCCGAGCCGCGGGTCTGCAGCGAAGTAACCGCTCGCGTGTTCGAGCGCGCCGGGCAACGGGTATGAGTCGTCGTCGAGCGTCAACAGCAACTCACCCCGAGCGTGCTCCACGCCGAACGCTTTGGCCGTCGCACCCCAGTTGCGATCGAGCGCGATGAGTCGAACGCCGGCGTACGCACCTGCAGCCGACGCGATGTCATCACGCGACGCATTGTCGACGATGATGATCTCCGCGTGCGGAGGCTTGATCTCAGCCGCCGCAAGCCGTGCGAGCGTGTGCGCCAGCACATCGCGACGATTGTGGGTGGCGATGATGACGCTGACGCTCGGCGTCATAACGCCGCCGCAACCATGTTGGCGGCTTTGCTTCGCCGTGGCGCCGCGGGGGCGTCAGGCGAGAAGCGGCTCATGTCGTGCCACTCGGGTCGCTGGTCGAGCCATACCAGCAGTTCGTCGAGCGAACACGGATCGGCCCCAAACCTGGCGGCGACCAGCGCTCCGCCCGCCGCAGCGAGATACGCCGCCAGCGGCAGCGTCGAACCGCTCGCCACGGCCAAACTCGCGAGCGCCCACGAAGCGGCGCTGGCGCCCATGAGGTCGAGGCATTGCGGCGTGAGCGGTGGGACGAACTCGCTCTGCAGGCGCCCCGTCAGACCCGTTGATTCGGCATTCGTCGACGGCGCGTCGAAACTCAGCATGCCGCGCTTGCGCAGCGACACGAGCGCCGCCCGCCCGGCGGTGGCGTGTAAGGCATGCCAGACGACGGCCGGGAGCGCCGAGCTTCGATCATGCAGCGACTCACGAAACACGGGTTCGGCAGCGCAAAGCAAGTGCGTATTCAACATGCTCGCCAACTGGCCGCGCGGTCCACCAGCAACGCCGACCACCCGCTGCTTTGACGTCACGATCGCGGTGAGCGCGGCGACGAGCGACGGAGTGACCACGCCGAAACCCTCATCACACCAGACCAGCAGATCGGCGCCGCGCAGTTCATCCGTCGCGGCGGAAGCGAGCGCGTCTTCGGCGGTCGAGTCGAGCGGGGCGCTGCCGCCGCGCGTGCTCTTAAAGAGCTTGTCTCCGTCGGCTGTGAAGGTGGTGCGTTCGACGAGCCCGGTTCGCGCGGGGGCGAGGTGCGCATCCACGCCCGCGTCTTGGAGACGCGTTGCGAATGCACGCGACGCGTCATCGGCGCCGACGGCGCCAAACAGCGTGCAGCGAACGCCGAGCATCGACATTTGCAACGCGACGCCCGCAGCGCCCCCGACATACGTCGTTTCGCCGAGCACCTGCGCCGTGAGGACGGGGTCGTCGCCGACCGCCGCACCGGCTTCACACAAGACGCATTTCTCCGAAACGACATCGCCGACGACGACCACCCGGAGATCGGCGAATCGATTGATGACTTGTTGCACCGCGTGGCGGTCGATGCGGCGCCGTTGACAGAGAGCGACGAGTCGCTCGTTGTCGAGCGCAGTGTCGCGGCGCATGTTGGCGAGCAAGGCCGTCGAGCTGAAGACGACTTCGTCGCTGTGAAACGCGACCCGCCCGCCGGCTTGTTCGACCACGGCGCGTTCGCGCAGGAAGCGCGGATCTTGCGACCGCGCATACTCCTGCCCTTTCACGTAGACATCCGGCTTGAGCCGCGTGAGCAACTCGACCGCGGTGGGATGTGAATCGACCGCGACCCAGTCGACGATTTCGAGCGCCGCAAGATTTTCGCAGCGCAGCTCCTGCGGGATGTAGGGCCGATCGGCGCCCTTCGCGACCCCGCTGTCTCCCGTGATCGAAACCACCAGCACGTCGCCAAGGCTCCGCGCAAACTGCAGATAGCGGATGTGGCCGGGGTGGACGATGTCGAAGCAGCCGTGACAGTGCACGACGCGTTGACCCTGGGCCCGCGCTTGGTCGCGGGTCGCGACGAGCGCGTCGAGCGAGAGAATCTTGCGTTGCGACGACGGCATGCAGGCGCTCCACATTGCTCACGTGTTGCGCCGTTCTATCGGGCGTACGGCCGCGGCATTTCTAGGCGCAGTTGGCGCCGGTGGCCGATAGAGCCGTTGGTGGCTATTGAATTCATCGCGCTTCGCGAGCCGCACCATGTCGCGCACACCCGCGCTCAGCTTGATCATCGCGACCGTGCCGAGTCGCCTGGTGTGTCTCGGCCGACTGCTCGAGACGATCGCCGCGAACGACGCCGCACTGCCCGAGCTTGAGGTGGTGCTCAGCATCGACGATCACGACGAGACGCCCGCCGCGCTCGCGCGGCGGGTGTTGCCGCGGGCGGTGCGTCTTACCGTGCTCAACCAGGCGAACGCGGGGCGCAGCCGGGCGCGCAACAGCGGCATCCAAACCGCGCGGGCGCCGTGGCTGCTGTTTCTCGACGACGACATGGTGCTCGGTCCGGAGACGCTCGGCGTGCATCTCGCGGCGATTCGCAGCGCGCCGCCCCGCACCGCGTTTCTCGGACGGCTCGACCTGCCGCCACAACGCATCGACAACGGGTGGCGGCATGTGATGGTCAACACACCGCTGGTCTTTTTCTGGGATCAGCTCATTACAGGGAAGCGGCTGAACTATCGCTTCTTCTGGGCCGGGCACCTCACCATCCGGGCCGACGACGTGCTGGCGGTCCGCGGGTTTGACGAGCGGCTGAACTACCACGAAGACGTCGAACTCGGCTGGCGGCTGGAGCGCGAACGCGGCGTGAACGTCATGCCGCTCAACAACGCCGTCGCCTGGCACGATCAGGCGCTGAGCGTGGCGGACTATCTGCGGCGGGAGTGGCGTTCGGGGCGTATCGCGCGGGATGTGCGCGACGTGAATCGCGCATACTTCGAGTCGTTGTGGGGTCGCTTTGGCGCGGTGCAGGAAACGCGCGACACACTCGAAGCGGTGTTCGGGCTGGGAGCGCGGCAAGCGTACGAACTGCTGAAGCGCATCGAACAGCAGCCGGCGCCGCTCGACCCGGAGACGACGCAAGCCGTGTATCTGGCGCACATGCCGCTCAAGCGATTGGTGTTTTGCAGCGGCTACCTCGGCGAGCCGGTCGAATGGTGCGGGCTGGCGGCGGAAACCCAGCAGCGCGACCAGGCGACCACGCCCAGCCGGGTGCTGGCGCCCGTGTCGTAACGGCGGTTAGAGCCGCTCAGCCAGCACCTTCTGCGCCGCCGTCACACCGGCGCCAAGTTCAAACTTGTGCCCCAGCTTGTAGAGCACCTGCTCGAGCGCGGCGACCGCGAGCACCGTGTCCATTTCGTCGACGTACCCCATGTGACCGATGCGGAAGATCTTGCCCTTGAGCTGATCCTGCCCACCGGCGGACTGGATGCCGAAGCGCGACTCCAGCCCCTTGCGGATGTCGGGTACTTTCAAACCGTCGGGCACCTTGAACGCGGTGACCGAGTCGCTGGGCTGCTGGCTGAAGATCGGCAATCCGACCGCCTGGCCAGCGGCGCGCGACGCGGCGGCCATGGCGGCGACACGCTTCCACACATTCTCCAACCCCTCTTCGAGCAGCAGATCGAGCGCCTTCACCAGACCGCGAATCATCAGGTGCGCCGGCGTGAACGGCGTGTCGTTGTCCGCCGCACTCTTGAGCGCCTTGTTGAAGTTCAGGTAGAACGCGTGCTGGCTCTTGTTAGCGGCGATCGCCTCTTTCGCCTTCGCCGACAGCGACGCGAAGCCGAGCCCCGGCGGCAGCATCAGCGACTTCTGTGCACCGGTGATCACCACGTCGACACCCCACTCGTCGGTCTTCAGCGGCAACGCTCCGGCCGCGGTGATGCAGTCGGCGAGGAGGAGCACGTCGCGGTTGCGGCAGACCTTGGCGATCGCCTGCAGATCGCACGCGGTGGCGGTCGACGTTTCGCTGTACACGACCATGACGCTGGTAAGCTTCGGGTCGTCTTGCAGCGCCTTCTCGATGAACGCCGGGTCGGGCGCCGTGCCCCACTCGATCTCGTGACGCGTGACGTCGATCCCGAATTGTTCGGCGATCTGACCCCAGCGCTGACCGAACTTGCCGCCTTCGATGGTCAGCAGCTTGGAGCCCGGTCCGTGGCAGCCGACGATGGCGCCCTCGGCGGCGGCGGTGCCCGAGCCGGTGATGATCAGCACGTCGTTCTCGGTAAGCAACAGTTGCTTGAGCTTGGCCGTCGCCTGGGCCATGAATTCCTGAAACCACGGCGTGCGGTGGTGCTCAAACGGCCGGGCCATCTCGAGCAGAACTTCTTCGGGCACGGCGCACGGGCCGGGGGTGAACAACCGAATCTTCTTCATCGGGCGCCTCCTGCTGCTGCTGAGTCAAACTCGCCAACGCCCCCTCACGCGCATCATAAGACGCGACCGCGCAGGCGGCGAGTGCAGGCCCGCGTCGGACTTGTCATGGCATGTGGCGCCTATGCGATGAAGCCGCGGCGATTCTCGGCCGCCAGCACGGGTCTGCTTTGCTAACCCATGCGACCCGTACGCGTCGCACTACTGAGCAACGAACCGAATCGCCACGCCGCCGCCCGGGGCGAGCTTGATCGGCAAGGTGCTGTTCGATGTCACATCACGCTGCTCGATGGTGTAGGCGTGCGGGTTCGTGTCCCAATGCGCGTCGTCGGCGTCGCGATAGATCTGGGCCGTGTACGACTTGCCTGACGACAGGAAGTCGAGCTTCACGTTTATGCTGCGCGGGTTCTCGTCGGTGATCGCTCCCAGATACCAGTCATCGGAATGACGGTCCTTCCGTGCGATCGCGACGTAATCACCAATCGCGGCGTCGAGCACGCGCGTGAACTCCCAGTCGACCGGCACATCTTTGATGAACTGAAACGCATCGGGTTTGGCGGCGTAGTTTTCCGGCAGGTCCGCCGCCATGTTCAGCGGGCTGTAGATCACGACATAGAGCGCCAACTGCTTGGCGAGCGTGGTGCTGACATAGTCGTTCGGCATGTACTCGTCGAACTTCAGATCGAAAATGCCAGGAGTGAAGTCCATCGGCCCCGACAGCATCCGCGTGAATGGGAGAATGGTGGTGTGGTCCGGCGGATTGCGACCGCCGTCGCCGCCCCAGGCGTTGTACTCCTGCCCACGGGCGCCCTCCCGCGTCAGCATGTTCGGATACGTTCGGCGAATGCCCGTTCCTTTGATCGGTTCGTGAACGTTGAGCATCACCTTATGTCTGGCGGCGGTGAGCAACGCGTCGCGATAGTGACGCACCATCCACTGGCCGTGGTGCCACTCCTTGTGCACATCGCCGTTCTCGTCGATGCGTTTCAATTCCTGACCGTGCCCCACATACCCGCTTTTGACCGCGCGCACGCCGAGGCGGTTGTACATCGCGTAAGCGTCTTCCATCTGGCGTTCGTAGTTGTGGATGCCGCCGCCGGTCTCGTGATGACCAATCAGGTAGACCCCGCGCTCGCGGGCGTATTTCGCGAGGCCCTCGAGATCGAAGTCGGGATAGGGCGTGAGGAAGTCGAACTTCTCGGCGTTGTCGATCCAGTTGCCGTCCCAACCCACGTTCCACCCTTCGACGAGCACCCCGTCGAATCCATGCTCGGCGGCGAAATCGATGTAGCGTTTGGTGTTCTCGGTGGTGGCGCCGTGCTTCGGACCGGAGTGCCACGTCGACTTGCGGATGTGCATCTCCCACCAGATGCCGATGTACTTGCCCGGCTTCACCCACGACACGTCGCCGAGTTGGTTCGGCTCGTTCAGGTTCAGCACGAGATAGCTCTCGATCAGCCCGCCGGGCGTGTCGGCCATCTGAATCGTGCGCCACGGGGTGACCATCGGCGCGCCGCCGCGCACCTTCACGCCGTCCGACCACGGCACCAGATCCGCCTCGAAGGTCGTCCCCTGCTTGCGGTGCAGCGTCATGCTCGCGAAGTCGGTCAGGGCCGCCTCATGAAAGCTGAGGTACAGCCCGTCGGCGGTCTTGCACGTGAACGGCGTGTGCACCTTCTCGGTCTGGCTGAGCGGCGAGTCGGTGTAGTGATACTCGTAGCGATTGCCTTTGAAGGCGGGGATCCACCAGGCGCGATGGTCGCCCGTCAGCCGAAACTCGGTCAGCTCATCGCTGATCTCGATGGCTTCCGCGTCGGGCTGGTTGGGAATGCGATAGCGAAAACCGACGCCGTCGTTGAACACGCGGAAGATGATGTCGAGCGCACGGCGGCCGCCTTCGGCATCGTCGAGCTTGATGTATAACTCCGTGTGCTGATCCCGGATCAGCGTCTGCTCACCCCACGGCTGCTCCCACGTTTCGTCGGTGCGCTGCACGCGACTGCCGTCGAGCTCGAATCCGTCGGCGAGATCGGGTCCGGTCTGCAGGCGAAAGCCGAGCCGCGACGGCAGGATCACCGGCTTGTTGTCGCGCTTGACCGCGTAGTACGGCGCGCCGTCGCGCAAATCAAACGTCAGCTCGATGCGCTCGTCCGGCGACGACACGCTGATGGGCGTCTTCGGCTGCTGAGCGAACGCCGATTGAATCGAAAGCGTGAAGCCGAGGAAGACCAGTGCGGCGACGCGGAACATGGGGCAGCGCTCCTTCATTGATGTAAGACGTTGGGGCCGGAGTATAACGGGGCGAATGGGAGACGGAGATCGTCGTGGTCGATGCTCCGCCCGGGCGAAGCCTACTGGACCACGCCCTTGGTCAGCCGCATGAACGCGGTCTCCAGGTTCACCTCTTCCTGCTTGATCTCGTGGATGCGAAGCTGATTGGCCAGCATCGCTTCAGCGATGAAGCTGAAGTCCGTCGTGTCGTCGGTCAGCGAAACGACGACCGCACCGTTGCGCGGTTCAGCCGATTGCACGCCGCGCAAGCCCGCGAGCACGTCGACCGCGCGGGTCTGGTCGTCCGGCGTGACAACGTGCAGCACGGCGCCGACGCGGGCGCGACGAAGGGCGTCGCTGACCGAGCCCTGATAGATGAGTTCGCCGCGCTCGATGATGCCGATGCTGGTGCAAAGGTCGGCGAGTTCGGGCAGGATGTGCGAGCTGATGAGAATGGTCTTGCCCATGCGGTGCAGTTCTTTGAGCAGCTCGCGGATCTCGATGCGGGCGCGGGGGTCGAGCCCGCTGGCCGGCTCGTCGAGCAACAACACCTTGGGGTCGTGCAGCAGCACGCGAGCGATGCTGAGCCGCTGCTTCATGCCGCGCGAGAGCGAGTCGACCGACGCATCGACCTTGTAGCTTAGATCGGTCAGTTCGAGCACGTCGCCGACAATCTGCGTGCGCTGCTTGCCGCTGATGTTGTAAGCGGCGGCGAAGAACTCGAGATACTCCTGCACCACCATGTCTTCGTACGCGCCGAAAAAGTCGGGCACGTAGCCGATCAGCGGTCGGATGAGTCGGCTCTCATAGCCGACCACATGGCCGCAGACGCGTGCTTCGCCCCACGTGGGCTGCAGCAGCGTCGAGAGAATGCGGATGGTCGTCGTCTTGCCCGCGCCGTTCGGGCCGATATAGCCGAAGCACTCGCCCTCTTCGATGTTGAGGTGCAGATTGTTGAGCGCCACGAGCTTCCCGTAACGCTTGGTGAGATTGATCGTCTGCACAATCACGGCGAAATCTCCGGCAACTGCGGCGCGGCGCCGCTCACCTGCACCGGGCAGCGTACGCGGTAGAGCGTCTGGCCCGTCGCGCGCAGCGCATCGCCGTCACGATACAAGACCGCCGGACCCGCGTCCGCGGTAAAGAGTAGTAGCACGGCCTGGGTCGGCGTGAGCCAATGCGACACGTCGCGGTCAATCATGCCGTTCATGGTGATCGCCGTCCCCGCCGCGTCGTACGAGGTCCCACTCGCGAGGTAGAGGCGATGGGTCGACGCCAGCGCGGCGGCGCTCTCGAAACTGAGCCCGCCGCCCAGGAACGTATTCGCCCAATCGCGCTGCTGCGCCCAGAGATTCGCCGGCTCCGGATAGTTCTCGAGCGACTTATCCGCGAGCGCGTCCCAGCGCGCCCGCCGTTCGGCGAGTTCATCCCGCTCGCCCGTGCCGATCACGCCGCGCACCATCTCGCCAGCCGCCATCGCCGCCAGCCGCACCGCGAGCACGTTCACCGCCGGCGGTACGGGTGACAGCAGCGGGGAGTAACGTGCGGTCGCACCGGCCGCCTGCGTCGCGTCCGTCAGACGCGGGTCGAGATAGAGCAGATAGCCGCTGACCACGTCATGCGGCAGATCGTTGGCGATCCAGCTCTCCGCTGCGACCAGCCCCGTGCCGCGGTCGAGGAAGATGCGCCCCCGCACCGTCCCGTCCATTTGTCCGCGCCAGAAGCCCTCAAACTGCTTCAGCGTCGACCGCAGCGGGGCGTCCACCAGTCGCGCCTCACTGACGAGCGCGCGAAACCGCAGCGGCGTGGCGTAGCTCGTATAACGACCGCCGGGCGTGAGCGGGCGCAGATAGTTGCGGGCCGATCGCTGGTCGCCCTCGATCTGCGTCGGGAGCCAGAAGTCCCCCGGTACGCGCGAGACCGAGCGATGTCCAAACCAGCAGGCGGCGACCGCGTCAAACTCGCCCGCTTCGAGGTCGACCAGCGCCGCGGCCTTGGTGCTGCTGGTCACGCCGTGGCCGAGTCGCACGGCGCCCAGGCTCAGAAAGCTCGCCACAACCGCAAACGCGGCGAACGCGGGCCAGCCCCACGCCGTCTGCCCCTTACGCTTCAGCCAGACCCAGCTCACAAACGTCGCCCCGACGATGTACAAGACGACGAAGATCGTCGCGACCATCGCCAGCACCGAGCCCGTCGCGCTGTAGTCAACCACCGAGGCCAGCGCATCGAACACGCGCTGCGGCTCACGCAACGTCGAAACGCTGAATTGCCCTTCGCTCTCTCGGTAAGCGTCGGTGTGCGTGTTGAAATCAACGAGGCGTCCCAAGTGCGACGCGGCTACGCCCGCGGGAAACAGATCGTTCAAGCTCGCCGCAACCGCCGTCACCCGACCCGACCCCACCGACCAGCGGCCGATCATCTGCGCGCGGCGGCCATCGAGCGTGTCGCTGAGCATCAACTGGGCGTTTGGCTTGAGCGCCACGTTCGCGACCGCGATCGGCTCCTCATTCGCCCGCGCGAACGCGGCCATTCGCGACACCGCTCGAACGCCGCCCCGCAGCTCGAACGGCGACAGCGCACTCAGCTCGGGCTCACGCGCGAGTCGATCCGCCACATCGCCGATGCCGATGATCAGTTGTCCACCCGCGCGGACCCATTCGCCCAGCGCTTCGAGCTGCGCCGGGCGCACGTTTTCGTTCGCCGGGTCCGGTCGATCCCACACCACCACGTCGACGCCTTCCAGGCCGTACCAGACCGGCGGGATGTCTTCCGCCCTGATCTGCCCCCCATAGATCTTCTGATAGTGCTCGCGCTCACCCCAACCGGGTTCGAAGAAGTTGAGGTCGCGGTAGGGGCGGTATAGCGCGTCCAACGCGCTGACCGGCGCAGCGCTCACATCGAGAATCACTTGGGCGTCGGTCTCGATCAGATTGACCCGCGGCAGCGGCACGCTCGCGATGCGCACCGCGTTCTCGGCGTCATACACCTCGACCGTCGTCGGGATGCCCGGCTCCGCAGCCCTGAAGCCTGGCATCCGCCACGGCGTCGCGTAGACCCACAGCCGCTGCTTGCCGATGCCCGGCGTCAACGTGCGGCGGACGACGTAATCAACGCGATCGCCGTCGCGATCCGCCGTGCCGACCCGCAGTTCGACCTCGGCGGGCTGCGTCCCGAGCACCTCCGCCGCAAGCGTGATCGGCATCCAATGGCCGGAGCGGGCGGCGGGGGGAGTAAACCCGATCGGGAAACCGACGGAGACGTCGGCAGGATCGATCGACACTTCGACGCCCCACGACGACCCTGCTACGAAGCACAGTCCCATCAGCAGCCGAGCCACGCACCTAATCGATCTCATCGCAAAACACTCTCCGGCGCGTCGCTACGCCGCACTGGCGTCGGACCACGGATCATAGCCGCATCGGGCGTGCTCGGGCACACACGTTGCTCATGCGAAACTCACGCTTGACGGAGCACTGCGGCGCAGCGATGCTCCACGCCACGTAGCAACGCACGGGGCGCGAGTCGCCGATCGGAGGTGCAGCAATGCATTCGCCAGTTTATGGGTATACGCAAGGCGCCGCCGCACCGTCCTAGGTCTACGTCAAACGGAATCTCCGACGACATCCAGCCCCGACGGTCGACTCACCGACCGTCGGGGCTGTCTCTTGTGTAAGGGCTAACTCGATGTCAGCCGCCACCGTTTCTGCTCCTCGTCGCGGCCCGACGCGCGAACTGCTCACGCTCGCCGCCCCGATGGTGCTGATGATGGTGTCGCGGATGGCGATGTCGTTCATCGATTTCATCATGGTGTCGCAGCTCGGCACCGAAGCGCAGGCCGCAATCGGCCCCGCGGCCACATTCGCGTTCGTCTTTGCGTGTGTGGGCATGGGCGTCGCCGGCGCCGTGCAGACGTTCGTCTCACAGGCCGACGGCCGCGGGCGCCCGCGCGACGCCGGCTCGTACGCCTGGCAATCGGTCTACATCGCGGGCGTCATGCTGCTTGTGTCGGCCCCGTTGTCGCTGACCTGCTCGACATGGTTCGGCTGGATCGCGGATCTCGGCCAACACCCGCCCGTGGTGCGCGAGATGGAAATCGCATACCTGAGTGTCGCGGTGTTGCTGCTCGCCCCGGGAACGCTCGCCGCCGGATTTCAGGGCTTCTTCAACGGCATCCAAAAGCCGCGTGTCGCGCTCGACGCGGTGCTGATTTCGACCGCCGTCAACGCCGTCGGCAACTGGGTGTTGATCTACGGCTACGTCGGCATCCCCCAGTGGAGCGTCGGCGGCGTCGCATTGGGCGTCCACGTGCCCGCGCTCGAGCTGGGCATCGAAGGCGCCGGCATCGCGACCGTGATCGGCTGGTCGGTCCGCGCGCTCTACATGGGGTTGGCGATGCTCCGGCCCGCGTACGACCAGCTCTACGCCACGCGCGGCACAGATCGTCCCGACCTCGAGAAACTGCGCGGGCTCATACGCGTCGGCGCGCCGACGTCGGTCCAGTGGCTGGTCGATATCGGCTCGTGGCTCGTCTTCCAAACCATCATCATCGCTCCGCTCGGCGCCGCGGTCATGGCGGCGACCAACGTGTCGATCCAGTACATGCACCTGGCCTTCATGCCGGCGATCGGACTTGGCATGGCGCTCACCAGTCAGGTCGGCTACGCGATCGGGGCGCGCGATCCGGACAATGCGCAGCAGCGCGTCACCGTCGCCTTGCGCGTCACGCTGGTCTACATCCTGCTGATTGCGCTGCTGCTGTTGTTCCTCCCCGCGCCGCTCATCCGACTGTTCAACACGACGCCGGAAGTCGTGGACGCGGGCGGCATCATCCTGTTCTGGATGGTGCTTTTCCTGCTCTTTGACGCGCTGGCGATCGTGCACATGGCGGCCCTCCGCGGCGCGGGGGACACGCGCGTGCCCGCCATGATCATGGGCGTCTGCAGTTGGTCGTTTCAGGTGTTCGGTGCGCTGCTGATGGTGAAGCTCGCACCGCAGTTCGGGCTCAATGGGCCGTGGTCGATGTGCACGCTCTACATCACGCTGCTCGGCGCGTCACTCACCTGGCGATGGCGGAGCGGCGCGTGGCGGAGCATCAAGCTGTTCCGCGATGAGCAGGCCATCCCAGAGCCCACGCCGCATGAACCAGTCGCCGCCGAGGCTTACGCGACCGACGTGGCGCTGACCGCCGACATCGGTCCCGAGGCCGTGCATCCGGCGCCGCCCGAAGACGCGCGTGCGTGAGTCTGGATTGGTTGGGATGCAGCCTCGGGCGTTCTTGTCTGAGAAACCCGCATGCTCACTCGGCGATGTTCAACGCCCAGTCGTAAGGCAAGAACGTCACGCGGTAGCCAGCGACATCCGGCGCGACGAACCGATCGACGTAGCGCGGCAGGCTTTGCTTTCCGCCAAAGTCTTCCGCGAACCACTCGAAGATTTTCGAGAGCTTCAGCGTGCGTTGGTCGGCGTCGATCTGGTTGCGCTGGTCGTCGCGCAAGAACAGCTTCATACGCGCCTCGAGCGCGTCCTTTACATTGTCGTCGGTGTACGCCTCCGCCCATAGCGGCGGGCAGGCGACCGCCGCACACACCAACGCCGCATGCACGCGCGGCTCGTCGTACTGCTTGCGAATGGTCTGATGTTCGAGATCGTTGAGCGAGAGCTTCTCGCCGCCCATCCGCACGAACTTTTCGTCGAAGATCTTGAAGTCGTCGTCCGCCATGCTGAAGCCGGGCTGGTAGCGCTCAATGACTGCATCAATCACGGCGGCGTTGTAGAGGTTGATGTAGAACGCAAGGCGGGCGTCCTCGGAGAGCTTGCGTGGGTCGACCTGTGCAAGCGCGTCGAGGTAAGCGTCGAGATCTTTCCCCGCCTCATCCCGCCATGCGACATAGCGCACCATGCCGTTGGGCTCGACATACTTGCGCAACTGGGCGTCAAACGGCGCGTGATCCGCGGTATCCGCTCGCGCCTCCGCCGCGTCGCTCGATCGCGTGACCGAAATGCTCACGGCCAACATCGCGATGGCCGAAGCGACGGACGTGATCAACAGGATTCGTTCGTCACGCTTCTTGGCCGCCGGGTCGTGCGGCTTGTTGCAACGCTTCCACCAGCCCATGTCGATCTCCCTTCCGTTCGCTAGACCAGCGCCCCGCCGCAACTCGATCCCGCGCCCGCGGTACAGCCGAAGCAGTGTTCGCCGGTCGCGATGCGGCGCGCGAGGAAGACATCCGGGTCGAAGTCTGCGATTTGTGACATTGCACGGTCGTTCACGGTCAATCCGAGCGCGAAGTTGAAGTCGCAGTCATACACCGCACCATCCCAGCCCACGTGGATCTGATGCCGGCACATCAGTCCTTCGAGCGTCTGCGGGTTGAACGCGTTACGCAGTAGTTGTCGATAATCCTCATCGCGACCGTCACGCGCCAGATCGTGCAGAAAGCGCCCGATCGGCATGTTCGTGATCGTGATCAGACGTGTGAAGTCGATGTCGAAACGCTCGCGCAGTTCGCGGCGATAGTCGCTCTCGAGGGCCGCCTGCGCCGGGGGCAGGCTCGGCCCGAGCGGGTTGAACACCAGGTCGAGTTGCAGCGCATCGTCGCGGCCATAGCCAACCGCGTTCAACTTCTGCAAACCAGCCACACTGCCGCTGTATGCGTGCTTGCCGCGTTGCTGGTCGACGTTGTCTTCGAGATAGCACGGCAGCGACGCGACCACGTGCACCCGCAGCTCGCGAAACAGCGCAGGAATGTCTTCAAAGCCCGGCTCGTTCAGGATCGTCAGGTTGCTACGCACCATGATGCCCAGCCCCTGCGCGCGTGCCGCACGCACGAACCGTCGAAAATTCGGATGCATCTCTGGCGCCCCCCCGGTGATATCGACTGTTTGCGCCCCGCAGCGTCGCGCGGCGTCGAGCACCTGCGTCATCGTCTCCCACGTCATCATCTCATCGCGCTTGGGCGACGACTCGACATGGCAATGATGACAGGCCATGTTGCATTTCAGGCCGATGTTCACCTGCACGGTCTGCAGGCTGAGGCCGTGCGGCGGCGCACCCTCGGCCGCGCTCACGGCGTCATCAAACCCGTTGGCGCCGTTGATGGTGATCGGCGTCAGAACTGAACTCACAGTGACATGCTCCCCACTAGCAGCAGCAATCCGGACCGCAGTCCTCCGCACTCGCATCGGTCGCGCGATAGTCACGTCCCTTGGTCTCGCGCGGTGAGCGCAGCGTCGTCCGCCGACAGTCAAACGGCTGGGCCTGGTCAAGCGGCGTTTCGACGTGCGGCTCGATCGCGGTGAACTGCCCCGCGTAAGGACCGGTCGCACTGGTCAGCAGCTTGAACGTTTTGTCGCACACGGCGACCCGCTGACCGCGCGGGTAACGATGACCATCGTCATCGCACACCTGCCGCCACGGCCCGTTATAGACCACCGCCTGATGACGTTCGAGGCATGGTCCTTGCTTGCCCTTGAAGGCCCGCACGGTCATCGAGCGAAACTCGACGCCGTCAATCGTCCGCCACGGCTCCGCGTCGCGGGCCAGCACTTCGACGCCGTAAAAGCCGGCATCTGCGAACATTTTGCAGAACACGTCTTCGCGGAAGGCGCCCGCGATGCAGCCGCTCCACAGATCCGGATCGTTGCGAATGGCGGGGGTGGGATCTTCGTCACAGGTGATGTCGGAGATCACCGCGCGACCCCCACGCTTCAATACGCGAAAGATCTCGGCGAACAGTTGCTGCTTCTGCTCCTGAGCCACCAGATTGAGCACGCAGTTCGAGACGACCAGATCGACGCTGTCGCTTTCGATCAGCGGCGCTTCGCGGCGCAGCCGAGCGCAGGCGGCGTCGAACGCCAGCATGTCTTCGGCGGTCTTCATCGGGTTCGACCGCAGCCAGGCTTCCGCCGCTTCGAGGTCGAGTTTCAGATCCTGAATGCGGGCTTTGACGAAGCGCGTGTTGGCAAAGCCGATTGTGTCGGCCACTTGCTGCTGATACTTGCGGGCGAGCGCGAGCATGGGCTCATTGAAATCAACGCCGATGACCCGTCCCTCGGCGCCGACGGCTTGCGCAATGACGTAACACGCCTTGCCCGGCCCGGAGCCGAGATCGACGACCACGTCGCCGGGCTGCGCCCACTGTGTGGGATCGCCGCAGCCGTAGTCCTTTTGCAGGATTTCGTCGGGGATCGCCTCGAAGTACTGCGTGTTCTTGACGCTGCCCGGACAGCACAGCGTGGGCTCGAATGTGTTCGCCGCCTCGGCGTAGCGATCGCGCGTGGCTTGCTCGACGTCGAAGACAGGCAGCGTCCCGGGACCACTCGCCTTGCTTACGGTATCCGCCATTCACTCAACTCCTATTGCGCCCGTTCGTGTTGGGCGCGCTGTGGCATCGCTCATGCGGGTCTAGGGCCCATCCACGGGGCGCAGATCGTCCGAGGTGACGACGCGCACGTCGGGATAGACTGCCGACCACGCGTAATAGTAGGTCTGTGCTGTCTGGGAGGCGCGGGGCACGGAAACGACGACTACGCAAGCGTCGTTGGCCTCGACCACCACTGCTCATCCTGGCTCCCATGCGCGGGGCTCGCGTCGAGTCGCTAGCGCGATCGCTGGCCGTTGATCGTCAGTTCCGCGTGCCGCACCGGCGAGGCCCACAGCCAGCCGCCGTCGGTCGCGACTTCGTTGCCGTCTCTGTCGACGCGACCGAAGTAAAGCGTTCCGGTCGGGCACATCTGCACGCACGCGCTGCAGCGGACACACTCGGGGTCGGCCATCGGCAACCCCTTGTTCGCGAAGTTCATAATGTCGATGCCTTGGTGACACACCGACGTGCACACGTTGCAACTGATGCACTTCTTCTTGTCGGCGAGAATGCGGAAGCGCGAGAAACGCGCGTAGATGTGCATGAGCGCCGCCAACGGACACGCAAACCGGCACCATACACGGCCCGAGTACATGAAGTACAAGCCGTAGCCGATGCTGCCGGCGATCACCAGATCGATCCAGAAGCCGTACTGATCCGCCAGCGGACGAAAGAGGCCGTCAATCGCCGCGCTGTTAGTGATCCAGCCGATGATGCGGATCGCAAGCACGATGAACGCCAGCAACAGAATGACCTGACCGACCATGTTAAAGCGGTTGGCCGTCGGCCCGTGCCACATCTTGTGACGGTGTCGATCGCCGAGCGTCTCCGCCATCGCGCCGCACGAGCAGATCCACCCGCAATACGAGCCCTTCCCCCAGAAGTAGATCAGCAGCGGGATGAGCACGAACGTCTGCAAACCGCCGATGATGAACCAGCCCCACAGCGGCTCGGCGGTGAACCAGTTTCCGACCAGCAGCGGCCAAGCGAGGATAAAGCCGTACGCCCGCCAATACTCGCGACCATTTCCGTAGGTCGTCTCCGGGAACAGACTGGACGCGATCCGGCTGTCGGCGACGTCGGGGCGCGCCAGATACAAACGCTGTTGGTCGAGATTGACGGTGAGCACCGCGGCGTCCGACTCCAGTCGCAGGTCCCCATGGTCGGACGATGCCACCAGGGTCTCAACGTCGTCGGGCGCGTCAATGGACAGTGCGCTGACCGGGATTGTGTGTTCGCCTTGGTCGTCGACGCGCTCGTACAACGCGTGAAGTTCGGTGACCTGCTCGTCGCTGAGCGCCACGACCTGATGCTTGTCGGCGAACCAGCCGTTGTGGCCCATCCACGGCAGCAGTATCTCGGGCAGGATGAAGAGCGGGATGACCTGCACGGCCATCAGCGTCGAGGTCTGCACGTTGATGTATCGCGTCTTCCGATACGCCATCCGCCGGAAGCCGAAGATCACCACCAGCAGCGAGTAGGCGAGCGTGTAATAGAACGATTTGCTCTCGGCGGAGATCGCGAGTGTGCCGAGCAGGGTCGACGGATCGCTCAGCCGCTCGCCGAACCAGTTTTGCAGGCTCCGCGCGCTTTGAATCAGCGGCTGCGGGTCGGGGGAGAGGATGGTCTGCACCGGGCCGGGCAACCAGGCGTTCAGATAGCCGCCCTTCCACGGATAAACCCACAGGCAAACCAGCAGGAAGAGCAGCGGGCCGATCAGCGAAGCGGCGGTCCACTCGCCGCTGATGCGCACGTTGCTGCGGCGGAAGAAGTCGAGCGGGGGCTCGCGGCCGATCATCGCGAAAACGACATCGTTGGAGACGGTTTGCACCTCGCCGTCGCTCACCTCGAGATCGACGGCGTCTTCGCGAATCGCCTTGACCTGGCTCGGCATGACCAGCGTGACCGAGCCGCGGCTCTTGGGTCGGCCGGTGAACCCGCCGGCCGCGGTCGTGACGCGTTCGGAACTCGGCTGCTCGACCTGGACCGGCGCGGTTGGATCTTTCACGAGCTGATCGAGCTTCTCGACGTTCTCGGGCTTGGGGCGCGAAAACTCGGGCTTGCGATAGCTCAGCGTGACGTTGGCGCCACAGGTGGCGAGCGCGATGGCGGTTTCCATGGCGCTGTCGCCGCCGCCGACCACGAGCGCGTTTTGCCCGCAATAGTCTTTGGGATCGTGCAGGCGGTTGTAGACCTTGTCGAGGTCTTCGCCCGGCACGCCGAGCTTGCGGAAGTTGCCCGAGCGGCCGATGCCGACGATGACGCGGTGCGCCTTAACGACTTCGTTGTCGCTGGCGAGATGCACCTCGAGCAGGCCGCCGCGCCGTTCGATGTGATCGACGCGTTCGTAGCGCAGCTCGATGCCCTGATCGAGGGTCTGTTCGCGCAGGTCTTCGAGCAACCCCTCTTTGATCGCGCTCTTCTCGTGAAACTGGAGCGGACCGCGGGGCGTCAGGTCGGTCGGGTAGGTGTAGATCGGCTTGGCTTTGGGGAAGTTCGCGATGGTGGAGAACGGTTCGGCGGCTTCGAAGATGGTGAACGTCAAGCTCGCTTCGCGCGCCGCCAGCGCCGCCGCCATACCCGACACGCCGGCCCCGATGATGACGATGTCGAGCACATCGTCGGACTGGGTGCGTTTCTCGAAGCTGCTCTCGCGCAGGATGTTGTGCACGGCCCCGGCGCCCGCGTCGGCGGAGAGCTTCAATAGCGGGATGCCGGTGAGATCGCCGACGACGTAGACGCCGGGCACGTTGGTCGCGCCGTTCTGATCGACGAGCGGCAGGCGTTCGACCTTGCCGGCCGGCCACTGCGTATGCAGCCAACGGGTGTAGCGTGCGATGGGGTTCATGAAGACGCGGTCTCGCAGTTGGTTCGCGGCTGCAGTTCTTCGGGCAGGCGCGTCAGGTCGTCAGGGCGGTCAATGTCGTGCAGCGTGTCGAGCACCGCGACGCGGAGCGCGGCCGCCTCCGCACGGCGCAGGGATTCGTTGAAAACGTGCTCGTCGCCCCAGATCATGTCGCGAAAGAGCGCGGGGGCGGCGCGGCGTAGACCGATCAGGTAATAGCCGCCGTCGGCCGCCGGCCCGAGCACCATATCGTGTTGTTCGAGCCCGGCGAAGGCGCGGTCGAGCGTGTTGCGGCTGATGTCGGGGCAGTCGGTTCCAATGATGACCACCCGTTGCACGCCGCGAGCGAGATGGTCGTCGAACGTGCGCTCCATGCGGGCGCCCAAGTCGCCGGCGCCCTGATCGACGTACGTGTGCTGTCCGAAGGCGGCCCGGGCTGCGTCGGCGCTGTCACCCGTATAGCGCACTTCGAGCACACGTCGGTCGGCGGCGGCCTCCGCAGCGGTCGCGATCGCGTGTCGCGCGAGCCGCACGTGTAAGTCTGCTGCGCCTTTTTCACCGAGCGCGGGGATTAGCCGCGTTTTGACGGCGCCCGGGCGCGGCGTCTTGGTGAAAACCACCAACACTTCCGCGGGCTGACTTCCTTTTGCGAGCGTTGCGATGCGACCGTTCGAAGCCACGTGCAGTTCCGGCTGCGTGGATTTGCTGGCGCCAGCCACATTACCTGGTTTGATCGGCGGCTGCTGCACGCGTCGCTCCACAGCCGCGCGGGCGATCGTCCACAGGATCTTGGTTCCCGCTCCCCACACCCCGCGCAGCGTGCCGGAGACCTTCGAGACGCCGATGCGCGGGCGATAGCTGACCGGGCGCTCGAGCATGCGGAGGCGGCGTTGAGCAGCCTTCACCTGCATCTCGACCGTCCACCCGTAGTTCGGGTCGCGCATGTCGAGCGACTGCAACATTGCGTAGTCGATGGCGCGGAACGGGCCGAGATCGGTGCAGCGCACGCCCCAGATCAGGCGAATCAGCCAGGTCGCGAGCCCGTTGCCGAAACGCTGCGTGGTCGTCAGTGCGCCCGGTTGGCAGTCGCCGAGTACGCGCGAGCCGATGACCAGGTCGGCTTCGTTCGCCAGAATCGGGTCGACCAGGTGGTCCATCTCGCCGGGAAAGTCGCTGTAGTCGCCGTCGACGAAGACGACGATGTCCGGTTTTGCGCCTCGCGAAGCGATTCGGTCGAGCGCCGCGAGACACGCGGTTCCGTAGCCGCGCTGCGCGGCGCTGACGACGGTGGCGCCGTCTTCGGCAGCGATGCGGGGCGTGTCGTCGGTCGAGCCGTTGTCGCTGACGATGATCTCGTCGACCCACGCGGGGATGTCCGCGATGACGCGGCCGATCGCATCCGCCTCGTTCAGCGCGGGGATGATGACGGTGATGCGCCGGCCGTTACGCATCGCTCGCTCCGACTCCGCCAGCGGCGGCTACTGCGACCGTTTGCGGGCTGTTCGGTTCGGGCGGCTGAGCCGGACGCGGCCCACCCGGGCTCAGTCGCAGCCACCAGTCTCTGAGCAGCAGGGCGGCGGCGGGCGCCATCACGATCCACCACAACGCGTCGAGCGGCTGCCACACGCCGGTCAGCGCTTCGCGCAGCGGCACGATGTGAAGCAGCGGCGCCGTACCGATCATCCACCAGAGCGCGGGGCGCGGGTGCATGATGGCGAAGGGCAGCAGCCAGAGAAAATACCACGGGTAGCTCACGGGTCCGAGCAGCAACGCAACGGCCAGCAGCAGGCCGCCGTCGCGCCAGAGATCGGCCCGGTCGCGACGCAGCGAAAGGAGCGCCGCGCCGACGAGCAGTGCGACGAGCACGATCGCCATCGGCGCCCAACGCGGCTCGTTGAACCCGGCCCGCAGCGCTTGAAACGGCAGGTCGTTGAACGCCCAACGCTCGACGAACATGCGCGACACGGCGAACGCTTGCGGCAGGTCGCTGTAGTACCGGGCCCACACCAACGCCGTGGTCGCGGCGGCGGCGGCAAGACAGCGCAGCCGGTCGGCACGCGTCAATTCGCGTAGCAGCAGCAGGCCGACCAGCGCCGGCCAAAGATACTTCACGTTGATGCTGAGCGCGAGCAGGGCGCCCGCGGTAACCGGTCGCTTGCCCAGACCCGCCGCACAGGCGCCCGCCAGCAGGCTGACGCCGACAATGTCGAGATGCGCGCCCTCGTACGTCTCGAAGATCAACAGTGGGCACCATATGGCGGCGAGCAGCACGAACGGGCGTCGGGCGTGCGTGGCGGTTGCGCAGAGCGTCGCGACGAGCGCTGCGTCGAACAGCAGCAGGATGGCTTTCCAGCCGATCAGTGTGCCGCCGAACAGCAGCGCGTTCATGAGGAACAGCAATTGCGCGGTCGGCGGATAAATTGCGGTGATGTGCGGGTGAATCGCGTCCTGTCGTGCGTTCGCGGCCAGGTCGGGATGGGCCGAAGCGACGCAACTCAGGCATTCTGAAGCCGGCGGGTGTTGGAAGGGGCTCGGGCCATGCAGTTGCACCACGCCTTCCCAGAGATAGCGATGCACGTCGGGGCTGGTGGCGGGGGTGGTGGGGAACAGCAGCACGCGGGCGATGACGGCGAGCGGTGCGAGCACGGCCAGCGTGCGCCAGCCGGCGCTGCGCGCGTCGCGGCAAAGCGCCAGGCATCCGATTGCACCAAGGCAGCCCGCACCGATGACGATGCCGATCTGCACGGCCTGATCGTCGATGACGAGCAGCGCCGCAGCAGCGAGCACGACAGGGCTGGCGAGTGCGAGGCATGTGAACATCTGTTAACCAAGCTGCACGATAGCGTCGAGAGGCCCCGCGCGTCGAGCCTCAATCGGGCATGTAAGTTCAATCAAGCAAATTCGTTAAGAACGTTCAGCAGCCAGGTTTTGGCAGGCGCGCCAGCACAGAAGCTGCGTCCGCGGCACGTGAAACGGCCCCTTCCACGGACCGCCTTTGATCGGCGTCGACACGGTTCCATCACGGTGCAGATACCCGTACCACTCGCCGTGCTCGCGGTCTGGGAAGTGCTCGGACGTGTAGGCGTGCACACGCTCATACGCGTCGATGTAGCGCTGCTCGTTCGTGAGTTCGTACGCCAGCAGGGTGGCGTAGAGCGTCTCGCAATGCGGCCACCAGAGCTTCATGTCGTGTTCGAGTTGGATGGCGGGCTTGCCGGCGACGTCGATGAAGTAAAGCAGTCCGCCGTACTGCGCGTCCCAGCCGCGCTCGAGCGGCCAGTCGATGAGCGGCAGCGTGCGCTGCACCAGCGCCGTGTCATTTCGCCGTTTGGCGATCTCGAGCATGAACCAGCCGGCTTCGATCACGTGTCCGGGGTTCATGACCCGGCCGTCGGGGCCATCGAGCCGCTCGCCGTTGGGGCCGACGGCTTCCAGAACGGAGGCGTCGTCCGGCTTGACGAAGTCGGTAAAGACTTCGGTGGCGGCGCGGTCGATCGCGGCTTCGAAGCGTTGATCTTGCGTGCAGCGAAACAGCACGTCGCACAGCAGCAATTCGCACATGAGCGGCGCGAGGCCCTTGGCGGGGCGGACATCGGGGTTGGTCTTCGGTTCCGATGCCGACGGATCGGTGAGCGCGCGTTCGAAGCGGCTGTAGATCGTGAGTGCTTCGTCGAGGAGTTCGGCCTCGTCGGTGGCGCGATAGAGCGCGGCGGCGGCGAGCACGGCGAACACCTCGCTGTACCAGTAGCGGCGCATGCGAAGCGGCTTTCCGGCGCGGTCGAGCAGGAAATACATCTTGCCGCTGGGGGCGAAGGCGTGGTCTTTGATGAACTTCCAGCCGTGACGGGCGAGTTCGAGCCAGCGCTCGCGCGGTTCGACGTCGCGATGGAGGGTCGCGTAGAGCCACACGGCGCGACCGAGCAGCCAGACCGGCTTGTCGTCGCCGTAAACGGATCCGTCGCGGTCGAGATAGAAGCGGAATCCGCCGTGCGTGTCGTCGACGCTGTGGCGCTCCCAGAAGCTGACGGTTTCGAGCAGGTCCTGGCGGTAGGTCTCCGCCAACTCACGCGCGCGGGCGCTGTTCATGCACACCTCAGAATTCCCGTCCGCGGTCGGTTGTGGCGAACGAGGGCGTATCATAGCGCTTTCGGTTGGTATTGCATCCATGGGAGCAGTTTGTGGCTTATCCCCATCCTGAAGCTGTGCAAGCCGCGTGGTCGGCGTTGCCGGTGGCTGACGAATATGACGTGATCGTGCTCGGCGGAGGGCCGGCGGGCTGCGCGGCGTCGATCGGCGCCGCGCGCGAAGGCGCCCGCACCCTGCTGATCGAACGCTTCGGATTCCTCGGCGGCAGCGGGACCGCGGCGCTCGTGCCCGCCTTCTGCCCCTTTTCTGATCGCGAAAAGCCGATCTCGCGCGGCGTCGCGTTGCAGGTGCTCGAGGCAATGAAGGCTGGCATGCCGCACGTTTCAAAGGAGAGCTTCGATTGGGTGCCGATTGACGCCGAGCGGCTGAAGGGGGTCTATGACGACGCGGTGCGGGCGTCGGGCGCCGACGTGCTTTTCCTGACGCACTTCATCGACGTGCTCAAGACCGGGGGCCGGGTGGATGGCGTCGTGCTGCACAACAAGAGCGGCCTGCAGCGCTACGCCGCGAAAGTCGTGGTCGATGCGACCGGGGATGGCGATGTCGCGGTCGCCGCAGGAGCCGACTACGAGCAAGGCGAAGCCGACACCCACGCGCTGCAGCCGTGCACGATGTGCTTCGTGATGGCCGGCGTGGACACGGAGCGGTTGCACGCCTGGCTATGGGCGGACGACGCCCGAAACCTGCTGCTCAAGCCCGCGATCGCGGAAGCGAAACGCAACGGCGATCTCGATATTCCAGAAGACGCCGCGAATGTCGCGATTCAGTCGGCGTCGACGATCGGGTTCAACTTTAGCCACGTGTTTGACGTGGATGCGACCGACGGGAAGGCGTTGTCGCAGGCGCACCTCGACGGGCGGCGACTGGTGCAGCAACTCGCCGCCTTCGTCCGCAAGTACATGGCGGGCTGCGAGCACGCGGTGGTGGTGACGAGCGGCGTGCAGATCGGGGTGCGCGAGACGCGGCGGATCATCGGCGACTACGTGCTCACGCTCGACGACTATCTCGCGCGGCGCAGCTTCGCCGACGAGATCGCGCGGAACGCGTATTACATCGACATTCACCTGTCGAAGCAGGAGTGGGAGCGGCACAACAACGCGCCGATCGATTGGTCGGAGCGCATCCATGAGTACGCGCCTGGCGAGTCGCACGGGGTGCCGTATCGCTGCCTGACGGTGCGTGGGCTCGACAATATGCTGGTCGCAGGGCGGTGCATCAGCACGGACCGCGCCGTCCAGGGATCGGTGCGCGTGATGCCGAACTGTCTCGTCGTCGGCGAGTCGGCGGGATGTGCGGCGGCGTGGGCGGCGCGCTCGGCCGGCGGCGCGGTGCGCGCGGTGGACGTTGAGGCGCTGCGGGCCCACCTGCGCAGCAACGGGCAATATTTGCCCGCGGTCGCGAGTGGGGCGGAGCCCCTCGGATCAACGCATTGAGGGAGCGCGGGGCGACGGGCGGCGCCGAGCGGCTGACAAAACGCAGGCCGACGTCCCTGACTTACAGGACGTCGGCCTCGACGAAATCAGCCGCTTCTAGTTGCTCGTGGCGCGGGCGAGGCCCGAACTACCACTTGTAGTTCTTGAACGGACCCTGATTGACGTTGTTGGTCGCCGCCACGAGCCACGCGTTGCCGCGGGCCTGAGCCACAGCCTTGACCCCGGCGCCGAACTTGGCGCGGAAGAGCTGGGTGGCGGTGCGATTGGTGGTGCTGCTGTCAAACTGCTGCTGACCGAAGAACCGGCTGCACTGCTGCGTGTTGAACTTGTACACGTTGCAGCCGTTGTTGATGAACTTCGTCCACTGCTGGGCGGTCTTCGGCGAGAACGCCGTGACCTTGCTGGCGCCGGACACCTGCGCATAGATGTTGCGGTACGAGCCAACGCGCTGCTGGATGTTCTGACGGATGTCGTTGAACTTCGAGGGGCTATAACCGGCGCTGGCCTTGGTCGTGGTGCGGCCAGCGGTGGTCTTGCCCGAAGTGCTGCGCGTCTTGTTGCCGGTGGTTCGGAACGTCGTGTTGCGGGTGCGGGCGGCGGTGGTGCGTCGCGTAATCGGCATGTAGGAGTCTCCCGTGAGCGTGCCGTTTCGTCGTGTGGGGCGCCGTCGCGGTACTTCGCGATCATCCGCCCACCGCGGACGTATCGACGGGCAGCGCAATGAACTTGAGTTGTGCATGACACCGCTGCGCACTTTCCGTGCGTTTTTCAGGCGGGTCTCTGCTGTGCGAAAGTGTCGAATCGCGTGAATCATGGCGCCCCCGCTAGCCTTCCGGGCACGACCACGCAAGAATTCAAGCGTTATGACGAAGGGTTCATTACCATGCTGACCAATCGCACCGTGCTTCATCGAAGACGATTCACCCGGCGGCGTGTCGCAACGCTGGCCGCGCTCGCAGCGCTGCTGGCCGGCCCGCTGCTGGCGCAGCCCGCGTCCGACGTCGCCGCGCGGGCGGCGGTCATCCCGATTCACGGCGTCATCGACGATGTGATGCTGAGTAGTCTCGAGCGGCGGGTCGCTTCGGCCCGCGAAGCCGGCGCGGAAACGCTGATTTTCGAGCTCAAGACTCCCGGCGGCGCCGTCGTGAGCGCCCTCGACATCTGCCGCCTGATTATGCGGCAGGCGGAAGACGATGTACGCACGATCGCGTGGGTCAACGACGAGGCGTACAGCGCCGGGGCGCTGATCTCGGTCGCCTGCAGCGAGATCTGGATGAGCGTCGCCTCGTCGATCGGCGACTGCGCACCGATCATGATTGGCGCGAGCGACCTCGGCGAAGCGGAGCGGGCGAAGGCTGAAAGTCCGATTCTGGAGATGTTCGACACAGCGGCGACGCGCAATGGTTACGACCCGCTCCTCTGCCGCGCGATGGTGCAGGTCGGCGTCGAGGTATGGTGGGTCGAGCGCGTCGCGCCGGAGAACCCGACCACGACGGCGCCGAGCTTCGGTGAGTCAGTCGGCGAGCGGCGGTTCGTCACTGGCGAGTGGAAGCAGAAAAACTACGACGACATCCCCGCCGAAGACCGCCTCTGGAAGCTCGTGTCCAACGAGCCGGTCGACCGCGCCGACACGCTGCTGACCATGAGCGAGAGCAAGGCGATCGAGTATGGGTTCGCCAGAGGGCAAGCCACCAAGCTCGAAGACCTCGCGAACGAGTTGGGGCTCGTCATGCTGCCCATGATCAAAGACATGAGTGGGTGGGAGAAGTTCGTCAAGTGGCTGAACAGCCCGCTGGTGCGGGGCGTGTTCTTCGTGATCATGCTGCTGGGCGCCTACATCGAGTTTCAGTCACCGGGCCTGATTCTGCCTGGTGTGGTGGCGGGCTTGTCGGCGGTGGTGTTCTTCGGAGCGCCGTACGCGACCGGCCTCGCGAGCTGGTGGCCGCTGATTCTGCTCGCGATCGGCATCGTGTTGTTGTTAGTCGAATTGTTCGTGCTGCCAGGCTTCGGCGTGTTTGGCATTGTGGGCGGGCTGTGCGTGCTGGTGGCGCTGGTGGGCACCTTCGTGCCGGTTGAGCCGCTGCCGTCGGGCGATCGTCCGTTCTGGCCGTCGTGGCCCTCATATGAGCAGACATGGTCAGCGATTCGGACCGCGGTGCTGACGATCGCAGGCGGCATCATCGTCTCGATCGTCGGCCTCATCGCGCTCGCGCGGATGCTGCCACATTTGCCAGGCGGGGGCGGTCTGGCGCTGGGCAATCCCGAGGGGGTGCTGCTCGAGCCGCTCGAGGCGGTGCGCGAGGCGGCCGCGGTGGGCGACATCGGGATCGTGGTTGGCACACTCAAACCGGCCGGGTTGGCCCGGTTCGGGAATGAAGTGGTGGACGTTGTGACGCAGGGTGAGTACGTTGAGCCCGGTAACAAGGTCCAGGTGATTCGGCGTGCAGGAATGAACGTCGTGGTGCGGCCGCTGCCGGCCGACGCCGACCGCACGGCTTAAACCGGTCTTTCAGGGGCCAGAGAGGCACAGATGCTCGCGATGCAGGGTTTGCTGGCTGTAACCGTGCAAGAGATAGGTTTCTGGGCGGTCGTCATTGTCTCGATTCTGCTCGGACTGTTTGCGATCCTCTTTCTGATTCAGTTCGGCAGCTTGTACATCACGGCCCTGGCCGCTCGGGCCGAGGTCGGGGTCGGCGAGCTGATCGGGATGTGGCTGCGCGGCGTGAACTCGACCGTCATCGTGCGGGCGAAGATTCAGGCGTGGAAAGCCGGTCTCACCGAAATCAGTACGAACGACCTGGAGACGCACTATCTGGCGGGCGGCCGCGTGATCAACGTGGTGAATGCGTTGATTTCGGCCGAACGAGCCAAGATTCCGCTCGACTATCGCACCGCCTGCGCCATCGACCTCGCGGGGCGCGACATCGTGGACGCGGTGAACACCAGCGTGAACCCGAAGGTTATTGAGTGTCCCAATCCGGCGCTCGGTCGGCCGACCATCGATGCGGTCGCGCGCGACGGCATTCAGCTCAAGGCCCGCGCCCGGATCACGGTGCGGACCAACATCTCCCGCCTGGTCGGCGGCGCCACCGAAGAAACCATCGTGGCCCGCGTCGGCGAAGGCATCGTCTCCGCGATTGGTTCGGCCGATACGCACGCCGCGGTGCTCGAAAACCCGGATCGCATTTCGAAGAACGTGCTCGCGAAGGGTCTGGATGCGAACACCGCGTTCGAGATTCTCTCGATCGACATCGCCGACGTGGATGTCGGAGAGAACGTTGGCGCCCAACTGCAGGCGGATCAGGCCGAAGCAGACAAGAAGCGTTATCAGGCCGAGGCCGAACAGCGCCGCGCGATGGCCATCGCTCAGGAGCAGGAGAACAGCGCCCGCGTCGAGGAAAATCGGGCGCTGGTCGTGCTGGCGGAGGCCGAGATTCCGAAGGCGATGGCCGAGGCGTTCCGCTCTGGCAACTTCGGCATCATGGACTACTACCGCATGCGAAACCTGCAGGCCGATACCGACATGCGTTCGCGCGTCGCCGGCGGTGAAGAAACCGAGAAGTCGTAGCGCTCTTAAGGCATTCGCCGCATGCTGCTCGCTTTTGACAGCCTCAATCCGCAGGTGATCGCGGGACTCGCGATCCCGCTGCTCTACTTCCTGGGCTGGCTCGCGTCGGCCTTCAAGAAGGGGCAGGAGGCGGGCGACAAGACGCGTGAGCAGCGGCGGCAGCGCGATAAGCCGCGGCCAACGGAGTCGCGCGGCGGTGGGATGGGTTCCCCCCCGCGTCCAACGCGCCCCCAGGCGCCCGGACCACCGCGACCACCCCGTACACAGACAACCCCGCCGCCGCGCCCGACACGACCTGCACCGACCGCGCGTGGTGGCGAGCGTCCGGCGCGGCCCGTGCCGACCGCGCGTGGCGAGCGTCCGGCGCGGCCGCAGCCGTCGCCGGCGCGCCCCGCGCCGCAACCGAGACCGCGCCGCCCGTCTGCGCCGCAACCCGACGCCCAGGCCCCACGCCCAC
>CAZLYU010000030.1:0-38911 GCA_964563855.1 uncultured Planctomycetales bacterium | reverse complement strand
ACGAGGCTGTCGTGCAGGCGGGTGACGGTGGGGGCGACGCCGTAGTCGCGCACGAGGCGCTCCATGGTGTAGAGCACGGTGGGCGGGCTGACCCATTCGCGGGCGTGCTGTGTGCCGTTGAAGCAGACACCGGACTTTGTCGCGGGGTCGCCGATGGGGCTGGTGATGGTGTAAGCCCATAGGGGCCGGCCTTCGACGCTGGTTCCGATCGCTTCTTTGGTGATGAGTTCGGGGCGATCCTGGACGAGGGCGTCGGCGAAGGCGATGAGTTCGTCGTAGCAGTGATACGAGAGGAACCAGTCGAAGCCGCGCGGGTCGGCGGGGGGATCGCTGCAGCCGTTGGCGAGCGTCGGATTCTCAAGCGCCAGCTTCGGCTGGCCCTGCAAGGGCATGATCACCTCGAGCGGTACGCCCAAGGCCTGCAGCTCGGCGATGTACCAGTTCGGGACGGCGTAGTCTGTGCCGTGGAGACTTTCACCCTCGCTGAGCAGTCGGACGTCTTCGCGGGCCAAGAGCTGGAACTGACCTGCGTGCCGCGGCGTGATGCGAACGACGCTGTGATTGCTGTAGTCCATAGCAGCCGCGGTCGCGACTGATAGCACGACGCCGGCGAATGCCGCAATAAGCGCTCGATTGGTCATTGGGAAGAACACTCCGCACAGAGAAATGAAGCACAAGTCTGCAAGGCAGCATTGTAGCCCTTCCGTGCTGTCGGACAGTCGGAAAAATGGCTTGGCGAGCTATTCGGGCAGCAGATCGAAGCCGTCGGACCGAACGATGATCGGACGTACGGCTGTTCCGGTGACCCAGAGCACCTCCACGCCTTCGATGCCGCGCACCAGGTCGCGGCCTTCTTCGACGCTCAGGACGCTGAATGCGGTGGCCCACGCGTCGGCGGTGAGGCCGTCGGGGGCGATCACGGTGACGCTATGGGCCTGTTCGGCGGGGCGTGCGGTGCGGGGATCGATGATGTGAGAGTAGCGGCGGCCATCGATTTCGAAGAAGCGCTGCTGATGGCCGGAGGTCGCGACGGCGCGATTGTCGATGGCGATGCTGCCGAGGACGTCGTCGGCGAACGGGTCTTTCACGCCGATGCGCCACGGTTTGCCGTCGTCGCGGCGGCCGTAGCCGAGGACATCGCCGCCGACGTTGACCAAGCCGCCGACAGCGCCGGCGCGTTGCATGGCTTCGGCGGCGAGGTCGAGGGCGTAGCCCTTCGCGATGCCGCCGAGATCGAGCTGCATGTCGTTGACCGCGAGCGTGACCGTGCGGGTGTCTTCTTCGAGTTGGACGTGCCGCCAACCGGTGCGGGCGCGGACGGCCTGCAGCGCGGCTTCGGTGGGCGCGACATCGTTCTGCGCCGCTTCACGCCAGAGGGAGACGAGCGGGCGCACGGTGATGTCGAACGCGCCGCCGCTATCGGCACTGATGGCGGCTGCAGCCTTGAGGACGGTGAGGGTTTCGGGGGAAACGATGAGGGGGTCGTTGGCGTCGCGCTGATTGAGTCGACCGATCTCGCTGTCGTCGACGTAGTCGCTCATTAATCGATTGACGTCTTCGAGGCGGGCGTAGGCGGCTTCGACGGCACGGGCGGCAGCGGCATTGTTGGCGGCGACGGCGGTGACTTCGGCGAAAGCGCCCATGACGCTGCGCGACTGCGTGACGCGAACGAGCGGGGCTTCGGCCGGCTCGGACGGGTTGCGGTCGCACCCGGTGGCGACGAGCGTCAGCAGTGCGACGCAACACCACTTCGCGCGGCTCGCGTCGCGGTTCGGTTTGCGGTCGTGTCGGGGCATCGGGGGTCCTGCTCAACTATGGGGAGCGCGCACGCTACGCGCGACATTGATTGTGGGTCAAGCGGGAGGAGGAGCGGGTCCGCGGAGCGAACCCCCGGGCTCGGCGGAGGCGGCGCGGTAGCGCAAACGACGACGCGGGACGAACTCGAAAGTTCGGCCCGCGCCGTCGATGTCGCTCATGGTCCGCTGAGCGGACCTACGGACGCCGTCGCGGCGGCCGGTCGGTTAGACGCGTCGGCGGCGCGTCACCCACATGCCCGCGAGCGAGAGCGTGAGCAGGATGGCGCCTGCGACCGGGCAGATGCTCGGGGCCGGCGCGGGGGAATCCTGGTCGCCGTCACCATCATCGCCTGCCCCGCCGTCGCCCGGATCACCCGGAGTTGGCGTTGCATCGCAGACGTCGCCGTCACCGTCGCCGTCACTGTCGAGCTGATCGGCGTTGGCGGTTGTCGGGCAGTTGTCGCATGGATCGCCGGCGCCGTCGCCATCCGCGTCCGACTGCGCGTTATTCGCGACGGTCGGGCAGTTGTCGCAGGCGTCTCCGAGGCCATCGCCGTCGGCATCGGCCTGATCGGGGTTGGCGGTCACGATGCAGTTGTCGCAGACGTTGCCGACGCCGTCGCCGTCCTGGTCGGTCTGATCGACGTTGCTGAGTCCGACGCAGTTGTCGATTTCGTCAGCGACGCGATCGCCGTCGCCGTCGGTCAGACCGGCTTCGGTATCGCAGGGATCACCGACGCCGTCGCCGTCGGCATCTGACTGGGTCAGATTGGGCAGGCGAGGGCAGTTGTCGAGAGTGTCGGGGATGGTGTCGGCGTCGTCGTCGACGTCGCACACGTCACCGAGACCGTCGGCGTCGAGGTCTTCCTGCCCGGGGTTCGGGAGGGTTCGGCAATTGTCGACGTTGTTGTTGACGCCGTCGCCGTCGCGATCCGGGTCGCAATCATCGCCGATACCGTCGCCGTCGAAGTCAAGCTGCTGCGGGTTGGTGACGCCGGCACAGTTGTCTTCGGCGTCGAGGACGCCGTCGCCGTCGCGATCGTTATCGCACGCGTCGCCGATTCCATCGCCGTCGCCGTCAGTCTGGGTGGGGTTGGCGATCTGGACGCAGTTGTCGATGGCGTCATCGACGCCGTCGCCGTCGCGATCACCGTCGCAAACGTCGCCGACACCGTCGCCGTCGATATCGTCCTGACCGCTGTTGGCGATCTCGGGACAGTTGTCGGCGGTGTTTTCGACGCCGTCGCCGTCGACGTCGTTGTCGCAGGCGTCGCCGACGCCGTCGCCGTCGCGATCGGTCTGATCGGGGTTGATGACTCCGACGCAGTTGTCGATGCCGTCGATGACGCCGTCGCCTTCGACGTCGTCTTCGCAGACGTCGCCGACGCCGTCATTGTCGAGGTCGGCCTGATCGGGGTTGGCAATGGAGACGCAGTTGTCGTCGACGTCGTTGACGCCGTCATTGTCGCTGTCGGGATCGCAGGCATCGCCGAGGGCGTCGCCGTCGATGTCGCCTTGGCCGGCGTTGGGTGCGGTGGGACAGTTGTCGCACAGCTCGCCGACGCCGTCGGCGTCGCTATCGAACTGATCGGTGTTGGCGATGAGGACGCAGTTGTCGCAGGCGTCGCCGACACCGTCGCCGTCGCCGTCCGACTGGGCCGGGTTGGCGACGAGGGGGCAGTTATCGTCGACATCGAGCACGGCGTCGTTGTCGCTATCTGAATCGCAGACATCGCCGAGGGCGTCGCCGTCGACGTTGGCCTGGTCGGGGTTGGCGATGGCTGGACAGTTGTCGACCGTGTCGTTGAAGCCGTCGCCGTCATCGTCTGCGTCGCAGGCGTCGCCGAGGCCGTCGCCGTCGATATCGCGCTGTGTGAAGTTGGCGACGGTCGGGCAGTTGTCGATGGTGTCGTCGACACGGTCGCCGTCGGCATCCGGGTCGCAGGCGTCGCCTTGGAGATCGTTGTCGAGGTTGGCCTGACTCGGATTGGGCGTGGTGACGCAGTTGTCGCAGAGGTCGCCGACGCCGTCGGTATCCGCGTCGCTCTGGCCAGGGTTGCTGGCGAGCGGGCAGTTATCGCAGAGGTCGCCGAAGCCGTCGCCGTCGGTATCGGTTTGCGCGGCGTTCGCGGTTGCGGGGCAATTGTCGCAGGCGTCGCCGACGCCGTCGCCGTCAGCGTCTAACTGCAGCGGGTTGTTGACGGTGGGACAGTTGTCGTTCTCGTTGAGGACGTTGTCGCCGTCGCTGTCTTCATCGCAGGCGTCGCCGATGTCGTCGCCGTCGCGATCGGCCTGGGCGGCGTTTGAGACGCGCACGCAGTTGTCGGGGGCGTCGTTTGGAATTCCGTCGCCGTCGACATCGCTGTCGCAGGTATCGCCGAGGCCATCGCCGTCGAGATCGGCCTGGTCCTGGTTGGGTGTGTTGAGGCAGTTGTCGCAGGCATCGCCGACCCCATCGCCGTCCGCATCCAACTGGGCGGGGTTGGCGACGTCGACGCAGTTGTCGAGCACGGCGCCGGTCTGATCGCGGTCATCGACGCCGTCGCCGTCGAAGTCGATGGCGCACACGTCGCCGAAGCCGTCGCCGTCGGTATCTTCCTGGAGCGGGTTGCTGATGACGGGGCAGTTGTCGGCGGTGTTGGGGACGCCGTCGCCGTCGATGTCGTCATCGCAGCGATCGCCGACGCCGTCCATATCGAGGTCGGCCTGGCGGGCGTTGCGTGTATCGGGGCAGTTGTCTCCGTTGTTGGCGACCGAGTCGCCGTCGCGATCGGCGTCGCACACGTCACCGATGCCGTCGCCGTCGAAGTCCGCCTGATTGGGGTTGGCGATCTGCGGGCAGTTATCGGTGGAGTCGCTGAGGCCGTCGCCGTCGGTGTCGAGCGCGGGCAAGACCACGATAGTGGTGGTGGCGGTGGCGGAGCGGCCGGTGTCGCCAAGGGGTAGCGACGGGTCGGTCACGGTGAGGGTGACGGTGACGCCGGTCGGGAACGACTGCACATAGGTGTGGGTCGCTTGAGGTGTGTTCGCGGTGTTGCCGTCGCCGAATTGCCAGAGGTATTCGAGTCGCGGATTGGCGGGATCGTCGAGCAAGCCGGCCTTGTCGCGGGAGTTGGCAGCGTCGAACTCGACCTGCAGCGGCACGCGCTGCTCGGGATTGGTCGTTTCCTGCGGGTAGCTGACCTCGATGATGGGGATGACCGAGAGGGCGACCTCGCTGCCGACGATCTGTACGGGCAGGCTTTCGGCGGTCTTGCCAGTGGTGAGGAACGCGAACTTATCGCTGACGCCCGCGACATCGGCCGCGAAGCTATGGACGCGGTAGGTGACGCCGCCCTGCCCGCTCGAAGAACCGGGCGAGGTGGCGAGGTGGAGCGTGGTTGGGTTTGGCACCGAGGTAATGCGGTAGAAGCCGGGGTTCACGCCGGGGCCGCCGGTGATGCGCACGCGGTCGCCGGAAGCGAAGTCGGTTGACTGGAAGTTTGCGGCGGGGTCGGTGAGGGCGAAGAAGCCGTTGCTCAGGCCGACGTTGGCCTGGCCGCCTTGCTCGGTGATCCCGGCCCAGCTGATGGTGAACGCGATGTCGCCATCGTCGCTGGTGTAGGGGACGCCGGTGGTGGCGGGTTGCTGCATTCCGCTGACGGAGCCATCGACCTGCCAGATTTCGGCGCCGGGGGTGGTGTCGTCGACGCAGACGATCTGCCAGTACTCGAAGTCGGACTCGGTGAGGTCGACAGTCACGCCGGGTTGACTGTTGGCGTCGAGAATGACGCCGCGGCCGATATTGGCGGTCGCAGGACGGGCCTCGGAGTGGGCCGGCTCCTGGCGGCCGTCCTGTCCGACGCCGGGCGTGAGTCGTGCGAAGAAGCGGTAGACGCCGTCACCGGGAAGTGCGCCGGGGGCGAACTCGAAGAACTGGTTGGCGAAGCCGGTGACGCCCTTCTGGCGCGAGCCGAGGACGCCGGTGGCGGCGGGCTGGCCGTTTGGGTCGGCCTGCTTCACGTACCAGAACTCGATGTTGGTTCCGCCGTAGAAGTCGAAAGTTTCGTAGAAGAGCCGCAGGTTGCCATCGACGATGGGCCCGTCGGCGTTGTAGACGGGTTCGTCCCAGTTGAGCGTGGGGACGACGCGGGGCTCCCAGAGGAAGGTAACGACTGAGTCGCGCTCGTTGTTCTGGATATCGGTGATGGAGATGCCGCTACGGATCTGGCCGTACCACGACGAGCGTGGGTCGGTGGTTTCGGTCCAGACTGGGCGGGTGAAGGAATCGGGGTTGGCCGGATCGGGCAGGAACGGGAATGGGTCGGCGGGGTCGCCGGGGTTTTCGCCGTTCTCCATCTGCTGGAGGCCGTCGGCCTGGAGGATGCGATAGACGAAGCGGGTTCCGAACCGCTGCTGGAGCGGGAGACCTTCATCCGACCCGAAGTCGGTATGCATGATCATGACGCCTTCGCCGGGAGCGTTGCGGTTGAAGTTGAACCGCGCGGGATTCAGCGGCTGGGCGTTGGTGATGCGATAGAAGTAGAACCGCTCGCCGGGGCTGTTGGGGTTCTGGAAGTAGAAGGTCGAGTCGGTCGGGTTCAGGGCGTAGTCTTTGATGAGCACGGGGGTCGGCTCGAACGGATTGAGCACGTCGCGCAGATCAGTGGTTTCGAGCCACGGCGAGTGTTGCGTTCCAATTGCACCGGCGCCGATTTCCTTGAGCGGCGGAACGGGGTGCACATAGCCGCCGGCCATGATGCACCAAGCGCCGACCGGGAAGTTCTCAAAGCCGTTGATGTAGGTGTCGTAGTCGTAGAGGTCGGGATAGCCTTCCCAGACGTGCAGCCACTCGTGCACCATGAGCGGGACCGCCCACTCACCGATGTCGAACTGCGGCCCGGCCTCGCCGATGCCGCCCATCGGGGCCGCGAAGTCTGAGAAGAGGATCGGCGAGAGGGGATTCTCGCGGTTTTCGAGGATGCGGATGGGCAAGTCCATCGCCGGGGCGGGCAGCACGAAGAGTGAGCGACCGCCGGGGGCCAAGCCATCGCCGCCGATATCGGGCGGCAACAAGACAACCGAGTGGATGAAGTTGGCATTGCCCGCGGGCATGACCAAATCGTCCCAGTCGACAGTGAGGTCGGACGCTTCGACCGCGTCTTCGGTGAGGCGGGCGCGATTGAAGGGGTAATCGCTGCCGCCGATGCCGCCGTCGTTGACGGTGCCGGGGTCGAGGTCGACGGTGTAGCTTTCGGTGCCGCGCTCGCGGACTTCGCCCATGTCGAGCAGACCGTCGAGGTTGTAGTCGCGCTTGAGAACGGTCGGATCGTTGACTTTCAGTTGCTGCCCCAGCGGCCCCTCGACGATGCGGAACGTGTCGTGGCTCTTGCGCATCCAGGTGAGCAGCTCGAGGTTGAGCTGATTTCCGGCGTCGAAGCCGGCGAAGCCATGCACGCCCCACGCGAGCGGGCCGGCGGGCGGGATGATGTTGTCCGTGCCGCCGCCGGGGGTGGAGGGGTTGCCGGGACCGATGTCCTGGCCGAACGGTTCGTTTTCGCCGTAGATGATCGAGAGGGTGGACGTGACCTCACCGGGTCGGCCGTCGCCGCCGTAGCCGAGTCCGGAGACGGTGCGGGCGTGATAGATCGACGAGGGCAGGTCATCGAATTCGGCTGGGCCGTCGAAGAAGCCGAGGGCGTCGGGGAGGATCTGGCCTTCGGTCGGTCCGAATTCGACATCGCCGTCGCCCAGCCGGTTGCCGACGAGCAGCCGCGAACCGCAGATATCGCCGACGCCGTCGCCGTCGGTATCGATCTGGTTGGTGTTGGCGGTTTCGGGGCAGTTATCGCAGTCGTCGGGAATGCCGTCCATGTCGGAGTCGGCTGCGGAAGGGTCTGGCTGACCGATGGAGTCAACGGTGGGACATTGGTCGCACTCGTCACCGTAGCCGTCGAGATCGAAGTCGAACTGGGCGGCGTTGATGGTCTCGGGGCAATTGTCGCATGCATCGCCGACGCTGTCGCTGTCGGTGTCGACCTGGGACGGATTGAAGGTGAATGGGCAGTTGTCGGCGGTGTCGCGCACGCCGTCGCCGTCGATGTCGAGCTGACAGAGGTCACCGACGCCGTCGCCGTCGGTGTCGACCTGATTGGGGTTGGCGGTGAGCGGGCAGTTGTCGAACTCGGTGGCGACGCCGTCGCCGTCATCGTCGAGCTCGCAAATGATGCCGGGAATGAGGGGGCAGGGATCGTTGGGATCGGGGAGGCCGTCGCCGTCGACGTCGCCGCTCTCGCAGGCATCGCCGATGTTGTCGCCATCGGCGTCGGCCTGACCTGGGTTCCAGGCATTGGGACAGTTGTCGGCGGCGTTGGGGAAGCCGTCGCCGTCGAGGTCATCGTCGCAGGCGTCGCCGACGCCGTTGCCGGTGCGGTCGGACTGGGAGAAGTTCGCGACGTTCGGGCAGTTGTCGCACGCGTCGCCGAAGGAGTCGCTATCGGTGTCGGTCTGCTCGGGATTCGCGGTGCGCGGGCAGTTGTCGTCACTGTCCGGGGTTCCGTCGCCGTCGGCGTCGTCATCGCAGATGTCGCCGAGGCCATCGCCGTCGAGATCGGCCTGATCGGTGTTCGCACGCGTGGGGCAGTTGTCGAGATCGTTGGCCACGCCGTCGCCGTCGTCATCGCCGTTGCAGACGAACAACTGCTGCGGGTTGAAGACGAGTGGGCAGTTGTCGGCCACGTCGGGGATGAAGTCGCCGTCGTCATCGGGGTCGCAGGCGTCGCCGATCAGGTCGCCGTCGAGATCGGCCTGGTCGATGTTGGCGGCAACGGGGCAATTGTCACAGGCGTCGCCGATGCCGTCGTTGTCGGCGTCGAACTGCTGGGTGTTGGGCGTGTTGACGCAGTTGTCGACTGCGTTGAGAACGAAGTCGCCGTCGACGTCGTCGGCGGGGTTTTGGCACGCGTCGCCGAGGCCGTCGTCGTTGGCGTCGTTTTGATCGGGGTTGATGGTGTTCGGGCAGTTGTCGCACGCATCGCCGACGCCATCGCCGTCGAAATCGGTCTGATCGCTGTTGGCGATGTCGGGACAATTGTCGTTGGCGTCGATCAGGCCGTCGCCGTCGAGATCGTCCTGACACGCGTCGCCGACGCCGTTGGCATCGGCATCGATCTGGAACCGGTTCGGGACCCCGGGGCAGTTGTCACAGACGTTGGGGATGCCGTCCATGTCGATGTCGAACGCGGGGTCGGTCGTGTCGGGCCCTTCGACGAAGGGGCAGAGATCCTGGAAGTCGGGGACGCCGTCGCCGTCGCTGTCGCTGGTTTCGAGCGGATCGTCGGCCGGGGGCGAGTTATTTGGATCGTTGATGCACTTGGCGGGATCGAGATCGCTGAGCTCGGCGGGGCCGTCGTTCGGGTCGTAGTCGTCGTTCCAGTAGTTGGGGTCGGCGGCGCTGACATTCTCACACAGGCACTCGTTGAAGGAGAAGTCTTCGTCGCTCGGGATGTACGGCGTGTCGCCGAAGTTGGTCGGGTCGAAGCGAAGTCTGGCGTTGGTGCCGCCGGTGCTGGCGTTGAAGTAGCGCGCGGTCGCTGGGTCGTACTCGCGCATCTGTGGGATGCGTGGATCCCACTCCGGGGCTTCGGGTACGGGCGCGATGTTCGGGTCGATACCGGCTTCGAGATGCTTGTCGATCCAGAATGACCGCCACCAGTACTCGCCGTCGCCGTCACCATCGAGCGAGAAGTCCCAGAATGGATAGCCGGGGAACGGGAAGTTGGGGTGGTTGGTGAGCACATTGGTGATGAAGCTGTCGGCCCCACCGGGTTGGATCAGCTTGCTGTCGCCGCTCTCGGTCCAGAAGTCCGGGGGGTCGTACTTTCCGTTGCCGCAGCGTGCGATCAGGGCGTCGGCGTCGCCGGGATAGTTCCGGCGGATGTAGGCTTCGGCCCAGGCGCGATTTTCGGGGTCGGGGTTGTTGAGACTTGGGTCGAGCTTGACCCAGCCTCCCGTGGTTCCGCCGGTGGCGTTGGGATCCCAGACGCGGAGGAAGTCTTCGAAAGGCTCTGGGAAGCTCCAGCCGCCGCTGCCGTCAACATCGGCGACGGCGGCGACAGGCGGTCCGGCGTCGGGAATGTTGGGATCGCATTCGTCGAAAAGTGAGGGGTTGAAGTCTTCGAGCAACGCGTCGTAGCGGCCGTCGCCGTCGAGGTCGCGGAAACGTTCGCCGGGCGTCCAGACCGGCCGCCCTTGCGCGTCGAAGTCGACGAGGCCGGGCGTATCGACAGTGTCGGTGGATCCTTGTGCAGACGCGGGTGCATTTGGCGTTCCGGTGCCGCCGAGGTTGCCGTTCCAGTCGATGTTGACCATCGCGCGGGACTGGTCGAATGACTCGCCTTCGAACTCGTCGATCAAGGCGCCGTCGTTCAGGTTCTCGAACGGGAGGACGGCGTCTTGCAACGCGTCGCGATCGGAGACGTCACCGAGGTATTCGGGCAGGATGGGCCATGGGACATCGACCCAGCCGACGACATCGCCGCTGACGGTGACGGTTCCGTATGAGATCTCGGTCCAATACTCGGCGAAGGACTGCACGCCGGGTTTGACGGTGTCGAAGTATGCGTCCCAGCCGTCGTCGGGGTTTGGCAACGGCTCGTTGCTCTGAAGGCTCTTGGTTGGCCGCGCCAGCATGATGAGGAACTTGCGCTCCTCGCCGTGACCGGTGACTGCCAAGCCGGAGAACGCGATAGCGGCAATCGCCGCGAAACGAAAACCGCGATTTTGCGACAAACGGCGAACGCTCATGAACTACCTCTCCGCGAAGAAGCCCGTAACGACACAATCGCTAGGAGCATCGGCAAAAGACGTACGGGCTGTCAGCATGATCTGAAATGGTACCGGCCGGGCCCCATGCTTGTCCACCGTGGGGTTGGCGGGTGGCGTGACGACAAGTCTCGTTGTTTGTGAGACTTGCGCTCCGAAGGTCTGCAAAGCGCGTGGCCCGAGTGACCCGCTTCCGCGATTCTGCTCGATTGCTTGACACTCCCGATTCAACTCGCTGTGTCAGGGTACCGAGCCGGTCAAGCAAGATGTGCTGATGCTGGCCGATTTACGACCAAATTCGGGTTGAATTTAGAGCCCGCACCCCACTAGCGGTGCATCCCCCCGCAGGTCTGAGAAACGCGGTGGTGGTGCGGCGTCAGGGAGCTTGCGGGGCCATCTGGGCGCTGTTCGTGAGACGGAATCGACGGCAGTATTAAACGCTATTTCGAAAATGCGTGAAGACAGGTCTTACCTCACCGGAGGTCGTTCACAGCCTGAGTCGCCAAGTGGGAGTCTCACGTGCACTTCACTCATGACGTCGAATTCGCTTGCACCGCGCTGCTGTTCCTTTCGCGCGAGCCGGGATGGACGAAATCGCAACTGCTCGACGTGGGGGCGAACTTTCGTCTGTCACCGCGACGGGCGGCGCGGGTGCTTGAAGCGCTGGCCGAGGCGGGGATGCTGACGCGGACCGACGCGCCGTCGGGTTTCGGCGTTGGCGAGAACGTGTCGGACATTCAGTTAAACAAGATCTTCGACGCACTCCGATCGCCGGCTCCACCGCTCTCATGCGCGGCCGCGCCGCAGCGGCTATGTCGGGCTTATCGCGACGTGTGGATGATCGAGCACGCTCTGGGCGAGCACATGCGCGGACTCACGATCGGCTGGGCTTTGCGGCATTCGCGTGACTGGCTGCGCGAGGCGCCGGGCGCTTGCCAACACAAGCAGAAAAGGTGCTCGCAGGGGCGGGTCGCTCCTCTGTGTCGGGATGCGGAGCGCGAGGCGCGGCAAGGCGCCGTGACGCACTGCTGCGACACGATCGGGGAACGATCGGTCGCGGCGCTGGCGCAACTTTCATCGACGCCAGTCCTGAGCAACAGCTACGCGGCTTCCGTGGCGCACTGACTGCCGAGCGGTCGGGTGTTCGCGGCGGCTATGGGATGAAAGCCGAATCCGGCTTTGGCTCGTCAAACCAGCCGATGCGCTCCGCTTCGGGTGAGCCGCCGTAGATGCTGTCTCCCGACAGGGCGAATCGCCGGCGGGCGACGTGTCCGTCGCTCCATCCGATGTTGGCTTCATCTTGGTGTCGAAAGTGCAGCGACGGGTTGTACCGAATCGTCGGCTGCGTCGGCACGAACTGGGGATGGGCGAAGCTGTACTCGACCAGCTCGCCGTTCACGAGGGCTGCGTCGGCGAACATCAGCGTCTGCGTGGGCAGCTTCATGGTGTCGACGCGGGCGCCGACCACGTCTCGCTCGCGAATCCAGAAGCCGCGTGGGTCCCAGCGCAGGTCGACGCCGAGGTAGTCGTTGTTGTAACCGTATCCGCCGGCGTTGCGTTCGAAGCGGCGCCAGTCGCGGTCGTCGAGCTCGATGCGCAGCGCGGGACAGCGTCGGATGGCGCCGTCATCATCGGACAAGTAGTTGGTCAGGGCGCCGCCCCGCGGCTCGAAGGGCTCACTGACGCGTGACCGGGCGCCGTGCCAGCGGTGCAGGTTGATGCGGAAGTCGGCCGCGCCGGGGGCCAGGCGGTCGACATGGTCGGCGCTGTAGTAGAGATTCGCCGAAACGAGTTGACGCAGATTGCTGGCGCAGACGACGGCTGCGGCCTGGGCCCGCGCTCCACTGAGCGCGGGCAGCAAGACCGATAGCAGCAGAGCGATGATTGCGACCGCCACGAGCAGTTCGACGATCGTGAACGCCGCGCTGCGTCGAGCGTGTCCGGCGACCACCGTCACGCGGGATTGCCGCCAGCCACCACCAGATCGACGAACGAATCGATATCGCCGGCGTTGGCGGCGCCGTCTGCATTGGTGTCGGCGTTGCGGAGCAGGCAGTCTCCGTAGAGCGCCCGATACGCGTCGGGGTTCGTGATCGCGGCGACGAAGGCGTCGATGTCTCCGGCATTAATCACCCCATCGCAATTGACATCGCCCCGTCCCGGCGCGGCATCCGCGACGCCGCCGATCTCCGGTGACTTCTCGCCGAACACGCCCGCGCTCACGTTGACGCCGGCGGTGAGGCGAATGAAGTGGAAGCGGTCGATGCCGGCTGGGGCGTTGGTGTGGGGATCGATCGCCCACGCAATGTCGAACGCGTCGCCGCCCGCGGAGCCGTGATCGACGCCGACCGTCAGTGGGTCGTCGGGCGTGACGTAGAAGTGCTCGGGAGTGATCTCGGGATCATCGACGAAGCCGTCGCCGTCGAGATCACCCAGCACGAGCGTCGGACTGAAGTCGGCATATCCCCAGACGCCTTCGTCGGTGGCGCCGGAGCCGAGCGGGTTTTCGACGACGGTTGCGTCGAACAGCGCGGGCAGCCGCCACGTGCTGGTGGTCCACAGGCCGCTCTTGCCGGGCGGCACGGCGGCGATCGAAGCGGGTGGATGCGTGGGATCGGCGACGTCGTCATCCCAGGTTTGCACTTCGAATTGCGCCGCTGGATCGGTGATGTGGGAACCGGGAATTAGATACCACGCGTCGTCGGCGAGGCCGTTGGCGTTATCGTCGCGGCTGATCTCGATCACCGCGGCTTCGGCCCACCGTCGGTTCGCATCGCCGCCGACCCAAAACGCGTTGCCGAAGACGATGGCGTCGAGCCCGAGCGGGTTGCTCGGATGATCCATGACGGGTGCGTCGAAGCCGAGGACCAAGACGCCGCCAAAGCCGCCGAGGCTCACCAGCTTCGAGTTGTCCGGCGCGACCACGCCTCCGCCGACCGGTGCATTGAGCGCGGCGGTCGGGTCGTTGAAGAATGGGTCATTCACGAACTGCCCGGGCGCGGGGTCGTAGCGCAACACGCGGCTCGCGAAGGGGTTGGCCGACGCTGAGGCGCCGATCGCGATCGCCGCCGCCCAGGCGATGCACTGTCGGACGGTCTTGTTTGGGATATTGTTTGATGGACGCATTTAGACGCCCCTGCCTTGGCGCCGGACCAACACGCCGAGCGCCGCCAACAGGGCTAAGCCGGCGGCCGGCTCGGGCACGTAGGTATAGATCACGCCGTCGCTGCCGATGTACAACTCGCCCCGCGCCGCGTTGAAGCTGACGCCGTAGAAGTTGCCTGTATTCGCGGCGTCCGGATCGAATCGGCGGACGTTGGTTGCATCGAGTGGATCGATGGCGGACCCGCCGGCGAGGACGCTGTCGAGCGCATCGCTGCGGACGAGCGCGGCGTAGTCGCCGTCGCCGCTTCCGAAGAGATCTCCGCCGCCGACGTGCAGGTTGCCGTCGTTGTCGAATCCGAGCGAGCCGGCGGAGAGCAGGTCGGTGATGAAGGCGCCGTCGGTTTCAAAGTTTGGAGCGGCGGCCCCGGCGAGCGCCGCCTGCCAATCTGCGGCGGCGAAGGCCTTGATGGCGCCGGTGTCGCTACCCGTGCCGGCGGCGAAGCCGTTGCCCGTGTAGAGATTCCCGGCCGCATCGAACGCAACGCCGGCCGAGGCGCCGGCGACGCCATCGACGATGAGGGTGACGCTCGGTGCAGCGGGATTACTACTCACGTCGAGCACCGAGACATTGGACGCAGTAAACGAGCCGCCACTAATGGCGAGCGACTGATCGTCGAACCACGCGGCGCTGACGTGATTGATGGGGAACCAGTCGCCGCCGCCACCGGTGATGTCGAAGACTCCGACTTCGAAGTTCGTGAAGCTGGCGCCGCCGTTGTTGCCGACGGCGATGCGGCCGCCATCTGGCGAGACGCTGATGAACGCGGCGCCGAAGCTGCTGAAATCGGGGTTCGGAAGATTGAACGCAGTCGCGAACGATCGGCTGCCGGGGGCGGTTTCGATTTGTACGGCGCCGGTGGTATCGACGGCGATCAGGCGGCCGTCGGGCAGTGCGTCGAAGCTCGCGCCGGCGGGCGCCGACCACGTCTCGACGAGGGTGTACTCGTCAAAGGGATTCGCCTGCGCGACTGCGGGGTTTGCGAGGGATACAAGTACAGTGATCGATGTGGAGAGAAAAGGAACAAGGGGAGTGCGCACGACTATCCTCCAGTCCAACACCCTGGTGTTGGTGGATGGGAGTGCAATCGCCGATGTTTCCGATCGGAGGGGTGTATCCGTCGCCAAGGCAATAGCGCGGGCGGTTAGCCCGCTCGACCATGGCGCGACGAACCAAGCGACGGTGGGCGACCCCACGCCGACACACCTCTCCCACGGAGGCGACTACAGCAACGGGTCATCCTGGCAGGTCTTCTGACTTCCGGGCGCGACGACAGCGCGTCGTCAACCTACTAACCGCGTCTTCTCGATTCGCTGAGCAAATCAATGACGTCTTGCGGCGTTCGTTCCCGGTCACAGCGGCGGGGCCGCCCCGGATTTTCACCGGGTTCCCTATTCTTCCGCACACTCCAAGTGGACGGACACCAGTGACCGATGGGTGCGACGTTAGTCTGCGCTGACGCAGATGTCAACACCCAGGCTGAATTGACTGAAACTTGCTCGATGCGGCGCGCGGCCGCCACCGCGTTGTTCACGGTCGGCGCCGGATGGCCTACGCTGCCGCGATGCGACGATTGACCTTGCAACGTGTCTGTTCTCGTTTTGTCTGCGCTGGGATCGCGCTGCTGCTGGGGTGCAGCGCGGGTGAAGTGCAGTTGATCGCGTTGGATTACGACCACATCGACCCACCGTCGCCGCAGCCCGTCAAGCTCGCGCTTGACGCGTGCGCGTTTGATGTTCAGCCGGACGGTGGTGTGCGGATCATCATGGAGCGACGCGCGCCGCTGTGGCCGCGCGAGATCGGCGAGTTCACCTGGCTCGGCGTCGTTCGTTTGCCTGCGCTGCCGGCCGGCGCGGCGCGTAACTACACGCTGACCCCTGGGGCGCTGTCCGTCAGGCTGAATGCGGGGCCGATGGCGAGCGAACTGGACGTTATCCGAGGCGTGCTGGCACTGTATCGCGAGTCTTCGACGAGCTATCGCGGCAGCCTGCGGGCGCTGATGTCGCGACGCAACCAGGGACTGCTGGGGTGGTCGGCCGCGCCGCCGCAGGTCTTGCTGGCGACGTTTACGGCGGTTCGCGACGCTGACCGGGTGGCGCGGACGTTGGGAGCTGATGAAGGGGCCGCGCCTGCGCTCAGCGCGCGTTGAGGCGCTCCGCGTTCTGGTCGTCCATGATTTGCAGGATCGCCCAGCAGGCGGCCACCTGAATTCGGGGATCATCCTGCAGTCGTGCGAGCGTCAGGAGGAGCGGCAGCGCGTCGGGGTTGCCGATCGCGCCGAGGGCGAGCGCGGCGTTGACTCGAATCTTCATCCGCTCTTCGGGGCGTTGCGTTGGGTCGTCGACCTCAACCGGGCGCTCGTCATCGGCCATCCGCGTGGCGAGCGGCCAGCCTTCATCGGAGCCGAGCAATCCCAAACCGCGGGCGGCGAGCAAGCGCAAGACGATGAACTCGTCTTCGGGCGGGGCGTAGAGCCGATCGCGAAATGCGTCGCGGGCGCGGGGGGCGCGCATTTCGACCAGTGTCTGCAGCGCGATCGCGCGGCTGGCGCGCTCGCCGGTCGTTAGCGTGATGAGCCGCTCGAAGGCTTCGTCATCACCCAACATCGCCTGGGCCGCGGTGATCATCGTACGCACCTTGGGACTGCGTTCGCGACGGACGAAATAGTCGAGCCATTGCAGTGCTCCTCGGTCGCCGAGGCGTCCTAGAAGCCAGGCGGCGTCGGCGCGCAGGTTTTCATCGCGATGGCGTTCGAGCGTTCGCACGAGGATCGGGGCGTAGCGATCGGTCTCTCCGCCGCTGCGAAGCGCGGCGTAGGCGGCGGCGAGGCGCACGCGCGGGTCGGGGCTGCGGGCGCGTTCGGCCATGAGGCTGAGGCTCTGGCGATCGCGGATGCGTCCCAACGAGAGCAGTCCGGCGTATTGCCGGGGCGGCGAGTCGCTCCGCGCAGCGGTGCGAAACTCGAGCACCGCTTCGCGCGGCGCGGCGTCGGCCAGGGCTTCGAGCGCGTGCATCGCGACGTCATCGAACGGGCTGCGCGTCGCCCGCACGAGCAGGTCCATGGCGCGGCGGCGATACTCGCTGCGCTCCAGGTATGACGGCCCGGTCTCTGGGCGTTGACAGGCGGTTGAGAGGCAGAGCAACGCAGCCAGCGGAATGAGCGCCGAGCGCTGTCGATCAAACACGCGCCACCCGCCCTTCTTTCGGCGTTCGGAACCGGCGCACCAAGTTTCGCACCCACCGCATCGCGACGCCCTCGATCCACAGGATGGTGGTTAGCAACAAACACAAGCGCGGCAGCCAATCTCCCAAGACGCCGTAGAGCGGTCGTCGATCGTCGATCTTGACGCGTTCGGCGGCGAAGCCGATCGCGCCAGGGCCGTAGATCGCGCCGTTGGGCGGGCGCACGATGGATCGAACGCGACCATCCGGATCGATAAAGCCGCTGATGCCGGTGTTGACGGATCGCGCGATGCTGATGCGATTTTCGATCGCGCGAAAGGCGCAGATGGCGAGATGCTGGGGCAGTTCGGCGGAGTGCAGGAACCAGCCGTCGTTGCTCATGTTGAGCAGGAAGTCGACCCGACGGCCGTCGGCGCCCCACACGTACTCGCGCACGAGATAGGGCATGACATCTTCGTAGCAAATCGGGGTTCCGAAGCGATAGCCCTGGCCGTCGCGCGTTTCGAGTTCGAAGACCGTCAGTTCATCGCCTGGGGTCAGCGAATATTCGTACGTACCGCCGTCGCTAAATGGGCTGAGTTGATTGAGCCAGAGGTAGAGCCAGTGAAACCGCGTTGATCGAAATGGCACCACTTCACCGAAGGGCACGAGATGGCGTTTGTCGTAACGTTGCGCGTCTTGTTGTCCGTCGGCGTGGTAATAGATTGCGGAGTTAAACCGGAAGAAGTCTGGATACGCGGTGTCTGACAATTCGATCGACGTTGTGCCGAGCACGAGCGGGGTGGCGGGGCCGCGATCAGTCTCGGGCAGCGTGAGCGACTCGTTGTCGGAGAGTAGCGACGCTGCGCCTTTGATGTGGTTCTTGCCGGTCGCGTAGTCGCCGCGAGCGAGGGCGAGGGTCACGGAATCGAAGAAGCGCCCCCACCACCACTGGGCGCGTAGCTCGTCATGATCGCGCGCCAAGTCTTGCTGCACGAAGTCTGCGTTTTGGGTTCGGCCGATCGTCTCCGGGAACACGATCAGGTCGGGCTCGGTCTCGACCGCGGCGGTTGCGGCGAGCGCAAAGTAGTCGGCGAAGAGCTTGACGAGTGAGGCGTTTTGTCGCGGATCCGGATGGAGCGGGAAGTCGTGCTGCAACACGGTGACCTTGGGCCCGAGTTTGAGATCCGCGCTCTGCTGCAAGCGGAACAATCCGTACGCGACGGTTGCGAGGAGGACCGCGCCGGTCACCACACCACCGACGACGAGTTGTGTGCGGCCGCGTTGATTGGCCGCCTGTCGTCGGTACAGCCAGAGCGCCGCGAGCCAGCCGCTGACGAGGGCCATCACGAAGCTCACGGCGTAGGCGCCGCCGAGGTCGCTGATCTGAATGAGGGTGAGGGCGACGTCTTGGAGGGGGACGAGTCCGCCGGCGCCGTGCGCGAGAAAGAGCCATGGGAACCCGGTCATGACGAACGCGCGCAGATACTCGCACGCGACCCACACGACGGGAAGGACCCACACCATCGACAGCCCGCGGCGATGTGCGTTGCGAATGGCCCACGCGGCGAGCGTCCAATAGAGCGCCAGGTAAAGCGCGAGCGCCGTGAGCCCGAGCCCGGTGACCGGGATGAGCCAGCTCAGATTCCATGCGAAGAACACCCACCCTCCCAAAAAGCTGAGCCAGTGGGCGAGCCACGCGCGGGGCGTGGTGCAGGTCGCCACGGCCCAAGGCGTGAGCGCGATGAACGCCAGCGGCCAGATCGAGACGGGATGGAAGATGAGCGTCAACAGACCGAAAGTCAGCGCGTACCACCCGGCGACGGCCGCGACATTCCGCCAGAACGATGGGGCGGGCGCGGAAGCCGGTGAGCGCAAGGACTGCTGGGCGGGCACAGCCGGGGAGGAAGCGGGCGGCGTTTCAGTTCTCAACACTGACGTATTCATACTACGAGGGGGCCGATCGCGATACGTCCGGTGGTTCGCGGGATCCACATGGCGGTGTTCAGTCGGACCTGCCGGTCTTGACCGGGTCTGAGTTCTGATCGGCGTCGCCGCCGCCGTTTGGCGCCGCGCCCCACATGAGCTTTTGTCGCAGGGATTGCCAATCGGCGCGGGCCGGGTTGCGCACGAGGCTGAGGTCGGCGGCGAAGCGCTGGATGCGGAGCGTCGCGGATTCGCTGAACGGCCAGTTGATGTTGCCGTCGATCGAGATGGTCGTGCCGTCGTTGGCAGCGAGCATGCGGATTTCGATCGTGTGGCGTGCGTCGAGTACAACCGGACGGAAGGTCAGCGCGTGTGGGCACACCGGCGTGAGGATCATCGCCTGCAGGGTCGGCTCGAGGATGGGCCCCCCTGCCGCGAGGTTGTGCGCTGTGGAGCCGGATGGTGTGGCGATGACCAACCCGTCACCGCGGACCGCCGCGACGTAGTCGGCGTCGGATTGAATCGCCATCTCGATGATTCGGAACGGAGCGCCGGCCAGCACGACGATGTCGTTGACGGCTGGGCTGCGGCGCACGTCGCCGTCGTCGGCGGTGAGCTCGGCTGACAAGAGCAATCGCCGGCTGAGGGGCGGCGAGCCGGTAAAGACCTGCTCGCAGCGCGCTTCGAGTTCGTCGAGGTTGAATTCGGCGAGGTAGCCGAGTTTGCCGAGGTTCACGCCGAGTATGGGAATCTGGCGTTCTCCCAATCCGTGCGCTGCGCTGATGAGCGTTCCGTCGCCGCCTAACACGATTAGGATGTCGGGATCGTGCTCGAGCACGGCGCTGCTGTCATAGCCGGCCCGGGCATAGACGATTTCGGCGCACTGCTGCAGCATCACGGTGAGACGGTCAAGCGCCGACGCGGCGGTGGGCTTGTCCGGTGTCGCGAGAATCGCCACGCGTTTCATGGGCGCACATCCTGCGTCAGAATTGACCGAAGATAGCGTACGGTCGGCGGGGGCGGCGAACCAGTCCACACGACGGCGTGCTTGCGGCTACCATGGGCGGTAAGCGGCGGACGGCGTCGCGCTTCACGATATCCCCCCCTTTCGAGAATGCGTCCTGGCGTGAATCGACCCTACGACCTTATCGCGATCGATCTCGACGGAACCTTGCTGGACGACGCGAGCAACGTCCCCGAGCGCAATCGTGCGGCGTTGCATCGCGCGCACGCAGCCGGCATGCACGTGGTGCTGTGCACCGGCCGCGCGTTCCCCGAGACGCAGAGCACGATCGCGGCGCTGGGGCTCGACCTCGACACCGTGGTCTCCGTGTTCGGCGCTGTGGTGACCGACGTTCGTACGCGCACCACGCTGCACTACACGCCGCTCGATCCGCAGATTGCGCGGGAGGTGACGCATTGGTTCGCGGAGCACGACTATGCGGTGTTGTGGCTGTTTGACCCGGATCCGACGGGTGTGGAAGGCTACGTCATTAGCGGGGCGCGGCGCCACCTAGCGGTTGACGGTTATGTGGCGCTGAGCCCCTGCCGAATCGAGGAGGTTGATGCGCCGCCGCCCGCGGGACCGGCTCCGGCGCGGGTGAGCATCGTGGATGACCCCGGGGATCTCGCTGATCTCGCGCCGCAATTGCGTGATCGGTTTGGCGACCGCGTCGCGTTCAACCTTCTCGCGGCGCGAGCCTGGAACTTCACCGTCATCGAGGTGTTTCACCCGCACGTCAACAAGTGGTTTGGCATCGAGCATGTCTGCCGCCGGTTCGGCGTCGACCCGCGGCGCACGATTGCGTTCGGCGACGACACGAACGACGTCGCGATGTTAAAGCATGCCGGGCTTGGTGTAGCGATGGGGAACGCGCGTGACGAGATCAAGGCGATCGCCGATCGCGTGACGGGCGTGAACAACGATGCCGGCGTCGCGGCGTTCCTCGAAACGATCATTTGATGGGCGGGGAACGAAGGCGACGCGTGGGTCGCATTTAAGCACTTCAATCAACTCGCGGGAAGCGCAATAACGGCTCGCCGATTCGCATCGCGGTGCGTCGATTTGAGCGACTGGCCGTGCGGCGGCACGCTGGGGGGCGCGGACTCCTCAATGTTCGTGGAATCCACGCCGATATAACCGCGCGGCCGCAGCAGCGCGCGGCCGAGCGTCAAGCGCAGTGTTTGCTGACATGCGCCGTCGCGTCGTCAGGCGCCAACACACGCACCCTTCGGTGGAGAGCCCGTTCATGCCCAAGAGTTTGCTCCTCAGCGTCGCCGCTGTCGCGATCGCCGCGATCGGCTGTCAGTCCAATCCGTCGACGTCGGCGCAAGCTGAGCGTCGGGAGCGCCCGGCTCAGTCGCCGCGGTACACCACGACGGAAACGAATCAAGACGCCGAGTTGGTGAAGGCCCAGATTGTTCGGCGGGTCGCCGCGGAGACGGCGATCCGACAGTATCTTCCGGCGGCGATCGAATCATTCCGTTCGGACGTTGGCGAGTACCCGCGCAACATGGACGAACTGGTCAACCGCCCGCAGGGCTCGCGCGGACAGCGCTGGGAGGGTCCGTACGTGCGGGCCGCGGCGTTGCGTGACTGGTGGGGACAGTCGTACCGCTATGCCGCCCCGGGCAAGATCAATCGCGACTCGTTCGATCTGATCAGCGCGGGTCCGAGCCGCTTGTTCGGCGACGGTGATGACCTCAGCTTTGACCCCGCCGAGTACAAGCAACCGGCGCAGCAGCCGAATCGACGCGTCAGCCGACGCTAACGCGCGGCGTGCATGGGACAACTGAGTTGATCTCGAGGCGGACGTCTGTGTCCGCCTTGTTTCGTTTTTGGCGGCCGTCGCTGCGGCTGGTTGCTCGTGTAGCGCTGCTTTAGTCGGATTGTGCGTCGGCGACGTGGGGCTGATGGGGAGGCTGCTCTTCAGCGACGGCGATGGCCGCGGCCGTTGTCGTGCAGGCGGGCGCGCCGCCGACCGCCGCCCCCGCGGGGACGTCTCTGATGACGACGGCGCCGGGGGCGACGTTGGCCCCCGCCCCGACGCACCGTCCGGGAATGACGCAGGCGCCGACGCCGACGCTGGCGCCGGCTTCGATCGTGACATTTCCAGCCAAGCGGACGGCGGGATCGAGTCGGACGCCGCGCCCGAGGGTGCTGTCGTGTTCGACGATCGCCCCTGAGAGCAGCACGGTGTGCGCGCCGACGGTTGCGTTCACGCAAACGACGGCGCGTGGTCCGATGATGACGTGGCGGCCGAGAATCGCGGAGGCGGCGACGCTGGCGAGCGGATGGATCGCGCTGACGAGCTGCGCGCCGCGCTCTTCGAGCACGCCGGCGAGTTCGACCCGGGCGGCGTTGTCGCCGAGCGCAACCACGACGCAGCGCCAGCCGCGTCGCTGCAGGTCGCGCCAGGCTTGGACGCCGCCGATGACGGGTAGGCCGTCGACTTGCGTGCCGTGGCGTGCGCGGTCAGAGTCGAGGAACGCGACGGGTGTATAGCGGCCGGCGACCGCGAGTATGTCGCGGACCACGCGTCCGAGGCCGCCAGCGCCATAGATGACTGTGGGTATCATGGTACGCTCCGCAGTTGAACTATCGGTCAACCGGTGGGAGCGCGATAACATTGGCAAGCGACGGGAACGAATCGAGGAGACCGAGGTGATGCGTGCATGGAGCTGTTTTGCCGGCGTGTTGCTGCTCGCTGCGGTGATCTCGGGTCAGGCGCCGCCGGCGACGCAGCCGAGCGCCGCGTCGGAGGGGACCGACGCCGACCGGAAGCCCTTTCAGGACGACATTCTGCGACAGATTCTTCGGGAGCGGGAGGCTCCGCGTCGCATTCGACAAACGACGCCGGGCGACCCGGCGGAAGTGACGGCTGATCAACTGGAACCGGGGCGGACCGTCTTGCCGGAGGGGTCGCAATTGACGCGTCGGCGTGTGCGTCTGGTGTTGCTGGATGATGTGGCGCATCTCGAGTTTGACATGCCGGGTCGCGAACGGCGGGTGTTGCTGGAAGTGTTGCCGAGCATGATGCTTGAAGTGCTGGAACGCGACGCGAGCCGGGGGAACGAGCATTTTCTCGTGACCGGCGAGGTGACGCGTTATCGGGGTGAGAACTACGTGCTCGTTCGACAGGTGACGGCGCCGATCGATAACGGGAATCTCGGTCCGTGACGAAGGCATCACGCTGCGCGCTGACGTGCGGCGACCGACGGCCTGATCACGTATCCGCGGTCGACGTCGGCGGGGCCACGTAGGCGTCATCGAGCAACGCCTCGACGAAAGCGACGAGCTGATCGCGAGCGGCGGTTCGGCCGATGATCGCCAGCTCTGTCGTCGTCTCGCGGCCGGCCGGAGTTGCGGCGACTCCCGACGGTGAGACATCGATGTACACCGTTCCGGTCGGCGTTGGTACGAAGCCTTTGATGCGATACGCGGCATCGCTCACGGCATTCAGCGCTGTCAGAAACGTGGCGAGGTTCAGCGGCGTCCGCACCGGCACGGCGAAGGTCGAATAGTCGGGATCGGCGCATGGCGCGTCGTGCCCGACCAGGCGGCGCTGCGCAGCCGATTCGAACACGTCGAGGGATGCGGCGCAATGCTCGGTGCGGATCATCTGCACACCAGCCTGGATGCGCTGCACGGCCGCTTCGGCGGCAGCGATGTCGTCCTCATCGTACAGGTCGACTTTGTTGACGAGCACAACGTCCGCCGCCTCGATCTGCGCGGTGATACTCGGCAAGGTGTCGAGCAAGTCACAGAAGCTACCCGGATCGATGACTGCGACGATGCGGCGCAGCTCAAATTCCTTATCCAGCCGCGTCTCGGTGAGCATCTGGCGGATGACTCTCGGGTCGGCCAGGCCGCTGGCTTCGACGATCACGCCATCGAGAGTACCCGCGTCGTCGCGGCGATCGGCGATGCGGCGCAGCGTTGCAATGAACTCGGTAACCAGACAGCGGCAGAAAATGCTCCCGCCAGCGATGGTGACCACAGCGCGATCAGGGATCGCGAGCAGCCGACCGTCAACGTCGACCGCGGAGAACTCGTTGACCAGGTAGGTGACGCGTCGATTGGCATGCTGTTCGGCGAGCCGCCGCACGAGCGTCGTTTTTCCGCTGCCGAGAAACCCGGTGAGCAGCGCCATCGGAATCAACATGACTTGTTCTCCAGGGCCTGCTGGAGGGCCGCGGCGAACTCCTCGGCGTCGGGGATGATCGAGACATAGCGCGGCGCACCGTCGATGCAGATGGTTGGTACGTTCTCGACGCCGAGCTTCAACATGTGCCCCAACCCGCTGCGCGTGGTGATCTTGTGCTCGTGGACGCAGACGCGATCACCAAAGCGCGCCGCGGCCTCGATGGCGGCGTTGGTCATGTACTGACATGGTGCGCAGGAGGCCGAGTCGAGCGTGATGACGTCGATAATGAGTTGGCCGCCGGCGCGGTAGTCGGGGAGCTCGACGTCGTCGAAGGACAATGCCTGCCGCGCGTTCGGCGTCGTGTTCGCCACGTGGCGCTGGTATTCGTCATGCACCATCTCGGCGACGGCTTGCAGATTCGCTTCGGGCGTTGCGTACGGGAGGTCGCAGCCGGGGGCCAGAACGAAGCCGTTCGTTCCGCCGACTTCCATGCAGCGCAGCGCGTCTCGCCGCGCATCGTCTGCTGAGCCGAGCAACAGCGCGGTGGTCAGCTTGATGTTGCCGCCGAAGGAGCGGCCGTACTGTGCGCCGAGCTGTTTGGCGAGTTCGAGAGGGACGTTCTCGTCGATCGAGATGTTGTCGCAGCGCGTCTGGCACATCGGCTCCAGGTTGCGCGTGGCGTCGCCACAGACGAACAACGAGGAGAGTCCGCCGGCCGCCCGCACCTCGTCGAAGATGCTGTTGACGTGCGGTGCGACGAACTCGCGGAAGTATTTGGGGGAGATCTGGCTCGTCATGGGGTCGACGACGGCGATGACATCAGCGCCGTGTCGCAGATACTCAGCCGCGGTGCGTCGACCGACTTCGGCGGCATAGCCGATCAAGCGCGTGACAGCGTCGGGGTCGCGGCGCATCTTCAGAAAGATCTCGTTGCCGAGCAGGTGCAGGCCCAGGGTGAGCGGCCCGGTGACCAGCCCATAGAGGCCGACGGCGTCGCCGAACTCAGCGCGACAGCGTCGCAGCGCGTCGAACACGAGCGGAAGCCGGCCGGCTTCCAAATCAAACTCGGGAAACGCATCCGTTGACTGACCGGCGAGCGGGTGGGAAACAACCGCCGGCGGCGTCTGCTCCGCCCATCGCAGCTCACAGCCGAGCACTTCGGCTTCGAGTTGTAGGTCAAACGCGACCGGCAAGCCGTCGGGCTGATAGCGCTCATGAGCGCGGGTGAGTCCCGCAACGATCAGGTCGCTGCTGCGTAGATACGCCTCGGCGGTCTTGCCGAGGAGCTGCGCGCCATGCACGCCGACGAACGGCGTCCAGGCTGGTCGTGTGTTTGGCTGGTTGCGAATTGCATTGAGGAGCGTTTCCTTGCCGGTCATACCGGGCTCGCCTTTCGTTGGTTCACCGTGCATTGGCGAACCGTGCTTACCGTGTGCGAACGTTCGAGAAACCCGCTGCGACTAGGGTCGGCGGATGTTGTATTTTTTCATACGGTAGCGGAGGTTGTCACGCGTCATGCTGAGGGCGCGGGCGGCGTGGGTCTGATTCCATCCGTGGTCTTCCAGGGCCTTGATGATGAGCGTGCGTTCGTACGCCTCGACCGACGCAGCGGCGCTGCCGTCGCGGATTGGCGCCGCGGCGGCGCTGGTGGGAGGGCGCGCTTCGGTCGGCGCCGAGCGTGGCCGCGGGTCGGCTGCTGGATGGGCTTGGTCGGCTCCCGCGGTGTTGACGATTTCGGGCGGGAGCTGCGCCGGCTGGATCTCTTCGCCATCACACAGCAGCACGGCGCGCTCGACGACGTTGCGCAGCTCGCGAATGTTGCCCGGCCAGCGATAAGCCGTGAGGAGCGCGAGGGCGTCGGGCGAGACGCGTCGCACGCGGCCGAGCATCTCGGCCGAGGCGCGTTCGACGTAATAGGTGACCAGCGGGCCGACGTCGTCGCTGCGTTCGCGGAGGGGTGGAATCTGGATTGGAAAGACGTTGAGGCGGTAGTAGAGGTCTTCGCGGAATGTGCCTTCGTTGATCGCGGCCTTCAGATCGCGGTTGGTGGCGGCGATGATGCGCACGTCGCAGGCGATCGGCTGGACGCCGCCGACGCGGACGAACTCGCGTTCCTGGAGGACGCGGAGGAGCTTGATCTGGGTGGGCATCGAGATGTCGCCGATCTCGTCGAGGAAGAGTGTTCCACCGTCGGCGAGTTCGAAGCGTCCGAGCTTTTGCGTGTTTGCGCCGGTGAAGGCGCCGGCTTCGTGGCCGAACAGTTCGCTCTCGAGGAGGCTCTCGGTGAGCGCGGCGCAGTTGATCGCGACGAACGGGCGATGCGCGCGAGGGCTCTTGCGATGCACCAATTGAGCGGTGACTTCCTTGCCGGTTCCGGTTTCACCGAGCAGCAAGACGGTGGCGCTGGTGTGCGAGACGCGTTCGCAAAGTGAGAACACCTGCTGGAGCGCGGCGGATTCGCCGACCACGGGGCGTTCTTCGAGGGACGCGCGGAAGCCGCGATTCTCGCGTTTGACGACGTCGTGCTGCTGGGCGTTGAGCACGCTGCTGGCCGCGAGGTTGGCGAAGACCTGCAAGAGATCGGCATCGCGTGTTTCGAATGGGCGGCCTCCGCGGCGGTTGAGCACCTCGACGACCCCCACGACCTCGTCACGCGCGATGAGCGGTGCGGCGATCAGGCCGCGAGTGACGAAGTCGCTCTGCTCGTCAAAGCCCTTGAAAAAGTCGGGATGCTGCCGGACGTCGGGCACGAGCAGGGCTGCGCCGCTGCGCATCACCCGTCCGGCGATGCCCTCGGTCGGGCTCATCTCCTGTCCGAGCAGGGAATCGGCGGAGGCTCCGACGGCGGCGGCGAAGACGAGCTTTCGACGGCGTTTTTCGTGGAGGAGCACGGAACTGGCTTCAGCGTCGAGCACGTCGGCGGCGTGCTCGGCGATGGCGCGGAGCATGACGTCGAGATCGAGCGTTCCGCCGATCGCGGCCGAGGCGTGGACCAAGGCGGCGAGTTCACGTCCTTCGAGCACGCCGGGAAGATGGAGCGTGGATTCGGCCATCGCGTGATCACCATATACTGCGGACGTGGCCTGCGGCAGGGCGCGGCGCGTCGCCGGGGCGCCGCGGGGCCGCACGTGACCGATAACTGTAGACGGTGAAGTGCTCTTGAGGGCGCCTCAACTGATAGACGACCTTTTACGAACTCTGACGGCTTCTGACCGTACAGCCAGTGTGAGGTGACGGTGGTCCAGCCGACTGACGCCGAGCTGCTACGTGACCATCTAGCCGGTCATCCGCAGGCGTTCGCCGATCTGGCGCAGCGCTACGCTGACGAGTTGTATAGCTTCATGTTCCGATTTGTGAACAGCGCCGCCGTGGCTGAAGACCTGGTGCAGGAGACGTTGATACAGGTGCATCATTCGGCGGCCTCATTCGATATGGCGCGTCCGCTGCGGCCGTGGGTCTATACGATTGCGGCGAACAAGGCGCGGGACTATCTCCGCGGACGAGGCCGTCGACCGATGCAGTCGCTCGACGCCGGCGCGGACGAGGATCGTCCGGACGGGGCGCAGCAATTGGAGGCGGGTGGTCCGAGCGCGAGCGAGATGCTCGACGACGCGGAGCAGCGGGCCCGCGTGCGGGCGATTGTGGCGGAACTGCCGGAACATCATCGGGAGGTGTTGCTGTTGGGCTATTTTCAGCAGCTTCCCTACGCGGAAATCGCGGAAATCCTGGACGTGCCGCTTGGCACGGTGAAATCACGTTTGCACGCCGCCGTGAAGAATTTTGGCGAGCAGTGGAAGCGCTTCAACGGAATGCTACCGGATGCACATTGAGCACTCGTTTGTGGGCGACGCACATGTCTGAATCGAGCATCGACGCGCTAATCTCCTCTCACCTCGACGACCTGGCCGCGCCGGACCCGACGACGCGGGAGCGGCCTGAGCAGGTCGATGAGGCGTCATCGGCGGAGCAGGCGGCGTGGGTGCATGCGCTGCAAGCGTTGGCGAGCGAACGCCGCGCGCCGCGGCTTGCGCCGCCGGGGTTGGCGCGGCGTGCCGCGAGCGTGGTCGGACGACTGCGTGCCGCGGAGGAACAGTCGGGTCAGCGCGAGACGAATGACCGGCCGCGCATCATTCCATTCGGACATATTCGCGACGTGATCGCGGTGGCGGCGATGATCACACTTGCGATCGGCGTCGGCGTTCCCGGGCTGCTGAGTGTGCAAGAGCGGCATCGGCGGGTGATGTGCTCTACGAATTTGATGAATGTGGGGCGCGGCATTCAGTCTTATGCGCAGGTGCATGCCGACAGTCTTCCGTTTGTGGGATTCGACAGTCGGGCCTCGTGGCTGCCGACGGATGAGCCGGGCCGGCGCACCGTGCCAAACCGCAGCCACCTGGCGCCGTTGGTGAGCGCTCAGTTGGTCGACGCGCCGTGTTTTCTGTGCCCGAGCGGCGCGTGCCAGTCGGACGAGACGGCCCGTGTTGCGGCGCGGAACGGCTTTGGCGACGCGAACGGCGTGAGCTACGCCTATCAGAATCAGGCGGCGGTGCGTCCTACGATGCGCGACCACGCCGCGTTGGTGATCATGTCGGATGACAACCCACTCTTTGATCGCGGCATGCCGCTGATCGAGTATCTGCGTCAGGGGCGCGACGCGGCGAATCGAAACTCCTGGGCGCATGGCGGGCGCGGGCAGAACGTGCTGACGCTGTCGGGCGGGGTGCAGTGGGCGCGGTCGCCGAACGTGGGGGTGAATGGCGACAACATCTGGACGTTGCAGCACGTCGACGCTTACACGGGGCGGGAAGGTCCGCAGAGCACGCGTGACGCACAGTTGCTGCGGTAGTCGGACGTCAGTCGGTGAAACGCAATTCGATCGCGCCCGACGGCGTCACCCTTCCGGCGCGGACTGCAAGCTCGACGTAGGTTTCTTCCACGGCCTCGGCGCTGGTCAATCCCAGCGCGTCGCGCGCGGCCAGCACGCTGGCGGACGTCGGGCCTTCAAGTTCGACGAACCCGCCCAGTTGGGGCAGTTCATCCAGTACAACCTCCACGTCGCCGAAACGCCAAATCTCGCGGCGTTTCTCGAATGCGACGCGCGGTTCGTAGCCCAGACGCGCGAGAATGGCGGCGAACGTCTCAGCATCCTCGATGTGCATCTCGAGCTCTTCGCGTTGCTTGAGCCCGCCGGCGTTGGCTTCGCGAGGACCTTTGAATGTGAGTGTCGTGCTCGACTGCGACTCGTCGGGCGGAGTGGGATGGATGGCGCGGAGGCGCAGGCCGCAATCGCGGCCGCGCAGCGTCCCCTTGTCTGTATCAAAGAGCGCGTTGACTTCGAACCGCTCGCCGATGCGCTTCGCGCCGCGTTCGGCGAGTCGGGCGCGGAGCGCGTCGCGATCGTGCATCCTGAGCTTGATTTCGATCTCGTGCGACATGGCTCCGCTTCGTTGACAGGCGCTCGCGCCTCGGGCATCTTACCGAGCGCCGCTCAGAGGTGGTGCACCGCTGGCGGCGTCATGACGCCGAATGGGGAGCGCGGCCTGCATCGGCGTTGAAGACCAATCATTCTCAACATCCGCGCATGCGGCCGGGCTGCCATGAAACATGTGCTTTGCAGCGTGACGTTGGCGGCGATCTGGATTTCGGCGGCGACGTCGGCCTATGGGCAACCGTCGTCGGAGCGAAGCGCAGATCCGCTCTTGCAGCAGCAACGCCGCTTAGACCTCGAGACCCCGCCGACGACGCCGAACATACTGCAGCGGCAGCTCGCGCGTGATCGCGAGTTGCGAGCGATTCGAGAATCGGAAGCGCCGCTGGAGTCGTTTCTGGATTGGCAATGGGGCGGTTGGGTTGAGTATTACTGGTTCAGCATTGACGACGGGGTGCAGTCTTCACGGATCTTGCATCAGCCGGGTTTGTCGGTTTGGACGCGGATGCGGTGGGACCAGGACAATCATGAGATTTTCGCGCGCATGCGGCTGGATTATCAGTATTTCCACGACGGCGACGAGTACGACCGTCAGGAGGACTGGATCGGTCCCAACCTGAATCGCGGCTGGTATCGGGTGAACCTGCTGCGGGCGCTGCGACTAATCGAGCAAGACTCGCCGTTTGGCTTCAGCGTGAAAATCGGTCGGCAGGAAGTGCGTTGGGGCTCGGGCTTTGTGCTCGACCTGCCGCTCGACGCGTTGACGTTTGTCGGCACGCTGCCGAATTGGCGCATTCGCGGTTTGTTCTCAAACAACGCGGGCAACCTGCCCAATATCGATACGGGCGAACCGGTCGATTCGCACATGAGCCGTCGGTTTTTTGGCGTCGAGGCGGCTTACACGGGCTTCGACCTGCACGAGCCCTACGCGTATGCGCTGTGGAACGACGACTACACCGACGAGCGGCCGCAAAACTACTTCCAGAACTACGCGTATGACACGCAGTATTACGGAATCGGCGCCCGCGGCCCGCGGCAGCCGCGGCGCAACTACTTAGGCGAACTGGTGTTTGTAAAGGGGGATAGGGTGGGCGAGGGGCAGTGGTTTAAGCACGATCATGTGCAGGCGTGGGCGGTCGATCTCGGGCTCGAGTACCGCTTCGACCACGCCAGCCGACCGCGGCTCGCGTTTGAGTATCTCTTCGGCAGCGGCGACAACGACCGAATCTTCAGCGGCACGAGCGCCGAAGGCGGCAACCGCCGCGGGCGCGATACGACGTTCGCCGGGTTCGGCTATCGCGACACGGGCATTGCGCTGGCGCCGCGGGTGTCGAACCTGCACATCTGGAAGCTGGGCGGGTCGTTCTTCCCGCTGCACGATCGCGAGCTGTTTCGACAGATGGAGCTCGGGACCAATTGGTTCCTGTACCACAAGCAGCACGCCCGCGGCGCGATCAGCGATCCGACCGCGGACATGTTTGAAGGCTATGTCGGCTGGGAAATGGACTACTTCATGAACTGGCGACTGTCGTCCGACCTGGCCTGGACCGTGCGTTGGGGTGCGTTTTTCCCCGGCGACGCTTACTCAGACAAAGACATGCGCAACTTCCTGTTCACCGGTGTGACGTGGAGCTTCTGATGACGCAACGCCGCCGAGTCGTATTGATGCTCTTCGCCAGCGGGCTGGTCAGCGTGGGGAGCGGCTGCGCCGGGCGCGACGCGGAGCCGCGCATGAGCGCCGACGCGACACCGACGCCCGCCGACACCCGCGTCGCGAGCGCTCAGGCGGAAGCGGACGACCCGATGCCGACGCAGAGCAGTGCGGCCCTGATTGCGTGGATCGGCCGGCAGCCGTTCGTCACGGCGGAGGCCGGGTATCGCATTGCGCACGTGATTTGGGCGGGCAAGATGTTCGACGGCGACTACGCGGAGCTTGAAGCCGCGTTGGAAGCCGGTCGCGTGATCGACGGGGTGTGGGAGTTTGCTCCGGACCGGCCGCTGAATCGCGGCGACGTCGGCTACATCATCTGCCGGGCGTACAACATCCGCACGGGGTTTTGGTGGAACGTGTTGGGTCTTGGTCGATACGCCTATCGCGAGTTGCAATTCCATCGCATTGCCGGGCCGGGCGGCGAGTTTGGGCTGCCCAGCGGCGGCGAGTTTCAGGGGATCATTCGGGCGGCGGATAACTGGCTGGCCGACTCGGGTCGGATGGAAGCCTGGCGGGCGGAGCTTGGCGAGCGTCGCTAGGCCGGCGCGACGCGCGGAAGTCACGCGCGATCGCGACCAACTCCCGCCGGAAGTTGCCCCGTAGCGGCAGCGGCCAATATCCTCCACGTATGCAAAGCGACCTACTCGCCCTCGTCGACCGCTTCGATCAGGCCCGCGTGCTGCTGGTCGGCGACCTCATGCTCGACCGCTACCTGTTCGGCGACGCCGAGCGGATTAGTCCCGAGGCCCCCGTTCCGGTGTTGCGGATCGTCGAGCGACAGGACCGCGTTGGCGGGGCGGGATCGGTTGCGTTGAACATCGCGGCGCTGGGGGCGCGCTGCATCTGCTGTGGGTTGGTGGGTGACGATGCTGAGGGGCGTTTGGTGGTCAGCCTGCTGGCCGAGGCGGGGGTGGATGTCGATCACATCCGCGTCGCGCGTGATCGCCCGACGATCACCAAAACGCGTCTGGTCGGCCTGGCGGAGCATCGCCATCGTCAACAGATCCTGCGGGTCGACGAGGAACGCGTCAGCCCGCCATCCGCAGAGGATGCCGAGGCGCTGATTGCGGCCGCCGAGCGGATTTTGCCGAACGTTGATGTAGCGTGCCTCGAAGATTACAGCAAAGGCGTGCTGGCTGATGAAATTTGCGAGGCGCTGATCGCGAAGGCGCGGCGTCACGAGCGTCCCGTGCTGGTCGACCCGTGTCGCGCTCCGCAGTGGGGGAAGTACAGCGGGGCGACGCTGCTCACGCCCAATCGTGCGGAGCTGGAGATTGGCCTTGGGCGGCAGGTTTCGGACGGGGAGCTGCGCGAGGCGGCGGCAGGTTTGGCGGACAGACTGCAGGTCGGGGGAATGCTGGTCACGCTCGGCCGGGACGGCGCGCTGCTGGCGCGGCCGGACGGCTCGGCGCAGCGTTTCGCGACCACGCCGCGGGCCGTTTATGACAACACGGGAGCGGGCGACGCGGTGCTGGCGGCGGTCGCGGTCACGGTGGGCGCGGGCGGAACGCTCGAACATGCCGGCCCGATCGCGAATATCGCCGGCGGCCTGGAGGTTAGTAAATTCGGCTGCGTGCCGATCACGCGTGACGAGGTTCGCGACGAGCTGCTGCGCGGCACCGGTCAGCAGAGCAAGGTGCGTCAAGCCGGCGAACTGGCGGCCGAGCTTCAGGCGCGGCGCGGGCGCGGTGAGACGGTGGTGTTCACCAACGGTTGCTTCGACATTTTGCATCCCGGGCATGTGGCGCTGCTCGAACAGGCGAAGCGCTTCGGCAGCATCTTGGTGGTGGGCGTGAACAGCGATGGATCCGTGCGCGAGCAAGGCAAAGGCGACGACCGCCCGATCCGCACGGAGCGCGACCGCGCCCGCATGCTCGCGGCGCTCGAAGCGGTCGACTATGTCGTGGTGTTCGACGACGCTGACCCGGGCGCGTTGATCGAGCGTGTGCGGCCCGACGTACTCGTCAAAGGCTCAGACTGGGACGGCGCCGTGGTTGGGCAGTCGTTTGTCGAAAGCAACGGCGGTCGGGTCGAGCTGATCAAACTCATCGATGGCTACAGCACCACGGGCGAGCTGGACCGCATTCGTCGCGCCGCGTCGGCGGACGCGAGCTGACACGCTCCGAACCGCGCGACGCAAGCGTAAAGCGTTTCAGGTTCGGGCCGGCTCGGTGTTCAACACGTCTTTGATCGCCGAACGGGTGAAGCGCACCTTCACGTTGTTGGTCTCGTCGACCTTCACGACGACCTCGTCTTCGCGCGCGTCGACCACCGTGCCGATCAGGCCGCCGACCGTCAATACGCGGTCGTTGCGTTTCAGGTTCTTGAGCATGTCTTCGTGCCGCTTGCGATCTTTCTGACCGCCGCGCCACATGATGAAGTAGAACACCACCATGACGAGGATGAGCGGCATCACGAAACCCATGAAAGGGTCGCCCTGCCGCTGCTGGGGGGTGGCCGGCGGCGGCGTGCCGGGGGCCTGCGTCGACGGCGCGCCGTCTCCGGTCGCGGCCGGCGCGTCGGCCGTCGGTGCGATGTCTTGCTGGGCGAAAATGAACTGACCTTCCGTCATGCCTGCTCCTCGACGCCTGCGTTGACTGGTCCGGCTTGAAACGCCGCCCGCCAATCCGCAAACGCGTCCTGCTCGATCGCCTGGCGCATGTCGCGCATCAGGCTTTGGTAGAACCGCACATTATGAAGCGACACGAGCGTGGGGCCAAGTTGCTCGTCGGTCATGAACAGGTGCCGCAGATAACCGCGCGACACGCGCCGGCAGCAATAGCAGTCGCAGGCCGGATCCAGCGGGCTGCGATCGGTGCGATGCACCGCGTTGCGGAGCCGCACCACTCCCTGACTTGTAAACGCGTAGCCCTTGCGGCCGTTGCGGGTCGGCAGCACGCAGTCGAACTGATCGACGCCCGCGGCGACGGCTTCGACGAGGTCGAGCGGCCGACCGACGCCCATCAGGTAGCGCGGGCGCTGCGCGGGCAGCTCGTCGGCGAAAGCGTGACACAACGCGTGCATCTGCTCCGGCGGCTCGCCGACCGAGAGCCCGCCCAGCGCGTAGCCGTCGAAGCCGATCGCGACAAGCTCGGCGAGACAGCGGCGTCGCAGGTCGATGTCGAGCCCGCCCTGCACGATGCCGTAGAGCCATTGATGGTCGCCGCGCGTCGCTGCAGCACAACGCCGCGCCCAGCGCACCGTGCGGTCGACGGCTCTTGAGACGACGTCGGTCGCGGCAGGCAGCGGCGGGCACTCGTCGAACGCCATGATGATGTCGGCGCCGAGCGCGGCCTGGGTGGCGATGGAGGTCTCGGGGGTGAGTTGCAGCAAGGCGCCGTCGATATGCGACTGAAACCGCGCGCCGTCATCGTCGACCTTGCGCAGCTCGGCGAGGGAGAAGACCTGAAAGCCGCCGCTATCGGTCAGGATGGGGCCCTGCCAGTCCATGAAGGTGTGCAAGCCGCCGAGCTGCGCGACGACGTCGGGTCCGGGTCGGAGCAACAGGTGATAGGTGTTGGCGAGGACGCATTGCGCGCCGGTTTCAGCGACTTGCTGCGTCGTTAGGCCCTTGAGCGTCGCGCGGGTGCCGACTGGCATAAACGCTGGGGTGTCGATCACGCCATGGGCGGTGTGAATGCGGCCGCGGCGGGCGCGGCCGGAGGACGTCAGCAACTGAAAGGCGCGCGTGCTCACGGACGAGGCGCGACGCCTGCCGAGCGAAGAAGCAGCGCATGTGGGGAGCCGACGTTCATCGACGCTGAGCGCCGACGTCGGCCGTCTGGTGTGCGCGGCACGCGCTTCACTCTTCGGCGTCTGGCGCGAGCTGCAAGCCGTTTTCGGCGAGCTTGCCCTTGATCTCGTTCAGCGAGGTGACGCCGAAGTTGCGGGCCGCGAGCAGGTCGCTCTCTTTGTGCTGAATGAGATCGCCGATGGTGATCACGTTCAGGCGTTGGAGGCAGCGACGCGAACGGACCGAGAGCTCGAGCTCGGACACTGGTTTGGCGAGCACGGCCTCGCGGCCCGGGGGCGCCTGAATGCGTGGCGCGGCGGGCGCCTCTTCGGCCTGCTCGGTCTCGGCCGGGGCCTGAATGTCCTCGAAGCGCTGCCCGAGCCGCAGGCCTTTGCGGGCGAGCAACTGCTTGATCTCGTTGAGCGACGCCTCGCCGAAGTTCTTGTAGGCCAGCAACTCGACCTCGGAAAGCTGCACGAGCTGTCCGAGCGTGTTGATATTCATCTTCTTCAGGCAATTGCGGGCCCGCACCGACAGCTCAAACTCGCTGATGGGTGCTTCGAGCAGTCGCGATCGGGCGTCATCCACCGGGCCGCGATTGTCATCGATGACCATCTGCCGGCTGCTCTCGACGTCTTTAAGAAAGAGCCGCGCGCGGGCGTGATTGGGATTGACCTTCAGCACACGTCGCAGACAGACGAGCGCATCGCTGTTGCGGCCGAGGTCTTCGTAAATGACGGCGAGGTTCATGAGCGCGTTGACACGCGCCCGCGGCCGCTCGGCAAGCCGCTCGTAGAGCTCGATCGCCTGCTCGTCGTCGCCGCGCATGTCGTAGAGCCAGGCGCTGCGGAACGCGGCCTGTTCGTGATTGGGCTGCAAGGTGAGCGCTTTGTCGTAGAGCTCGAGGGCGCGATTGCGCTCGTCGCGGTGTTCGGCGATCAGGCCCCCGGCGAAGTACCAGGCGGCGCGGTCTTCGCCGACCCGCGCGTGCTTCTCGACCAGCTTCTGGGCTGCATCGACCTCGCTCTGCCAGACATGCAGTGCGGCGGCCCGCATGTCGACCTCGAACTCGTCCCACCCCTTCTTCTGCGCTTTCTCGAGTTCGCTCAGTGCATCGCCGTAGCGGCCGAGCCCTTGCCCAGCGAGGGCGGCGTAGTAGTGTCGTGCGCCGTTGTCGGCAGCGTTGCCGAGTACTTCAAACGCATCGGCATGACGGCTGATGATCCAGTAGCCGACGCCCTGCCGGAGGGCTTCGGTCCCGCTGGTCGCCTGCTCGCGACGTTCGCTCAACTCGGCGGCAAACTTCTCCCAGTTGGCGTACGACTCGTGCACGAGGTCGGCGTAGTGATCGATCGCCTCGGGCGTGAGTTCGGGCAGTTGAAAGAAACCTTGCAGATCGACAGGTGCGTCGCTCATAAGCCATCCGTTCGCGTTGCTTGGGAAAAACGCGGACCAGTCCGCCGGTTCAGTTCGTAATCTGTTATAATAATTAGCTAGTCGGAGCGCGGCAAGCTCGATCCGCCCTCAATGCCGGGCGCATCGCAGCCGGCCGCCAACGCTCCACCATCCCGTACCCAGAACGCTTGCGAAGGGAGTCGGCGTGAGTGATGCACTGCAACGTTTCGAGGACGCGCTAGGACGCGGCGTCATGGTTTTCGACGGCGCCATGGGCACGTCCATTCACTCGCATGACCTACCGCTGAGCGAATACCGCGGCCTCGAAAACTGTTCCGAGGTGCTCATCGAGACTCGCCCCGACGTGATCGAAGAGATCCACCGCAGCTTTTACGCAGTCGGCAGTGATGTCGTCGAAACCAACACCTTCGGCGCCAACCCCATCGTACTCGCCGAATTTGACCTGCAAGACCAGACGTATGAGCTGAACGTCAACGCCGTGCAGATCGCGCGGCGTGCGGCGGAGCAGTTCGCCACGCCGGACCGCCCGCGATTCGTGGCAGGCTCGATCGGCCCCGGCACCAAGCTCGTCTCGTTGCGGCAGACCACGTACGACGCGCTCGTCGAAAGCTACGCCGAGCAGATCCGCGGACTGATCGACGGCGGGGCCGACATGCTCATCATCGAGACGTGTCAGGACATATTGCAGAGCAAGGCGGCGATTCAGGCGGCGCGGGTGAACTTCGACCGTTCCGGCATCCAACTGCCGCTCATCGTGCAAGTCACGATGGAGACCACGGGGACGATGCTGGTCGGTACGGATATGGCCGGGGCGCTCACCGCGCTCGAGGCGTTCCCCGAGGTGACGGCCATCGGCCTGAACTGCGCGACCGGGCCGCAGGAGATGAACGAGCACATTCGCTATCTCGCCGGTGCGTGTCGCCGCAAGCTGAGCGTGCAGCCCAACGCTGGGCTGCCGCAGGTGGTCGACGGTGCGGCGCACTTCCCGCTGACGCCGGATGAACTCGCGCGCTGGCTGAAGACGTTTGTGGTTGAAGACGGGGTGAACATTGTGGGTGGTTGCTGCGGCACGACGCCGGAGCATTTGAAGCAAGTCGCCGAGGCCGTGCGTGATGTGCAGCCGAAAGCGCGTGAGCCGCAGTTTGAGCCGTCGGTCAGCAGCCTCTATCAGAGCGCGCCGCTGCGGCAAGACAACAGCTTTCTCATCGTGGGCGAGCGCTGCAACACGAACGGCTCGCGCAAGTTCAAACGGCTGTTGGCCGAGGGGGACTGGGACGGCCTGGTCGAAACGGCGCTGGAGCAGGTGCCCGAGAGCCACGTGCTCGACGTCTGCGTCGACTATGTCGGCCGCGAAGGGGCGCCCGACATGCACGAGGCGGTCGACCGCTTTGCACGCGAAGTCACGCTGCCGCTCATGCTCGACAGCACACAGATTGACGTGCTCGAAGAAGGGCTCAAGCTTGCCGGCGGAAAGTGCATCATCAATTCTGTGAACCTCGAAGACGGCGAGGAGAAGCTGGCAACCATTGCGGGGCTCTGTCGGCAATACGGCGCCGCGGTCGTGGCGCTCACCATCGACGAAGACCCGGTCGAGGCAATGGGCAAGACAGCGGACCGCAAGCTGGAGATTGCGACGCGGCTGCACGACCTGCTGGTGAACAAGTATGGCCTGCCCGAGACCGACATTCTGTTTGACTGCCTGACGTTCCCGATCACGACCGGCAACGAGGCGGACCGCCGGCTCGGTCTCGAGACGCTTGACGGCATCGAGCGGCTCATGCAGAAGCTCCCGAACTGTCAGACGATTCTGGGGTTGAGCAACGTCAGCTTCGGCTTGCAGCCGGCGGCGCGGGTCGTGCTGAACTCGGTCTATCTGCACGAAGCCCGGCAACGCGGCCTGACGGCGGCGATCGTCCACGCCAGCAAGATTCTGCCGCTCAATCAGATCGGCGACGACCGCATTCAGGCGGCCCAAGATCTCATCTACGACCGCGATCCGGAAGCGCTGGAGCGCTACATCGGCATGTTCTCCGATGGCGAACAACTCGGCGACGATGAGAAGATCGAAGATCTGCCGATCGAAGAGCGTCTTCAGAAGCGCATCATCAACGGCAAGAAACAGGGCATGGACGCCGACCTCGACGAGGCGATGCAGACCTACCCGCCGCTCAAGATCATCAACACGTTCCTGCTCGACGGCATGAAGGTGGTTGGCGAGCTGTTCGGCGCCGGACAGATGCAATTGCCGTTCGTGCTGAAGAGCGCCGAGACGATGAAACATGCGGTCGCCCACCTTGAGCCCCACATGGACAAGGTCGAGGGCGACACGAAGGGCAAGATCATTCTTGCAACGGTCCGCGGCGACGTACACGACATCGGAAAGAACCTGGTCGACATCATCCTCAGCAATAACGGCTATGACGTCGTCAACCTCGGCATCAAGCAGCCGATTGCAAACGTGATCACCGCGCTGCGCGAGCACAACGCCGACGCGATCGGTCTGAGCGGTCTGCTGGTGAAAAGCACACTAGTGATGCGCGACGATCTGCATGTGCTCAATGACGAGCAGATCGACGTGCTCGTGATTCTCGGCGGCGCCGCGCTGACGCTCAAGTATGTTGAAGGCG
>CAZLYU010000029.1:0-39315 GCA_964563855.1 uncultured Planctomycetales bacterium | reverse complement strand
AGTGGCCAGGCTGCGATCTTGGCCCCGGGAGCGCTTGACGGCACGGTCGACGCGAACTTCGTCGTCGATGGCGTCACGCTTAACGGCGGGCAATACATCTTCGATGACACGTTCGTCGTCCCGCCAGTCAGCGGGTTCTACGCCAGCAGCAGCGATTTTGCCGGCTACACCAATCCGATCAGCATCACCTTCGCAGCGCCGCTGCCCGCAGACGTAGTTGCGCGCGTCCTGATTGTGAATCGCTCAGGGGCCAGCAACTAATTCAACGGCGTCCAAATCAACAACAACGGTGTGAAGTTCATTGAGCTGCCGACCGACGGCGTGACGAGCACCTTCGAGTTCAGCCAGTGGACAAGTCAGTCAGATCCGACCCCGGCGACCGATTGGAACTTCGCAATCGGCGGGTACCGAATCGTCCCGGACCCCGCCACCTACTTCCAGGCCGAGCTCATCCCCGAGCCCGGCTCGCTGGCGCTGCTCGCGCTCGGCGGCCTCACGCTGCTGCGTCGCCGGATTTAGGACAGCCGCCTTCATACGACCCGTAGATTCTTGACTGCAGCGAATCGAACCCAACTTCAGAATCGACGGCGTTGATATCAGATGCCGCCCAGAGAAATCGGAATCTGATGAAGACAGTCGCACCACCCTCACCGCTTGCTTCGCCTTCGCTGCCCCGGCGCCCGCGGCCACCATCTCTTGGGGCGGGCGCCTACTTGGCGGGCGGCGCGCGCCGACTGCCGACCCCTGCGGCCCTGCCGCGTCGACGACGCGCTACGGCGTCACCGAGACCGCGTACAACGCGTCGCGAGCCGTGATGTAGAGCGTAAGGCCGTCGGGCCCGCCGAAGCCAAGCGCGGTTGGGCGTTGGGGCGTATGAATGACGCCGATGCGCCGCCCGGCCGAGTTGAAGACCAGGATCTGCCCCGCGGCGATGTACACATTGCCCTCCACGTCCGTCGCGACGTGCTCGCCACCCTCCTCGACAAACAGACGCGGATTGGTCAGCGAGCCGTCAGGACGAACGTCAAATGCGTACGTGCGCAGGTCGAGCTCGTTGGTGACGTAGAAAGGCCTGCCGCACACGGCCGGAGCGACGCCGAACGTTCGCAGCAGCGGCGTGTGCTTGACGCCCCACGAGAGGGCGCCGGTGACGAACCCCTCTTCAGCGGAGATGAACACCGATTTGTCGGGTGACAAGTAATGCGCCCTCGGCGCGGCGGTCGCGTTCCGCGGGAACGACGGGCCGCCTCCGCAGCGGCTGACGGGCAAGATCGGGGTGGCTTCCGGAGGGGTGTCGATCGAGTCATGAGGCGCCGCCTGCCGCGTGATCGAAGTCATGAACGGCGGGCGGACATCGGAATCGCGGCGCGCGGTCCGGCCCGTCTCTCACCAGCCCACACACTTGAGCCGTCACTCACGCGCAGGCGGCGCGAAACGTTGCTCGTCAAACGGCTGCACATCCGCGTCGAACAATTCCAGCCGCAGTAGCGTCGGTCCGGGGCCGGAGCGCGCCGTCCACGTCGCTTCCAGCGTGTCGATCACACCTGACTGCTCGTCGACAAGCAACTCGATCTCGTCGGGCCCGGTCACCGTCGAAGGACGGCGTACCGCGGTGACGCGCACCCGATCGCTGGTTTCGCCACGGGCCGCCACGACGTCGTACCCGCCCTGCAAACGTTCCAAAGCCGTATCGAGTTGCAGCAACGGAAACTCCGCCTCCGCGCCGAGCAAACGCTCGAGCGGAACCGGGGTCGGAGCGCTCCTCACGCGGCCGAAGGGGCCCTGAAGCCAGAACGCCGCGCCGTCAAACCCCGCGCTCACGCCACGCCGCAGTGGGCCATCAAAGTCCGCGCGAAAGCGACCCGCCTCGCCGCCCCCGCGATAGTACAGCTCGCCTGCGAGGCGCCTCGGGCCCAATCGCGCGTCGGCGGAGCGTTCAATCAGCACCCGGTAGTGTCGAACGACGGCGGCTCGCGCCGCCGCAACCGCGCGCTCCAGCGTGACCTCCGCAAGCGCGGGTTGCGTCTGGGGCGCGAAGATCAACAACAGAAACAGGAGAATCACCGCCGCAATACCGCCACTGGCTGACAAGCGCCACGTGACCCGCGACCGTCGCCCATCCGCCGCCGAAGCGTCCTCAGACCCGGGCCTATCTTCAATCCCGGGCTGCATCGAACTCGACCCACCTGCGTCTTGCTTCTCCGCTCGCAGTCGTGCGAGCACCGCACCAATGAGTTGCTCGCGTTCCTCGCTCGCTTGGGGCGACAATTCCGAGAGGAGCTCGTCGACGACCACATCGGGCGCATGGCGCCGATCCCCAGATGCTCCCGCGCGATCATCCGGTCGTTCGGTCATGCGGCGTCTCCCGATTCGACCATGCCGAACCAGCCCTTTTGCTGCAGACAGGCGAGCAACGCAGCCCGTGCACGCTGGAGGCGCTTCTTCAGTCGCTCGGTCATACGGACGACGCCGCCAGCCATCCGGGAAATCGGCAAGTCGCCCCAGTAATGCCCACGCACGAGCTCGGCCGACGGCGCGGGAAGGTCATCGACGCACGCCCGGAGCGCGGCGGCCAATGCTTCAAACGAATCCGCCGAACGCGGATCAACCGCGGCGCACATCGTCTCCACGATCTCAGGGTCGATCGCCGCCAGCGCCTGTTTGGGTTGTTTACCCGTCGCGTTCAGCGCGAGCCGCCGTGCAATTCCGCGCAGCCAGGGGCCAAACGGTCGGCTGCGATCAAAGTCGCTCAGACGTCGCCACGCGACGATCGCGGTCTCCTGAAAGAGGTCGTCGGCCAGCCAGGGATCAGCCACGAGCGAACGCAGATACACCCTCAGCATCGGTGCATGCTCGCGAATCAGCACTTCAAAGATCACTTCCGCAGATGGCGATAACCGTGGCCGGGTCGGGTTCATGGTGTCATTGTGCATCAACGCGCGATTCGGGACGAGTTTTTTCGAGAATGCGTGTCCCTGTTCGTCCTTCAGCCGCCAACAGAAGGACGAGGCCAACATCGCACGGCCTGAACGTCCAACCCGCAAGTCGAAAGGATCAACGATGTTGCATTTGCTCACACGACGGCGCGTCACCGATGACCTCGGGATCGCACGTTGGGTCGTCGCAGATCTTGCGCCCGTCTCACGTGAATCCAGAGTGCCTAGATCAAGGCAGTCGCGCCCTCATTCTGATTTACAAAGATGCAGGCCTCCGATAAGACCATGAAACGGTAAGATCAATCGATGCACATGACGTTGACTCGACCCAACACATTGAGGAGTATCCCCATGCGAATTCCAATCTTGATCGGTACGACCGCAACCGCCTTCGCCCTCGCGGGTTGCATCCATCTCGACGACAGCGCGGCCCTCACGCAATCTCAGCGGGAGGCGATCGACGCAGCGCTGACCAACGTCCAGGCGATTCTGGACACCAACGAAGCAGCCGCGGCGAGCCTCGACGATGAAAACAATGCACTGGCCGCCAAACAGGCGCAAAACGCCCAGCAGACCTTCGGCACGTGCCCGCAGGTCACGGTGAGTGGACTGCTGCAGCCGAATGTACCCACTACGGTGACGACCGATTTCGGCGACGGCTGCACCCCCATCGGCACGATGCTGAGCTGTACTGGCGGCGCCACCGGCACGCTCGCCTTCAATCCCAACACACTCGACCTCACGTTCGTCACCTTCGGCTGCGACGTCCGCATGATCGATGGCACGACTTCACAGACCTGGCAGCGGGCGAATGGCGTCTTGATCCTGTCTGGCGATTGGAATCTGGCGGTGAACTCGACCGAGCTCGGCGCGACGGCCATCGATGCAAACGGCGCCATGGCCGTTGATCGCAATACGCTGACGACGACGATCGAATCCCTCACTGGGGCGATCACGGTGAGCGGCGCGACCTGGACCGTTGGCGCAAATACACTCCTCATCTCGTATGCAGCCAACGCCAATCTCGTGCCTGCCTCCGGCGTGCTGACAGTCACCGGCCCAACCGGCGACTCCCTCGCGATCACGTTCGACAGCAACTCGCCCATCACCGGTGAGGTGCGGGTGAGCATCAACGGCGGCCCGCAGATTCCCTACACGCTGGCGATCTTCGACGACGCGGCCTAAGCGGCTCGAACGAACCGTCCCGGTTGCGACCACAGTCTCACACCGAGCCTCGGGCGCCATCCCCGGGCCTCGGTGTGTTCTCTTTTCAACACCGTGCTCAGCGATCGGCCCCATCACGCACGATACTCGTCCCGCCCGCCATCTCCGCTGATGCGCGCTGTCAGGCCGAAATGACTCTGAGACGTTCGATCACTGACGCTCCTTCTCGGCGGCCGCGGTCAACCGCCAACACCATCAACCTGTCGATACAACGTACGATCATGGCGACTGCGGCCGATGTTTCGAGTAACACTTTGTAACCGCTCCAACAATTCACGTAACAAACGCTGCTAACGCACGGTCATCGGCGCGCCCCTGGTCGGTAGGCCGAAAGGCGTCTCAGCCGGGCTCGACGAACGGTTCCGCTTCCACCGCGTTTGTCGCGTCGGCGGGAGCCGCGGCGTTGGCCCGTTGGCGCTTGCTACCGTGCGCCACGGGCCCCGCCCAGCCGCTCGCCCAGCCCGAAACGACTCACGCACGGTTTACGCGTACATGGCGATCGGGCCTATTGACGTGCGTTGTACTTCATACAACGCTGCTCGCGGCGACGCGAACCGCTCCTCGGCGCCGCCGCCGAAACTCAGCCTCGGAGTGAAGTGACAGGAATCCGGTGCAACTGCTGACCATCGAGAACGCAAACGGCCTGCGGTTGCAGGTCACCGACTACGGCGCCGCGATCGTCGCGCTGCACACGCCCGACCGCAATGGCGTGCTCGCCGACATCACCCTCGGCTACGACCATCTCGACGACTACGTCGCCTCGACCGCCTACCTCGGGTGCATCGTCGGGCGCTGCGCGAATCGCATCCAGCACGGCCGCTTCGAACTCGATGGTAAATCGTATCAGCTCGCGCTCAACAACGGGCCCAACACACTGCACGGCGGTCGCAAAGGATTCGATAAGTACATCTGGGACGCGCAACGCGTCGAGTCGTCGCGCGGCCCGGCGATCAAACTCGAGCGCACTTCCCCAAATGGCGAAGAAAAATACCCTGGCGCCCTGCGGGCCACGGTCACCTACACACTGTCAAACAACGACGAACTGATCACCGAGATGATCGCGACGTCCGACGCCGCCACCTTGTGCAATCTTGCGCAGCACAGCTATTGGAATCTGAGCGGTCACGACAGCGGTCCCATCAACCGCCACGTATTGCAACTCTTCTGTGATCGCTACACACCCGTCGATGAGACGCTCATTCCCACCGGCGAGTTGGCGGCCGTGGCCGGAACGCCGTTCGACTTTCGAGAGCCGAAACCGATCGGCCGCGACTTGGAGAAGGTCGGCGACGATCCACGCGGATATGACCACAATTTCGTGGTCAACGGCGAGCCGTTTGAGATGAAGAAGGTCGCGCGGGTGCATGATCCCAAGAGCGGCCGCATCATGGAGCTCAGCGCCAATCAGCCCGGCGTCCAGTTTTACACCGGCAACTCTCTCGACGGATCAGACGTCGGGAAAGGCGGGGCCGTGTACAAGCAACACCACGGATTCTGTCTCGAAACGCAAGTCTTCCCCGACGCAATCCACAACCCGACGTGGCCGCAATGCATCTTGCGACCCGGGCGAACCTATCACCACATCATGCTGACCAAATTCTCCGTCGCATAGCGCAAACGCGTCCTGCGCCGCTGCCTCACAAAGCGCAACGTGCGTCAACCGCCTCCGCCTGACGACGGCGCACTAATGCCGGAAGTGACGCACCCCGGTGAAGACCATCGCAACGTCGCGCCGGTTGCACAGCGCAACCGTCTCGTCGTCGCGCTTCGATCCGCCGGGCTGAATGATCGCGCGCACGCCCGCGTCGATCAGCAATTGCGGCCCATCCGAGAACGGGAAGAAAGCGTCCGAGGCCGCCACCGCACCGTCGAGCAACGCCGAGTGCCCGTTCTCTTGCGACAGCCAGGTCGCAAGGCGGCAACTCGTCACGCGACTCATCTGACCGGCGCCCGCCCCCAGCAGCATCCCGTCGCGGCAGATCGTGATCGCGTTGCTCTTCGTGTGCTTGCAAACCAGCCACGCCAGACGCAAGTCCGCACGCTGCTGCTCCGTCGGCCGCGCAGCGGTGACGACCTGCCAGTTGTCTTCGTCGAGGCCAAGATCATCCGGCGTCTGCGTCAGGATCGTCCCCGCGATGCGTTTGAGTTGCAGGGCCTCCGGGCTCGGCGGCGTGCTCAGGTCGCGAGTCGCCAGCAGTCGCACACGTTTGCCCCATTCCTTCTGCGGACCGTTGGCGTCGGCCCCGCGAATCACCGCGACCGCGTCGTCGTCGAAACCCGGCGCGACAATCACCTCCACAAAGAACGCGCCCGGTGGGTGGGGATGACTGCTCGCCTGCAGCGGCTTGCCGTACCGCTGAAAGGTCTCCATCAGCGTCACGGCGAACGCGCGATCGATGCCGAAGTTCACCGCCAAAACGCCGCCCATCGCGGCGTTGGGGTCGCCCAGATAGGCGCGCCGATAGACGTCTTCAGCATCGCCTCCAACCGCAGCGCCGCACGCGTTGGTGTGCTTGATGAAGACCGCGACAGCGTTTGATTCGATCTCTCGGTGCAGATCCGCGCACAGCGCGAGCGCCGCGTCCGCATCGACGTAGTTGTTGTATGAGGTTGCGGGAACTTCGACCGAGTGATCGACTTCGATGAGCGGCGCGTCACGCGATACTGGCTCGGTCATCAAACGCGCCGACTGATGAGGATTCTCGCCGTAGCGCAGCTCGCGTCTCGTCGTCAGATGCAGATGCAGCAGCGCCTCCGTCTGCGACGATCCAAGGCTGAGCCAGCGCGAAATGGCCCCGTCATACGCGCATGTCTGTTCCAACGCGCGCTGTGCGAGTTCGCGCCGCGCCGCTGACCGACCCGCCTCGTCCACCTCACCGCCAAAGAACCGCGCCACATCGCCCGCGTCGGGCACGCGCTCGAAAACCCACACGTGCTTATGATTCTTCGCCGCCGCCCGTAGCAACGCCACCCCGCCGATGTCGATCATCTCGATCGCTTGCTCAAACGTACAGTCAGGCTCTGCAATGGTCCGCTCAAACGGGTAGAGGCTGACGACAACCATGTCGATCGGCTTGATCCCCGCCTCGGCGAGTTGACGCATGTGATCGTCGTTGTCGCGATCGGCCAGGATTCCGGCGTGCACATGCGGGTGCAATGTCTTGACGCGGCCGTCAAGCATCTCACCAAACCCGGTCACGTCTTCGACCAGCGTTACCGGCAAACCTGCTTCCTGAAGCGCCCTTGCCGTGCCGCCGGTGGACAGCAGCTCAATACCGAACGCCTGCAGCCCCTGCGCGAACGAAACCAGACCAGTCTTGTCGTAAACACTGATCAGCGCTCGGTTTATTGTGCGATTCACCAAGTTCATAGTCGGCCTAACGTGTAAGGTGTGATAACACGACGCGCGCATGCTCGCGCGTTTCGGAGCGCCTTGCAATGCAACACTACACTTTTCACGACTTCGGCCTCGACCATCTCCAACTCACAGACGCACCAACCCCCTCACCCGGGCCCGGCGAGATCGTGCTCGACGTCCACGCCTTCAGCCTCAACTATCGCGACCTCCTCGTCATCACCGGAGCCTACAACCCAAAACTCACACTGCCCGCCACACCCATCAGCGATGCCGCCGGCGTCGTGGCGGCGGTCGGCGAAGGAGTGACCCGCGTACGCGTCGGCGACCGCGTCATGACCCACTTCATCGCCGATTGGCGCGACGGGCCTTTCAAAGTCGCCTATCGCGCCTCAACGCTCGGCACGCCCGGACCCGGCTTCGCCGCCGAGCAAGTCGCCGTCTCCGCCGAAGCCGTCGTCCCCATCCCCGCGAGCTGGACATTCGAGAACGCCGCGACACTGCCCATCGCGGCCCTCACCGCGTGGAGCTCGCTCAAGACCGTCACCAACGTCACCCGCGGCCAGACCGTGCTCACCCTCGGCACCGGCGGCGTCTCCGTGTTCGTGCTGCAACTCGCCAAGGCCCTGCACGCCCGCGTCATCATCACTTCCCGCAGCGACGAAAAACTCGAGCGCTGTCGAGCGCTCGGCGCCAACGAGACCATCAACTACGCCAAGCATCCGGATTGGGATCGCCGCGCCCTCGACCTGACCAACGGTGAAGGCGTCGACGTCACGGTCGATCTCGGCGGACCAAAAACGCTCGATCAGTCCGTTCGCGCCACCCGCCCCGAAGGCGTCGTGGCCCTCCCCGGCGCGCTGACCGGACGCTCCGGCGAAATCAACACCGGCCTGATTCTCGCTCGCCGAACGCACATTGCCGGCGTCTTTGTCGACAGTCGCAAACGCCTCGAAGAGATGAACAGCTTCCTCGCGCAGCATCTCATCTCCCCCGCGATTCACGAAGTCTTCCCCTTCGACCGCCTCAGCGAAGCCTTCCACCTCATGCAGCGCGGCGGACACTTCGGAAAGATCGTGATCTCGCGCAGCGTATAGCACGTCGACTATCAGACATTGGCGGCGGGGGGCGATGAACGCGGTCGAAGCAAGTACGACGGACGGGTCTGAAAACGCGCGGCCGCACAGGGCCTAGCCGCACTTCTCACCCGCGCATCTGCCGAGAAAATGCGCATGCAGCCTAGAAATGGGTTGCGTTCGCGATTCCGAACTGCTACAAGACATGCTGAGGAGGACGGAGGTTTGCTCTGCCGGGTCACACTTCGCCGGTAGATCGGGCGTCCGCAAAAAACAGGCAGGACAGGACGAAAGAGGAGTCCCCACCATGACTGCGCGCAACGAAAAGAATGCAATGAAGGCCCTCAAGGGTCTGGCTGGCGCCGCTGCGCTCGCCGCTGGTTCACAGGCCTACGGTCAGGTCACCCCGGTCGCAACCCCGGCTGATCTCGCCAACCTCGGCGAAGGCACCGCGAACCCCGGTCCGGGTCAGTTCGATCCGGTCGCTTGGGACGTCAACGGCGACGCCGTCGATGATTTCGGGTTCAACTTCCGCAACATCGACGATGCGGTGTTCACCTGGCAGGCGAACATTTACGCCCTCAACGCTGGCAACGGCGCCGACGGCTACATCGGCTTCTTCCTCGACTACGCCAACAATCTGCCTGCCGGCACGACCATTGATGGCGGTCTGAACTTCGTCGACGCCCTCGCCGGCAACGTCGCTCTCGGTTCGGAATACCTCGGCTTGCCGTACGGCGGCTTCGGCAGCGTCGACAGCACCGTGCGCGGGTTCGTCGGCTTCCGTTTCCTTGCCAGCGGCAACACCCACTACGGTTGGGTCGAGATCGAGACCGGCGAAGACTTCGGTCTCTCGTTCCTGGGCGCCGCCTACAACGCGACCCCCGACGCCCCAATCGCCGCCGGCGAAATCCCCGAGCCCAGCACCCTCGCCGCCCTCGCTTTCGGCGCCTGCGCTCTGCTGCGTCGCCGCTAAGCAACCGCACAATCCATCAGTTGACGCACCCCGGTGCGTACTGAACAGTACACAGGCCGTCGCCGGCAATCAGGCTGGCGGCGGCTTGTTGCTTCACATGAGCTCGAACGAGAATCAACGCGATGGCCGAACGACTATCCAAACGCGTCCTGCTCATCGGCTGGGACGCCGCCGACTGGCGCACCATTCGTCCGCTTATGGACGCCGGACGCATGCCGAACCTGCTCAAAATGGTCGAGTCCGGAGTCTCCGGAAACCTCGCCACCCTCATGCCTGTGCTCTCCCCCATCCTGTGGAACTCCATCGCGACCGGCAAACTCGCCGATAAGCACGGCATCCTCGGCTTCATCGAGCCCGATGGTCAGGGCGCCATGCGCCCCGTCTCCAGCACCTCACGCAAAGCCAAGGCCATCTGGAACATCCTCAGCCAGCACGATCTCCGCTCCATCGTCGTCGGCTGGTACGCATCCCATCCCGCCGAACCAATCAACGGCGTGATCGTCACTGACCGCTACGAACACACCAGCGGCGAGAAGGCCGAGAAGTTCCCGCTCGACGCCAGAGCCATCCATCCGCCCGAGTTGTTCGACGAACTCGCCGCGCTGCAGGTCAACATCGGCGACATCACCGCCGAGCAGGTGCTGCCGTTCATCCCCGAAGCCCACCTCATCGATCAAAGCAAAGACAAACACCTTCCCGCGTTGGCGTTGCTGCTGTCGGAATGCGCGACGATTCACAACGCCGCAACCCACCTCATCGAAACGCAGGAGTGGGACTTCGCGGCCATCTATTACGACGCGATCGATCACTTCGCCCATGGCTTCATGGAGTTCCATCCGCCCAAGATGGCCCATGTCACGCCCGAGCAATTCCGTTTGTTCAGGCATGTGATGGAAGGCTGCTATCAGTTCCACGACCTGATGCTCGGTCGTCTGCTCGAACTCGCCGGCCCCGATACCACCGTCATTCTGCTCTCAGACCACGGCTTCTTCAGCGACGACCTGCGACCAACTTTCACCATCGACCCCCAAACCGGCGCCAAGTCCGGCCCCGGCGTGAACCCCGTCGCGTGGCATCGCCTGCAAGGCGTTTTGGCGATGAGCGGCCCGCCCATCGTCGAAGACGAACTGCTGCACGGAGCCGGCCTGCTCGATATCGCGCCCACCGTGCTCTCGCTGCTCGGCGTCGCCCCGGCCGAAGACATGGATGGCCGCGTACTCACCAAGGCCTTCAAAAGCCCGCCCGAGATCACCCCGGTCGACACCTACGAAGCCCCGCACGACAAAGACGGCGTGCACCGCGACGACTTCGAAGACGACGTCTACTCGGCGCACGAAGTCTTCAAACGCCTCGCCGAGCTGGGCTACGTCGAGTCGGCCGATACCGACAACGAGGCCGTCGTCGAGCGCGCCCTCGCCGATCGCGTGCTCAACCTCGCGCAGGTCTACGCCTCCAGCTTCCGTTTCCAGGAAGTGCTCGACACGCTCCTGCCAATGATCGACACCCCGAACGACAGCGTGCGGGTGCGCAGCCGCATCGCCATGGCGCTCATCTCGCTGGGCCGCATCGGCGAAGCCGAGCAATACCTCTCGCCCCACATGGGCAAACCGGGCGAATACCCGCTGGCCGAGTTGCTCTACGCTCAGGTGCTCATGGCCAAAGGTGAGATCGAAGAGGCCCTCGCGCTGCTCACGCGCGTGCGCGCCAGCAACCCGCGCTTGCCGCACCTCCACGCCCAACTCGGCCGCGCCCATCTCCACCGCGGCGCCTTCTCAACCGCCGAGGGCGTCTTCCAACTGGCGCTCGACATCGACGGCGACAGCGCCGACGCCCACGAAGGCATGGGCGTGGCCTTGGCCGCGCAGGACAAATACGCCGAAGCGCTCTACCACTTCATGCGCTCCGTCACCCTCGAGCACAATCAGCCGATGACCCATACGCACCTCGGCCTCTGCGCCGCGCGCGTCGGCGAGTTCGCGATGGCCCAGCGCGCCCTCGAGATCGCAATCGAACTCAATCCCCAGATCGCGCTGCCGCATCGCCTGCTCGCCAGGCTCTACAAGCGACGCCTCAACAACCCCGAAGCCGCCCGGCAACACGCCCGCCGCGCCCGCGAGTTGCGTCGCGACGGACGCCGCGGTCGCCGCATCGTGCCCACGCGCCTCTAGGCGCCGCGCGCTGCAGCCCGGCTCCGACCCTAATCGCGAAGCTGCTTCCCCGTCAGCGACAGAAACACATCCTCGAGCGTCGGCCGCTCCACACGCACCCGCTCGAGCTGACCATACTCAACCTGCAGCGCGTTCAGATCAGCCACCGGATCACGCGTCTGTCGATGCACACTCAACCCGCCAGGCGTCGCCGCCGTCAACATACTCTCCCCCGCGTGCAGTTCCGTAAGACGCTCAACGGTGTCGCACGCCAGCAATCGACCATGATCCATCACCCCCACGCGATCACACAGACGCTCCGCTTCATCCATATAGTGCGTCGTGTAGATCACGGTGCGCCCGGCGCCGCGCCATTCACGAATGCGCTCGAGAATCGCGATGCGCGACTGCGGATCCACGCCGACGGTCGGCTCATCGCACAGCAGCACGTCCGGATCATGCACCAACGCGATCGCCAGATTCAAGCGACGCTGCATCCCGCCTGAATAGGTCCGCGCCAGGTCGTTCTGCCGCCCCGTCAGACCGACAAAGTCCAGCGCCCACGCAATCCGTGCCTGCGTCTGCTTCGGGGTAAAGCCGTACAGCGACGCAAAGAAACGCAGGTTCTCGCGACCGGTCAGCTCTTCGTAGATCGCCAGCGCCTGCGGCGCGACACCCAGACGACGTCGCGCCGCAGCCTCCGTCGGCGGGCCGCCGCCATCCAGCTCGATCGCCCCGCGGTCCGGCGCCAGCAGGCCCGTCAGCATGTTGACTAGCGTCGTCTTGCCGGCTCCGTTCGGCCCCAGCAGTCCGAAGATCTCCCCCGGTCGCGCCTCGAGCGTCACCTCGTCAACCGCCGTCAGGTCGCCGAAGCTCTTGGTGACGCCCTTCGCCCGCAACATCAGCGCGCGGTCCGCGCCGCGACGCCCGTCGCACCCGGCCGCAGGTCGTCGACCGCCGCCGCCGGGGACGGCTCCGCGCTCGAACCCGCCGCCGGCGAGTGCGGCGCCGGTTTCAGGCCGCTCGCGGTTTCTCGGTTGCACCGCTCGATGACCTGCTCATCACTCAGCCCGCACGACGTCAACTGTCCCAGCCACGTCGATGGGAACTGCTCCATTCGATCGACCCCGATGCGCTCCGGCCAGGTCCCGCGCGGCCAGTGCGCGGTGCCGAACAGCCAGTCCCAGATGCTGAGAATCGATCCGTAGTTCGACCGCTGCCCGCGGCTGGTCGTCGCGTGGTGCCACCAATGCAGCTCACCCGAGTTGAAAATGTAGTTCAGCGGACCGATCGATGTCTTCAGGTTGGCGTGATGCCAAAAACCCTTGAGCAAATCAATGCACGCGTAGGTCGCAATCACCCAGCGATTGAACCCCACGACGTGAAACGGCAGCACAAGCACACCATACTTGATGATGGCTTCCAGAAGATGCACCCGAAACACGCTCAGCGCGTCGAGTTCAGTTGCGGTGTGATGCACCCGATGCATGCGCCACAACACGTCCCATTCGTGATGGGCGCGGTGCAGCCAGTAGCGACCGAAGTCATTCACCAGCAGAAACACGGCGAACTGCAGCACCAGCGGCCAGGCGCCCACCAACTCCCACGCCTGCGGCAACCCGATGATGATCCAGTAAATCCCCACCTTGAGCGCCATCGCCAGCGCCAGATGATTCACGATCAGCGACGTAAAGTCGGCAAAGTACCCTTTGCGACTCCAGCCACGTCGCGCTTCCGGTTTCAGCGGACGCCGCGACTCCAGCCAGTGAAACAGCGCCAGCCCGACAAAGAACGCCGCCGCGGTCAACGCCAGTGTGGGAACTCTCATTGCAGCACTTCCTCGGCTTCGTCGACGGCGGGGCGCTGCGCCCACGCCTGAAACCAGCTCGCGTCATCCGGACGCAGCTTCGACACGATGCACCGCTGTTTCCCGGCCGGCGTCAGCGGGATCCGCGCCACCTGCCGCGCCTCGACCCGCGCCTCATCGCCAAACCGTTCGCTGATGCGATCGACGCCATGTCGAATCGCCTCCGCCGTGCAGTCCTGCTCCGGCACATACTCAAACACGAGCCGACCCACATCCTCCTGGATCACGGTCCACTCACGCACCGGATTCTGCGGCAACCCGTCGAAGATGTGAAAGAAAAAATGCGGAGAGACCAGATCGCCGCGCGGCGTCGGCAGAAAATCGTTGATCCGGCCACGCGTCTGCTCCATCACTGGGAAGTTCAATCGACAGCCGCACGCCGCCGTCGATAGCGCGCTCACATCCCGCAGCCGATAGCGAATCAGCGGCATCGAACCCGTGAACAGGCCCGTCACCACCACCTGCCCCCAAGCGCCCGCCGGCGCCGGCCGGCCGTGCTCGTCCACGATCTCCACGATGATGCGATCCGCATCAACGTGATAGGCGCCACGCTTGCACTGCCACGCAATCGGGCCAACTTCGATCGCCCCATACATGTCGCGCGGCTCGGTAACGAACGCAGCCCGCAGCGTCGCTCGCATTTCCCGCGTGAGTGTGGCGCCCGTCGGCGCAACCGCACGCAGCGGATAGGTCAACCCACGCCGCCGCAACTCGCGGGCCAGCAGATAAAGCCCCCCGGTCTGACCAACCAGACACTGGGGCGCGAAGTCGTGCAGAACCTTCACTTGCTCGTCCACCGGCATCAGCGGCTCGAGAAACCGCGTCTTGACCACCTTCCCGATGATCACCCCCTTACGGTCGCGCAGCCACCCGCTGCCAAGCGTCAGCACGCGATACCACGGACGAAATCCCTGGTACATCAGGTGCCGCAACACCCCGCGCCGCGTCACGCGCATCTCATACCGCGAGCGCGTCACCTCGATCGCGCGCCCCGACGTGCCGCTCGTGCGCATCCGCACCAGATCCGCCGACCGCTCGCCGCCTGTCAGCACCCGCTCCCCAGCATCGACCAGCATCTCCTTGTCCACCATCGGAAGATGCGGCAAATCGCTGCGCCCCGCGAACGCACCCGCGTCCACACCCGCCGACGCATACAGCTCACGATAGAACGGCGACTGCGCCGCCGCGCGGCGCACCAGCGCCACGAGCCGCCGCTGTGCGTGCGTCGCCACGACGCTCGGCGCTCGATGCGGATTCACGAACAGTTCTTCGATGAGACCCAGACGCGGCATGCAATCACGCGCTGCTCGGCACGGGTTGCTTACGCGACGCACGCGCCGGCGTCGGCATCGCATTCACGCCGATCCCCGGATGTCGCAGATGCGGCAGCATGTCGCGCAGCGCCGCCCAGTGACTGCTGAACAGCCCGCGCCGCTCCGCCTCGGGCAGCGTGTCCAGCGCCCTCGTCAGGTTGCCGTGCGGCATCTGCGGATACTTGTGATGCAAGCCGTGCTGCGCAATGTGGAAGCTGGTCCAGTCCACAAATCGCGCCAGCGGGCCGCGACCGACAATCGTCCGCGCACCGCCCATACGCGAGTCCGCCGGCAGACCCAGATGCTCAAGCAGCTTGCGAACCGTTTGCACCACCCCGGTGATCCACGCCGGAATCAGGTACGCCATCACAAACGCCCCCCACACGTCGTACCACCAAACCAGACCGACCACCGTGCTCCAAAACGCGACGATGATCGCGTATTCAAGCCAGATGCGCATCCGCAGCCCGCGGTCCTTTAGCGGCGAATCGGGGTGAAAGAAAATGCGGGCGTACACCCACGGACCGGCCCAGATCCCGAACAACAGGTCAACCACCAAGAACCAACGCCGAAACGTCACCGTCGTATTCGGATCCACGTACGGCCACAGCTCCCAGTCCTGCGGCGTGTTCATCTTCGCGTGATGCCGTTTGTGAACCTCTTGAAAGATCGTGAACGGCAGCATCAGCAGCGTGCCCACGATCATCCCGTTGAACACGTTGTGCCACTTCGCCCGGTACAGCATGCCGTGCGCGTCTTCGTGGAAAATGATCGTCCAGCAGTGCTCGAAATAAACCAGCCAGAGAATCACCGCGACCACGAACAGCGGATGCGCGGTCGGCCAGCCCGTCGCGAGCACGAAGAACGCGGCCAGCACCGCCGCTACGTTGAAGAGCAGCGCCGGAACGTTGTTGCCGTGTTCCTGATGGAGAGCCTTGGCGGTCGGATGCATGGTTCGATCTGGGAGCTCGTGATTCCGAAGACGCCGACCCGGGCGCTCGACCCGTGGCGGCGGTTACTCATTCCTTGCAAATATACCGCACGTTTCGACACGCAGCGAGGCGAAGCGTTAGGCCGTCTCCGACGCCGCGCCGTCGGCGAAGCCTTACTATCCGGTTGATGTCTGGGCCGTCCACCGCTATCGAGCCGCCTCCGAAACCCGCGCCGGAGGGGGCGGTCCCGCCCATCGACTGCGCCCGCCGCCACCCCCGCGATCTCGATGGCTTGCCGCGCGGCACGATTCTTACCAAGGTCGTGCTACTGGCGCTCCCGATGCTCGGCGAGCAGCTCGGCAACTGGATGATCATGCTCGTCGACACCTATCTCGCCGGGCAAATCAGCCCCGAAGCACAGGCTGGCGTAGGGGTCGGCGGTTATCTGGGCTGGTTTAGCAGCGCCGGGTTCGCACTCGTCACGGTCGGCGCCGGCGCCCTCATCGCCCGCGCCTTCGGCGCCCGCGACATCCATCTGGCCAACCGCGTACTCAACCAGTCGCTCGGCCTCGGCCTCGCCGTCGGCACGCTCGTGACCGTGACCTACCTTTTCACCGCCGAAATCATCGCAGCGGCGATGCTCCAAACCGAATCCGCCCGCGCGATCTGCGTGCAATACCTGCGCGTCGACGCCGCCGGATTCTGGCTCTACAGCCTGCTCCTCACCGGCGGCGCCGCGTCGCGCGCCGCCGGCGACACCCGCACACCCATGCTCGTCATGCTCGCCGCCAATGTCCTCAACGTCGTGTTCTCCGTCGCGTTCGTCTACGGCGTGACACTGCCGGGAACGACTTTCACCTTGATTCCAGCCCTAGGCGTCTACGGAATCGCCGTCGGCACGGTCATCGCCCGCAGCGCGGCGGGGGTGCTGATGTTGGTCATCTTCATGCGCGGACTGCGCGGCTTGCGTGTCGATCTCGCACTGCTGCGACCGCGCCTCGACGTGCTCAAACGCATCGCCCGCATCGGCATCCCCGGCTCCGTTGAGATGTCGCTCCTCGTCACCGCCCAGTTCGTCTTCGTCATGGTCGTCGCGCGCGTCGCCGCCGGCGACGCCGCCACCGCGACGATGGCCGCCCACATGATCGCGATGCGCGCCGAAGGACTCGTCTATCTTCCAGCCGTCGCGCTCATGACCGCCGCCAGCACCCTCGTCGGTCAGTACCTCGGAGCCCAGCAGCCGCACTTTGCAACCCGTTCAGGCCACACCGCCGCTTTGGTCGGCGGGGCGTTCACCACGTTGGTCGGCGTCACCTTCTATCTGCTTGCGGAAGACATCTATCGACTGCTGAGCACCGACGAGCAGGTCGTCGCCATCGGAACCGAGCCCTTCCGCATCATGGCGTTCATTGCGCCCTTCCTTTGCATGGCCATCGTCTACATCGGGGCCTTGCGCGGCGCCGGCGATACACGCACCACCATGATGTTCTCGCTCGTCGCCAGCATCTGTTTGCGCGTCCCACTTGCCTACCTCTTCGGGATCTACTTCGAATGGGGCCTGATCGGCGCCTGGTGCGGCATGTGGGCCGACAACCTCGCCAAGTTCCTCCTCGCCATGGGCCGCTTCACCCAGGGCGGATGGCGCAACGTCCGCGTATAGCCCGCTCTAAGCGGCTCCAAACCGATACCCACCACGCGAGTTGCAAGCAAGCGACCCACGTCGCCGATAAGACCTACAGGGCGCGGCTAAAACCCGCGCCCGCCAACTGAACTGGATGGCCCCTGCGCCCCGTGGTCGGGCGGATCGTGAGTTGACCATGCGTACCATTCTTGTCACCGGCGCCGACGGATTCTCAGGATCGGCGTTGGTCACCCATCTCACCCAACAGGGCTACAGCGTCGTCGCCGGCGTGCGCAATCGTGCACGCAAGCTCGCCCTCGAACAGCGCTTCGTCAAAGCCCTGGTCTGCGACGTCAGCGACGCCATCAACGTCGCCCGCGTCGTCGCCAGCACCCGACCCGATGGCGTCATCCACCTCGCCGGCGTCTCACACGCCGTCGACGCCGCCGAAGAACCACTCGCCGCCTATCAGTCCATCGTCACCGGCTGGGCCAACGTGCTCGACGCCGTCCGACGATCCTCACCACGCGCCAAGGTCTTGCTGATCAGTGCGGCGGATGTCTACGGCGCCCCAGCCGAACCGACCGAGCCGATCAAAGAGACCGCTCCGCTGCAGCCCACGTCCACCTTCGGAGCGCTCAAGGCGACCGCCGAGAGCATCGCCCGAACGTTCCACAAGAACTACCACCTCGATATAACGATCGCGCGACCCTTCATGCTGGTCGGCCCGCGGCAGCCAGACAGCTTCTACTTCTCCGCAGCCGCCCGCAGCATCGCCGAACGCACCCCCGACGCGCCGCCCCTCGCCTTGCCTGATCTCTGTTGCGAGCGCGACGTGCTCGCCATCGGCGACGCCGCCGAAGCCTACGAAGCCCTGCTGCTCAACGGCCGACCCAACGAGGCTTACAACGTCTGCTCACGCCAACGTCACAGTTGTCGCACGCTCGTCGGCTACATGCTCAAAGCCGCCGGCGTGGAAGATGAACTGGTCGAGATTGAGACGCCGGCTGACGACGCCCGCGTCGCCGTCCTCTGGGGCGACAACCGCAAGGTGTGCGAAGACACCGGCTGGCAACCCTCGCGCAACGTCGAGCAAGCCCTCACCGAACTGCTGCGCTATCAGCAGTCCAAGGTCAGCTCGAGCAGCTAGCACCGCCGAACTGCCGGGCGAACGCTCCAGAGCCAGCCCGCCCGGCTTGCAGCCCGGAAAGCGACGTAGTACAACGCGCGGCACGCCGGACTCACGTCGGAGCCACGTCCATGCTGACGCCGTTTGCCAACGAACCCTACGTCGATTTCTCGCAGCCCGAACCGCGCCAACGGATGCTCGCCGCCCTCGACGACGTCCGCGGTCGACTCGGCGCCGCCTATCCCCTCCGGATCGGCGGCAAGACCATTCGCACCGATGACGCCATCGCATCCGTCATGCCCGCCAGCCACGACACCGTCGTCGGCTACGCCGGCAAGGCCAATCGCGACCAGGCCGATCAAGCCGTCCGCCTCGCCCACGAGACATTCAACACCTGGAAGCGCATCCCGCCCGAAGCGCGCGGCAAGATCCTGATCAAGGGCGCCGCCATCATGCGCCGTCGACTCTACGAACTAAGCGCCTGGGAGTGCTTCGAAGCGAGCAAAAGCTGGATCGAAGCCTACGCCGACGTCTGCGAAGCCATCGACTTCCTCGACTTCTACGGCCGCGAAATGATCCGCCTTGGCAACGCCCAGCCCGTTACGCCTTTCCCCGGCGAAGACAACGAGTATCGCTACATCCCCATGGGCGTCGTCGTCGTCATTCCCCCCTGGAACTTCCCACTGGCGATCTGCGCAGGCATGACCTCTGCGGCCCTCGTCACCGGCAACACCGTCGTCCTGAAACCCGCCAGCCCGTCACCCGTCATCGCCGCCATCATGGCCGAGATCCTCGACGAAGCCGGACTGCCGCCCGGTGTGCTCAATCTCGTCACCGGATCCGGCGGCGAGATCGGCGACACGCTGGTCGACCATCCCCTCACGCGCATCGTCGCGTTCACCGGCTCAAAGGAAGTGGGCCTCTCGATCTTCGAGAAGTGCGGCAAGCTCGCCCCCGGGCAGATCTGGCTGAAGCGCTCGATCCTCGAAATGGGCGGCAAAGACTGCATCGTCGTCGACGAGACTGCCGACCTCGACGCCGCGGCCGACGGCGTCGTCGCCGCCGCGTTCGGCTTCCAAGGACAGAAATGCTCGGCATGCTCGCGGCTGATCATCGTCGACGAGGTATACGACAAACTGCTCAGCGCCGTCGTTGAGGGCGCCCGCAACCTCACCCTCGGCGACACCACCTCGCCCGAAAACCCCTTCATGGGCGCCGTCATCGACAAGAAGGCCTACGGCAGCATCAACAGCTACATCGACATCGGCAAACGCGAAGGCCGCGGCGTGCTCGTCGACCAACCCACCCCCGACGGGGGCTACTTCATCCCCCCGACCATCTTCGCCGACATCGACCGCGACGCCCGCCTCGCGCAGGAAGAGATCTTCGGCCCCGTGCTCGCCGTCATTCGCGCTCGCGACTTCGACGACGCGCTCGACACCGCAAATGGCACGGAGTATGGCCTGACCGGCGCGCTCTATTCAAACGACCGGCTGCGACTCGAACGCGCCCGCGCCGACTTCCACGTCGGCAACCTCTACCTCAACCGCAAGTGCACCGGTGCTCTGGTCGATGTCCAGCCGTTCGGCGGCTTCAACCTGTCCGGCACCGACAGCAAGGCCGGCAGCCGCGACTACCTGCAACTCTTCATGCAAGGCAAAAGCATCACCGAACGTTTTTAGCGTCTTTCGCGGCTACGAATCGCCATATTGTCCAAATTTGGATTTTTTGGACGATTCTTGCTGCTCGCCGCGCAGCGAGTTAGTATTCACGCTCCAGAGTCTTTTCGCAGTAGCCTAGCCGTCTCCACGTAATCGGTTGAGATGACGGCGCAGTGACCAACGCCAGCCGCGCATCTCGCCAGGCTGGCTGACGGTCGTGATGGGTCAGTGCACACGCAGCTTGGGGACAGCGCGGGTGCGATTGGCGTCGAGGGCCAGCCGTGGCGCTGTTGCTACTCCTCATCTGGTTGACGTTGATGTTCGCCGGCGAGGCCGAGAGCCGTCGCGCCGTCCCACCCCGTGAGTCGCGCACCAAGCCCACCGTCCCGCCCAACGTCCGGGAGCTTGCCGAACGCATGCCGGTCGGCATCGTCATCTATCGCGGTTCCGACTTCGTCTATGTCAACGCGGCCTTCGAGCAACTCACGGGATTCAGCCGCGACGAAATCCTCGCCCGGCCATTCTGGGAGGTCGTCCATCCTGAAATGCGCGATCTCGTCCGTGATCGCGGCTTGGCCCGGCAACGGGGCGAGGCGACTCCGCCGCACTACGAGATCAAGCTCCTCACCAAAGACGGGCAAACACGCTGGGTCGAATACTCGGCGACCGTGTTCGAGTTGCTCGACGAGCCTGCGGCCTTGGGGGTCGCCGTCGATGTCACCCAGTATCGAAACCTCAGAGCCGCACTCGCCCAGCGACAAACCGAAATCAGCCACCTCGGTCGCGTCGGCACGCTCGGCACGCTCGCCGCCGAAATCGCCCACGAGTTGAATCAGCCACTCGCCGCCATCATGAACTACGCTCGCGGCAGCACGCTCCGACTCCAATCCGGCAGCAGCGACGGCGTCGCCGATGCGCTCGAACAGATTGTCAGCGAAGCGGAGCGCGCCACGGCGGTCGTTCGCCGCGTACGTGGGTTTGCTCGGCGCAGCGCAACCGCGAACGAGACGTTCAATCTAAGCGCAAGTGTCCGCGACGCGCTCGACCTGCTCTCCGTCGAGCGTGACACCAGCTTCGACCTGCTCGTCGACCTCCCCGAAACGCCGCTGCCGATCCGCGGCGATCATCTCCAAGTCACGCAGTTGGTGGCCAATCTCGTGCACAACGCGGCCGATGCACTTCGGCAAACCACCCGTACGCCGTGTGAGCTTCGCGTCAGCGCGCGCCGCGCCGCCGACGAGATCGAACTCGTCGTCGCCGACACCGGGCCGGGCGTCGACCCCGTTCATGCGGCGCGTCTGTTCGAACCCTTCTTCACCACTAAGCTCGACGGTCTGGGGCTCGGGCTGTCCATCAGCCGCTCCATCGTCGAGGCGCATGGGGGCGACATTCGAACTGAGCCGACGTCGCCGCACGGCTTGACGGTTGTCTGTCGGTTCCCCGTCGCGTCGGGGGCGACTGGAGGCCTGCGATGACAAGCCCGACCGTATTCGTGGTGGATGATGATCCGTCGATGCGACGATCGTTGTGTTGGCTCAGCGAGTCGCTCGGACTCCACGCCGAAGCCTACGAAAGCGCCGAGGCGTTTCAGTCGCATTACGACCCCAACCGTCCCGGTTGTCTGGTGCTCGATTTACGAATGCCCGGAATGAATGGCATTGAGCTCCAGGCGCAGCTCTCCAAAGATGGCGTCAACGTGCCCACCGTCTTCGTGACCGGCTACGGAGAAGTGTCAACCGCCGTCAAGGCCATGCAGGCCGGCGCCGTCGGCTTCCTCGAAAAGCCCTTCAGCGATCACGAGCTGCTCGAAAACCTCCAACGTGCGATCGATCTCGACGCCGAGCAGCGACGCAGCGCCCAGTCGCGCGCCCGCGCCGTCGCCCTGTTCGAGCGCCTCAGCCGCCGCGAGCGGCAGGTCATGCGGCTGATGGCGGCCGGGCGGGCCAACAAGCAGATCGCGAGCGAACTCGAAATCAGCCAGAAAACCGTCGAGGTGCACCGTTCGCATGTCATGAAGAAACTGCAAGCCCAGAGCATCGCGAGCGTCGTGCGCCTCGCGACTGCGCTCGAAGAAGTCGGCGTGCTCAAGCCAATGGCGGCCATCCCCACCGAGCCGTCGAACCAAGTCGCCGCAGAAACACGCTCACACGCGACCCACGTGTAGCGCGGCGTTTTCATGGCGAGCAGCGTATGCAACGCGGCGTCGCTAGGCGCCGCGGCGACGACATGAATGAGTCCGCCATCAATGGGGGCCGCAACCCCCCGTCGCCAGTTACAATCTCAACGTCGGCAAGGCGCCGACGTCGCGTGTATTAGCCCAGCGTTCGCCGCAATCGGAGTCCGTGCGCCATGTCCGTCAACGAGTCGCTTCCCGATCCGTCCAATCTCGCGTTCGTCGAAGCACTCTTCGAACAATACCTCTCGGACGCCGGTTCCGTCTCTCCGGAGTGGCGTGAATACTTCGCCGCCCAAAACGGCCAACCCGGCGTCGGACCCGCCAAGCCGCGCTTTAGACCGCACAGCATCTTCAACCCGCCGGCCGCGAACGGCGGCGCACCCGCCGGCGCCGAGGCCGCCGGGCAGGACCGTGTCGACCAGTTGGTCCGCGCCTATCGCGTCCGCGGACACATCATCGCCCAACTCGACCCGCTAAAACGCGCTCACGCCGAGGTCGTGCCCGGGCTGAAGTTCAGCCACTACGGCTTCACCAAGCAGGACCTCAATCGACACTACTCCAGCCGCACGATCGCCGGAAAGTCGACCCGCACGCTGCGCGAAATCCTCCTGCTGCTCCGCAACACCTACTGCCGCCGCATCGGTGTGCAGTTCATGCACATCGACGACCTGCGAATTCGACACTGGCTACAGGATCGGATGGAGGGGACCCACAATCGCATCACGCTCAACCGCGAAGAGCAGCTCCGCATCCTCACGCGCCTCACCGACGCAGTCATCTTCGAAGAGTTCATCCAGAAAAAATACATCGGCGCCAAACGCTTCAGCCTCGAAGGCGGCGAAAGCCTCATCCCGCTCCTCGATCTCGCCATCGAACGCTCCGCCGAGCGCGGCGTCGAGGAAATTGTCATCGGCATGGCCCACCGCGGCCGCATCAACGTCCTGGCCAACATCCTGCAAAAGAGCCCCCGCCGCATCTTTCGCGAATTCGCCGACGTCGACGCCGAGCACCATCTCGGCGGCGGCGACGTGAAGTACCACCTCGGCCATCACACCAACTGGGCGACCAGCGGCGGCCGCGAAGTGCATCTCGCGCTCTGCTTCAATCCCAGCCATCTCGAATTCGTCAATCCAGTCGCCCTCGGTCGTGTCCGTGCCAAGCAGGATCGGATCGGCGATACCGAGCTCAAAAGCGTCATGTGCGTATTGATCCACGGCGACGCCGCCTTTGCCGGGCAGGGCGTCGTCCAGGAATCGCTCAACCTTAGCCAGTTGCCCGGCTACGGAACCGGCGGCACGCTCCACGTCATCGTCAATAATCAGGTCGGATTCACCACGCCGCCCGAGCAGGGCCGCAGCAGCATGTACGCGACCGGGCTCGCGAAGATGCTTGCGTCTCCGATCTTTCACGTAAACGGCGAAGATCCCGAAGCCGTCGCCCAGGTGATTCGACTCGCCGCCGACTTCCGCGCCGAGTTCAAGTGCGACGTCGTCGTCGATATGTACTGCTACCGCCGCTACGGCCATAACGAAGGCGACGAGCCCGCGTTCACCCAGCCGACGATGTACTCCCGCATCAAGGCCCGCAAGAGCGTGCGCGACGGCTATCTCGAGCGACTGCTCGCGCTCGGCGAGGTCACCCAGGAAGAGGCCGACGACATCGCCGCCCAACGCCGAGCCGCGCTCGAAGAAGAACTGAGCGGCGTCGAAAAGGAAGGCGTCAGCATCCCGCACCGGCCCAGCGTCCTCGGCCGCGTCTGGTCGCAGTACACCGGCGGCCCCGACGCCGACACGCCCGAAGTCGACACCGGCGTCGACAAGAGCCGACTGCAGCATTTGATCGAGCGCCTCACCTCGACTCCCGAAGACTTCAACCCCCATCCAAAAATCAAGCGGCTCCTCGAGCAGCGCCGCCAAATGGGCGACGGGCAAAAGCCGCTCGACTGGGCCGCCGGCGAAGCACTCGCCTTCGCCTCGCTCGCCACCGAGGGCGCCCGCATCCGGCTCAGCGGGCAGGACTCGCAACGCGGCACCTTCAGCCAGCGGCACAGCGTGCTCCACGATGTCGAAAACGGACGCGAGTACGTCCCGCTTCAAAACCTCGCCAACGACCAGGCCCCCGTCAACATCTACAACAGCCCGCTCTCCGAAGCCGGCGTGCTCGGATTCGACTACGGTTACAGCATCGCCTACCCCGACGCGCTCGTCATGTGGGAAGCGCAGTTCGGCGACTTCGTCAACTCCGCCCAGGTCATCATCGACCAATTCATCGCCAGCGCCGAAGACAAGTGGCACAGCCTCAGCGGCATCGTGCTCTTGCTCCCGCACGGTTTTGAAGGGCAGGGGCCCGAGCACTCTTCGGCCCGGCTCGAACGGTTCATGCAAATCGCCGCCGAAGACAACATCCAGGTCTGCTACCCGACCACCCCCGCGCAATATTTCCACTTGCTCCGCCGTCAGGTGCACAGGCGTTGGCGCAAACCGCTCGTCGTCATGACCCCCAAGAGTCTGCTCCGCGATCCGCGCGCGACCAGCGGCCTCGACGAGCTCGCCACCGGCCGTTTCCAACGCGTCATCGGCGATGCACAGGTCGACCCCAAAAGCGTACGGCGGGTGCTGTTGTGCTCCGGAAAGGTCTATTACGACCTCGTCGACGAACGCTCCCGACAAGAGCGCGATGACGTCGCGGTCATCCGACTCGAGCAGCTCTACCCGCTGTCCGACGCCACGCTCGCCGACACGCTCGCACCCTACGCCGATGAAACCCCCGTGGTCTACGTTCAGGAAGAGCCCGAGAACATGGGCGCCTGGCCCGTACTGCGCTTCCGTTGGTGCAATCGACTGCTCGAGCGCTTCCCGCTCAGCGGCGTGGCCCGCGACGCGTCCGCCAGCCCCGCGACCGGCTCCCCCGGAAGCCACAAACTCGAGCAGCAACGCCTGCTCGCCGCAGCATTCGGCAACTGATCGACGTCTTGCGTCCTGAACTGCGTTTCACGCACCGCCGTCCAAAAAAACCAAGCCCGGCGAGGCCCACGAATGGATCCCGCCGGGCGCGGCTGGAGGAGGAGGAAGCTTCACGACCGGGAGGCGCGGTGTCGCGTGTGGTCCACAGTGCGACCTACGTCTCCCGTTCGTCCATTCATAGGCCGGCGCGTCAAGCGCTCTGACATTCGCGGTCACATTTTGTTGGTTAAGGCCGACTGACTGTTAGGATGAAGGCGCGTCCGGACTACTGATTCGGGTGGAAACGAACCGCGGAGTGAGCCGCGCGTCCACCCGTCGCCACGGAGTGATACGCATGCAGATCTTGCAACCGACAGCCGTCTTCATGGCCTTACTGGCGCCGTCATCCAGCGCGGCGCAGGCCGCCGGTCCCTTCCAGCAAACCGATTTCACCGACGCGTTGCAGCGCGCCGCCGAACAGGACAAGTTGGTGTTCGTCGACTTCTACGCCACCTGGTGCGGCCCATGCAAAATGCTCGATCGCTCCACCTGGCGCGACGAGACCGTCATCGACTGGCTTACCGAGCACACCATCGCGCTCAAGATCGACGCCGAAAAACAGCGCGACCTCGCCCGCAAATACCGCGTCCGCGCCTACCCGTCACTGCTGTTCATCAAGGCCGACGGCGCCGAACTCGGCCGCATCGTCGGCTACCGCAATCCGCAGCAGTTCCTCGCCGAAGGCGCCAAGCTGATCGGCAAGTCGACCCCAAAAACCAACAACCCGCTCCAGCGTCAGGCTCGCGCCGCTGAGCTGGCCCGCGCCGGAGAGCACGCCAAGGCGCTCACCGAGTTCCTCTGGTGCTTCGATCACGGCCTCGAGCACAACTCACAGTATCTGATGGTCCGAAACGGCTACCTGCTCGATCAAATCGCCAAGCTCGGAGCACAGCACCCGCCGGCCCTCGCCGCCCTCCGCAAACGCCGTACCGCCGCCGCCGCCGCCCTCGCCGATCCAAACGCATCCTGGCGAACCGCCGCCGACGTCGCGGCGCTCGACCGTGTGCTCGAGCAGCCCGCGGCCACGCTCGTTCTACATGACCAACTCAAAGCCTCGGGCAAGCTGAGCGACACCTCCGCCCGCGTCTTGCGCGGCGCCGTCCTTGAAGAGCTGCACCAGCAACGCCGCTACGCCGACGTACTCTCAACAAGCGGCGACCCGATGGCCGAGATCTCCCGCGCCGTCGCCTTGTTCAAGCAGTTCAAGACGCGCCCCAATCAAAGCGCGGCCGCAATCGAGGTGCGCCGCAAGCACATCCTCAGCCGTGCGGCGATGTTCTACGAAGCGCTGCTCGGCGTTGAGCGGCACACAGACGCCACCCCCTTCGCAGACAAGTTGATCGCGTTCCACACCAACGCCGACACCTTTATCACGCTGGCGCAAGCCGCGCAGCGCGCCGGCCAGGCCCAGCTGGCGCAACAGCTCGCGCACCGCGCCGCAACCGAACTATCCGCCGAAGAAGCCGCACGCGTACGCGAAGCGCTCACGTCGCCGAGCTAAGCTCCGTCTTACCCTCACGCCGACCAGCCGGCCGTCGTACCGGCTGCGTGCGCCCAACCGCCGCGTCCGGACGCCGCGCCGCGCACGCCACGTGATAGTTGCGCGTCGCCTGCTCACGCCAGAGGTCGCGCAAGATCGTCAACGCCGCATCCGCCGGCTTGACCGCCAGCGGCGTCTCCGAGCTTAGCAGGCCATATCGCCGCAGCGTATCCACCGCATCGTCGCAGTCGAAGTTCACATCGATGGCGAAACGGTCACGCAGAAATCCCTCAATCTCCGCGTCCAGCGCTTCCGGACTCGTCAATCGCGACGGACTCGCGGCCAGGAACACATACGCCAGAAACGCTTCCTTCACCTCTTCGACCGTGATCATGTGCAGCAGCGCTTGCACCACCGTCCCGTTGTTGGCCAGATTCTGGAAGTACAGATGCTGCGTGCGGCGCCACTCACGCTCGCGCCGGTTGCGGTAATATCCCGTCACCGCCCGAAACACGAGCGCCCCGAACGCGGCGAGCAGACTCCACGCCAGCGTGCTCAGCGCCGCCGCGCCTTGCACCAGTTTCCAAGCCACCGAACCCAACGCCCCAGCGCTGCCCAAAAACAACTTCAATCGGTCAAACAGCGACATGCTCACGCTGGCATGCGGGAGCAACGCCTCCACGTCCGCCGCCGGGATCTCCTTGAACAGCTTCAGCCGCAGATGCGGTTCGTCACGCAGGTTGATCAGCACCGCAACCCGTCGATAAACCTCGAATTCGCGCGGCGTCCCACGTAACGGCGCGCGCCAGTGCTTCACGCGCCGCGTCACCATCGACCGCCCCCGCACCCAGATCCGCATCAGGCCAACCCGATCCGGGTCGAGCCGCACCTGCAGATTCATCGAGTTCGCGGCCGAAACCGCCTGATCCAGGTCAAACTCGCTGAGCTCCTCAAAGTTGCCCTTCTCCAGCAGATACGCGAACGACTGCAGCAGCGCCGGATCATCCGCCCGCCGCCGCTGCGCTTCATCAATCACGCGAGTCTCACGGTCGGGATTCACGCTCGCGTAGTCGCGCAACAACTGCTCAGCGAACGTGTCCGCCTCGAGCTGCGCCAGATCTTGCAGCACCGACAGCAGCTCCGTCACCGACTGCTGGGGAAGAGTTTCGTCGCCGGCATCCAAGACCGAAGCAGCCAAATCACTTATCGCCAGCGGCACAAAGCGGTCGTCCGGCCGACCCGGCCCGGCCGTCCCTTCCTCGCTCGGCGACATTTCGTTAGGCGAACGGCCCGTCACGACATTACCCTACAACCAGCAAACGCTCGCCGACCCCGGCAATGCAATACCGCCGCCTGCGATCCGTTTGACCGGTCAGACCCAGCGGCAGTTTCGCCGCCGAGGTGGAGTCAAGCGTCAACCCGTTCAACAGGAGCATCGCAATGCAGCGTCTTCTTCCCATATTGGTGTGCCTGACCGCCTCCGCGGCCGCACTGGCGCAGTTTGACCGCGGCGGGCAACGCGGTCGAGGCTTCGATCGCGGCGCCCCGTCGGCCGAGACCGCGGCCGAGCGCATGCAGGCCGGTCTGACCGCACGCCTGAGCCTCGACGCCGACCAACAGACATTGCTCTCCGACCTCATCAGCGAACGCATGGCCGACCCCGCCGTGCAGCAGCACATCGCCGACATGCAAGCCGCCTTCGCCGTCATGGCCGAGGCGCGCGAGACCGGCGACGAGGCGGCCATCCAGGCGGCCCGCGCAGAGATGCGCTCGCTGCGCGAAACCCGACCCAACTTCGCACAGGAAATCATCGACGGCCTCGAGCCCCACCTCAACAGCGACCAGGCGGCACAGCTCGCCGAGTGGCGCGAACGCCGCGCCCAGCGACGAATGAATGACGGTCCCGGGCGTCGCGGGCGCGGCGGGCCGCGCATCCCGCCCGAAGAACTCATCGCCACCCTGCCAGACCAGCTCGGACTGAGCGACACACAGCGCGCTGAGTTCGATTCCCTCGTCGACGGCTACAGCGAGCAGTTCGCCGCCGCCGCCGACCACCGCACGCAACGCCGCGAGCTGATGCGCGGCATCGCCTCGGCCCGTCGCGACGGCGACCACGAAACCGCCGACGCGCTCCGCAACGAACTCGAGAACCTCGGCCGCCCCGAAGGACGTCCGCTGCTCGATTTCCGCAACGATCTCGCCGAGATTCTCACCCCCGAGCAGCGCGAACAGCTCGAACAGTTACTCCCCGAGCGGGGCGCCCGCCGCGACCAATTCGCACGCCGCGGCGGTGGACGTGAAGCGACCTATCGCGACATGCTGGCGGTCTTGCGGGAAATGGACTTGACCAGCGAACAGCGCGATCAGATCCGCGACGCCGCCAATGTCGCCCAGCAGACCGCACGCGACCAGCAACAAGCGGCGCTCGAACAGTTCAAGAGCGAGGTGATGACGGTCCTCACGCCGGAGCAGCAGCAAGTCTTCAGCGAAGAGATCGCCCGCCGCGCCGAACGCGCCGGCGCCGACCGCCGCGGCCCAGGCGGCACCCGCCGCGGTTTCAACGGCGACCGCGGCAGTCGCTTGGGAAACCGCTAACGCGTCTTAGCTAGCTTCATCACAACCGCGTCCTGCCGATGGCTGTTCGCATCGGCAGGCCAATGCGTGGCGGCCCCGACCAGTCCGCCTGCTCACCTCACCCTCCCCGCTGCGCCCGCCAAGCAGCCACCGCCGCCCCCAGCGCCGGCGCCGCCCGCAACCGCGACGCCTGCACCAATCCCGGCCGCAACGCCCCATCCTCAAGCAATGCCGCCTGCAATCCAACGTCGTCGCATAGCTGAATGAAACTCGCGAGGTTCCGCTCCAGCGGTTCACGCAACCACGGCGCCAACGCGTCCTGCGCGAGCAATTCTCCCAACCGCTGACCAACCACCAGTCGCTGCAGAACCGTCCCGCAATGCTCGTGCGCCGTCGCCAAATCCGCGTACGCCTTGTCACGCGCCGCCGTCGCCAAACGACCATTCTTCACCGTAAACAGTCGTTCAAACAGCAACTCCGCCAGCACCAGCGCCGCCGTCTGCAGCCACGCTTGCGCTATCGGCACTCCGGCCAGCGCATCCCTTTCCGGGAAGCCCGCCCGCGCGCTCGGGTTCAAGCTCTCATACACGCCGTTGAGCGACTTCGCCGAGACAAGCTTCTCGAACGTCGGCCCCAGCGCGCTCGAAAACTGCCAACTCTTCTGAATCCACGAACGCGACTCGTCAAATGTCACCAACCGACCGCCAAGCTTCAACGCGTCCGCCACCCCAGTTCCGCCCCCCACGTAGTACGCGTGATCCACATCGCGAAACAGACCCTCCCGCGCGTGCGCCTCACCCAGCCCGCAATAGTCGGCATCGCTGCCGAGCCGATCAATCGGCGCCGCCAGCTCCAGGCCGCGCTCGCTCAGCTCCGCTTCAAGATCCGCCAAAAACGTCGGCGTCCGCGGCCCGTTGTTGATGACGCTCACCCCGCGCCCGTCCGCGGTCTTCAATCCCGGCAGACCCATACCAACCAGCAACCGCTTCTGACCAGCCTCCTGAGCAACCCGGCTGATCGCATCGGCGGCCGCCGTGACCCAGACGCGGCCCTGGGCCCGTTCCGCATCGGTCATCGTCGCCTCGGGCGCGTCGCGCGACTCTAGCTGCGCGGCCACGGGAACCGGCTCGAACGCCGCCACCCGCTCATACACGACGGATGCGCTCTGCTGGCCCAGCGCGAACGTCGGCTCATCACCACTCGTGTCGCACGTTGCAGCGTGGGCTTTGGCTTCGGTTGCGCCGCCGTCGACGCCAATGAGCAGAAAGTCGTCAGACACGTGCGTCTCCTGAGTGTGGCGCGTGGGCGCCGCTCGTGATTGCGGCCGGGAGGAACAGTCTAGCTGCACACGCGACGTTTGGGCGCCAGCTTCACACGCCCTCAAACACCCGCCGCAGCGGACAGTGCAAAGCGCTCGCGATGCGCGCCAGTGTCCATGTCGTCGTGGCGTTCTTGCCCAGTTCGAGTTGCGAGAGCTGCGCCGCCGTCACACCGACCCGCTCAGCAACTTCAGCCAGCGTTAACTCGCGCTCCAAGCGCAGCGCCCGCAGTCGGCGCCCGAGACGTCGATTGAACTCCTCCTCGGTGTGCCCGGAGACGCCTAGCTCCGCCAGTTGGCGATCAACGGCCGCCAGCAGGGGGTCGCGCTGCACCGGCTTGCTCAGAACGTCGCGCGCTCCGGCCCGCATCGCTTGCAGCACCTGCGGAATATCGGGGAACGCGCTCAGCGCAACCACCCGACTCGGCGTCCCCGACGAAGCCAGCTCCGTGATCACCGAGGCGCCCTCCGCATCCGGCAGCCGCAGATCAACCAACGCGATTTGGCACGTCGTCGTGCGCGCCGCGTCGAGTCCCTCGCCCGCCCGCGTAAACGTCAAAACCTCGTGTGACGCTTCGGTGAGCCAAGTTTTGATCGCGCGACACACCGACGGGTCGTCGTCGATCACGAGCGTCCGAACCGGGATGCGTTTCCTCATGCCGCCAAAGCTCTCGCGAACCACGCCGGGGGCTGTGTGTATATGTACAAACCGAGGCGGCGGCATACTAACAGCACGCCGACGTCGTCTACAATTCGCGGAGAATTTCCCGCGAGTGGCGGTCATGGCTGGACGCGAACGGCGCGTCGACCACAAAATCTTTCGAGGGAGCGACGCTATGTTCCGACGGCAACCCCCAACCATGTTGATCTGCTTGATCGGCCTCACCGCGTCTGTGCTCTACGCCCAGTCGTCGTCCGCGCCGCCGTCGCCGCCAATCACCATCGACGATCCCAACGAGCCGCCCCCGCCGCCGTCGGCCGGTTTCTGGCCCACCGAGAAAATGTGGGACGGCGCCATGCACCGTATCGCCGACGCCGTGGCCGATCGCTACGGCTTTGACGACGATCAACGCTACCTCACCCGACAGCTCTTCAAAGAGCGGTTCCCGCAATGGGCCGAGGAAAACCGCGGCAACTTCCAACCGCTGCTCAACGAATGGTTCGAGATGGCCGTCTATCACGAAGCCCCGGACCCCAACACGGTCGCGGTCTGGGCGACCAACGTCATCCCGATCGCCGATGAATTCGACGGGCTCATCACAAATCTCAGCGACGACATGCGCGTCTACATGACCGAAGATCAGCAGATCGACATGGAAGGCGAGTTGGCCGCGTTCAGAACCGGGCTCACCTTCGCAAAAAATCGACTCCGAGCATGGGAAGCCGGCGAGTTCAACCCCGCTCGAGATTGGTTCCACGGCCAGGAGTTCCGCGAAGCCGAGCGCGAGCGGCGCCAGGCCGTCGAGGTCGCCGTCGAAGAGGCCCGTGAGAGCGCGACCCAGAAGGCGCTGCAGAAGTACGGCGGCGAGAAGCGCGACGACGATCCGTGGGCCATCTACGTCGAAGAATTTATCAAGAAATATCAACTCGAAGCCGAGCAAACCGAGGAAGCCCGCGCGCTGCTCGCCGCCTATCGCAAGATGCGCGACGACTATCTCGAGCGTAACAGCACCAAACTCGACGAACTCGACGCACGCTTCGCCGCGGCCGAGACCCCCGAGCAGGAACTCGCGCTCGCCGAAGAGGTGGAAAAGCTCGCCGGCCCGATTGAGCGACACTTTCAGGTCCTCAAGGAAAAGCTCAATAAGCTGCCCACCCGTGCGCAACGGCGAGCCGCCGCCGAACGCGAGGAAGCCGCCGAGCAAGCCGCCGAAGAATCGCCGACCGAACCAGCAGCCGTCCGCGCAAACGAGTAGGGGGGAGGCGAACTGGTTCGGTGCGCGGTTCGGGAGCGTTAACCGCAGCCTCCGCCACGTCCGGCCCCATTGAGATCTCTGCATGTTGGTCAGTGAATGGCTAGACGCCGCCGGTCCTCTCGCCGAGGCGCTGCCTCGATTTGAATCCCGCACCGAGCAGCACGAGATGGCCGCCGCCGTCGCCGACGCTTTCACGCGCCCACACCATCTCGCGGTCGAAGCGGGCACCGGCGTAGGCAAAACGTTCGCATACCTGCTGCCCGCAATCGAGCTGATCACCACCGCGCCGGCTCGCGTCGTCGTCAGCACTCACACCATCGCGCTCCAGGAACAACTCATCCAGCGCGACATCCCTACCCTGCAGCAGGCGCTCGGCGTCACCTTCAAGGCTGAACTGGTTAAGGGTCGCACCAACTACATCGGCTTGCGAAGGCTCGAAAACGCCAGCAGCAAGCAGAAGTCGCTCTTTAACAACAAGACGCAACTCGCCGTGCTGCACCAAATCGAAGACTGGGCCTACCAAACGCGCGACGGCTCACTCAGCGATCTCACCGAAACCCCGCCCATCGACGTCTGGGAGAAGGTCCGCAGCGAGCACGGCAACTGCCTCGGCCGGCGCTGCCCGCATTACGAGCCATGCTTCTATCAGCGCGCCCGCCGTCGCGCCGAGCAGGCCCAGCTCCTGGTGGTCAATCACGCGCTGTTAATGGCCGACCTCGTACTGCGACGCGACAAAGCAAGCGTGCTCCCCGATTACGACTACGTCGTGATCGACGAAGCCCACGTCCTCGAACAGGTCGCCGCTGATCACCTGGGAGCCTCCGTCGCCAACAGCACGGTCCAATACCTCCTCAGCGGCCTCTTCAACGACCGCACCGGCAAGGGCTTCCTCGCCATGATCGGCGACCAAACCCAGCGCGACGCAGTCGTGTCCGCGGCACGCGCGGCGAGCGAGTTCTTCAAAATCCTTCAGTCGTGGCAGCAAACGCAGGGTCGCGCCAACGGCCGCATCGTGCGACCCGACATCGTCGGCAACACCCTCTCCCCGGCGCTGCAAAACATGATCGAAACGCTGTCGCCGCTAAAGAAACAACTACCGCGCGAAGAAGATCAGTACGAACTGCAGGCGGCCCTCGATCGCGCTCACACCATCGCCGACCAGGTCGACGCCCTCATCACGCAGGCCTATGACGACCACGTCTACTGGATCGAAGCCGACGACCCGCGCTCGCGCCGCGTCTCGCTGCACGCCGCGCCCCTCGCCGCCGGCCCGGCCTTACGCGAAATGCTCTTCGACCGCGTCAAGAGCGTGGTGCTCACCAGCGCCACGCTCGCCACCGACGGCGACGACCCCTTCGGCTATCTGCTCGACCGCCTCGGCGCGCCACCCGCCCAGACCCTCCAGCTCGGCTCCCCGTTCGATTTCGCTACCCAAGCGACCGTGCATGTCGAGGCCGGGCTGCCCGATCCGTCTGATTATCGCAGTTTCCTCCCAGCCGCCGCCTCCGCGATCATCGCGTACCTGCGCCAGACCGAGGGCCGCGCGTTCGTCCTCTTCACCAGTTACCGGCAACTGACCGACGCAGTGCAGATCGTCCGGGCTGACCTCGAGCCCGAGGGCTACACCATCCTCGCCCAAGGCGAAGACCTCCCCCGCTCCAAAATGCTCGACCGTTTACGCGAAACCGAACGCTGCGCCATCTTCGGCGCCGACAGCTTCTGGCAAGGCGTCGACGTGCCCGGCGACGCGCTGCGCAATGTCATTATCGTCAAGCTGCCCTTCGCCGCCCCCGATAAGCCCACCGTCGAGGCCCGCATCGACCAACTGCGCCGCGACGGACGCAACCCGTTCAACGACTTCCAGATCCCCGAAGCCGTCCTCAAGCTCCGCCAAGGCTTCGGCCGACTCATCCGCACGCGTAGCGACGCCGGCATCGTCGTCCTGCTCGACCCCCGCGTCGTGCGCAAGGCGTACGGCAAACGCTTCCTCGCCAGCCTGCCCGACGACTGCCGCGTCGAGATCTCCAAGCGACCCTGGTAGCGGCGCGAGATGACGGACTTTCGCCGCCAACGCCCCAAAACCGCACGCGGTCCCCAACGATGACAAGCTTATTATCAGTCTTTAACCCAATAGCAACCGGATCGCGTTTCCTTCGCATACATTAGGTACGTCCGGGTGCTTAGCTCCCGAGCGTTGTCGCCGGAAGCTGAAGAAGGGTCGCCATCATGATCAGCGCACTGGTCGCTTCAACTCTGTTCGCTGCGTCGTCGCTCATCGTTTCCGATGACCTTGGGCTCCGCAGCGTCGGAACACTCATCGATGTCGGCGCCCGCACGGTCGATGTCGCCATGGAATTCGACCACGACCTCGATCCCTACACGACCGACAGCTTCGGCCGACAGTTGCACAGCTTCGCGGTCGGGTACGACATCGACATGGACATCAACACCGGCCAGCGTCAACAGCTCATCTTCGACCACGACGACGACGACTCAACCCCGCCCGTCGAATACGTCATCGGCGTCGATGTGCAGATCACCGGCGGGCTGATCGCGACCACCGGCGAGTTGTGGCACCGAACCTTCATCGGCCCCGTCCCCAGCAACTGGCAGGATCCCGTCGCCTATAGCGGAACCGGCGACGCCCTCTCCTTCTCCTCAACGCTCACGCAACTCGGGTTCGGAGACGACCTGCCCGACAATCTCGCCCTACGTGGTTTTGCCTATACCTTCGTCTTCGGCGAGCTCGAAGAGTATCAGTACTTCGCCACCGGAGCGATCGTCCCAGAGCCACAAACGCTCACACTGCTCATCGCTGGCGCGACGACGCTGTTTCGGCGTCGCACCGCCTAGCCCCCGCAGGCGATCTCAACACGCCCCGCACAGCGGTCCCTACCGCGGCCGATCCTCAAGGTCTTCGGCCGCACGCCGCCGATTCAGCAACCAAACCAACGCGACGAACGCCGCCAACGTCACACCGATCAGAACGAGCGCGTGAGCGCCCGACCCGAAGATAAGCTGCCCGACGCTGAAGAGCGCGCTATAGATCAACACCACCCCAATCACCGCGCACGCGATGTCCACGCCAAGCCCCGTATCCGGCGTTACGTCCGGAACGAGTGAACGAACGCTGCGCCAACCCGGCCCACCCGGGTGCACCCGTCGATAAAACCGCGTGAGCGTCTCGTTGCGCTCCGGCAGTGTTGCAAACGTCGCAATGAGCCAGCACAGCGTCGTCCCGCCCACCGTAAGCAGCATTCGCTCCGCAAAGTCAAACCGCAGCGAACCATCCTCGCCGCGCAGCAGCAACAGCGGCGTCGCGATCGCCAGCGAAGCCAGCATCGCCACGATCTCGCTCCACGCGTTCACCCGGCTCCAGTACCACCGCAGGATGTACACCAGCCCGGTGCCCGCTCCCAGCGACAGAATCAGCTCCCACGCACCCTTCACCGAGTCCATCTGCCGCGACACCACCAGCGCCAATCCCATCGTCAGCACAGTCGTCAGCCGCGACACGAGCACATAGTGCTTCTCGCTCGCACGCGGTCGCAGCACGCGCTTGTAAACGTCATTCACCATATACGACGCCCCCCAGTTGAGCTGCGTGCCAATGGTCGACATGAACGCCGCCAGGAACGCCGTCAGCATCAATCCCAGCCAGCCCGGCGGCAGATGCTCGACCATCATCTGTGGATAACCGCGCTCCGCGTCAGGTACACCGGAGCCGTCCGTAATCCCCGGATAGAGCACCAGCGCGCACAACGCAACGATGATCCACGGCCACGGACGCAACGCGTAGTGCGCGAGATTGAATAGCAGCACCGCAAGCAGCGCGTGCCGCTCGTTCTTCGCCGAGAGCATGCGCTGCGCGACATACCCGCCGCCGCCAGGCTCAGCGCCGGGATACCATGCCGCCCACCACTGCACGGCGATCATCACCAAGAACGTCATCAGCGCATACGACCCCAGCGCGCCAACATCAAACGTCGGCAACATGCGGACGTAGTTCTGCGCCGCTTCCACGCCGTACTGCTGCGCCAGGCCGGCCTTGAGCCCGGCGACCCCTCCAACCGCATCCAGCGCGTACACCGCCAGCACAATGCTGCCGCCCATCGCGATCGCGAACTGAATGAAATCTGTCGCCAGCACGCCCCACAATCCCGCCAGCGTGATGTAGAACGCCGTCAGCCCGTACAACCCATAGATGATCAGCCACGCATTCTCGTCAGTCACGCCGAGCGAAACGCTCAACACCTTGTGCATGCCAAGCGTCACCCACCCCATCACGATGCAGTTGATCGGCAGCGCGAGATACAGCGCTCGAAAGACACGCAGCGCACGCGCCGCCGATCCCCCATAACGCAGCTCGGTCAGCTCCACATCGGTCAGCACCGCGCTGCGGCGCCAAAGCCGCGCAAACAGAAACGTGGTCAGCATCCCGGACATGACCGCGTTCCACCACAGCCAATTCCCGGCCACCCCGTTCTGCGCGACCATCCCCGTGACCGCGAGCGGCGTGTCCGCCGCAAATGTCGTCGCCACCATCGAAACCCCCAGCAGCCACCAGGGCGCCCCGCGGCCGGCCGCGAAGTAATCGGCCAGACTGTTGCCGCCGCGACGCGTGAAGACGAGTCCGACAACCAACGCGACCACGATGTACAGCCCGATCGCAAGCCAATCCCAAAACGCGAGTTTCAGCATGACCAACGGTTGTAACCCGCGTCCCGCATGTCACGCCAGCCATCGCTGCGGCGCCAATGCGTTCGCATCTTTCGCGGCGCAATCGGCACTCACGCCGATTTCGCCCGGCAAACATCATTTGCTGACAAAGATCAGGTGTCATGGCCCGCGTAATCAGTGGCCGAGTGCAGCGGCTTACGGCAGCCGCTTGATGCACGCAGCCGACATAGTGCTAGTGCTTAGGAGATAGTGACATGTTGCGCGCCCTCACTTGCGCGGCTGCGATGGCCCTACTGGCCGGCAGCGCCCACGCACGTCTGTTCTTCCAGTTCAACGACGTCAACGGCCTCCCGATCAGCAACCTCACCATCGGCGGCCCCGGCCAGCAGGGCGCGTTCCGCGTCTACCTCGCCGAAGACGACGCCTCGTCCTTCCTCCAAGACGAAGGTCTCGCCGGGTTCGGCGTCCGGCTCGACTACGACTCCTCGCTCGCCGCAATCGCCAGTGCGAGTGATGTCACGCCGAATCCCGTTTTCGACGCCCCCTCGCTCGTGAACATCGCTGCGGGCGAAGTCGAGGTCAACGGCTTCAGTTTCGTAAACGCACCGGCGATGCCTGATGCCGCCGGTCGCGTCTTCCTCGCCGAGTTCACCCTCACGGCCGGATCCCCGGGCAGCTCGCTCGTCGTCACCAGCGATCCACACCCGGCCCCGTTCACCGACACCCTTACCGGCGATTCCACCGCACTCGATCAACTGATCGCGAACGCGTCGATCGTGGTCACCGTCTTGCCCGAGCCAAACACGCTCGCCCTGCTCATGCTCGGCGCGCTCGCCTGGCGCCGCCGCTAAGTCGTCACAATCTCCTCCGACTGCGTTTGCTCACCTGACTCTCCAAGCAAACGCGTGAGAACGCGGGTTACAGGATCGGGGCTTGGGCTCCCTCACCCGATCCTCCGCGTTCTCTTTTTTGAAGCTTCCCCCCAGACGCCTTACGAATCCGCCAGAATCGCCGCGATGCGCTCCGCTGCCCGACCGTCCCACTTGTCGATTTCCGGCGGCTGGCTGAACGGGTTCTGCTTGGCGTGCCGATAGCCCGCCAAAATCTTCTCCGGATCAACGCCCACGAGTTGATTCGTCCCCTGCTCGATCGTCACCGGCCGCTCTGTGTTCTCGCGAATCGTGAGGCAGTGCACACCCAAAATGCTGCTCTCTTCCTGGATCCCGCCTGAATCGGTCAGCATCACCGCCGCATTCGCCACCAGCTTCAGAAAGTCGAGATAGCCCAGCGGCTCGATGATCCGCAGCCCGCTCATCGCCTCGATGCGCGGCTTCAGCCCCAGCTTCCCGAGGTTCGACACCGTCCGCGGGTGCATCGGGAAGATGATCGGCGTTTCCGTTTGAATCTGTTCAAACGCGTCCAGAATGCGGCCAAACACAGCAGGATCGTCAACGTTGCTCGGCCGGTGCAGCGTCGCGACGCCATAGTTCCGCGGCTCGAGGCCGAGATCGTTGAGGATCGTCGATCGCTCCGCCTTCTCACGATTCGCGCGTAGCGTGTCGATCATCACGTTGCCGACGAAGTGAATCCGCTCATCCGCAACGCCCTCCGCCTTCAGGTTCGTCACGCCGCTCGGCTCGCTCACAAAGAGCAACTCGCTGATCGCGTCCGTCAAAATGCGGTTGATCTCTTCGGGCATGCCGCGGTCGAAGCTGCGCAGTCCCGCTTCAACGTGAACCAGCCGCACGCCGAGCTTCACCGCGACCAATCCGCAGGCGATCGTGCTGTTCACGTCGCCGACCACGAGCACCATGTCCGGTTGATGCTCGAGCATCAGCGGCTCGAACTGCTGCATGATTTGCGCGGTCTGCTGCGCGTGCGAGCCGGAGCCGACGCCGAGATTGACATCCGGTTCGGGAATCTCGAGCTGCG
>CAZLYU010000028.1:38717-41769 GCA_964563855.1 uncultured Planctomycetales bacterium | reverse complement strand
GGGGCAAATGTTCGACAGCCTCGAAGGCATGCGACGCTGGTACCGCATCCCGCACGGGGCGGCGGAGGCCGAGCCCGATCTCGATCTCGACGCCGTGATTCGTGAGTTGCGCCTCACCCTCGAAGACGCCGTACGCAAGTGGATGACTGCGGATGTCGAGGTCGGCTCGTTTCTCTCCGGCGGGCTTGACTCATCGATCATCGCGGCGCTCGCGGCGCGGGCCAAGACCGATGGACCGCTCAAGACGTTCTCCGTCGGTCTTGAAGGCAGTCCCGACAGAATTGCCGCGGCGCGGGTCGCCGAGCACATCGGGTCGGAGCACTACCAGCTCACGTTTACGGCCGAAGATCTGGCCGCGGCGCTGCCGCAGGTGATCTATCACCTGGAGAGCGCCGACGTCGACCTCGTACGCAGTGCGATGCCCACGCACTTCGCCACGACGCTCGCCCGCAAGCACGTGAAGGCGGTGCTGACCGGTGAAGGGGCGGACGAGCTGTTCGCCGGCTATTCATACCACCACGCCTACGCCAATTCGCCGCGCGAACTGGCCGACGAGTTGACCCGTTCGCTGAGCAGTATGCACAACATCAATCTACAGCGCGTCGACCGCATCACGATGGCGCAAGGGCTCGAAGCCCGGGTGCCGTTCCTCGATCGCGAGTTGATCGACTTCGCACAGTCGATTCCCGCGTCGCTCAAGATGCACATCACCGACGCCGCGACCGGCAAGACCACCGAAAAGTGGATCCTGCGCAAGGCCTGTGAAGATCTGCTGCCGAGAGATTTGGTCTATCGCGAGAAGGCTCAGTTCGACGAAGGCACCGGAACGGTGACGACGCTCGAGAAGGCACTGTCGATCGCGACCGGTCGCGCGGGGCCGATCACGCGCGAAGACGAAGCGGCGCTTTACCGCGACTTGTTGCATCAGCAGTTTGAGAATCCCGAAATGATCCTGAACCAGGCGGGCTCGTGGGTCAGCGATCGCGTGCCCGTCGGCGAATAGCACCGCAGCGAGGTGACGGCCTGTGGAACACAACGCCTTTCGGTCAGCCACGCTGCGTGTGGCCGCGGCTCAAATCTGGCCTACCGAAGCAGACATCGGCGAGAACGTCGACAAACACTGTGCGTACATCGATCGCGCTCGCGAGCAAGACGTCGACATCCTGGTGTTCCCGGAGCTCTCGCTCACCGGCTACCAGCTCAAGTCGAAGACGCCGGACCTCGCCATCACCCGCAATGACCCTCGGCTGCTTCAAATTGCGTCGCACGCGCGCGATATGACCGTGATCGCCGGGTTCGTCGAAGAAGGCTACGCCGCCCAGTTTCACAATTCAGCCGCGGTCTTGCGCAACGGGATGGTGCAGTTCATCCACCGCAAGCTGAACCTGGCCACCTATGGAAATCTGGAGGAGGCCAAATACTTCGCCCGCGGCCGCTACGTCGATGTCTATGTGCACGAGCCGCCGTGGACGCTCGGCATTTTCATTTGCGCCGACGCGTGGAACCCGGGGCTCATTCACCTCGCGGGTTTATACGGCGCCACCCTGCTCATCATCCCGATCGCTTCGTCGCGCGAAGCGGTTGGGCTCGACTTCTCGAACCCGGAGGGCTGGCATACCGCCCTCTCCTTCTACGGCATGCTGTATGGAATGCCGATCGTCATGTCGAATCACAGCGGCTCGCGCGATGGCGAGACCTATTGGGGCGGCAGTCGCGTCATCGGCCCGCACGGCCAGATCCTCTCGATCGGCGGAGAGGCCGAAGAACTGGTCGTCGCGACCATTGACTATGCCTCGGTGCGTCAGGCGCGTTTCCAACTGCCCACCGTCCGCGACTCGAATCTCGATCTGATTCACCGCGAGATCGAACGCCTGAACAACCGCATCGGCGTCCCACGCGAATTGGGACGCAGCGTCTGAGTCAACCCCGTCGATCCGGCGTCTATCGACAGCTGGTTCGGCGTCGTCGATCGCTCCACCTCCCGGGTCGGCGACGTCGAACCCGACCGATCACACACGTCCCCGCGTCAGGCCGTCTGCGGCGCGGCGGTCGTGGAGTCGGACGGCGCAAAGCCCTGGCGCAGCGTGTTCTCGCTCAGACCGCGCGGGCGCACAAACGCCTGCAAGAAGCCCCGCATTCCAAAGCAACAGTCCAGCCCGGCGCGCCCGACCGCCACCGCAGGCTGCTGGTCGACGCGGAAGGAGCCGAGTGGTCGGTTGACGCAGAACAGGCCGCACTCACAAGACTGTTGCGCGCGCTCGATGTTGTCGGGGCTGCGCGAGAAGATGCCGCCGCTGCGCATCGCCGTGTCAGCATTGAATCCCGAAATGGCCTCGGGCAGGTCGCGCACGCGCAACAGCGCGATCACCGGGCCGCCGATCCGATCACGCAGCGTCGTCGCGTCGCGCGGCGTGTGAGCGAGAATCGTCGGTCCCAGATAAGCCCCCGCAGCGTCTTCCGTCGCCCGTCGCCCGTCCAGCAGCATCGTCGCCCCGTCCTCCACCAACTGCTCGATGCGCTCCACGACCCGCTGCCGCGCTACACGATCCACCAGCGGTGGGATGCCGGTCCGCGGCTCATCGGCCGGCCCGGGCGCGTAGCCCTTCGCCGCATCGACCAGCCGCTCCGTAAAGCGTTCATACACCGCCTCGACGACAAACACGCGATCGCTCGACGTTGGATGTTGGCCGGCGAACGCAAACCCGCTCGACAGCGTCGCCCGAACCGCCGCGTCGAGGTCAGCCGTCGCGTCGATGATGAGCGCGTTCCCGGCGTCCGCCTCTAACAGACACTTCCGAAAGCCGCGTGCCCAAGGCGCACTCGCGGCCAGCGCATGAAGGCGGTGCATCTCGCCCGTCTCGCCGGACGCATACAGCAGCGCGCTGTGGCGATGCTGGACCAACGTCTCACGCACGTCGCCTGCGCACGGCGTGATGCTCAACACGCCGCGCGGCAACCCACGCTCGTCGAGCAGAGCGGCGAGGTCGACCGCGACGCCCGCCGAACGGTGATCGGGAGCGAGCACCACGCAGTTGCCGGTGACCAGCGCCGC
>CAZLYU010000028.1:0-38707 GCA_964563855.1 uncultured Planctomycetales bacterium | reverse complement strand
GGGTTCTGGGCCCCCCACCCCCCGGTTGGGGGCGGCCCCCCCCCCCCCCCCGCGCGGCGCCGCCACCCGGCTCAGCGGACCGCGATAGTCGGTCAATAAGACGCACACGCCATGCGGTGTGTACGTCAGCGTATTGGTCTCCCCCGGCGTCGGGACGCTCGGCGAGAGCAACTCCGCGGCGCGCTCCGCGGCATAGCGCAGGTGGTCACAAGCGCTCGACACGTCCTGATCGGCGTCGCGCCATCCCAGGCCGGTCTCGAAGATCATGCGCGCCGCGAAGCGCGAGCGCTGCGCGTCCAGCGTGAGGGCGACCTCCGCGAGCAAGGCCGCCCGATCCGCCAGCACCGTACGACTCCACGTCGCCGCCGCACTGTGGGCGGCCGCCAACGCTTCCTGCACATCGGCGGAGCGCGCAAGACAGACGCGGTTGGCGGTTTGATCGCTGCGCGACGGATTCGCGTGCGCGTACACGTCGTCGGTCGATCGTTGCTCGCCGGCAATGATCAGCGGCGTGTGGCGCGGCAGCTCCGCATACGCGGCGGCGAGCGCCGCCTGCATCTGTTCTCGGTGCGCAGCCCGCGCGAAGTCCGTGTCGGGCGTGTTCTGAAAGGCGGGCGACATCAGCTCCTCCGGGTCATCTGTCACGCGATCGGCGTCACGCCGACCCGCATCAACCGGGTCTTCAATCATCGACTCGTCAGCACTCTCGTCATCCAATCGCCTGAGAAAAGACTCATTCGCCGTGTTCTCGAGCAGACGGCGGATCAGATACGCCATCCCGGCCATCATCTCGCCGTACGGCGCATAAACGCGCACCCGCTGCCCCATTTGCACCGCGGCCGTCTTCAGCGGCTCTCCCATGCCATACAGCATCTGCCATTCAAACGCGTGCGGCGGGACACGCAGCTCGCGCCCCCACGCGAGCGCATGGCACAGGCTGCGCACGTTATGGCTGGCGAACGCGCCGTAGACGTGCTCGTGGTTTTCGAGAATGGCGCGCGTCATGCGCTCATAGCACGCGTCTGACTGCCACTTCATCCGCCAAACCGGACATGGCCAGCCGCGCTGCGCCGCGTGCACGGTCTCGCTATCCCAGTACGCCCCCTTTACGAGCCGCACCCACAGCGGCGTGCCGCGCTGCTTGGCGAAATCAATCAGTTCAGCGACATCGCGATCGCCCTCGCGCAGATACGCCTGCAGCACCACCCCAACATGCGGATAGTCGCGAAACTCGGGCTCGAGCAGCAGCTCGCGGCACAACGCAAGCGTGAGGTCCTTGATCGCATAGTGCTCCATGTCGATGTGCAGATGCACACCGTTCTCCATCGCCGCGCGTAGCAACGGCCGCAGCAGCTCTTTCGCGCGGTCCTTCGCTCGTTCGGGTGCGATCGGGTCGAATCCGGGCTGCAGCGACGTCACCTTCACCGACACGCTCACCCGCGGCAGCGATACTTCCCCCGCCATGTCGCACCGCGCCACGCTCGGCCAATGGGCGGCGTGCTGCGGAAGCGTGTTGATCAGCTTCATGTAGGTCGCGTGATAACGCTCAGCCTCGGTCGCTGAGACCGCCGCTTCACCCAACAGGTCGAGCGTGAACGGCAGTTGTCGACGCCGAAGCGTGAGCAACGCACGCTCCGCGGCTTCGATGTTCTCCCCGGCGATGAACGCCGTCCCCATCAGCGCCGTCGCCCGACGCGCCGCGATCGCCAACTGCGCCCCGCGCCAAGACTCCGGACGCCGCACTTGCGTGATCGCCCCCACGAAGCGCCTCAAACCGTCAACCGGCGACGCCGCCGCAAGCTCGTCGAGCGGATCCGCATCGCGGGTTCCATCCGTTATCGTCGGCGGGCGGAAGTACTCGCGCAGCAGCCGCGCCGCACGGGCGTTGGTGCGCAGCGTGGGCAACGCATCGATGAACCGAAACGATTGAATCTTCAGCCATGGGTCACGCATGAGCTGCGTGAGCATCGCGTCGCGCCACCAATCGACTGATAGCGGCCCCGAACGCGCCGCGCGCGTCCGCTCCAACATCTCGCGACCAAGATCGCGTGTGGTTTGCTCAATGACGGCGTGTTGTTGCGAGCGAGTCATACCTGCGCCAGCGCCGGAATCGCCCGGTTCGCCGTAACCATGACTCTAACCGGCCAGTCCGGTTGCAGCCATCCGCCCGCTTTCACTCAGCGGAAACCCGATGCAATTCCTGCCGTAGCGCGTCGGCATCCGTGATTGGCAAGCCGCACACACGGTTCTCGCACACGTAAGCGGCCGGCGCGCCGTCGACCAGATTGCGACCAACCAGCAGCGGCGACGCCAGGTCGTCATCCGACACGTCGGGGTCGCGCTGCAGCACGACGCGATTCGGCGTATAGCTGCCGCGCACCGCGCGCAGCAACGCCTGCGTGCGCGGGTCATCCAGCCCACCGACGATCACAACCTCACGCACCGGCCCCAGCGCAAAGTCCACCCCGCTGAAAAACCGCTCCGCCGCGCCGACCCGCTCGCGCACCCGACCCGCGAACACCTGCAACATCTGCTGAGCCTTCTCGGCGAACGCGTCGTCGGCGAGCGCCGCGCTCAGCCGCAGCAAGTTCATCAGCATCAGCGAGTTGCCGCTCGGAATCGCGTTGTCGGTCACGTCTTTCTCACGCGTGATGAGCGCTTCGTGATCGTCGGCGGTGAAGAAGAAGCCCCCCTGCTGCGGGTCCCAAAAGTGCTTCATCGCCGCCAGCATCAGACGCTTGGCTTCCTGCAGCCAACGCGGGCTGAACGTCGCTTCGTAGAGTTCGATCAATCCGTCGACGAGTGCGGCGTAATCCGTGAGAAACGCGGTCTCGAGCTTGCGGCCGTCGCGCCACGCCCGCAGCAAACGACCCTCGCTCTGCTGGTGCGTCAGGATGAAATCCGCAGCGGCGGTCGCTCCCGCGATGTACCGCGGCTCGTTCAGCACCGCCCCGCCCCGCGCGAGGCTGGCGATCATCAACCCGTTCCATTCCGCGAGCACCTTGTCATCCAGGCCGGGCTTCGGGCGGCCTTCGCGCGCCACGCGCAGCTTTTCGCGCGACTCGTTCAACAATGCGCGCGCCGCATCGACCTCGACCCCATGTTCATGCGCCGCCGTGCTTAGCGCCTTACGCGTCCGCAAGACATTCTTCGGTATGCCCGGCGCGTGCGGGTCCTGCCAATTACCCTTCTCACGCACGTCGAAGTAATCGCAAAACAGCGGTGCGGCGTCGCCCAGCACCGCGCCGATCTCTTCGCGCGTCCAGACGTAGAACTTGCCCTCCTCACCCTCGCTGTCCGCGTCGTAAGCGCTATACAGACCACCCTCAGCGGAACGCATCTCGCGCAGCACAAAGTCGAACACATCGCGCGCGATGCGGGCGTAGTAGTCGTCGCCGGTGAACAGGTGCGCATCGAGATACGCGTCGCTGATCAGCGCCTGGTCGTAGAGCATTTTCTCGAAATGCGGTACATGCCACTCGGGATCGGTGCTGTACCGCGCAAAGCCGCCCGCCAGATGGTCGCGGATTCCCCCGGCCGCCATGTGATCCAGCGTCGTGCGCACACGCTGCACGATCAGATCGCGGTCGGCTGAATCGCTGGGTTCACGGGTCGCGGCGCGCAGCATCAGCTCGATGGCCATGCTCGGCGGAAACTTGTTCGAGCCGCCGCTCAGCATCCCGCCGGTCTGCGAGTCGAAGTGCTGCGCGAGGGTGCGGGCGACTTCGCGCAGGTGCGTCGCTTCCAGCGGATCGGCCGGATCGCCCACCGCCGTCGCCTGCGCGACCAGCGCTTCGGTAACGGTTCCAGCGCTTTTCTCCAGTTCGTCGCGCTTGTCGCGCCACGCGTCGTCGATCATGCCGCACAAGCGCTGAAAGCCCGGGCGACCGTAGCGGTCTTCCGGGGGGAAATAGGTGCCGGCGAAAAACGGCTTGAGTTCCGGGGTCAGCCACACGCTCATCGGCCACCCCCCGTGCCCCTTGGTAAAGACCATCGTGGCCTGCATGTAGATGTCATCCAGGTCTGGCCGCTCTTCGCGATCGACCTTGATGTTGACGAAATAGTCGTTCATCAATGCCGCGATGTCGCGGCTCTCGAAACACTCGTGCGCCATCACGTGGCACCAGTGACACGCCGAATAGCCAATGCTCAGGAAGATTGGCTTGTCTTCGTCTCGCGCACGGCGCAGCGCCTCGGGCCCCCACTCGTACCAGTCAACCGGATTGTGCGCGTGCTGCAGCAAATACGGCGAGGTGGCCTCTATCAGGCGATTCGTGAATTCCGGTTGCTCGGCGGGCATGGTTGGTTCCGTCGGGAGATTGCGTCGGCGCTCGCCAATCATCCGACCCGATCGAACCCCGAGCGCCTTCCGCTAAAGATTGTATTTCGCGATCTTATCACGCAGCGTCGTGCGCGGAATCGCCAGCCGCTTCGCCGCTCGCGCCTGATTATGCTCGCACAATTCAAGCGCCATGATGATCATGCGTCGTTCGACCTCCGCCAGCGCTTCGTTCAGACCAATGCGCTCGTCTTCAAACAGCTCCGCCGCGGCGGTCTGCTCGACCGACATATCCCCGTGTCCGAGCAGGCGCAAATGTTCCACCGACAATGGCGCGTCAGCCGGCGCCAGCGCCGCGGCGCGGCGCAGCACGCTCTCGAGCTCAGGAATATTGCCCGGCCACGGGCGGTGGATCAGTTCGTCCAATCCCGCCGGCGTAATGCGCGGCTGAACACCCGGGCCGCGCAGCTTGCGCAGCATCAACTCGGCGAGGTGCGGAATGTCGGCCCGACGCTCCCGCAGCGGCGGAATCGCGAACTCGAGGTCGGCCAGCGCGTAACGCAGCGCCGGCAGCAGACGGTGCTCCCGCTCCAGCGCCGTCGGGTCGCGCGTCGTACTGCTAAACAGCGCCGGCAGCGAGTCACGATCGGTGTGGGACAACACGCTCAGCAATTGCTCCTGTTGTTGCAGCGTCAACCGTTCAACATCGGCAAGCAGCACCCCTTTCGCGCGCCGACCACCAAACGCGCCGTTGAGCTGCGCCAGCGTCGCGTCGAGCTCGTTCGCCCCGAACACCGCCAGCGACCTCGTTTCGCCAAAGCGCAACTGGTGGATCGCGGCAATCACACGACGCTTACCCACGCCGCGCTCCCCGCTCAGCAGGACGCGCGCGTGCGCCGCGGCTTCGCGTTGCAGTGCGTTAAAAACCGCCGCGAGGTGCGGACTGTGCGTTCGCAGATCGTGCAGCGCGCCGCCGGCGGCTTCGTCGCGCAGGCCCTCCGGTCTGGCCGCCAGCGCCGCGTTCAGGGCGATCATCAAGCGATCGGTGTCGTACGGCTTCCCCAGAAAATCACACGCCCCACGCTTCATCGCCTTGACGGCGTCGGCCGCGGTCGGCCCCGGCGCGGTCACCACGACCGGCGTATCAGGATGCACCAGCCGGATGTGCGGGAGCAAATCAAGGCCGTGCATGTCGGGCAGGCGCGTGTTCAGCACGATCGCGTCGAACGCCGCCGCGTCGAGCTCGCTGCGCGCGGAATGCGCGTCGGCGGCCTCGCGAGCCTGCCACCCCGCCTCCCCGAGTTCGATGAGCAACGACGCGCGTCTGAGCGGCTCGTCGTCAATAACAAGAACGCGTTGCGACATGTACTTCGTCCTGTCGACGCCCGGAACGCCGGTAGTGTAATGGCTGCCGCCGGGCGTGACCCGCCTTAGAATCGCCGCAACGTAGCAAACCGCCAACCGAGGAGACCGCCATGGCGACCGTGCAATGCGTGAAGCTCAACAAAGAACTCCCCGCCATCGACGACACCACCCCCGAAGGACAGCAAGCCCTGAAAATGGCCCTGCTCTTCGGCGGCCCCGAGCTACAGGCGCGGCTAAAAGCGCACGTGTCGCTCGACGCATGGCGCCTGTGGCCGGATCACATGCGTATGGTGATGAATGAGTATCGGCTCGACCCCACCTCCGATGAGGCCAACAAGGTGCTGGCGCAGCACATGGAAGCTTTCTTCTTCGAGGAGGCCAAAGACATCCCCGGGTACGTGCCGCCGGAGCAGTAAGACGCGCTCTCCGCCCTTCTTCAAATGAGTGGCAGCCATGCCGCGTGACGCCGGAACCAACCGCATTTTCGTCGATACCGTGCGCATCGTCGTGCGCGGCGGGAAAGGCGGAGACGGCTGCGTCAGCTTCCGCCGCGAGAAGTTCGTCCCCAAGGGCGGACCCGACGGCGGCGACGGCGGACGCGGCGGCTCCGTCTACATCGAGGCGCAAGAGCAGCTCTCGACGTTGCTCGAGCTCGCCGGACGACATCACTGGTTCGCCGAAAACGGGCGGCCCGGCGCCGGCGCCAAGCGACACGGCCGCAACGGCGAGGACCTCATCATCGCCGCCCCCGTCGGCACACTCGTGTACGACGAAGACCGCGACCGACTCATCAAAGACCTGGTCACCCCCGGCGAACGCATACGTGTCGCGGCGGGCGGGCGCGGCGGCTACGGCAATCTGCACTTCGTCACCCCCACCCACCAGGCGCCCCGCGAGTTTAAGCCCGGGCTCCCCGGCGGTGAGCGCACGCTGCGCCTCGAACTCAAACTCATCGCCGATGTCGGGCTGATCGGCCTGCCCAATGCCGGCAAAAGCACGCTGCTATCGCGCCTGACGCAGGCCCGCCCGAAAATCGCCGACTACCCGTTCACCACCCTCGATCCGCAACTCGGAATCTGCGAATTGCCCGGCTTTCGTCGACTCGTGCTCGCCGACATTCCAGGCCTCATCGAAGGCGCGCACACCGGCGCGGGGCTTGGCGATGCGTTTCTTCGGCATATCGAGCGCACCCGTGTCGTCGTGCACATGATCGACCTCATGCCGCCCGAAGGCGCCCCCACGCCCGCCGAGGCGTATCACATCATTCGCCGCGAACTCGCGGAGTACAGCGCCACACTCGCCGACCGGCCCGAGATCATCGTCGGCAACAAGCTCGATCTCACCGACGCCGAAGATGCCCGCCGCGACCTCGAAGCCACGCTCGGAGCGCGTGTGCTCGGCGTGTCGGCGGCGGTCGGGGAGAACTTTCGCGCGCTTGCGGAAGACATGTGGTCGGCCGTAATCGCCGCACGCTCGGAGGAAGAGGTCAAAGCTGCAACCGAGCCGTTAATCGACTTCGGCGATGCCTTCGACGACGAGGGCGACGAGGGCGACGAGGGCGATGCCGACGACGAGCCGGAAACGCAGGGCTGAGATCGCAATGCTACGACGCGGACACGCGCGCCGCGACTGAGTCGTCGTCTTCACGCACCTGCTCGCATTGCAAGTCACTCGCGACGCCGCGCAGCCGCCCGAGTGCGCCCGGCGACATGCGCACCAGCAGCGTAGCGCGACCGGCGTCGAACGCGCGCGACAGGACATCGCCGTGCTGCTCGATGAAGTTCAGCGCCTTTCCATCACCCGCATCCACCGACAGGCGCAGCACATCCTGATAGCCGCGCATGTATTCTGCGACCAGCTCGGTAAGCTCGTTCAAACCAACGCGGGTTCGCGCACTCACCAACACACTGTCGCCTTCCCGCGCGACGCCGGGGAACTGACTGGTTGAGCCGACGCGGCCCAGGGCGGCGTCCGTCGGCCGATTGCGATAGTCGCGCCGCAGCAGCGCCAGCGCCGCGTCATCGTCAATCGCATCCGCTTTGTTGTATACCAGAATCGTCGGACAATTGGTGACGCCCAACTCGCGCAAGACTTCTTCAACCGCGGCCACCTGCTCATCAGCCTCGGGGCTGGACGCGTCAACCACATGCAACAGCAGATCGGCGTGGATCGCTTCCTCCAGCGTCGCGCGGAATGACGCCACCAAATGGTGCGGCAACTTGCGAATGAAACCAACCGTGTCGGACAGCAGCACCGCGCGACCGCTTCCGAGCGACCACTTCCGCGTCAGCGTGTCGAGCGTCGCGAACAGTTTGTCCTCCGCCAACGCGGCCGCCCCCGTCAACGCGTTCATCAGCGTGCTCTTGCCGGCGTTCGTGTATCCGACCAGCGAGACGGTGAAGAAATCCGACCGGGCCCGCACCTCGCGCACCCGCCGCCGATCAATCGCCTGCATCTGACGCTTCAGAAACGCGACACGCTTCGAGACGAGCCGACGGTCAATCTCGATCTGGCTCTCGCCAGGACCACGCGTCCCCACGCCGCCCACCGCGCCAGCCGACGTACCGCCGCCGGCGCCGGCGATGCGCTCCAAGTGCGTCCACATGCCGCGCAAGCGGGGCGCGGTGTACTCGAGCTGCGCCAACTCGACCTGCAGCCGCGCTTCCGCGGTTCGGGCGCGACTCGCGAAAATGTCGAGAATGAGCTCGCTGCGGTCGATCACCTTGCGATTGGTCGCCCGCTCGATCTCGCGGATCTGCGACGGCGACAAGTCGTTGTCGAAGATCACGACGTCGGCGTCGGATGCGTCGGCTTGCTGACGAATCTCTTCGAGCTTCCCCTTGCCCACGCACGTCGCAGCGTCGTACGACCGCCGCCGCTGCACGACCCGCGCGACGGTTTCGCAATTGGCCGAGCGGGCTAGCTCCGTCAGTTCAGCCAGCGGATCGCCGATGAGTGGTTCGTGATTGAGCAACACGCCGACCAACAGCGCGCGTTCGCTCTGCGTGTCGGGATCGGTGCGGTAGTGATACTCCAACTCGTCCTCCGCGCGCCGCGAAAGATCAACCTTGCGCGTTCCCCGATGATAACGCGCGACGCGCGTGCCTCGTAGGAAAGTCGACGGAGCCGTGTGGCTCGCGTCGATAAAGGGAGCAACCGCGCTGCAAGGTTGACAAATGACCCCGTACCACTCGCGCGAATTTAGTCTGATAACTGTTGCTCCCCCGCGCCGCCTCCGAGATCGACGACATGCGAAAGCCCGCCGCGATCACTACGCTACACTACCGTGACGACACGCGAAGCAATCGCAACCTGCAAACCCCCGACGACGCGTGACGGCGGAAATGCTGCCTGAATCGGACGCAAACCTCCCAGCCAGCGCTATGCCCGCCGACCGCGTCGGAAGCGTCGTCATCGGACGCAACGAGGGGCTCCGACTCGAACGCTGCCTGCGATCGCTGGTCGGCCAGGTCCAAGCCGTCGTCTATGTCGACAGCGGTTCGACCGACAATAGCGTCGCCTTCGCACGCTCGCTCGGCGTCGATGTGCTGGAGCTCGACCTCAGCAAGCCCTTCACCGCGGCGCGCTCCCGAAACAGCGGACTCAGCCGTCTGGTCGCCATTGCGCCGGAAGTGCGCTTCGTGCAGTTTGTCGACGGCGACTGCGAAATGTTCGCAGATTGGCTCCCGGTCGGCCTCGCGACGCTCGAAGCCGACGCGTCGATCGTCGCCGTCGCCGGTCGCGTCCGCGAACGCCGCGCCGACGCCACCATCTACAACCGCCTCTGCGCGCTGGAATGGGACCAACCAGCCGGTGAAGTACGCGCCTGCGGCGGCATCGCGCTGATGCGCATCGCAGCCGTGCAAGCCGTAGGCGGCTTCCGCGAGACGCTTGTCGCCGGCGAAGAACCCGAATTGTGCTATCGCATGCGGCAACGCGGCGGACGCATTCTCCGGCTCAAGCAAGACATGTGTTGGCACGACGCCGATATGACCCGCTTCAGTCAATGGTGGCGGCGGCACGTTCGCGCCGGCGTCGCGTACACCGAGAGCGCCGCCCTGCACGGGCGCGGTCCCGAGCGATACGCCGTACGCAACGTGCGCAGCGCCATCTTCTGGAGCACGGCGCCGCTGCTCGCCGCAATCGGCGTCGCATTCTGGAATCCGTGGTGGGCGTGGGCGCCGCTGGCAGCGTATTTCTATCTGTGGTACCGAACTTACACCTACGAGCGCCGCATCGGCCGCACAGCGTGCGACGCACGCGTCGCCGCCACCTTCACCTTCCTCAGCAAGTGGCCGCAGGTGCAGGGCGTGTGGCGCAGCACACTCAATCGCTGGCGGCGTAAGCCAACGGGACTGATCGAATGGAAACAGGCGCCAGCAACCGACTGACCACCACCTCAGCCGTGCTGTACATCGCGCCGGTCCTGCCCGCACTCTCCGAGACATTCGTCTCGGGAGAAGTGCTTCGGCTGCGACGCGCAGGATGGCGCGTGCATTGTGCGTCATTGCGCGCCGCCCCACCCATCGCGGATCCAGATCTCGAGCAGCTCCGCAACGAAGCGACCCTCGTCTATGACGCCGGCGCCGCGCGACTCATGCTCGACGCGCTGCGTTTCATCATCGCCCGGCCGGCGAGCGGATTGCGAACGCTGGCTCAAGGTGTCTCCGACGCCATCTCAGCCCCGGGGCTGCGCTGGAAGCGACGCGGCGCCGTCATGGTCCAGACGTTCGCCGCCCTGGCACTGTCGCAACGCGTCGCATCGCGCTCGATCGTGCACGTTCACGCCCACTTCGCGCACGCCCCCACCACGGTCGCGATGTACGCCGCGACCGCCCTGCGTTGCGCCTTCAGCTTCACCGGCCACGCCAACGACCTGTTTCAACGCCGAGAACTGTTGGAGCCCAAACTCCGTCGCGCGGCGTTCGTTTCCTGCATCAGCGCCTGGCACCGCGACTGGTATGCCACGCTCGTCAGCAACACCAAGTGCCAGATGCCGGTCATCCGCTGCGGCGTCGAAATCCCCGCAACGATTGAACGCGCCCAGCGATCGCCTGACGCCCCGGTGCGGATTCTCGCAGTGGGCCGACTGGTGGAGAAAAAGGGCTTCGACGTACTCATGGCGGCGCTCGCACCATTGCACGAGCGTCAGACTGCGTTCGAGCTGACCCTGATTGGCGACGGTCCGCTCCGCGAGTCGCTCGAACAAACCGCCGACACGACGCTCGCCGGACGCGTGACCTTCCTCGGCGCCCGGCCGCACCGCGAGATTCTTGACCAACTGCAGCAATGCGACATTTTTGCGCTCCCGTGTCGCGCTGATGCCGCCGGCGATCGCGACGGCATTCCCGTGGCGCTCATGGAGGCAATGGCGGCCGGCGTTCCCGTGATCACCACCGGGCTCCCCGCCATTCGCGAACTCGTTCAGCACGACCAAACCGGCCTGCTCGCCGAACCCGGCGACACGCCCAGCCTCACCCATTCGCTCGACCGTCTTCTGCAAGATGCGCACTTGCGGGTACGCTTAGGCGATTCGGGTCGCGAGTGGGTGCGACGCGAGTTCGCAGCCGATATCAACATTGCTCGGCTGTCGGCTGCGTTCGAGAGCGTCCTCACGCACGCCCCGGTCGCCGCTTCCCAAGTTCACGCGTAACGCCTGTGCGGAGTGTCAGGACGTGACTGAGCCAACGCCAGCGTCACCGACCACCACCCCCGGCGCCGCGACCCCCGGTCGGCGCTGCTTCGTCGTCACACCGGTGCGCGATGAAGCCCAATACCTGCAACGCACAATCGACACCATGACGGCGCAGACCGTGCGCCCCGCGTTGTGGCTCATCGTGGATGACGGCTCGCGCGACGAAACGCCCGCTATCGTCGAGCGCGCCGCCGCACAACACGACTGGATCCGGCTCTATCGCCGTCAGGATCGCGGCGTGCGCAAGGTCGGGGGCGGCGTGGTCGACGCGTTCAACGAAGGGCTCGCGCAAGACGACATGGACGCCTATGACTACGTATGCAAGCTCGACGGCGATCTCGAGCTGCCCCCGCGGTATTTCGAACTGCTCTATCAGCGGTTCGAGGCCGACCCGCGACTGGGCTCCGCCAGCGGCAAGTCTTGGATCCACGTCGGCGGCAAGCTGGTCTGGGAGCGCAGCAGCGATGAGATGTCGCAAGGGCAGACCAAGCTCTATCGCGTGAAGTGTTTCAAAGAGATCGGCGGCTTCGTGCGCGACGTCATGTGGGACGGCATCGATTGTCACCGCTGCCGCATGCTGGGTTGGAAAGCCGCGAGCTTCCGCGACCCCGAATTACGCTTCATCCACCTGCGGCCGATGGGCTCGTCGTTCAAGAATATCTATCGCGGGCGCGTGCGCTGGGGCTACGGGCAGTACTTCATGGGCACCCACCCGCTCTACGCCGCAGCCATCACCGCCTACCGCATGTTCGAACGCCCATGGATCGCGGGTGGGTTGCTGATCGGCGCGGGATACATCGGGTCATATCTGCGGGGCCTGCCGCGCTACGACGATCGCGCGTTCCGCGCACACCTGCAGGCGTGGCAGTTGCGCCAGATCAAGCTTGGGTGGCTCGCGCCTCGAACACCGCCGCCGCCCCCTGTACGCGGCGCCGGCCAGGCGTAACCATGCCACCCGCGGCGCCAAAGCCGCAGACGCTCACTCGTTGTACGGAACACTCGCCATGCGCATCGCAGTCATCGGATCCGGATACGTGGGCCTCGTCACAGGCGTGTGCCTCGCCGAAAGCGGCAACCACGTCATCGGGGTCGACAACAACGAGCGCAAGCTCGAACTGCTCCGCGCGGGGCGCTCCCCGATTTTCGAGCCCGGCTTGTCAGACTTGCTCCACCGCAATCTGCAGGCGAACCGGCTCACGTTCAGCGACAACCTCCCCGAGGCCGTCGGACAATCCGACGTCGTCTTTATTGCCGTCGGAACGCCCCCCGGCCCGACCGGCGCCGCGAATCTCTCGGCGGTCGAAGCTGTCGCCGAAGTGATCGGCAAGTCGCTGACGCGTCCCACCGTCGTCGTGAACAAAAGCACGGCGCCGGTCGGTACTGGCGACCGCATCGAGGGCATCATTCAGAAGGTCGCCCAACATCCGTTCGACGTCGTCAGCAATCCCGAATTCCTCAAAGAGGGTTCGGCGATTGACGACTTTCAACGGCCCGACCGCGTGGTCATCGGCGCGAACCGCCCCGAGCCCGCCGACATCCTCGCCGAACTGCACGAACCGTTCGTGCGCAACAACAATCCCGTGTTGCGCGTCAGCCGCCGCGCCGCCGAGTTGAGCAAGTACGCCGCCAACGCCTACCTCTCGACCCGCATCAGCTTCATCAACGAAATCGCGACCATGTGCGAAGCATTCGGCGTCGACGTAAACGAGGTGCGCCGCGCCATCGGGTCCGACGCCCGCATCGGCCACCACTTCATGTATCCCGGTCTCGGCTACGGCGGAAGCTGCTTCCCGAAAGACGTTCAGGCCCTCGCCGCGAACGCTGCGGAAGTCGGCGTCGAAGCCTGGATTCTCAACGCGGTGCACCAGCGCAACCAGGTGCAGCGCATGCGAATGATCGAGCGCATTCGCGGACGGCTGGGGCCCTCGCTCGCAGGCAAGCATCTAGCGGTGTGGGGCGTCGCGTTCAAGCCGCGCACCGATGACATTCGCGAAGCCCCCGCGATGACGATTATCGAAACCCTCGCGCGCGACGGCGCCCGCGTCGCCGCGTACGACCCGGAAGCACGCGAAAACGCCGCGCGCACCTTTACAAACCACGACAACGTCGCGCTCGTCGACCAGGCCTACGCCGCGCTCGACGGGGCCGACGCGCTCGTCATCTGCACCGAGTGGAGCGAGTTCCGCAGCCCCGACTTCAGCGACATGCGCAAGCGCATGAAAGCCCCGCTGATTTTCGACGGACGCAATCTCTATCAACCGAGCCGGATGCAGGAGCACGGGTTCGAGTATCACAGCGTCGGACGCCCCACCGTAGGCGCCGCGGCCCCATGAGCAACCCACCCGACGTGCAACCCAACGTCGCACAAGTCGGCGCTGCCGGTGCACGCGTCGGGTCGGCGTGGCCCATGCTGTTGCTGGTCCTCGTCGTTTCGCTCGGCGTGCGCCTCGGTTGGCTTCTGCTCGTGCCGGTCGAGCCTGTCTCCGATTCGACCCGCTACGACTTCTTCGCACAGCGGATTGCCCAGGGATTGGGCTACTCCGAGGCCGACGGCAGCCCGACCGCCTACTGGCCCGTCGGCCCCAGCGCGCTATACGCCATCCCCTACGCCCTCGTCGGACCAGAGTGCCAGACGCGGCTCGTCGCCGCCGCGTACGTGAACCTCGGCCTCGGCGTCGCCGTCGCGGTGCTGACGGCCGCGCTTGGACGCCGCTGGCTCGGTCCGCGCAGCGGCCTCGCCGCCGGACTGCTCGTGGCCGTGTGGCCGGCCCATGTGCAGTTCACCACCGTGCTCAACAGCGAAACGCCGATGCTCGCGTTCATGCTCGCCGGCATTGCAGCCTGGTCGAGCTGGCGCAGCAGCGCCGCCGCCATGTCGTTCAATCTGCGCACAGCAACACTGATTCCCATCGCCGCACTCTGCTTCGCTGCGGCAGCCTACATGCGGCCGACCGCCCTGCTCGTGCCGCCGCTACTCGTGCTCATCGACCTCATCAGCCAGCCGCGTCGCGTGCGCACGCTGGGGACGGGCTTCGCCATGGGCGTGCTGATGGCGGCCGCGATCGCGCCTTGGACCTACCGCAACTATCGCGTCTTCGACGCCTTCGTCCCCATCAGCACCAACGGCGGCGTGAACTTCTGGATGGGCAACAACCCTCAGAGCGACGGCGACTACATGTCGCCGGAGCCCGCGGTTGCGTTCGGCGGCGAGGCACAGCGCGACGACGCCCTCAAGGCCGAAGCGTTCGCCTACATCCGCGACGAACCACTCGCCTTCGCGCAGCGCACCGTCATCAAAGCGGTTCGCCTGCACGAACGCGAGAGCATCGGCGTCGCCTGGAACGAACCGGGCCTGCGCCAAGCGATCGCCGCACGGGCGGGTGGCGATTGGGTCGACCGCGTTGTGTTTGGCTTGAAGCTCGGCTCCAATCTGTATTGGTGGGGAATTCTGGCGGCCGCGGTCGTCGGCGTCGTGCTGCTCCTGCGTCGCCGCGGCGTGTCGCAACTGATCCTGTCGCCGCCGCTCGTCTTCTGGACGTACTTCGCGCTCATCCATGCGATAACTGTCGTACAAGACCGCTACCACTTCGCCGCGGCCCCATTCATCGCCATGCTGGCGGCGTTCGCGATCGTTCCGACGGGCTCACCTCGGCAACGCCCGCGTGCATCCGCCGACGCGCGGAGCGCCGCCGCGTGAGCGCTGCCGACTTCACATACCTGTTGGTCAACCACATTCCGTTCGGCCGCGCCGGCGACGACCAACCGTACGTTGCCGGCGAGATGTGGCTGCACGACCTCGACGCGCAAATCGCCGCACTCCGCGCCGTCGGCGGGCGCATGCTGCTCGCCTCGCCGATCATGACCAAGCTGACCAGCGCACAAACCGGCTCGTTCAACACGGTTTCGTTTCAGCCGCGAGATCATGACTTCGAACACATCGCAACCCCGCACTACACCTCGCTCCGCACGTTCCTGGCCGCGCGCCGGCGTCTGAAGCAGGTGCTCGCCGCCGCCAGCGAGCGGGCCGACATCGTGCAGTTCGGCCCCGGCGGCCATCCGTTTCCGCTCAGCTATGACGCCTGGGCCGACGCCGGACGTCTGCCGCGCCGCCGCATCTGGATCATGGACGGCGGCGACGCGACCGGGCAGCGCGCGCTGCGCGCCGCCGACGAGCGCAACCCAGTCAAGCGCTTCGTGCGGGTTCGCTTCCACAACCACCTGTTGCGGTTCGAGCACCGCGCCGTGCGCGAGGCCGACCTCGTGTTCGCCCACAATCGCGCCACGCCGAAACGCTTCGCGCGCGCGTGGGGCCCGCACTGCCACGTGTTCGATCGCTCGTTCGTCACTGATGAGATGCTGATCGCCCCCGAGCAGTTGGAGCAGCGCATCGCCCGCCTCACCGCTCCCGACGCCGGCCCGCTGCGGCTCGCGGTCGCCAGCCGCCTGACCGCGATCAAAGCCGTGGACGAAGTGGTGCAGGCCGTTCACACGGCTCGCCAGAACGGCGCCAACGTCGAGCTCGATATCTACGGCGACGGCGACAAACGCCCGCAAATCGAACAGCTCGTCGACCAACTGAAACTACGCGACGCCGTACGGCTGCACGGCGCGATCGAGTATGGTGCGCCGTTATTCGAGCGGCTGCGCAAGGCCGACGTGCTCCTGGTGACCAACATCGTGCCCGAACTCAGCCGCAACCTGCTCATCGCGATGGCCCTCGGCCTGGGCCTGATCGCCTACCGCAATCCCGGACACGACGAAATGCTCACCGAAAGCGGCGCGGCGACCCTCACCCCGCCGCGGGATGTTCCAGCGCTGGCGCAGGCGCTGGCACAGACCAGCAGCCACGGCGGCCGCGTGACGCTCGCCGACCACCTCCGCGCCGGGCGCCGGTACGTCGCGCAGCGAACACTAGAGGGCTGCCACCGCCAGCGCGCTGAACTGGCGGCGGCATGTGTCGGCAACGACGCCCGCGCGGAGGTCGGCTAGTGCGCGTGCTGCTGATCGCCGAGGCGTGCAATCCAGAGTGGACTTCTGTGCCGCTCGTCGGTTGGAACTGGTATCGGCACTTGCGTGAGCTGGTCGACGTTACCCTTGTCACCCAGATCCGCAACCGAGATGCTGTACTGCGAGCAGGCGTTGATCCCAATTCTGTGGTGTTCATTGACTCAGAGCGTTGGGCCAAGCCATGCTACCGAGTCGCCAAGACGTTGACGCTCGGCCGCGGGCTCGGCTGGACCACGCAACAGGCGGCCATGTGGCTGCCATATCTCTACTTCGAACGGTTGGTCGCAAGACGGTTTCTCGATGACATTCGCCGTGGGGCATTCCACGTGGTCCACCGTCTGACGCCGCTTTCACCAGTACAGGCTAGTCCGTTGACGACCCAAGTGGCCCCGACCCCGTTCGTGGTCGGACCACTTAACGGCGGCCTTCCATGGCCCAAAGGTACGACCGGCACACGCTTTGCCGAGCTCGAGTTCTTGAGCTATCTGCGGAATGCCTATCGCTGGCTGCCATACGTCGGGCGAACGTATCGCAGGGCGACGGTCGTGATCGCCGGTTCACGGCACACGCAACGCGAATTGGAGCGCTGCTTCGGCCGCGACTGCGCTTATCTTCCAGAAAACGGCATCGACTTGGATCGTTTTCACGCATCCGGCAGACGACCGCCCTCGCAACTTGATCCTTTCCGTATTGTGTATGTTGGACGTTTGGTGCCGCTCAAACGAGTAGACACACTGTTGCGAGCATTTCAGAGTTCTGAACTTCTCAGAGCGAGGGGCGAGCTTGTCATCATCGGAGAGGGTCCCGAGCGCCCGTCTTTGGAGTCCATCATCCGCGACGGGCCACGCGCCAACATCAAGTTACTCGGCTGGGTCCCTAACGGCGAATTGCCCGACTGGTATCGCTCGGCGGCACTCTTCGTACTTCCCAGCATCAAGGAGTTCGGCGGCGCCGTCGTGGCGGAGGCGCTCGCTTGTGGCGCACCCGCGATCGTATCCGAACACGGCGGCCCTGCTGAGATTATCGACGACGCCTGCGGCGTGACACTACAGGTCGAAGGAGAACCGGCGGCCAGTCAGCGGTTGCGCGGCGTACTCGAAACACTACTACGCGACCCCAATCGTCTTGATCACATGTCTGTACACGCCGCCCAACGTGCCGCTGAAGAGTTCGCGTGGACGGCGAAGGCGAAGCGGCTCGTCGCGCACTACGAATTTGCAGTGAGCAACGGGGCGCCCGCGACTTTGGCCGCCAGCGCCGTCTAGGCCTTACTCGATCGCACCGATACTCAAGGGCGCCGATCTCTCCGTCGCTTCAGCGTCGACGCGGCTGACGTACGCGTCGCTCAGTACGCCGGCATTGATACACGGGGACGATCCGAGCGGTGAGAAGTCGCGGCTCGCCGGGTTGCCCAGTTTCGGATCCGCCGTGATCGCCCCGACGCCATGCCCGGCGTTCCGCCAGGCAGTGAAGTCGTTGCTTCCGCCCGAGTCATGAAAACGCAGGCTGACCTGCGGCGTATACCAACAGTTGTTGCTCGCAGAGAAGATCGGCGACTCGATCGCAAGCCCGCGCAAGCGCAAGGAAGTCGTCGATGAGCTGGTGCTGTTCGGTGCGGCGAACACAGTATTGGTAATGCGCCAGTTATAGCCGTTCGACTCAGTATTCGTCTCGGAGTTAAATAATCTACACCAATCCGTGCTGGTTGAATAAAACGTGTTGCCCGTCATCCGGATGTTTCGATGCGTGTAGGGGCCGCCATTATAGCCGTCGGTCAGCGAGACAAAGTTAGTCGATGCCTCACAGAGCATGGTGTTGCCGCGAATCGTCAAATCGTCCGCCCCATACACGATGATTCCATCGGCGGGACCGCTCGTCGCGGGTTGCAGAATATAGTTGCCTTCGATGACGACATGACGCGGACTAATCGCAAGATCCGGCGCGATGCTGAACTGGACATCGAGCAACTCATTGTAAGACAGGAGATACCAGCGACCGGCCTTGTTGTCACTCGCCGCCGACGAGTGAAATCGAATGGTGCGTTTGGAAGACGGCGCCGAAAACGTGCTGTGCGAAACGAGCAGCTTGTTCACGTAGCAGCGCATCAGTGCTTCTTCGTTGCCCTCCGAAGGCGCACATCCCAGTACAGCCGTGCGAACGCTGTCGCTCGTCCAGAAGTGATACTTCTTCGTATTGACTGCTTCGCTCTCCTGAACGATGACCGAGTCGCGCCACGTCAAGCTGTAACCACTACCCATGTCCTGCACGCGGCAGCGCAAGATGACTGAATTGTCGTCCGGCGTGGTGAATCCACCGCCTGGGTTGGATACAGTTGGGTAGCTCCCGTCGACCCAGAGATCGACGTAGCGTGCGTCCGAAAGGCCGCCGCCCTCAACGAACACCGCATCGCCCGCCACCGCAAACCGCGGCCGCACCCCCGACCCGTACGCGCCAACAAAGAGCGGTCCGCTCGTGCTGCCGCCCATCGCGGCCGTCACATCGAACGTCTCACCACGCTTAAACAGCAACCGAACCTTCGGGCCAACCAGCGAACACGCCTTCGCCCAACTCCGAAACGGACTCGCCGCGCTCAACCCCGTGTTCAGGTTGTCGTCGCCGGCGGTCGCGTCGAAGTAGTACGTCGTCCATCCGCCCGATGGCTCCGCGTCGACCGTGATCGTCTGGCTATAGGTGTGTTCGCCGTCGACGTCATCGATCACCGTCAGCGTCGCCGTGTACGTGCCCGACGCTTCATATACGTGCGCCGCGTTCCAGCCGAACGCCTGGTTCTTCGCAAACCACGAGCCGTCGCTCTTCTTCGCGCCGTGCTCCCAGTAGTAACTCGGATCCGTAGTCGACGTTCCGCCCGGCGCCGGGTTGCCGAAGTCCCACGCGTAGTGGAAGCTCGCCCAGTCTGCGTTCAAGCCGCCGTCTTCGATCACGATCGTGTCGCTCTGGTTTCCGCTCGGCAGCGCGCCGGGATCGACCCAGACGTGCAGATTCAGCCCGCCGCTGCTCGGCAAAGCGAACAGCCGGCCGGCGGACACATCCACGCTCGCTCCGTTCGATTCGCCCGACGCCCGCCACGTCAGCCGCTTGCTCGATGCGGTGTACGTCAACGTGCCCGCGCCCAGCGGCGTCCCATACTCGACCCGCGTGATCTTCACCCCGGTGATGTTCGTCGGATGCTCGTCGAATCCGCGCGGCTGCACGACGCTGCTCGACCACGACTCATTGGGGTCGTCGATCGCGTCGAAGAACACGCCCAGCGGCGCGACGCCGGTCGTGCGGCTCGCGGTCGTCATCGGATCACCGAGACCGCTGGGGTCGGAAACCAGCGCCGTCACGTTGAGCTGAACATTGCCGACCCCGTTGGTGCTGTTCGTGAAGGTCAGCACCGCGCTGTGCGCGCCCGCGCTCAAGCTGTTCGCGTTGCTGTTCAGCGTCACGCTGACCGTGGCCGAACCGCCGCCGCTCAGCGAACCACTGCTCGGGCTGACGCTCAGCCAGTTGACGTTGTCGCTCGCCGTCCAGCTCAGCGAATTGTCGCCGACGTTCGTCACCGTGTAGTCGCGCGTCGCCAGCTCGTCGGCGTCATAGATGCCGCCCTGCTCGCCGCTAATCGTGAAGGTCGAGGTCGGCGTGACGTCCATGTCGGCCGGATCGGGCGCCGGCGCCGTTACGGTGAGGTTCGCCGTGCGGGTGCCGTTCCCCAGGCCGTTCGTCGTGTTGGTGAAGGTGACCGTGTCGCTATGACTGCCGACACTCTGGTCGAGCGCGGTGCTGTTCAGCGACACGATGATGGTCGTCTGCTGGTCAGGATTCAGCGTTCCCGACGTCGTGTTCAGACTCAGCCAACCGGCTGACTTCGAGACGGTGTAATTCACCGCGTGATCGCCCACGTTGCGAACCGTGTAGCTCTTCGACTGCGGAACAAACGTCCCGCCGCTCTGCACCGTCCCGCTGAAGCCCCCGGTCGGCGTGACCTGGATTTCCGCCGCATCGGTCAGCGACAGCGCCACGGCCAACGTCCGGTTGCCGACGCCGTTCGTACTGTTCGTAAACGTCACGTTCGCGTTTTGCGTCCCGGCGCTCAGGCTGTTGGCGTTGCTGTTCACCGACACCGCGACGTTCACGCTCTGACCGCCGGTCAGCGTGCCGCCGCTCGGCGAGAAGTTCAGCCAGTTCACATTGTCGTTCACGCCCCAGGTCAGCGACTGGTCGCCGGTGTTCGTCAGCGTATAGTTGCGCGAGAGCGTGAACGGGCCGCCAGTCGTCCCACTCGCGTTCCAAGTGCTCGTTGGCGACACGCTCAGCGCGGCGGCGTCGGTCAGCGACAGCGCCACCGCCACCGTCCGGTTGCCGACGCCGTTCGTGCTGTTCGTAAACGTCACGTTCGCGTTATGCGTCCCGGCGCTCAGGCCGTTGGCGTTGCTGTTCACCGAAACCGCGACGTTGACGCTCTGTCCGCCGGTCAGCGTACCGCCGCTCGGCGAGAAGTTCAGCCAGTTCACATTGTCGCTTGCGCTCCACACCAACGATTGATCGCCGGTGTTCGTCACGGTGTAAGTGCGCGACAGCGAAAACGGGCCACCAGTCGTACCGCTCGTGTTCCAGACGCCCGTCGGCGACACACTCAGCGCGGCGGGCGCGTCCACCTGCAACGCAACCGCGCGGGTCACCACCGCTCCGGTCGTTGCGTCGGTAAATCTCACGCTCGCGTGATGAACGCCGGCACTGAGCGCGTTGGCGTCGCTATCAACCGACACCGTGACGGTCATGCTCTCGCCAGCGTTAATCGACCCGGAGCCCGGAGTCATGCTCAGCCAGTTGTCGGTCACGCCGCCGAACCAACTCAACGGCGAGTCGCCGGTGTTCGAGAGCGTGTAAGTCCGCGATCCCGAGAAGGGGCCGCCGGCCAGGCCGCTCGGCGACCAGGTCGTCTCAGGAGACACCGTCAGTTCGCCGGGGTCCGACAGCGTGAACGTCACCTGCCGCGTCGAAACCACGCCGCTGCCGACATTCGTAAAGCGCACCGTCGCCACGTGCGAGCCGGCGGACAGCGCGTTCGCGTTGCTGTTGACCGCGGCGGTCAGCGTCACGCTTTCGTCGCCCGCCAGTGATCCGCTGCTCGGCGTGAACGTGAGCCAGTTTACGTCGCTGTCGGCGGTCCAGTTCAACGATTGGTCGCCAGCGTTCGTCAGCGCGTAAGTTCGCGCGATCGAGAACGGCCCCCCGGTCACGCCGGTCGGATTCCACGACGTGATCGGCGTCGCGAGCAGCGTGCCCGCATCCGTCAGCGTGAGTGACACGTTGCTGGTCGTGTCGTTGTCGCTATCGAGCTGGTCAAACGTCAGCGTCGCGTGGTGCGCACCAGCCGCGAGCGCAGCGGCGTTCGCGTTGACAACCATGCTCACCGTCACGCTCTGACCCGGGTTCAGCGCGCCGCTGCCGGGCGTCGCCGTGAGCCAGTCAACGTCATCCGCGACCGCCCAGTTCAACGGCGCGGCCCCGCTGTTCGTTAGCGTGTAGGCGCGCGACAGCGCAAACGGCCCACCCGTCGTGCCCGCCGGCGCCCATGCACTGGTGGGAGATACGTCCAGGTCGCCGGGCTCGCTCAGCGTCAGCCCGGTCGTGACCACGACCGTGGCGCCGCTCGTGTCGTTCGTAAAGATGATGCGACCGGTATGCACGCCCGCGGCAAGACTCGTCGGATCAATCGTCGCCGTGACCGCGGTCACCCCGCCCGACGCGAGCGTCCCCGACTGATTCGACAGCGAAATCCAACCCGTCTGAGCCGCCGCACTCCATGCAATCGGTTGCCCGCCAATGTTGGTGAGCGTGAACGTGTACCCCGCCGGATCGACCGTGCCGCCAACCAGGCCGCTGCTCGCTGGAACGGTGTCGGGATCCACCTGCAACAGACCTGCAACCGCCCCGACGCTCAGCGTTGCGGTCAACGTCGTCGCCGTCTTGGCGCCGGCGTGGTTGATCGAAATCGTACCCACGTAAGTGTCGGGCGAGAGAACGTTCGCATCGCTGCCAACCGAGAGCGTGACCGCAGTGTTCGCCCCCGGCGCCAACTCGCCACTCGCCGGCGACGACGTCAACCAGCTCGCGTCGCTCGCCGCCGTCCACATCACGGTCTTGTCGCTCGTGTTCGTCAGCGTGTAGCCAAAGTCCGGCGGATCAAACGGCCCACCCTCCGGACCGCTCACGTTGTAAGGCGTCAGCGGCGACACCGCGATCGCGCCTTCCGCCGGCGATACGCTGAGATTGACCACGCGCGTGATCGCATCGCCGGCGTCCGACGCAAACAACAGCGACGTCGAATACTCACCCACCGCGAAACCAGCGATCGCGTCATCGATCGTGACGATCACCGCTTCGCTCTCGCCTGGCGCGAGTGCACCCGCGAGCGACGACGCGTTTACCCAACTCGTCGTAGGCGTCAGCGTCCAGTTCAGCGGCGTCGAGCCGGTGTTCGACACGGTGTAAATGCGCTGCGCTGCGCTCGTCGCGCCCAACTCGCTTCCAACGACCATCTCGTCGCCGGGTGACACCGCCAGCGCCGTCGATTGCACCGTGAGCACCACCAGACGCTGCTCAACAACGCCCGCACTGTTCGAAAACGCGATGGTGTCCGTGTATTCGCCCGGCGCGAGCGAGAGCACGTTCGCATTGAACGCTACCGTCACCACGTTGGAAGCCCCCGCCGGCAACGCGCCGACGCTCGGCGTCAATTCGAGCCAATCGGCGCCGTTCGACGCCGTCCACGTGAAGACGTCGTCGGACGAGTTCGTCAGCGTGTAGCTGCCGGCGGTCGGCGGGTTGTCGCCCAACGCCACGCCCGTCGCCGTCAAACCCGCCAACGGAGCGACCGAAAAGGCGCCCGCCGACGGACTGCCCAGCGTCAGCGTCAGCGTGATCGAGCCGCCTCCGAAACCGTTGTTCAGGTTGTCAAAGCTGATCGTCGCGACGTGCACGCCGTCGGGAAGATTCGCGGCCGCGTCCGAGAGGGTCGCCTGAATCGACCGGGCGGTCGACCCGGCCAGTCGCCCCGACACCAGTGAAAGCTGCAGCCAGTCGACGTCCACCGTCGCCGCCCAATCAAGTGAAACGAGCCCGTCGTTGGCGACGAGGATCGATTCGCTCAACGACCACATCGCATCGCTGCGCGAACTGGTCCATGCCAGCGGTTGGGTCGACGCCATGCGCAGGCTCGGTCCCGTGTAGTCCACCGTAATGGATACGCGGTCGCCGGCGGTGCGGCCGAGCGCGTCCGTGATCGTCAGATCGATGTCGTGAACGCCCGGTGCGAGATCGACCAGCTGGATCGGTGCGGGGCCCTCAGTGAGCACCTCGCCGTCCGCCGACATCCATCGATAAGCAACGATCGCGCTGTCTGCTGACGAGCTTCCGGCAGCGCTCAGCGCAACGCGCGCCGGCGTTGCGTCCCCGCTCACAATCTGATCAGCGCCCGCGTCGGCGATCAGCCCCGTCGTCGTGTTCGGCAGGCTGCCGAGTTGATCCTTGTCGGAAACGACCAGGTTTTCATGCGCGCACTGTACGCTCATACCTGCGACGACAAGGACCAACGCGATGCGATACGTCTTGGCGGACGCAAAGACTCTGCTCACGGATGCTCCCTGCGCCACAATCTCGTCGTCAACGAGCCAGTGAAAAGCAACGGGTTCGAAGGGTGACAGATCAAAAGCGCCAAAGTCGGCCCTCAGGACAACAGGTCGTTCCAAAACCGGCGCTTCCGGGTCCACCACTATATCGGGCTGATCGATTACGTAAATGTCACATGACCAGTAAGACCACGTTTCGCTCGCGTCAGATGCGTGCAACGTGGCCCGATAAACGCCGGGCGTCGCGTACACATGCCGCGCGTCGAAATCCGAGCTTCGCGACCCGTCCCCAAAATCCCACTCGTAACTCAGCGTGGCATCGAATTGCGGACCATCCCCCATCGCACTGAACGCGCCTTCCAGCGGCCTCAGGCCCGCAATCACCGGCGTGGACGTGTCGATCGGCGTATCGCCGCCACCACCGCCGCCACCCCCATTCGCCCCCACTGGCACGCCGCCGCCGGGATTCGGCGTGCTCGGCTGACCAGGATCCGGAGACTCGAACGGCTCGTTCGGAGGCAGCGACGGGGTCGGCGCTGCCCCGGTGCATCCCAGAAACGGGAGCACAAGCAGGCTGCTGATAACGCAAATGCCAAATCCGACGCGCGCACTACCACCCATGTCACACCTCTCACGGAGCGCCGACGTTCACGGTCGTGTCCGGTCAAAGTGTTCAATTGCGGCAGCCAGCGAAGCCACAATGGCGAAAAGAATGTCTGAAAACGGCGCCCAGTCGCGACGTTTGGCGTCGGACCCCGTCCGAGACAATTACGCGTCGAGCCAAACCGTGATCGATCGGTCCGACCCGCGGCGAAACAGATGACCGAGCGTGAGCCACGTTTGCTCCATGCGCTCTGTCGGATCCAGCTCATTCGACGTCCGAGTCGCCGCCGCCAGCCACCCTTTGCACGCGCGCAGAAGCAGCGTCGGCGAGTGTTCCGCGGAATCATCCGCTCGCTCGTCGGCCGTCGCCTGCGCCCGGAGTTTCCTCTCGGAAAGCTCCAGCCCCTCGATCAACGCGCCGCGGTCGAACAGAAACGTGACGAACGCTTTGCGTCGCGTCACCGGAATCGCCAGCAACAGTCGCAGTCGATCCGCCGCTCGAAGCGTTTCCCCCCACGTCGCGAGCCATTGCTCAGAGAATGCGCACTGCTCTTTCAGCAGCGCGGCTTGCTCGAACGCGAGCTCCGTGGCCGCCGCCTGCATGCGCCGCCGCGCTTCCGTCAGCCACGCCGACGGGCCGTCGCAGGCGTAGCGCCACGCGGCCTGCATACGCTCGCGATACGCTTCCAGCGGCACAGACCCGTCGCACGGCGCGTCGCAACGTCCCATATCGGCGTAAGCGCAGGCCTGTCCGCGCGGCGCGCGGCGCACCTGCTCCGGATAGCGGCACAGGTCAAAGAGGTCGATCAGACCGTCGAGCGCCTGCTGCGCCTCACGCCGACTGCCCCACGGCCCCACCATCTCGTCGCCGTCGCGCCAGATCCGCTCCGTCACTTTGATCTGCGGAACCGCGCCTGACGCGTCGAACCACAAGAACCAGACCGGACCAAAGCCCAGTAGCTTGCGATACTCCCCCGGACGCCACCAGCGCGTCACCTGCCAATACCACCACTGACTCTCGAAAGCCGACCGCGTCACCCGATAGCGCACTTTGCGGACGATCGCGCCCAGATCGGTGCGGCGGCTGGGTTCATCCGTCTCGGGAGGTGCAAGCCGGGTGGCCGCCAGTCGCCTGAGGTGTTGGCTGCTCAGCACGTTGACGACGCGGTCCTGGTCGTCAAGAAACGCCAGCACGCCCGGCGCCCCCGGCGCTGCTTGCAAGACCGCGTCGGTCGCTCGTCCGGTCCACTCGAGCGCCTTTGGCAGTGCGACGTCCAGGTCCATAGCCGAAGCCTAGCTCGAAACCGGTCCTTCACCACCCGGCGTCACGTCGCGGGGCTGGCGCCACCAGTCGTATAACTTCCACGGCGCATACCAAATCAGCAGCAAGACGCCGCCCAACACCACCAGCGAAAGCAACGACCACGGAAACGTCCCAATATGATCGAGCACCGACGGGTTCACCGGCGGTCGCAGCAGATACATATAGTTCGAGTCCGTCACGACATTGAACACCAGCACGAACGCGGCCAGCCCCAACGTCGCCAAAAACACCCACCGCCATGACCGTGGTCGCGGGCGCATCTGGAACCCAATCGTCAGCAGCAGCACGCCCGCCACGATCCCGCCGTGCGTGACGAAAAAGGGAAAGTATTCCGGCTCGGGAAATGGTGCGGGAACATCGGGCGTAATGAGCGCCTGCAACGTTCCCGACATCCCCCAGTAATACGCGAGCTCATACAGCCGCTGCGTCGGCAATGCGTGCGACGGAGTCGGGTTGTTGTCAGCAAGCTGCACCGGCGCAGGGCGCCCCCACCGCCAGGGCGGCGTTCCATACCACGCGACACGCAGCAGCGCCGCCGCAATCACAATGACGCCAATGCTGCAGATATGCAGCGGCAGCGAGTCTTGCACGGTCCACACGCCGCCCCGCAGTTCGTACGTCTGCTGAAACACCGCCCCGCCGACTGTTACCGCGCTCAGCAACGTGAGCACCCAGAAGCAGGTCAACCGTCTCGGCGCGGCATCGCGCCTCGAGCGCACCGCGACGATCATCGCCACCGTGACGCCCGCGATGACAGCGATGGTCGCCAGGTGCGTGGCGCCAAACAGTTGGAACGCAATCAGCGACATGCACCACTCTCCGTAAACGAAGCGGGCGACGACCGTATGCCGCTGACACGCGGTTGCCAAGCGCGTCGCTCGACCGGTAGCTTTTCCGCGTGCCCCAGCTCTCGACCGATCTCGTGGAAGTCTACGTCTTTCGACGCGCCGCGTCGGGCGTGGAGTTCTTGCTGCTCCGCCGTCGCGACGAAGCCTACATGGGCGGCACGTGGCATCCGGTCAGCGGAGCCATCGAAACCGGCGAAACCGCCTGGCAAGCCGGACTGCGCGAGCTGCATGAGGAAGCCGGGTTACGGCCCGTGCGCTACTGGCAGGTCGATACCGTCAGCACGTTCTACATCGCGGCGTATGACCGCGTCGTGCTCTCGATCTGCTTCGCGGCCGAAGTACCGAGCGAGTCAGCGGTGCGGCTCAGCGAAGAACACACCGAAGCCGAGTGGGCCGCCAGCGACGCTTTCGCCAAAGCGCTCATCTGGCCCGCCCAGCGCCGCGTGCATGCCGAAATCAGCGAGCAGATTCTCGCCGGCGGACGCGCGGAGCCATTTCTTCGCATCCCGCTCTAACGTCACGCTCGCACCACAGCCTTAAGGCGCCCCCGCCCACGCAGACACGAATCGTGCGCGACTCCCGCATGGGGCCGCGCACGATCCAATCTTTCCCCGCCAACGCGAATATTCCGCGCTCTAACTGCGGCGGAAACGACCCAGCAGCGCGCAGAGCGCCAGCAACGCCGCACTGCTCGGCTCCGGAACCGCCTCAACCAGCGCATCGCCGACATCCGCCCCGGCCAGACCGCCGTCGCCCAGGAAGTTCGCGAACTCCGGCGAGACCAGCAGATCGGCGCCGATCTCCAGCGACGTGTCGGTCGCCGACAGCGTCGTGGGGTTCTCAATGTCAAACAAGATCGCCGCCACGCCGGTCGTGCTCTCGACGAAGAAGCCGCTGGCGGCCCCGGACAGCGTGCCGACCCGCGCTGCGTCGAAACCGATCGTGAAGTTCCCGACCTCGACTGCATCGCTATTGAAAAAGACCGAGCCGGTGTGCTCGATCGTGCCGCTGAACGTGCCCAAAAAGTCGCTGCTGTCATACGCGAACGTCGTCGGCAGCATCGCGGCGTCGCGCGGGTTGATCCCAAACGCGACCGATCCCGGCAACGTGCCCGGGGAGATCACGTCTGACGAGACGCTCGATAGATCCAGGCCGGCGGCGCTGCTCAGCGTGGCGGTGTCCAACAGGACGTTGGTCTGCCCACCGGTGATTTCCACGTTCGCGGCGAACGCTCCCGAAACAAACCCGGCGGCGACGGCAAGAGAAACAAGGTTGCGTGACATTCTGGTCCACTCCAATCGTTACAGCGTTGGCTAACTCGCTCCACCCGCATTTTTCTTTCGACGCCAACACGCACCGCCGCATTTGACAGATCCGCTACGCCGCATGCCTGCCGCGCGGGTCAACCGAACCCGGTCGCCCGCTTGGGTTTGCGCGTCTCACGCGCTCACGCCGCCCACGTGCGCCGCCGGAGGTCGCACCAAGTGTCGCTGATTTCATCCGGATTATTGACTGCAACGCAGTGGAAATCCGCCGCGCGCGGCGCCTAGCACCTAGACTGCACGCCCGTCGAAAGGCAATCTGCAAAACGCGTCCCCCGAACGACGCCTCCCTTCCCGCGCCACGTGCTACAGTTCGCGAACCGATTCGGGTCACTCACACGGCGGGTGCGTCGCGCTCTTGAAACCACGCGATTCCAACAAGTCCGGCTTTCGCTCCGCATCCACGGTGACCCGCGCGCGACTGCGCGGACGCCGCTGGGGTCGCTCGATCGCCAAACACCGCTCGCTCACCGGAACGCTCGGCGCCCACGTCGCCGCGGTGTTGCTCCACACCATCTTGCTCGCCAACGCCATGTGGCTGCTGCCGCTCCTCGTGCAGAAACAGTTCGGTCCGCAAGACGACAAGACCGTGCGCGACTGGATGACCTACGGCGTGACGGCCGCCGTGCCAACCTTCATGGCTGCGGCCATCTTCTGGAACGAGGCGCTGCGCCGCATGCGTCTCCGCAGCTACCTCTTGATCAGCGTGACGGTGACGGCGGCGCCGTATGCCTTGCTCAGCCTGGCGCAGTCGTACTGGCACCTGCTCGCGCTGCATATTGTCGGTGCGATCGGTCACGCCGCCTGGCCGCCGGCGCAGGGCCGACTCTTGAGATTGCTTTATCCCGACGCGATTCGTGGACGCGTCTTTTCGATCATCCGAATGGCCGAAATCCTCGTCGTGATCGCCGCCGCTTGGCTCGTCGGCCGGTGGGTGAACGCTGACGATCAGGCTTTCCGCCTGTTCTTCCCACTCGCCGCGACGCTGCAGATCGTCACACTCATCCTGCTGATGCGTCTCGCAGCCGCGAGTGGCGACGAGCCCCCGGCGCCCGTCGGCGGCGCACGGTCGTGGAGCGACGCCCTGGCCCCCGTCTTGCACATCGGCCGCATTCTACGCAACGACGCTGTCTTCTTTCGCTACGAGCTCGCCTTTATGACGTACGGCGCCGCCTTCATGGTCTGCGACGCCCTCACCCCGATCTACGCCACCGAAGTCTTGGGCGTCGACTACGAGGAGTACGCCAACACGACCCAGGTCGCGATGCGCACCGCCATGCTCGCCGCCACGCTGCCAATGGGCGTCTTCATGGACCGCGTGGGGCCTATGCGCCTCTGCGGCGTCATGTTTCTGCTACTGACCAGCTTTCCGCTGCTGCTCCTCTTCGCCCCCACGGTCTTCGGGTTCACGAGCGCCTGGATGATCTGGGGAGTCGCCATGGCCGGCGTCGCGATGGGATGGATGCTCGGTCCGGTCGCGTTGGCCCCGCGACCCGAACTCGCCGCGCACTACACATCCATCCACACCGCGCTGGTCGGCGTGCGCGGCGTCTTGTTCCAATCCGCCGGTATGCTGATCTACTCACTGTCCGGCAGTTTCGCCGCCCCCCTGCTGCTGGCGGCGGTTCTGTTCGTGGCCGGCGCGGTACAGATGTGGATGCTGGCTGGCGCTGCCCGACGCCGCGCCGCCGCCAGTGCGCTCACGACGCCCCCGCAAGCGATGACGAGACCATCCAATGCATGACGTTGAAACGCAAGAGCCCACGTTCGACCCGACCGTGCTCCAAGATCATGAGGCGCTCGCCGAAGTCCATCCCGCCGACGTCGCCGAGTATCTCGAACAGATTGAGCCCGAAGCGGCCGCCGAAATGCTTGTCGCCTTGCCCGCCGAAACCGCCGCCAGCGTGTTGGCCGAGCTCGACGTCGAGCAGGCGCAAGGGTTGCTCAGCGAACTCCCACCGCGCCACGCCGCCACCGCGCTTGCCCAGATGCCGCTCGACGACGCGGCCGATCTTGCCGCCGAGCTGAGCAGTGAGATCCGCGAGGCGGTGCTGAGCGCGCTGCCCAGCGAGCACCGCGCCGAGCTCGAAGACCTGCTGACCTATCCGGAAGAAACCGCCGGCGGTCTCATGTCTCCCGAGGTGGTCGCGTTGCGGGCCAACATGACCGCCAACGACGCCATCGTCGAGTTGCGTCGTATCGCGGATGAGTCCGAGCAGATTTATTACAGCTATGTGGTCGACCACCAGCATCGCCTGGTCGGAGTCCTTTCGCTGCGCGATCTCATCCTCGCCCCCGCCGACCGGCAAGTGCACGAGTTCATGATCGAAAAGATCGTTAGCGTTCCCGCCACCATGGACCGCGAGGAGGTTGCCGCGATCTTTCGCAAGTACGGCTATTACGCGCTCCCCGTCGTCGCCGACGACAGCCGCTTGCTCGGCGTCGTCACCGTCGACGACGTCATCAGCGTGCTTGAAGAAGAGGCGACCGAGGACATGCAGTTGATGGTCGGCGCCGGCGGCGACGAGCACGCCGACACGCCGGTGCTCACCATTCTCCGGTATCGCACGCCCTGGCTCCTGGTCAACCTGGCCCTCGCGCTCGGCGTGGTCACGGTCATCGGCCAGTTTGAGCAGCAACTCGCTACCCTCACCGCCTTGGCCGTCTTCATGCCGCTCGTCGCCAATCAAGCCGGGAACGCCGGCGCTCAATCGATGGCGGTCATGATTCGCAGCCTCGCGACCGGCGAGCGAACCGGAGGCGTCTGGCGCGTCATCACCAAAAATATGCTCGTCGGCCTCGCAACCGGCGTCGTGGTCGCGATCTTCGCCGGAACAATCGGCTTTGTCTGGAAGGAGCGACTCGATCTCGCACTTGTCTTGGGCGTCGCGCTCGTGTTGTGTATGATGCTGGCGGCAGTCAGCGGCGCTCTCACGCCCTGGCTCATGAAACGCTGCGGTTTTGACCCCGCACAGTCATCCAGCATCATTTTGCTGGCGATAACGGACCTCGCGGGTTTCGGGCTATTCCTGACGCTTGGTGCGTGGCTCGTGGCGGCGACCTAACGCGTCGCCGTCGACTCCACGCTCGGGAGCGAAGCACAGAAGATGTTGTTCGTAAACAGGCATGAGCATCCCGCCTTCCCCTCTGGGTGATCCCCCCGTGTCCACAGATCCACAGCCCATCGACGACGCCGCAGTCGAACGTCAAATGCAACAGGCGCTCAACGAGCTCGACCGCCCCGCCACCCCTCAGACGCCCGCGGTCGGCGACGAGAACGCCGGCGGTCGCATCCGCGGACGCATCGTCGGCATCCGCGACCAGGACGTCTTCGTGGACTTCGGCGGCAAGAGCGAAGGCGTCATCAGCCTCGCCGAGTTCGAAGCCCCCCCCGAGAACGACGCCGTCTTCGACTTCGTCCCCCATGGGTTCGACGCCGACTCCGGTCAGATGCGCTTCAGCCTCAGCGAAACCAAGCTCGAAGCCGACTGGTCCAGTGTCCAAGTCGGCGATGTCATCGAAGCCAAGGTGACCGGCACAAACATCGGCGGCATCGAGCTCAACATTCACGGCATCCGCGCGTTCATGCCCAAGAGTCAGGTCGACATCGAACGACACGAAGACTTCGGCGGCTTCGTCGGCCGGCGTCTCGAGTGCGAGATCACCGAAGTCAATCGACGACAGAAAACGCTGCTGGTCAGCCGCCGCCGCGTGCTCGAACGGCGTCTCGCCGAGCAGCGCGAGCAGGCGATGGCCACGCTCGAAGCCGGTCAGACCCGCCCCGGAAAGGTCAAGCGACTCGTCGACTTTGGCGCGTTCGTCGACATCGGCGACGGCGTCGAAGGGCTGCTGCACGTCAGCGACATCAGCTATGCCCGCATCGAGAAGCCGACGGAAGTGCTCAAAGTCGGTGACGAGATTCAAGTCAAGGTGCTCAAGCTCGACCAGCAGCGCGGCCGCATTTCGCTCGGCATGAAACAGCTCAAGCCCGACCCGTGGACGCTGGTCGAGGCCAACTACCGCGCCGGCGCCACGCTCGACGGTCGCGTCACGCGGCTTGCCGACTTCGGCGCCTTCGTCGAGTTGGAGCCAGGCATCGAGGGGCTCATCCCCATGAGCGAGATGAGCTGGACGCAGCGCGTCCGCCACCCGCGCGACGTCGTCAATCCCGGCGACTCGACCCGCGTGCAGGTGCTCTCGGTTGATCCGGCCAAGCGGCGCATCAGCCTCAGCCTGCGCGCCCTCACCGAAGATCCCTGGAAAGCGGTCAGCGACAAGTTCCCCGCAGACTCCGTCGTCACCGGAACCGTCGCCCGCCTCGCTCAGTTCGGCGCCTTCGTCGATCTCGGGGACGGCGTCGAAGGTCTCGTGCACATCTCCGAAGTCGCGCAAGAACGCATTCGATCCGTCGGCGACAAACTCAAGGAAGGCGACCAGGTGCAGTGTCGCGTGCTCGGCGTCGATCCCGAGCAACGCCGCATCTCGCTCTCCATCAAGCGCGCTGCCGAGCCCATCGAACCCGAAGCGCAAGCGGAGAGTCCGAAACAGCAGAAGCGACGCAAAGAGCGACCGTTGCGCGGTGGTCTGAGCTGGTAGCGCCGGCGCTGCCGACGCAAACATTCCGCCCGCCGCCCCGAATCCCACGGTAATAGGGAGCAAAGAGATGGCGTTCTGGGACAAGCTACGCGGCGAACTGATCGACATCGTCGAATGGGCCGCTGCCGATCCGTCCGTGATGCTCTACAAATTTGAGCGCTACGGCAACGAAATCAAGTATGGCGCCAAGCTCGTGGTGCGCGAGGGGCAGGCGGCGGTCTTCGTCAACGAAGGCCAACTCGCCGACGTCTTCCAGCCGGGAACTTACACGCTCGAAACCAACAACTTGCCGCTCATCTCAACGCTGCAAGGCTGGAAGTATGGCTTCGAGAGTCCGTTCAAGGCCGAAGTCTACTTCTGCGCCACCCGCCGCTTCGTCGACCTGAAGTGGGGCACCAAAAACCCGATCATGCTCCGCGACGCCGAGTTTGGCCCGGTGCGCGTCCGTGCGTTTGGCACCTACGTCGTCCGCGTCAGCGATCCCGCCGCGTTCATTCGCGAGATTGTCGGCCCCGCGGGTCACTTCACGACCGACGACATCACCGCGCAGTTGCGCAACATGCTCGTCGCGCGCTTCGCCGACATCCTCGGCGAAAGTCGCATCCCGGTGCTCGATCTCGCGGCGAATTACGACGAGCTTGGCGAGTTCATCGCCACGCGTCTGCAGCCCGAGTTCACGACCTACGGCATGGAGGTGTCGAACCTGCTGGTCGAAAACATCTCCCTGCCCGAGGCGGTGGAGCAAGCCCTCGACAAACGCACCAGCATGGGTGTGATCGGCAATCTGCAGCAATACACGCAGTTTCAGGCGGCCGAAGCCCTGCGCGACGCCGCCCAAAACCCTGGTCAAGGCGCCGCCGGAGCCGGACTGGGCATGGGCATGGGCTTCGCCATGGGTAACCAGATGGCCGCCGCGATGGCGCCAACGGCGCAAGGTCAGCCACCCGCGTCGCCGGGCGCCGGCCCCAACACTCCGCCGCCACTTCCGACCACCACGCAGTACTACGTCGCGATGAACAACCAGCAGTCCGGCCCGTTCGACCGCGCCGCGCTCCAGCGCCTCGCGCAAGCGTCACAGCTCACGCCGCAAACGCTGGTATGGAAGCAAGGCATGCCGAATTGGGGACCAGCCAGCGACGTCGCCGACTTGCGCAGCCTCTTCGGCGCGGCGCCGCCCCCGCTGCCGTCCCAATAGCAATGCTCGCCACACGCCGGCTGCGTCCCTCCTGCGTCGCTCGCACCGGCCGCGCGGTGTTAGTAAACTCAACCCATGCCAGCCAGCACCACCCGCGATGACATCCTCGACGCCGCCGTTCAGATTGTCGCCCGACAGGGCTTGGCCGCCGCCACGGTTCGCGCGATTGCGAAGGAAGTCGGCGTCAGCGAAGCCGCTGTCTATCGTCACTATGAAAGCAAGGACGACGTGCTGTGGAGCGCCTACGGCCGCATCATCGACGACATGGCCCCGGCGAAGGAGCGTCTGGTCGAGGCGGATCAACCCCTACGCCAACGCCTCACCGAGTGGGTGCGCGTCAGCTATCAATACTATGACGACGCCCCCGAAGCGTTCACCTACGTCTGCCTCACGCCGACAGTCGCCCCCGCCACCGAACGCGGGGCCAAAGAGCGTCAGGGCCGCATCTTTCTCCGCCTCGCGACCCAGGCGCTGGAGCGCGGCGAGATGCGCTCGATGGCGCCCGAACTCGCCCTCTGTTGCTTCACCGGCTTGATGCTGAACGTCCCGCGCATGATCAACGCAAAGACGCTGCCCGGACCGGCCGTTCGCTACACCGACGATGTCGCCGACGCCGCCTGGCGCATCTTCGCACCGCCCCACACCGACTGATCAGCCATGGCGACCCAACCCGCGTCGAGCGCTGCGCTTCAGGAGTCGTCGGCCAGCGAACGTCGCCAGCCAGCCTTCGCCGAGTTCTTCGCCGGCATCGGCCTCATGCGAATGGGGCTCGAACAGGCCGGCTGGCGCTGCGCATTCGCCAACGACATCGACCCGCACAAGCAGCGCCAATACGAGCATCACTTTCAGGACCGCGCTCCACACTTCCACCTGTGCGACATTCATGCGCTGAACCCGGCCATCATCCCAACCGTCGAACTCGCCACCGCCTCTTTCCCTTGCACCGACCTGTCACTGGCCGGCGGTCGACGCGGTATTCACAGCGGCCAGTCATCGGCATTTTGGGGACTTTGTCGCGTGCTCGAATCGCTCGCCTCGCGCCGCCCACCCCGACTCCTCGTCGAGAACGTCACCGGGCTGCTCTCAGCCGGCGGCGGGGCCGATCTCGCCGCCGCGCTGCGCGCCCTAAACGGCTTCGGCTATGCGGTCGACGTGGTCGTGGTCGATGCAAGGTGGTTCGTCCCGCAGAGTCGACCGCGGCTGTTCATTCTCGGCGAGATCGCAACGGAGCCGTTGGCGGAAAACGCATGGACGCTGGCGTCCCCTTCGCGTCTACGCCCCGCGGCGGTCCTCAACTTCGCGCGACGCCATACCGACATCGCTTGGCGCCGGTTCGCGTTGGCGGAGCCACCGAACCACGCGGGCGCACTGCACGACATTGTCGAGCCGCTCGCCGACGATGACGACCGCTGGTGGTCGCGCGAGCGAGCCACCTATCTCTATCAGCAGTTCAGCCCGCGCCATCGCGCCATCGCCGACGCCATGATCGCGCAGCCGCACATCGCGTACGGCGCCGTGTTTCGGCGCGTGCGGCGTCAACCCGACGGCTCGAAACGCAGCATGGCCGAGCTGCGTGTCGACGGGCTGGCCGGATGTCTACGCACGCCGCGCGGCGGCAGCGGCCGCCAGATTCTCTTCGCCGCCGGTGCGGGCGGTTACCGCGTTCGCCTGCTCACGCCGCGCGAATGTGCGCGACTGATGGGCGCCGACGCCTATCGACTGTCGCCGCACGTGAGCAGCAATGCGGCGCTCTTCGGCTTCGGCGACGCGGTCTGCGTGCCTGCGGTCGCGTGGCTGGCTGAAGCGGCGTGGGGCTCGTTCACCCCGAACGCGCCGCTCGCTGAAGCGACCCTCTCCACATTCGGCTGAGTATGTCGACAGTTGTCAGGCAGCACGCAGCTCAAACTGCGCGCGGTCGCCGCGCTAAAATCCCGAGGTCAATCGGCAAATCGCATCGCGGAGGATCATCATGCGAGTGTTGCACGTAGTGATTGCAGCGACGGTCGGTCTACTCGGTGGGATGAGCGCCGCCGCCGCACCCGACGAAGGTTCATTTCCCCCGCCGCCCGACCACGAGCTACGGGTGAAGGCCGCGGCGATTCTCGGCGAGGCAGTGAAGCAGCACGCGGACGACCCGCGAAAGCTGTCGCATGCCGCCGAGAAGGCTGCCGACCTGCTGGGCGAAGACTCCCACCAAGCCGCCCGACTGCGCGCGGCCGCCGAGGAGACGAGTGACGCCACGGCGCTGGCCGATGCGCTGCAGGCCATTCGCAGTGACATCGCGTTCGAGCCGGTCTTCGAGAGCCCGCTACCGATCAACTTCCCCACCTACACACCCGTTGGCGAACTGCGCTTGCAACAGTTTCCCACCTACCGTTTGGCGCGCGCGAAAGTGACCGGCGGTACGACCGTCCCGTTCATGAAGCTCTTCCGTCATATTCAGAGCCGCGACATCCCGATGACCGTGCCCGTGCAAATGGAGACCCGTGGCGACGATGGCGTCACCCGCCGCACTTCGATGGGCTTCCTGTATCGCACCCCCGATCAGGGTCCGACCGGCGAAGCGGAGGACGATGTGGAGGTGGTCGACGCGCCGCCGAGCAAAGCGTTGAGCATCGGCTACCGCGGTTACGAGTCACGCAAAGCGATTCGTTCGGCCCGCGCGCGATTCGACCGCTGGCTCGCTGAGAATGAACAGTACGTCGCCGACGGCGAACTGCGCATCATGGGCTGGAATGGTCCAGCGGTCGCCGGGTCGCGTCGCTACTATGAGGTGCAACTGCCAGTCCGCCCAGCGAAGACCGGGTCGGACAAGTCCGCCAAACAGTCGTAGCTCACCCAGCAAACGGGCGTCAGGGTGTACACGCCTGACGCCCGCGCACCAATGTGGATCGCGATTGGATCGCTTTATGAACCGCGCTAGCGGCTGACGCCGCCCGCATAGCGATTGCCCGCCGCGCCGCGCGACGCCGGGTCGAGATCAAAGCGGTCCAGATTCATCACCTTCGCCCACGCCGTCGCGAAGTCCTCCACGAATTTCGCTTCCGCATCCTCCGCGGCGTAGACCTCGGCGATGGCGCGCAGTTGCGCGTTGGACCCGAAGATCAGGTCGACACGCGTGCCGGTCCACCTCACGTCGTTGGTCTCGCGATCAATCGCTTCATACACGCCGTCCGAGTCCGGCGACTCCCGCCACTCCACGCCCATGTCGAGCAGATTGACGAAGAAGTCGTTGCTCAGCGTCTGCGGTCGCTGCGTGAAAACGCCGTGCGGCGTGCTATCGAAGTTGGCGTTCAGCACGCGGAGCCCGCCGACCAGTGCGGTCATCTCCGGCGCGGTCAGCGAGAGCAACTGCGCCCGATCGACGAGCAGCTCTTCCGCGCGCCGATCAGCGCCGCTGCCCAGGTAGTTGCGGAATCCATCCGCCTGCGGCTCGAGCACCGCGAACGACGCAACGTCGGTCATGTCCTGCGTCGCGTCGGTGCGACCCGGCTCAAACGCGACTGCGACCGTGTAGCCCGCCTGCTTCGCGGCCTCTTCGACCGCCGCGCACCCGCCAAGCACGATGACGTCGGCCAGCGAGACGCGCTTGCCGCCAGTCTGCTGCGCGTTGAATTCGCTTTGAATCTTCTCAAGCGTCTGCAGCACGCGGGCGAGTTTCGCCGGCTCGTTCACGCGCCAGTCCTTCTGCGGCGCCAGACGCACACGGGCGCCATTCGCCCCGCCGCGTTTGTCGGAGTCGCGATACGTCGACGCCGAAGCCCACGCGGTCGAGACAAGCTGCGCGATCGACAGGTCGGAGGCGAGAATGCGGCGCTTCAGCTCGGCGATGTCGCGCTCGCCGATCAGGTCATGATCGACAGCCGGAACCGGGTCTTGCCAGAGCTTCGGCTCCGGAACCCACGGGCCGAGGCAGCGCGCGTAGGGCCCCATGTCGCGATGCGTCAGCTTGTACCACGCTTCGGCAAACGCCTGCTCAAACTCGTCCGGGTTCTCATGGAACCGCTTCGAAATCTTGAGGTAGTTCGGATCTTTGATCAGCGCGAGGTCGGTGGTGAACATCATCGGAGCGTGACGCTTCGACGGATCGTGCGCGTCGGGAACCGTGCCCTGCGCCGCGTCCTCTTTCGGCGTCCACTGCCACGCACCCGCCGGGCTCTTCGTCAGCTCCCACGTGTAGCCAAAGAGATTGTCGAAATACCCGTGCGACCACTTCACCGGCGTCGACGTCCATGCGCCTTCGAGCCCGCTGGTGATCGTGTCGGCGCCCTTGCCCGTCCCATAGCTGTTGGCCCAACCAAGTCCCTGCTGTTCGATACTCGCCGCCTCGGGATCCGCACCGACATGCTCGGCCCCCGCCGCACCGTGCGACTTGCCGACCGTATGACCGCCGGCAATGAGCGCCACCGTCTCATAGTCGTTCATCGCCATGCGACCGAACGTATCGCGAATGTCCTTGGCCGCCTTGAGCGGGTCAGGCTCGCTATTGGGTCCCTCGGGGTTCACGTAGATCAGCCCCATCTGCACCGCGGCGAGCGGGTTCTCGAGCTCGCGATCGCCGCGGTAGCGTTTGTCGGCGAGCCACTCGCTTTCCGGGCCCCAATACACGTCGTTCTGCGGCTCCCACACATCCTCACGACCACCCGCAAAGCCGATCGTCTTAAAGCCCATCGACTCGTACGCGCAGTTGCCCGCGAACACCATCAGGTCGGCCCACGAAAGCTTGGCGCCATACTTCTGCTTCACCGGCCACAGCAGCCGGCGAGCCTTGTCGAGATTCGCGTTGTCCGGCCAACTGTTCAGCGGGGCGAAACGCTGCGTGCCGTCCGAGGCGCCGCC
>CAZLYU010000027.1:0-46541 GCA_964563855.1 uncultured Planctomycetales bacterium | reverse complement strand
CTACGCTTGTCCCGGCAAAGAGATGCGCTTGCATCAGCAGTCGCAGCAGCTCCGGGTTTCGGAACGTCTCGCCCATTCGCGGGTGGAATCACGCCGGCGGTCAGAGAATCACGTCGTCGTGCTCGAACATGATCAGGGCGACGAGGCAAGACCTGCCTGATTGATCTGCGCCTCCACCCCGCTGTAGTTAGAGGGCTGAGTCTTATCTGCCCTCGGACCATGAGAGGAGGTCATCGCGATGGTCATGAAGCACTACTCGGTAGAGCAGACTGTCGATGGGTTTGAGAGGCCGACGTCAAGCTTGTCAATCGGTTCATGGTCCCGGGGGTCTGCCGACGAGCCGGGGTCCACGAGCAGACGTACTTCCGCTGGGGTCGCCAGTATGGCGGGTTCAAGTTTGATCCGGCCAAGCGGCTCAAAGATCTCGAACGAGCGAACGCCGATAAGACCGTCCCACAAGTCGACTACCTTTTTTGGGTCAAACGTGATCGACTTCGAACGATCTCTGATGCTGATTCAGCCCAAAACAATCCACGCTCTAGAGCCTTTAGAGGCGTTTGGGGTCAGTTGATGTAGTCGGGGTGTGTCTTGGGAAGCTGACGTTCTACCACTGAATTACGCCCGCGACGGATCGTAAGCACCTGCAGAATAATCGCTTACGGAGCTCTGTCTCCATCGAAATGTAGTCCATGGACGACATTTGGTGCGTCGCGTTGGACTATCTTTTACATTTTTATCTGCCTTTCGCTAACTGTAAAGCCGCAAGAGCGACAGCACGAGGAACTGGTGTTCCAGAAGTTTGAAACCGCCCATCATTCGGGTTGGGTCGTTCAGCGTGTCCGCCTAGAACAGCCTCCGTTCAAATGTAGCGGCAGCGATCGCCGTGCCCGGGCCATTTTGGCCCGGTTTGATGACGAAAGACGCTACGCCTGGACGATCGCCGCTCTAGTCCGTCGCTTCAACCCGGCAGATTGGCACGCGTTCTCCTTCTCCAGTTCCTTGAGCCGCTTGGCCTGGTCGATGCGGATGCCGCCAAATTCCTTGCGCCAGCGGTAGTAGGTCTGCTCGGTGATCCCGATCTTGCGTGCCGCCTGCGGTATCGTCAGTCCCTTGGCCAACTCAACCTTAGCCTGACGCAACTTCGAGATGATCTGCTCCGCCGTGTGCTTCTTGCTCTTCATGCCAAGAACTCCCTTGCTGTATCCCGGTGGCGTCAAATCCTAAGATGCCACCTGGACTCGTTCTTGGGGGCAAGGTCGCTCCGGTGTCTGAGTTTCTTGATGACCTGGCCTAGCGGGACTGCGACGCTCCGCATACGGCCAATCCTTGCACTACAAAACTGGGCGAATCTGCACTACATAGGGCAATTGCTGTCCCCGCGCGAAGTAGTGCGGCCAAAAAGAAAACCGCGTAAGTGCCAATTTCAAGGCGACTTACGCGGTCTTCGAAGAAGCGGGTGATGGGATTCGAACCCACGACATTCACGTTGGCAACGTGACGCTCTACCACTGAGCTACACCCGCGACGCGTCTCGCCCCTGTCCGGCGAGATCCAGCATTATACCGCAGCGTCCCAACGCGCGGCAAGCCGACCAACACGGCTAAATTGGCGTCAATATCGGCCGATCCCTGCGCCCAACGCGGGCCCCGCCGACAGGGAGAGATACGCTTGCGGCGCCGCTCGCGCCACGGCAAAAACGCCGGCCAAGCACCCCGTCGCGTTACACCAAAAACGCCGGCCAAGCGCCTCGGTCGCGCTAGAGCGAAAACGCCCGCCACGCACCCAGTCGCGTCACAGCAAAAACGCCTGCCAATCGCCCGGTCGCGTTACAGCAAAACCGCCGACCAAGCGCCCCCGCTCGCGCTGGAGCGAAAACGCCGGCCACGCCCCGCTCGACGCCCCCAGCGTTCGCAACGGCGCAAACCGAAACCGCTGGAGCAACCGCTCAATCTTGACCGCAAATCCACGCCGCCCCAGCCCCTGGTTCAGCCGGCGCCACAGCGGAACCGCCCGCCCCATCGAGCGCAGCTCATCCGGGTTGAACTCGTACGGATGCGTGTAGATCACCGCCGGGTCGCCCGCCGTGTTGAGCTGCTGCACGGCGTGCTCGATCACGCGTGACGGCAGTAAGCGGAAGTAGCCGCCGCCGCCCGCCGGCCAGCGTCGCCCGAGCCACTGCAGACTCGCGACAGGAAACTCCAACAGCTCGCCGCCGTTCGGCGCCCGCAAGCGATACGGCCCGCGCGGCGACCCGCTCACGCCATAGCGTCGCAAGCGCAGCGGGAAGATCGACGAGTCGACCGTGTGACCGGTTTCGACCAGCACATCCAGCGCGGCGGCGTTGCGGCGACTGATCGAGAACGCCGGCGCGCGATAAGCAGTGATCGGAGCACCGATAATGTCTTCGAGCAGGTCTTTGGCGCGGCGCAGGTCGTCGCGAAACGCACTCGCGGTCAGCGTGTGCACCAGTTCGTGGCCGTAACCGTGGCTCTGCACTTCGTGGCCGGCGTAATGAATGTCGCGCACGAGTTGCGGGGCGAGCTCAGCCGCCTTGCCGAGCACGAAGAACGTCGCGCGAACGTCATAGCGGTAGAGCAGCTCCAGCACGCGATGGGTGTTCGCGATAAAGCGCTCTGACAACGGCAGCCGCACATCAAGCACCGACTGCCGCCAATCCTCAACATCGATGGTGAGCGCATTCGCAACGCGTGCGTCAGCGGAGCGTCCAGCGGCCTTCGCGGTGGGCGTTTTCGAGCACGTCGACGAAGCGTGCGGCGTGGTGGTTGCGGTCGAACTCACGCTCAGCCAACTCGCGGGCCCGCCGGCCGATGGTCTGACGCTCGTCGCGACCCATGTCGCGCAGCGCGAGCACCGCATCGGCGAAGGCTTCGGGGTCGTCGGGCTGCACGACCCGCCCGAGCTGGTGCTCACCAATCATGTCGGCCAACCAGCCGGGGTAGTTGTTGAGGATTGGCAAACCGCACGCGATGTAGTCGAAAAACTTGTTCGGCGACGTGCCGTAATAGAACTCCGGCAAGTTGCGCAAAATCATCAGGCCGACGTCCATCTTGGGCAGCAATTGCGCGAGCTGCTCCTTCGGGACAAACGCCTTCCACAACGTGTAGTCTTGCAGCCCCTCGTCGACGCTGCGCTGCACAAGCCGCTCTTTCTGGTTTCCCTGACCGATGAAGATGAATTTCACGCCGGTCACGCCGCGCCGCTTCAGGACCGCCGCCGCGTCGAGCACGGCGTCGAGGCCGTTGGCGAGGCCATGCGCGCCGGTGAAGATCAGGCGAAAGTCGTCGGGTGCGCCGAACTCGGGGTCGTCGAGCGGTTCATCGCTGGGTTGAAACAGATCGAGATCGGAGCAGTTGGGGATCATCGAAACGCGGTCGCGCGGATACCCGGTGCGGCAAATCCCGTCCACGATTCCCGGCGACAATCCGATGATGCGCGTCGACTTATAGTAGATCTTGCGCTCCAGACGCTTCAGATACCACTTCAGCAGCGGATGGCGCACCACGCCGATCGCGATCGGCACCTCGGGCCACAGGTCGCGCACTTCGAACACCAGCGGCACGCCGAGCCGCTTCGCACCGCGCATGCCGGGAATGCCAACCGTGAGCGGGGTCGAGGTGGCGAAGACCAGGTCGGCGTCGAGCCGGCCCACGACGCGCCCCGCCGCGTTCATAAAGTTCCGAAACGCCAAGCCGCGCTGCACAAAGCCCATCTCGTTGGCGTACTTCTGCGCGATGCACACCACGCGAATCCCATCGATGTCGAGCTCGCTGACACGCTCGGTGACGTTCAGCACGCCTGCGGTCGCGGGATTGACGCCGCATATCATCGTCACCCGGTGGCCGCTCTCGATGAGCCGGCGGCTCATCTCATACGAGCGCGTGCCGGTGGCGCCTTTGCGCGTCGAGAAATGTTGGTGGATGTAGGCGACATGCATGCGCGGCGCGGCTCCGACCGAGACGGCGGCGCGCGGGCGCCGCGGGGGGCGACATTCTCGACCGCGCAGCGCGGCAGCGTCAAGAAAGCGATCGGTCGTCGATCGAGGCCGCCGCACCGCGTCTGACCATGACGAGCGACGGTTCACCGTGGGTCATGATCCGCGTCGCCAGGGTAAAGCCAAGTCGCTCATACAACCGGACGGCGCGCTCGAGCCGCGCCCCCACCATCACTCGCACGTCGTCGACGCCGCGACGTTCAAACTCCGCGATCAATGCGCTCACCAACCCGTCGGCCACGCCTTTGCCGCGGGCCGCCGGCGCAACCACGATCGAGAGCAGCTCGGCAGCCGGCAGATCTGCAGGAAACTTCGCCGGGTATCGCAGGACGTCATAAATGCGTTTCACGCGGCGCCAACTGAGGATCGCGCTGGCGATGCGGAACACGAGGTGCGGAGATCGCTTCAGAACCGTGAGATACGCCGAACGCAACGTGACGACGCCACTCACAAAGCCGACGACGTCGCCGGAGGCATCCACTGCGACCAGGACAAACCCGTCATCGCTCGCATCGATCGCGCGGTACAGCTCACGCAGAAACGATGGCCCGAGTTCGCTGAGCAGTCCCCCCGGAATGCCGCTGTGATGCAGCGCCGCCACGTCGTCGATGTGCTCGTCGTGCAACGCCTGAATCGTGACCTCGCTCGCTTCGAATGACACAAGAAGGCTCCGCGCGTTAACCATCGACCTTCGCGTTGCCGCCAACTCGCCACGCCGTGATACTGCGCGCGTGATGACCCTGACGCAGCTCCTGCAATCGTACAACCTCTACGGCTTCATCGCCTTCGCGATCACAGCGGCCGCGACCCCGCTCGCGATTCGCGTCGCTCGTCGCACAGGGGTGATGGACATGCCTGACCAGGTCCTCAAGCCCCACGCCCGGCCAACGCCGTACCTCGGCGGCGTCGCGATCGCCCTCGGTTGGTCGGCCGCGTTGCTTGCAGCGCTTCTGGCGGGCGCCGTGGCCGCATCGCTCCTGGCCCCGATCCTCGTCGGCGGTTTGTGCATGGGATTCATCGGACTGGTCGACGACGCGCGCGGCCTTACGGCCCGAACCCGGCTCGCGCTGGAAGCGACCGTCGTCGCCGCCGTCATGCTGTCGACCGGCGTCGGGCTCCGACTGGTCGAACACATCGGGTATCAAATCGGCTTGATGACCGGCGGAGCCAATCCGGCCGATGCATTCGGATTCATCGCCCCCGCGCTGTCACTGGTCATCGGCGTCTTCATCGTCCTCGGCGCGATCAACTCGCTCAATCTGATCGACGGCCTCGATGGACTTTGTACCGGCGTCACCGGCGTCATTGCACTCGCCTTCTTCGCCCTCGCCGCACACCTCGCGGTCTGGGGTTACTCGGTGGATGGCGATCCGCTGCGGCTCGTAATCGCGATCGCCTTGCTCGGCGCCACCCTGGGCTTCCTGCCGTTCAACTACAACCCCGCGCGAATCTTCATGGGCGATGCCGGCAGCGTGCTGCTGGGTTTCTGCTGCGGCATCCTCATCCTGCTGTTCGCAGAGCGGGGCATCTTCCGCTGGATGCTGGGAGCGCTCATGATCTTCGCGCTGCCCGCCTTCGACACCACGCTCGCGATCTTTCGACGCTGGCGTAGCGGCAAACCGCTGTTCAAGGGCGATCGCAGTCACTTCTATGACCAACTCGTGCAACGCGGCTTGAGTGTTCGCCAAACCGTCGGCGTGTGCTACCTCCTGGCAGTTGCGTTTGGCGGAATCGGCCTGTTGACGGTGTTCCTCCGCACGCGGTGGGTCGTGCTACTCTACTTGGCGGTCTGCGCCGTCGTCGCCGTGTCAGCCTACGCACTTCGACTGACCCACCCCGATCACGGCGAAACACGCCAATCAGAGTCGGCGTCCGGCCGCCCTGCTGCCGACTAGCGTCGAGCTCACCCAGCACCGGCCGTCGCCGCACATCCGCCGCGATTGCCCAGACCGTGCGCATCGCAGTAGCATGCGAGGCGGTTCGACGAACTGAGCCGACTGCCTTACCGCGCCAGCGCGACTGGAGCCGTCCATGAAGCTGTTAAAGTTCCTGCAGGGGGGGCGCCACGAAGCCAAAGGGTCCTCCCCTCAACCGCTGTCGGCCGACGGCCCCACGCACGACGTGCTGAAGCGCTATGCCGATCGCATCGCTGCGCTTGAGACGCGACTGGAGTCGGCGGAGACGGCGCTGAATGAACTGCGGCTCCAGTTGAGCGCGGATCAGCACGTTGACGTCGTGCGCGTTGGTGACGTCTATCTCTTCATGTACTCCGACGACTACCTGTACACGTTGGTTCCGCACGACTGCCGCAACCTCGACACACGCGACGTCCTGCGCACCGTCGCCGCGCGCGACGGGCTCGAGCCCTCGCACGGCCTGGTCGAGCTGATCATGGATCACTACGCAGCCCATGGATTGAGCGGCGTTTATCTCGATGTGGGTTGCAACTACGGGGTCAGCCTCATGCGGGCGGCGGCGCACGCGCGACGCAACCAGTATCGCTTCCGCTGCGTCGGCTTTGACCCGGGTCGGGTTCGCACCGTCGTTGCATGGAACCTGCGGATGAATGCGCTGGCCGACGTCGCCGAATTTGAGCCCATCGGCATCAGTTGCTGCACGGGCCCGCAACTGCTGCACTACCAGTTGGACCACACCGAAGACGAACACCTGATCAACCGTGGGAATCCCGGCGTCACGCTGCGACGCGTCATCGAAACCAGCACGCTCGACGATTGGGTCCAGAAACAAGGCGACGTGGGAGACGCAATCCTGAAAATCGACACCCAGGGCGCCGAGTGGGATGTGTTCGACGGCATGCAGCGCATCTGGACCGAGCGGCAGGTCACCGGGATTTTCGAGTTCACCCCGCGCGAACTCGATCGACGCGGCGATCCGGTGGCGTTCTTGCGCGCACTGGCCGAGGACGCGTGGGTGTTCGACCTGGGGCAGTTCGACATGGCGCGACACGCGCCAACGTCGCAACAGCAGGCCTGCAAGCCCTTGAGCGAGGACGGCCTGCAACCTTTCGTCGATCACCTGCGGCGAAGCCGCCCCGACTGGACCGATGTGCTCACCATCCCCAAGCGTCTGCCCGCCGCCGAAAGTCTGCTCGGCAAGCTGGCTGAGCCGACCACGAAGCTCGCTGTCTAGCGTGCCGGCCCAGCTTTCGGCGTGTCGCTCCGCGTCTGATGCGACCCACGGACGTCGGGTTGCGGTAGCGAAGCACGCGGGGCTGTGATAGCTTTTCGACCTTGGGAATCCGACAACCACGCGAACCTGCCCGTGGGGCTGCCTTGATGACACTGACAAAACTGCTCACGCCAGACCGGTTGGTGGTGCCGATGAAGGCGTCGGAGAAAGACGCGGTCATCACCGAACTGGTCACCGTGCTGCGTCAGGACGACTCGCTGACCGACGCCGAGGCCGCCCTGCAGGCAGTCCTCAAACGCGAAGCGGACCGAACCACCGGCATCGGTTACGGCCTCGCGATCCCCCACGGGAAGAGCACCGGCGCCAAGCGGCTCGTGATGGCGGCGGGCAAACCGGCCGATCCGGTCGACTTCCAAAGCATCGACGGCCGCCCGGTCACGTTTGTCGTCCTCCTGATCAGCCCCCCGGACCAAACCGGCCCCCACATCGAAGCGCTCGCCAAGGTCAGCCGCCTGATGAACGTCGAGGCGTTCCGAGCCGCGGTCGCACAAGCCGAAAATGCGCAGGCCTTGCACGACGCGATCGCCAATCACGAAGGCGAAATCGACGCGGCCAGCTAGCCCTCCCCCGCACGCGACCCGCGCGACGTACAACACCCGATTTCCAGTTCCAAAGGCGGCGGCAAGCTCCCGATAACATTGCTGGACTTGTCGTCATTGTCGCCTGATCCGCGCCCCCACGGGCCCGAGGTGTCCCGGTTGTCAGACTTCGCCGCACCATGATTCGATCACTCGCCACATTGGGAGCCGCCGAACTCTTCGTGCTGTTCAAACCGACCGACTTCGTTTCGGGAGATTGCTTCCACTTCGCCCGCCTCCCGAACGGCGATGGGCTCCTGCTCGTCGCCGACGCCTCGGGACACAGCATCCCCGCCGCTCACGTCGGCATGCTGTTGCAGCCCGTCATTCGGCCGGTCATCGACGCAGGCGAAACGTCGCCGGCCCGGATCCTTCAAGTGCTCAACCGGGCGGTCATGGCCGCCGGCAACGACAGCGGCGCGTTCATCGCCGCCGCCTGCCTCCACGTTCCGCGCGCTGGCCGATCGATCACGCTGGCGCGGGCCGGCGTGCCCCTGCCGCTCGTTCGACGCGCGAGCAACCAATCGGTCGAGCCGGTGTTCAGCGTCGGACTGGTGCTGGGAGCCGACCCCGACGCGGTCTTCGAAGACACGACGCTCGAACTCAATTCCGGCGACGGACTGCTGCTCTTCACCGACGGGGTCGAGCCGCTGTGCAGCCGCCACGCGGCGCCCGGCGCCCCCCCTCCGCCCCCCTGCTCTGCTCTCTGCGCAACATCACACGCCGCCCAGCCCGCTTGTCAGCGGGATCAAATCTTCGGCGACCGGGGCGTATTGCCGGCGATGCGTGAGGTGGCGGCGCGACATGCCGCGTTGCTTGCCGCCGGCGTCGAACTCGACGACCTCACTGTCGTGGGACTGAGTGTCGGCTGCGAGTCACGACCACGAACGCCGCTCCCGGCGGTCGAGTCGGCGCGCTAACGTTTGTCGCGTGCTGTCCCGAACGGTCGATCGCTGTCGCGGCCGCTGGTCGCTGACGCTCGTTGAGACTACCTTCCCGACGTTCGGGGCGCTCCTGGAGGTCTTGATGGTTGCCCGCTTGTTTTTGCTGTTGGTGTTCGGCTGTGGCGGATTCGCGACGCCTTCCCTCGCCCGCGAGCCGCTGGCGCTGGTCCCCAGTGAGCACATGCTGGTCTGGTATGGTCGCCGTCTGCCCGACACGCCTCCCGCCGGCGCCGGGCCGAGTCCCGTGGAGACGGTGATCAACATGATCCCGCACGCCCCTGGCGTGAAGCTCGACCGCACCGGCCGGCTCGCGCTACGTGTGTTGCAGGCGTCGGGTCAAATGGTGCGCTATCGCCACGCCATCGCGCTGCTCGACGCCAGCGCCGTCGCCGACCCCAATCGACCGCAGAGCAAACAGGCCGCCGATCTGGAAATCGGGATGGTGGTGGAAGCGAAAGCCGGGCCGTTCCGCCGCATTTTGCAAACCGCGATCGACGAGCAGACCAACGAAGAGTTCGCCAAGATCACCGACCAAACCGCGCACGGCTACGCGTACCGCGAACTGCACGACACGCGAACGCCCGAGTGGGTGCGTATCGCGTGGGGCGAGATCGACGACTTGTTCGTCGTCACGCTCGGCAAAGACGTGTGGCCGAAGTTCGCGGCGGTCGCGGCCGGCGAGGCGCAGGGATCGCTCGACGACCCCTGGGTGCAGCAGACACGCACCAAGCTGCATGAGGAGGCGCTCATCGAGATCCTCGTCGACGCCGACCGCATGAAGCAAAGGCTCGACCCCGAGCTCGACGGCTGGGTGGAGGCTTATTTTGCGGCGTGGGACGCGCAGCATCTGCGCCGCGCGAACTGGGCGATCGGCATGCAGGAAAATCGCCTTTACTGCCGCGCGGGGTTCCTGCTCGAGGACGAAACCGTACAGCGCATCTACGCCGACCCGGCGCCGCCGCCCGCCGACGTCGCCAACCTCATTCCGCCGAACCAGCGTTACGGGGTGTACACACTGCCCGCCGGACCGTTCGTCCATGATCTGATCGAGAGCCTGTTCGTCTGGCAGACGCCCGAGACGCGCCAACGAACGCGCGCCGTGTGGGACCGCATTCAGCGCGAACACGGCTTTGATGCCGAACGCGATGTGCTGAGCCACCTCGGCGACACGTTTATCTTGCACAGCTACCCGCGCCACCCATTGCGCTTGCCGATCTTTTTCACGACGCTGATCGAAATTCGCGACGAGCCCGCACTGGTCCGTAAGACGATCGACACGATGTGCACCGCGTGGTCTGAGGCGCTCGAGCTGCAGAACGAGCGGATGGTCGTGGCGAATCCCGCCGAAGTGCGCAAAGTTGGCGAGGTGTGGCAGGTGAATATCGGGGCGCTGTTCTCGGTGGTCGCGTGGACCGTGACCGACGAGTACATCGTGGTGTCATGGTCGCCGAACGCGCTGCGCGAGTACCTTTACCTGGTCGAAGACGAACTGAAGGGCGTGGAGTAGATCCGTACGAAGCAACCGCGTAGCGCCATACCTGCCGATATCATGCAATGGCCCATCCGGAGCATGGCGATGCAGGAAAAATACCGTCGGCTCGGCGTCTTTCTCGGTCACGCCGGCGATGAAGAAGCGCTCGCTTTCGTCGGTCGCATTGGCGAAATCGCGCAGTGCGAGACGCTGATCGCGCTCTACGCCCCGCCGAGCAACGTCGACGAGAACGACGAGCTCAACGACGAAACCGCGCGCCAGTTCGTGCACGACCACGTGCCGGCGAGTCTCGCGGAGCGCGTCACCGTGCAGGCGGAGCGGTCAAACGGCCTGCATCGCATGTTGCGGATCGCCTCGAGTGAACAGCTCGACCTGATCGTCGTCGGCCGCGGGCTGCTGTCAAGGCGTGTCGCGCAAAGCAATACATTCGTGCGCCTGGCGCGGAAGGCGCCCTGCGACGTGCTCGTCGTGCCGCAATACGCCCATTTGCACCTGAATCGCGTGATGGTCGCCGTCGACAATTCCCCCTACGCCGACAATGTGCTCGACGTCGCCGTGCGCTTCGCCGACGGTTTTGGCGAGGGGCGCGGGCAGGTGGTGGCCGTTTCGGTCTACTCCGTGGGATACGGCTGGTCGAAAACCGGGACGTCGTTCGACAATGCCCGCCAATACATGGAGACCGCCACGCGCGACGACGTACAGGAACGCGTTTCACGCTTCAATCGTGAAGGGGTGCTGTGCGAAACCTTTGTCGTGCACGCTGACAACATCGAAGAGACGCTCGCCGAACTCGCGACCGTCCGCAACATGGACTTGATCTGCATTGGCAGCCACGGCGCGGGCGGAAACCCGATCGCGCTGCTTGGCGGGACGACCGAGCGGTTGCTGCAATCGCTCTACAAACCCGTGCTGGTCGTGAAGCAAAAGGGTGAAACGTCAGCGTTCCTGGAGAGCCTGCTGGGCCGCGGTTGACCCGCGTCGCGCGTCGAACATCAGCGTGGCGCCCGCCGAGGCGACGGCGCCACGCATGACGAGTGCCATTACTTCCAGCGAATCATCAGCAGACAGTCACGAAAGCCCGTGCGATCGCCGGGGATCAGCTCGAGTGAGTCGGCGGGTCGATCCCCGCCGGCTGAGAGTCCTTCACCGCCGCTGCTCCGCACGCCTTGCCGGAATTCGCCCAGCGTCACGGCGCGACCGCTGATCCAGAGCAGCGCATCGCCGTCGTGCGTCTGCGCGAGGTCTTTGATCTTGTCGACGTTGGCGGCGCTGCGAAACCAGTCGCCGTCATCGTACGCCTCGATCATGCCAACCACCGCATATGGCCGGTCGGGCAACCCCTCATAGAGTGGCATGCCGTCAAGATCAGAGACGAAGGCGCCCCCCGTCGCCCAGTCCTGTGGCCCGCGATACTCGCGCCACTCGAGTTGCGAACAACCAGTGAACGCCGCCAAACTCATGACGACGAACGCCACACTGAGCGCAACGCTTCGTTCTTGGCTCATCTCGGTACTGCCTCCCTTCGATGACGTCCCCGAAAAATTCGCGGCCCGCGCCGCGTCCGGAGCATACCGCCCCGACCACGCGCGGGGAACGATTATCGGCGAAGCGACTCGTAAGCGACTCGGCTTTAGCCGCGCGTCATGATCAACCAGACGACGACGCCCAGCACCGCCAGTCCGGCCAGAACAACCAACGCGATCTGCCAGATGCTCCACGGCCGCTCACCCTGCACTTCACCGGTGACGCCGTTGATCAGGAAGCGGTACGTCTTGTCTTTGTAGCGATACGCCGAAATCCAAATGGGCAGCAGGATGTACTTGAAACTGAGATCGCGATAGGCGACGTCGAGCGAATGAATGCGTTGTTCATCGCCGCCAATATCGCCGCGCGCGGTCTGTCGAATGATTTCCTGCATCACCGCTTTCGCCTCCTCGAACCCCTCACGCAGCGACACCTGATACGTCTCGGCGAGAAAGCCGCTGAGAAACGCATCGTCGTACGGCGTCAGTTCCGCCAACCCCCACGGCTCTAACTTGTCGGCGTGCTTCTTCGGGAGCGAGCGGCTCGCGAGCACAAGCACGTCGTTGAACCGGTTCCACACCGTCCCACTCACGCTGCGCCAGCGGGTTCGCCGGGCGCGGCGTCTGTTCTTGCCGCTGCCAACCGTGACGTAGTAGTGGTCGCCGCGTCGCCCGGTGTAGTGTGCAATGGTTCGGGCGTCGTAGGTCCAGAATGGCGTGTATACGCCGCGCAGACGCCCTTCGACGCGGGCGTAGCGTTTCAGGTCGAGCGGTGCGAACCACAGTTTCCTCAGCCAGTGGCGGTAGCGGGCGGTCGCCTCGTTGGTCTCGATTCGGAACGGCAGCAGCGCCTGTGGGCGGATGGTGTCTCTTGAAAGCCCTGTTGCGACGATGTTGGCGCCGCAATAAGGACACGCAAACGCCGCCGCGCTCGCCGGCTGATCGATTTCAGCGCCGCACGCGTCGCAGCGCACGGTGATGTGGGATTCGGTCGGGGCGGCGTCGGCGAGTTGATCGAGTGTCGCGACGAGATCGAGTTCCTTGATCTCCTCGGCCGACTCCGGGATGACGTTTTGGTGGCTGCAGTAGCTGCAGGTGAGCTTACCGACGCCGGGCGTGTACTCGAGTTGCGCGCCGCACTTCTCGCAGGGGTAGCGTCGCGGCCCGGACGCTTGCTCGGGCGCGCCCGTCTCGGGGTCGGCGGCTTCGATATGCTGCAAGCCGCCGCCGCTGCTGGCGCCCGACTTCATGATCGGCGGCGGCGCCTCATCGGATGCGGCTGCTTTCCGCCGCGACGAACGCGGAGGACGGGGGGGACTGGGAGGTGTGCCTGAGTCGCGCGGGTCCATGTGTGAAGTGTTACCAGACCTTCGGTCGCGCCGATACCGGTTTGGCCGTGTTGCGCGAATACCAACGCCAACGCACAGCGAAATTCACGCCCGGCTTTTCCAACGCTGACGCACACGCACCGGCGTGTTTCGCACGATACGTCTAGGGAAGTCGGCGCCGCTGCGCCCACCGTGGGAGACTGACGAATGGATCCGCTCGAAATTGGTCGAATTATCGGCGTCAATGGTGACGAGGTGGAGGTGCAGATCTCGCGCCATGATCTGCGGCTCGAATACCACGGCACGACCTACCGTGTCGGACGTCTCGGCACCTACATCACCATTCCGCTCGACCGCCTGCTGCTCGTCGGGTACGTCACGCGGATCGGCACGCACGGCGAGCTCGAACCCGGCCCCAATCCGTCGGACCCCAAACGCATCGTCATGGCCGCGCAGTTGCTCGGCACCATCCAAGGCGAGAAGTTCACCCGCGGCGTGAACGAATACCCCACGCTCGGCGACCCGGTGCGCCTCGCGGTCGATGAAGACTTTGAGCTGATCTTCGGCTCGTTCGACGCCGTCGCGCAAGGCCGCACAGGCGCCCATCCCAAGGCCTTTGCGATGGGACGCTTCGCGGTCGACACCGACTTCGAAGTCAAAGTGCTCGGCAAGGAATTCTTCAGCAAGCACGTCGCCGTCATGGGCAACAGCGGCTCCGGCAAGTCGGTCACCACCGCCAAGATCCTGCACGAAGCGCTGCGCTTGCCGCACACGCAAATCATCATGTTCGACATGCACGGCGAGTATCAGGCCGCCTTCGCCGATGACGACGGCAAACCCTTGCCGAACGTGACCTATCTGTCTGACAAAAACCTCGTGCTGCCCTACTGGATGTTGCGTTACGACGAGTTCGAAGACCTCTTCATCGACACCAACAACCCGCTGAACGTCAACGCGCAGAAGATCTTCCTGCGCTCGGCGTTCGAGACGCTCAAGCGCGAAGCGGCGGCCGAACTCGACCTGCAGTATGAGTTCACGATCGACACGCCGGTGTACTACAGCATCGATCAGTTGCAGCTCTACGCGCAGAACATGAACGAAGCGCGCTTTCTGCTGAACACCGACACCTACGCCTTCGCACGCTTGCCGCAGCGCTCGCTGCCGCGCGACGAACAAGAGCACCTGCTCATGACGCGTCGCATGGAGTTCAACCAGGGCAACCCCGAAGGCGAAGTGCCCCACGCCACGTATCACGGCATGCTGCTGGGCTTCGTCAACCAGATCGAGACGCGCCTCAACGACCGTCGCTACGATTTCCTGCTCAAGCCGTTCGAGCAGGCCCAGCGCAACCCGGAGCTCGCCGGCCGCCTGCGATCCGACGCCACACCGGGACACCTCAGCAAATGCGTGAGCTGGGTGATTCGTCAGATGCTGGGGCGCCTCGACAAACGCAAGAATCTGACGATCGTCGACCTGTCCGGCCTGCCGTTCGACGTCGTCGATATCACGGTCGCGGTGCTCACCCGCACGCTATTCGACTTCAACTTCTGGTCGCCGCCGGAGCAGCGCCGCCCGTTCGTGCTCTGCTTCGAAGAGGCCCACAACTACCTCCCGCGGCGTGACAACGGTCGACGCATGTACGCGCGGCAGGCGGTCGAAAAGGTCGCGAAGGAAGGCCGCAAATACGGCGTTTCCGCGATGGTGGTCTCGCAGCGCCCCAGCGAAATCTCCGAGACGATTCTGAGCCAGTGCAACAGCATGGTGCTCATGCGCATGAACAACCCCGACGACCAGAACTACGCCGCCCGCGTGGTCAGCGATCAGTTCCGCAGCCTCATCAGCCTGCTGCCCAGCATGAAGCCCGGCGAAGGCTTCATCATCGGCGACGCCGTCATGATGCCCATGCGCACCCTCATCGACATGCCGCCCAAACTGCCCCGCTCCGGCGACGTCGACTTCTTCAAGATGTGGTCGACCGACAGCGAGGGCGGCGACATCGACGAGATTGTCCACCGCTGGTGGAAGCAGGAGCGCACGCTCTCGTGGCAAGATGACGACGCCCCGTCGACGCACGCACCAAGCGAAGCGGCGCCCGAGGCGAGCGAGCCGCAAGTCGACCCGTATGTCCCAACCGAAGCCCACGCCACCCCACGCGAGTGCGCGGATGACCAGGAGGGCGACATAGCTGGTTCTGGCCCCGACGCGGTTGAGGCGGGAGCGGGCGACGAGCGCGTCAGCCGCGATGCGGAGGAAAGCGGATTCGTGCCCGACAAGCCCAAGAAACGCACCGCAGCGCAGCAACTCGCGGCGCTCGCCGCGTCGCTGCGCGGCAAAGACTAGCTGAGTCGCCGCCCCGCCGACCCGACGACGCGACAGCCGCCGCGCGTGCCTCTATAGTGCCCGACCGTCAGAGGCGCTGACGTTCGGGAGTGTGTCGATGAAGCGGCCCGCGACGGGCGCTGTTGTTCTGACGCTGGCCTTGCTCGCGGTGTTGGGTCTCGTACTCATCACCCCGCTCTACATCATTGTGCAACAGGGGTTCCTGCACCGCGGCGAGCTGAGCCTGCATTGGTTCAGCTATGTGCTCAATCACCCGCCGTTCGTCGCCGGTCTGCTGAACAGCATCTACAAGTGCATCGCGGTGACGCTGTTGAGTCTGCTCATCGCGACGCCGCTGGCGCTGATCGCTGAAGCGTACGATTTTCGCGGCAGGAAGTGGTGGCTCGCGATGATCCAGGCGCCGCTGGTGCTCCCGCCATTTGTCGGCGCGCTTGGCATGAAAGCGCTCTTGTCGCGCAATGGCGGCATCAACGCGCTGCTCGTTCAGTGGGGACTCATCGAGCCCGACCAGCCGATTGACTGGCTCGCAAGCCCGTTCTGGGCCACCGTGCTGCTCGAGTCGCTCTATCTCTATCCCATCGCGTTTCTCAACCTGCAGGCGGCGCTCGCCAACATCGACCCCGCGCTGCACGAAGCCGCCCGCAATCTCGGCGCGAGCGGATGGCGCCGCTTCTTCCGCATCACCCTGCCGCTCATGCGCCCGGGCGTGTTCGCGGCGGCCGCGATCGTCAGCATTTGGTCGTTCAGCGAGCTCGGCACGCCCCTCATGGTCGGATATCGCGAGCTCACCGCGGTGCAAATCTTCGAAGAGCTGCGCACCAACGAGCCGCTGCCCTACGCCTACGCGCTGGTCGTGCTGCTTTTGGGTTGCAGCGTGGCGCTCTATCTCGTTGGAAAGTTTGTTCTCGGCCGTCCGGTCGGCGGCATGCTCGCCAAAGCCACCGTCGCCGCCGTCCCGCGGCGTCTGGTGGGTTGGCGCGCCCTGCTCGCGACAGCGCCTTTCGCAATTATCTTCGCCGCCGCGACGCTGCCGCACTTAGGCGTCGTCTTGAATAGCTTTTCCGGCACCGGGCAGCTCACGGTAGCGCCGAGTGAATTGACGCTTGAACATCATCTACACGTGCTGTCGTTTGGGGATAGCGGCAGCAACGCCGCCGCCAGCGTGGTCAACAGCTTCAAATACGCGCTGATCGCGACCCTCATCACGGTCGTGCTCGGCTTTAGCATCGCGTATCTCGCGGTCCGCCGACCCTCGCCGCTCACCGCCACCCTCGACAGCCTTGCCATGCTGCCGCTCGCCGCCCCGGGGCTCGTGATGGCGTTCGGCTACTTCATGATGACGCAGGAAAGCGCCCCCACCGGCGCGCTGTTCGGCGCCCTCAATCCGAGCCACAACGACCCGACGCCGCTCCTCGTCATCGCTTACAGCACGCGGCGCTTGCCCTTCATGGTTCGCGCGTGTGCGGCGGGTCTTCAGCAGCTTTCCGAAGCCCTCGAAGAATCATCCATCAACCTCGGGGCGAGCCGCATGCGCACGGTGCTGCAGATTGTGGCGCCGCTGCTGGCGGCCAACTTCATCGCCGGGGGGCTGCTGGTGTTCAGCCGCTCGATGCTGGAGGTGTCAGACAGCCTGATTCTCGCGCAGCAAGAGCGGGATTATCCAATGACCAAGGCGATCTACGCGTTATCGAACGATCCGGGCGCGGGCATGGAGCGCGCGTCGGCGCTCGGCGTTTGGGGGATGGTGTTGCTGATTGTCACCATCGCCGGCGCATCGCTCGCGCTCGGCAAACGGCTCGGCGCGCTTTTCCGCCTTTAGGGTCATCCCCGTTTCGATAACCGGCGCGCCTCCGTCGACTCGGACACAGACGGCGCTGCAATTCACGCATGAACGTTTGCTCGACGATGACGCACACTAGGTTGTGGGTCACCGCTCGAGAGAGCGGGCAGCCTGGCTTGAGGGTCCGAGTTACGGCGAGCTCGGGCTCTCAGCTTTTTTTTTGCGCCTCGCAGCTCCCGGCCCCCCAAAACCTCACTCGCCAGCCTCAATCTTCACGCCAGTTCGTCGGGACGTCATCAGCCACACCCGGACGGCTTTGACACGCGCGCTCCGCCCTGATTGACTGCGCCCGGTCCCGAACTCTCGAAAAGCGACATCACGGAGCCAGTCAGATGAACGACATGTTTGGTCAGATGGGTGGAATGCTCGGCACGCTGCCCCACATACTCGACGCACGAACGCGGTCAATCTCCGCTGAAAACCCCGACGGAGCGATCGGCGGCGGCGCCCGCGCGACGCCCGAAGGCAAAGGCCCCGCCGCTGACCTTGGCGTCGGGTGGAAAGTGCGCCCGTGCATTCGACTCGATGCCGGCAAGACCACGACGCTCGCCGACATCAGCGGGGCGGGCGTGATTCAGCACATTTGGTGCACGACTGGTGAAATTGCGCTTCGCAACTGCATCTTGCGATGCTATTGGGACGACGAAACAGAGCCGTCAGTCGAGGCCCCGCTTGGCGATTTCTTCGCCTGCGGGCACGCGCTGCGCACCGAAGTGAATTCACTGCCGACCGTCGTCGCACCGCAGGGGGGGATGAACAGCTACTGGAGCATGCCGTTTCGCCAGCGGGCGCGTATCACGCTCGAGAACCAACACGCCGAAGACATCGATGGCTGCTACTATCAGATCACTTGGTCTGAACAGCCCGTGCTCGACAGCGCCGCCTACTTTCACGCCCAGTGGCGTCGCTCCCTGACGCGGCGCGAGCACCCCGAGCACGTCATCCTCGACGGTGTCCGCGGAAGCGGGCAATACGTCGGAACCTATCTCGCGTGGACGCAGCTCTCCACCGGCTGGTGGGGCGAAGGCGAGGTCAAATTCTTCGTCGACGGCGACCAGGCGCATCCATCGATCTGCGGGACCGGAACCGAGGACTACTTTGGCGGCGCCTGGTGCTTCACCGGACCGGAAGGGCGTGAGCAGCCCTACAGCACGCCGTTTCTCGGGTTGCCGCTGGTGCGTCACGTCCTGAACGAACCGCCCAAGTTTGGCATGTATCGCTGGCATGTGCTCGACCCCGTCCGTTTCAAGGAAGACTTGCGTGTGACGGTGCAGGCGCTCGGCTGGTGGCCCAACAGCCGCTTTCAGCCGCTCACTGACGACATCGCGTCCACCGCGTTCTGGTATCAGCGCGAGCCGCACGCGCCGCACCCGTCCATGCCGCCAGTGTCGGAACGCTGGCCGCGCTGAGTTGCAGCCGGAGCCCGAGCGACCTTGATGAACCCGAGCGACCTCAATCGGCGGGCACACACCGCGTGGCCGCCCAGTCGCGTAAGCGTTGGACGCGCTCGGCCATCGTGACCGACAGCGGCGGCGACTGTCGCAGCGCGGCGACGATGTCTTCGGTCGTCAGGTCGCTCTTTTGGCCGTACGCCTCGTGCAGCGCCGCCAGCACCGCCTGCTCGATCTCGGCGCCGCTGAACCCGTCTGAAGCGTCCGCCAGCGCGGGCAGATCGAACCTCGCCGGATCGCGTCGCCGTTTGCGCAGGTGAATGCCAAAGATCTGCTGTCGGGTCTCAGGCGTCGGCAGGTCGACGAAGAAAATCTCGTCGAAGCGCCCCTTACGCAGCAGTTCTGGCGGCAACGCCTCGATGTCGTTGGCGGTCGCCACCAGAAACACACCCGGCTCATGCTCCTGCATCCACGTGAGCAGTGCGCCGAACATGCGTTGCGACAAGCCGCCGTCGCTGCTTCGACTGGCGGCCGACGCGAAGGCCTTCTCGATTTCGTCGATCCACAGCACGATCGGCGCCATGGCTTCCGCCTGTCCGAGCGCGTCGCGCAGCCGTCGTTCCGACTCGCCGATGTAGCGGTCGTACAGCGCGCCGACGTCCATGCGCAGCAGGGGGCGCTGCCACGCGGTTGCGATCGCCTTGGCGCACATGCTCTTGCCCGCCCCCTGCACACCCAGCAAGAGCACGCCGCGCGGCGGGACCAATCCGAATTGCTCGGCATGTTCGCCGACCGCGTCTTCGCGCAGCGCCAACCAGCTCTTCAGCCGCCGCAATCCGCCGATCTCGCTCAGATTCGTCGGCGACTCGATGAATTGCAGCAGCCCGCCGCGATGCAGCGCCTGCCGCTTGCGGGCAAGGATGTGGTTGATGTCATCAGCGTCGAGCTTGCGATCTTCGATGACGGCGTCGCGAATGATCTGGGCCGCGTGGCGCCGCGTCAGTCCGCGGAGATTGCGCAAGATGACCGCCAGCTCGGCCCGCGAGATGTCGATTTCAATGCGATTCCTGGCATGCTCGTCGCGCAGCGTCGATCGCACGATCTGTTCGAGCTCCGCCTGGTCGGGCAGCGAGACCTGGTGATAACTGGCGTACTCCTGCACAACGGCCGGCAACTCGGTCTGATGATCGATCAGCACCAACTGCGCGCCGCTGCGCTTGAGATGACGCAGGAGATTGCGAAGAACACGCAACGTGCGGGCGTCGTCGAGGTGCGCGGCAAGGTCGAGCATGATGCAGAGCGGGGCGTCGGCGAGTTCGGCGAAGTGCGCCAGGGCGTCGGCCGGCTTCTCAGTGCTCGCCACCGGCTTCGAACTGCTGAGCAACGCATCTTGCACCCCCGCCCCGACCGACCAGACCAACGCCGGCCGGCCGAGCTCAATCGCAATCTCGCGCACCAGCCCCAGCACGTAGTCTTCTTCAAACGTGCCGATCGCGACGCAGGGATGCCCCAGTTCGATCAGCCGTTGCAACGCTTGGCGGTCACTCGTCATGCGGACTCCACCCTCAGACGCTCTGTCGCCGTAGCGCGTTACGATAACAGCCGGCCCGGGCGGTTCGCGATGAACGTGGAGCCAATATGCACTTTCCGCAGTCTACGCTACTGACCATCATTGCAGCACTTGCCTGCGCAGCGGACGCCGGTGCGCAGTGCAATCACGTTTCGACCTTCGCCGACGACGCGACCCCGACGGTGGAGTACTTCTTCTCACCAAGCGGCGACGACCAACTCGGCGACGGTACGCGCGGCAACCCGTTCCGTTCCGTCGCCAAGGCGCTCACACTCGCCGGCCCAGGTGTTGCGCTCACGTTCCTTCCCGGGCAGTATGCGGGCGGCAACTTTGCGAACGCCGTGATCGGAACCGCAGAAGACCCGGTCTGGATCCGCGGCGCTTCGGCTATCGACCGAGCCGTGATTGTTGGTGGAACCAACGGGATTCAGCTTTCGCGCGCCCGATTCGTCGTCATCGAAAACCTTGAAGTCCGCGACGCCGCCGGCAACGGCATCAACTGTGACGACGGCGGCGACGTGAATGACCCCAACGCCACCGGAAGTCTCGTTTTTCGCAACCTCTACATTCACGACATCGGGGTCGGCAACAACGACGGTCTCAAGCTCTCCGGCGTGCGTGACTTGGCCGTGCTCGACTGCCAGATCGCGCGGTGCGGCGGAAACGGGTCCGGCAGCGCGATCGACATGGTCGGCTGCCATCGCGGCGTGCTCGCCCGCAATCATCTGTACGACGCCTCGGCGAGTGCGATCCAAGCCAAGGGCGGCACGAGCGACATCGACATTCGCTGGAATGTGTTCGAAAACGCCGGACAACGCTCGATCAACATCGGCGGCTCGACCGGCTTTCAGTTCTTCCGCCCACCCCTCTCGACCACGTCGCCGAACGTCGAGGCCCGAGACATTCGCATCTTCGCGAACATCTTCCGCGGATCGACCACCCCCCTCGCGTTCGTCGGCGCCGTCGATTGCGTCGCGGTGAACAACACGATCGACACACCCGGCGCCTGGACGCTGCGCATCTTGCAGGAAACCACCTCAAACGCGACCTACGCGTTTCTGCCTTGCGGCAACAACACGGTCGCCGGCAACGTGATCTACTTCTCGCGCAGCAGCCTATCGCGCGACGTTAATGTCGGCGCCAACACCGCCCCACAGACGTTCATATTGGCCAACAATCTCTGGTACGCCTACGACGACCCAACCCAATCCGCTCCGAACCTGCCCACACCCGAGACCGACGGTCTGACGGGCGTCGATCCGCAGTTCGTCGCGCCAGTATTCGGCGACTTCCGCGTCACGCCGACCAGTCCGGCGCTTGCGATGGGCTGGGACCACCTCGGAAGCCGGTTCGGCTCGACTGCAGCCGACATGCTGGGCACGGCGTACTCAGCGCCGCCAACAATTGGCGCCTTCGAAGGGGGTGGTGCGGAAGCTGACTTGGACTGCGACCAGCAGTTAACCGCATCTGATCTCGAACACTGGTCGGACTGCCTCGCGGGCCCAAGTGTCGAACCGCCGACACTCTCGCTCACAACACTGCGAGGGAGAACTTGCCTGCGTGCGGATGTGGAATTGGATCGCGACGTGGACCTGCGCGACTGGGCCCTCGCCCAACGCTGACCACGCGGATCGCGTACCTTGCAGAAACGGCCTAGGCCTTCGGCGCGGCGGTCCGCTTCGCGTTCAGACGCAGCGCCAGGCGGCTCTTACGTCGCGCGGCGGCGTTGCGATGGATCAAGCCACGGTCGGCCTCGCGATCCAGCATCGTGCAAGCTGCACGATACGCCTCCTCGGCGCGTTCGGGGGTGTCGCGCGCAATCGCTTCGTTGCACGTGCGCAGCACGTGCTTGAGCGTGCTGCGTCGTGAGCGGTTCATCATGCGTCGCTTTTCGTTCTGGCGAATTCGCTTTTTCGCAGAGAGTGAGTGAGCCACAAACGTTCCTCGTCAAAGCCGTGGCATGCGCTGCGCCGTCGCAGCGGTGATGCAACGAGTCCAGGTCAGTCCACCGATCCAGCTACGCCTTCTCCAGCGCTTCAAGCCGGCGACGCGCGTCGCCGTCGGCGTAGTTGTATTCCATGCGCACCAGTCGGCTGTAGGCGTCGCGGGCCTGGTCGGTCTCCCCCGCCCCCTCATGCGAGCGCGCCAGCCAGTACAGCACCTCCTTGCCGTGCAGGTCGTCCTTGGTCTCCAACTGCTCGTAGGCGTCCGACAGCACCGACCGCGCCTGGGCGAATGCCTCCTTTTTGAAGAAGCTGCGACCAATCAGAAGCAGTGCCTGACGGCGCGACCGTGGATCACTCTGCGCCGCCTGCAGCAGCGGAATCGCGTCGTCGTACTTGTTGGCTTTGAACAGAATGCCGCCGAGCGTGTACTTCAGCCGCAGGTCGGTCGGGTACTTCTTCACCCGCTCGGTGTACGTGCGCACCTCGAAACGAATCTGCTCGCGCGCGGCTTCCTGCGCCGCGGCGGCCGACGCCTTGTCGCCTTCCTCATCGAACGCCGCTCGCGCTTGGCGCGTGCGGCGCTTCAATTGGCGAATGCGGATGTCGTCAGCACGAGACTTGAAGCTGTAGTTGTCTTCGCGCTCAAAGGCCTCGGTGAGCGCTTCGATCGCGAGGTTCTCTTCCTCTTCCTGCTCGCGACGCACCAGAACATCGACGTACGCATTCAGCTTCGCCGCCGATGGATCCGCCTCGTATTCCTGCTTCGCCGCCGTAATCAGGGCGTCCAGCGTCTGGTCGCCCTGCTTCACGCGCTCGCGATCATGCAGCAGCTTCTGGGCGTCGGCGTCGCGAATCGACTCGCGGAAATTCTCCCCCTCGCCGTACTTACCCTTCACGATGGTCAGTCGACCGGAAATGTCGCGCAGCTCGTCCTTGTGGCTCTCGACATCGCCGAGGCGCCGCGCAATCAGAAAGTCGAGCGCGTTCAGCGCCGTTTCATAAAACAGCGTCGCTTCCGCCGCCTGACCCGCGGCCTCGGCGGCGTCGCCCGCCTCGGCCAGCACGTCGCGCAGCGCCTTGAAGCGCCCGACGCTCGGCTTCTTCTCGCGCTTCAGTTCGTCCAAGACCTTCGGCGCAAAGAAGCGCACCGTTTGAAAATACTTGCCCTTCACGGCGTTCTTAAGCAAAGCCTCGAGGAACGTCGTGTTCTGCGGATCGCGCGCGGCGAGCCACTCCGCATTCAGCATCGCCTTGCGAACATCCTTGCCGCTCGTCGACCGCTTCATGCTTTCGATCATGCCGGCCTTTTTTCCGCCGGCCTGCTTACGCTGCACGGCGAGCGACCACAGCGGCGCATGCCCCTCGTCCACGGCTTCGGTCCAGAAGTTCAGCCCGGTGATATAGCACTCGATGGCGTAGTCGTAGTCGCGCTTGCTACGCTTATCTTCGCCCATGGCGAACCACTGCCGCGCTTTCTTCTGATCTGCGTTACTGAAGGTCGGTAGGCCGTTGCCGGCCTTCTCGTCCGCCATTCAAATCACCTTCGGTCAGTCGCCGCGTTGCGTCCGGGCGAGCCAGCGCAGGCTTCGGCCGCTCGACGCGCGCAAGTTGCGTAATATACCGCTCCCCCGCCTGCTCGCCAACCGCTGATCAACCGGTCGGTCGAAACGGCAAGGAACCGTCCAGCAGCCCGCGCACCAACACAAAGGCCCATCCCCCCAGCAGCACGGTCAGCAGCCCGGCAAAGAGCCAAAACGGCGTCAGCCACGGCGTCGAGACACGCGGCAGTCGCCCCCGCACCGCGCTCCAGGCCGCCCCCACGCTCAGCACCGCCGCCCCCACGCACGCCAGAAACCCCGCCGGCTGCGTCCAGAGGGCCGATAGCCACTGACCGCGAACCGTGTGCGAAAACGCGGTTGTCATGCTGCACGTCGGGCATGGATAACCGGTGCGATACAGAAACCCGCACGGTGCCTGCCACGGCAATTGTTCGTGCGTGCCAAAGCCACGCGGATCCGGCTGCAGATAAACCGCCGTCCCCAACAGCCCCACACAAACCACGAACACGAAACCCGCCAGCAGGCGCACGTACCAGCCCGGCAGCGTCGGGTGCGGCGCCACGCCGGTGCTGACCGACTCGGAATGGAATTCGGCCTCCGCGGGCCGCGACGCGGGCGGCGGGGTCGGCTGCGGATCGGGTTCGAACGACGTCGCCATCAAACTCAGGCCTTTCGTGGTCAACTCACTTTCGCGGGCGCGGCGAGGTGCGGGCCGTCGCCGCGAGCTTGCGTTTGGGTTTGCGGTCCTCCAGTACCTGCATGGCCTTGTTCGCGTTCGAGACGCTGAACACGCCGAGCGTCTGTCCGTTGCGTACGCCGGTCGTCACATACGCATAGCTCACCGCGATGCGCGCCGACGAGAGACGCTCGACCATGTCGGCCAAGGCGCCGGGACGGTTGGGCATCGACGCCAGCAGAACGGGCGATTGGCTGACCGAGACGTCCAGCGGCTTCAATGCCGGCGCCACATACTCGGGATTCTCAGCCAGCAGTCGCAACACGCCATGGTCAGGCGCATCCATCAGGCTGATGGCGATGATATTGATCTTTTCATCCGCGAGTTGCTGACACACCCGCGCCAGAATTCCGGGCTTTTTGGGAAGGAACACCGAGTGCTGTGTATGCGAGCGCGTCTTGCTTTCCGCCATTGATCTTGCTCCAGCCTGTGAGAACCGACGCTTGACACACAGCCAATGACCGCGAGCATGTGGTCTGCGGCAATACGCTGTGCGTTCCTCGCGCCGGTTGGCGTCGCGCGGCTATCCTCTCAGTGGGAGTTCTAGCGCGATGCCGAAAGTCGATCCATCCACGCCAAGTCACTGGCGCCAACAAACCTACGACTATCTACGCCAGCATGTCGACCACCCGCCACGCATTCGCTCCCTCGCCAGCGCGATCGGTATCGATGAAGGCGAGTATAGACCCTATCGCGACTGGGTGCGCGACGAGATCGACGCCGGTCGCATCGTGGTCGGTAAGGGTCGCGGACTGCGATTGAGCGCGGACAGCAACCTCGTCGTCGGCATCTTCAAAGGCAACGACCGCGGCTTCGGCTTCGTCGAATCGCCGGGCCGAGATTCGCTGTTTATCACCCGTCACCACGTGAATGGGGCGCTGCACGGCGATCGCGTTCAAGCGCGACTGCTCCGCTCGTCGCGCCTCAGACGCGACCACGAGCGCCTTCCCGGCGACCACCTCCATCGCGGCGAGATCGTCGAGATTTTGGAGCGCGAGTCGCTCGAGTGGATCGGCGTCGTCGATCGAGTGAGCAACGTTTGGGTGGTCAAAGCGCAGAACAAGCCCGGGGCGCCGCTGTTGCGGATTGACGATCCCTCCGCCAAGGACTGCCGACTCGGAGACCTGGTCGTCGCCGAACCACTGCCCGGAACTCTGCGTGAACGCGTCGCGCGCGGCGTGATCGTCGAACGGCTCGGCGCGCCCACGATCACGCAAAACCTCATCACCGCCGCCATCCGCCGCCATGCGATTCCCGACACCTTCCCGCTCGCGGCGCGCGAGGAAGCGCAAACCGCGGCGCAGCGGCTCGACGAGATTGATCTTTCGAGCCGACGCGATCTTCGTGAACTGCTGACGATCACGATTGATCCACCCGACGCGCGGGATTTTGACGACGCGATCACCATCGAGAACCTTCCCAAGGGGCGCATGCGGTTGGGCGTGCATATCGCCGACGTCGCGTTCTTCGTGCCTGCGGGGTCGGCGCTGGACGCGGAAGCCATTGAGCGGGGCGTGAGCGTCTACTTTCCGCGGTTCGTCGTTCCGATGCTGCCCGAAGTACTCAGCAACGGGGCGTGCAGTCTGCAGCCTGAGGTCGACCGGCTGACGAAGACGGCGTTTATCACCTACAGCCGCGACGGCGAGGTCGAGGAAATTGAAATCGTCAACAGCGTGATTCGCTCGAATCAACGTCTGACCTACATCGAAGCCAGCGACGCGCTGCGCGGCAAGCCCGCCGATCTCGCCGGCGACGTTGTCGAGTTGCTGGAAGACGCAGAGCGACTGGCCACCGTCATTCAGGATCGACGCCGCGCTGCGGGCATGATCGAGTTGGCGTTGCCGGAGGTCGCCGTCGAACTGGATGACGCGGGACGGATCGTCGACGCCGCCGCCGCCGAGCAGAGCTTTTCGCACAAGATCATCGAAATGTTCATGGTTGAGGCGAATGAAGCGGTTTGTCGCTGGCTGACGGCGCGTGGGCTTCCGCATCTGCGTCGCGTCCATCCCCCGCCAGACCCTGACGCGGTGCGCAATCTGCGTCCGCTGGGGCCGCTCATCGGCGACCCGCCGCAACAACTGGATCGCGACGCGATTCTGACGGTGCAACAGCGGGTGCAAGATGACGCGGGCGCGGCGTCGGCGGTGCATTACGTTCTGTTGCGCTCGATGTCGCAAGCGTGCTACAGCCCGGCGCAGGAAGGCCACTTTGCGCTCGCGAGCGAGGCCTACTGTCACTTCACGTCGCCCATCCGCCGCTACGCCGATCTCACGATTCATCGCGCGATCGATGCCGCCCTCGATCCGACCGAACCCCCACCGCGCAAGAAGCGCAGCCGCCGTCAACGCGAAGCCGCTGCCGAGAGCGGCGTGCTGACGGATGAAGACCTGACGCTCCTCGCCGCTGACATCAACCAGGCGGAGCGTCGCGCGATGCAAGCCGAGCGCGACGTCACCAAAGCCCTGCTCGTTCAACTCATGGCTGACAAGGAAGGCGAGACGCTCGAAGGCGTGATTACCGGCGTGACCTCCGGAGGGGTGTTTGTGCAGCTCGAGCCCTACCTCGCGGATGGACGTCTCGCGACCAGCGAGTTCGGTCCAGGCGCCTGGGAGCATCGCCCCAAAAGCGGCGCATTTGTCGACCTCAATCGACAGCGGGTCGTGCATGTCGGTCAACGGGTGCGCGTCATCGTGGCGGCGACGGACGTTGTGCGGCAGGAGATCGACCTCGCACTGGCGCCGGGAGAACAGCTCGGCGATCGACGCGTGGCGCTGCGCGAGGAGAAGCCCACGAAGCCGAAAAGGGTCGGAGCGCGGAAACGGACGCCGAAGGGCGGATCGAAGGGTCGGGGCGGTCGATCCGCCGGAGCGAAGCGCAAGCGGCGCTAGAGGGCGCTCAGTTCCGGACGGGATGGACGGGCTTGTCTATTCAACCACATCCACTACGCGCAACCCCGCCGGCGGCGCGGCGAGCGGCGCGACCTCGCTGTCGCGCGTGATGCTCTGCACATCGCGATAGTCGCCCGCATCGGGATCGCGGTGCACGACAATCGCGTTCATCGCGAGGTCGACGACCCAGTATTCGTTGATGTCCGCTTCGGCGTAGAGACGGCGCTTGAGCGTGAGATCCACCTGACGCGACGCATCGGACACTTCAATCAGCAAGAGCACGTCGGCTGCAGTCGCGTAGCGTCCGCGGTAGTCCGCCGGGGGATGGGCGAGCAACATCAAGTCTGGCTCGGGCATGGAAGTCGAACCGAGATGCAGCGGGGCCTGACACTGAACGGCCCAGTCCGACTGCTTGTTGCTAGTCAGCCAATCGATCAGCAGCCCAACGACGCCGCTATGCCGCGGTCCCATTGGCGACATTTGCACCACCTCCCCGTCCAGCAACTCGACCCGCTCATCGTCGGATAACACGCCAACTTCCGCCATGCGGCGGTATTCGGCAGTCGTGAACTTTCTGACCGGTGCGATGCTCATGGTCGCGCTCCTCTACGCGGCGGCTTAACTGGCGCCGCCGTCAATCGACATTACGCGTTCGGCGCCAGCACCTGCGCGGTCCGTGCGGGCAGGTACATCTGCAGGCTGTGCGGCCGATCACTCCATGGCTCGTGCTGCAGCGGAAACGCCGTGCCGGTAGTGACGTTGCCGTGTCCGCCGAAGCGCTGCTCATCGCTCGACAACACGCTCAGGAAATCGACGGCGTGGCCGACGCCGACGCGATAGTCGGGGAACGACTGCGTCGGATGGAAGTTGAACGCGAAGATCAGCGGTCCGCGGCGAAAGACGAGCAGCTTGTTGTCGTGGTGCACATGCAGCATCTCGATATCCGGCTTTGCGAGCAGATCGTGGTCGACATCGAGTTGCAGCATGGCGCGGTCGAACGCGGCGAGATCTACATAGCGCAGCTCAGAGTTATCGACCAGCGACCACTGCCGCCGGGCGTACTTGTGCGAGAAGTTGTTGCCTTCGCGCGGGAAGTCGACCCACTCGGGATGGCCGAACTCGTTGCCGATGAAGTTCAGATAGGCCTCGCCGCCCGCCGCAAACGTGATCAGCCGAATCATCTTGTGCAGCGCGATTCCGCGATCGATGACCACGTGGTTGCTGGCCTTGGACATATGCCAGTACATCTCTTTGTCCATCAGCCAGAACGAGAGCGTCTTGTCGCCTACCAGCGCCTGGTCATGGCTTTCGGCGTAGGCGACGTGCTTTTCGCTGCGACGGCGGTTGAGCAGCGTGCTGAAGATCTCATCCGGGCTCCACTGTTCGTCCTGCGAGTGTTTGAGCAGTTTGATCCAATAGTCGGGGATGCCCATCGCAAGGCGGTAGTCGAACCCCACGCCGCCCTCATCGAGCGGTCGCGCAATGCCGACCATGCCGGAAACGTCCTCAGCGATGGTGACCGCGTCGGGCCGCAGCGTGTGCGCCACTTCGTTGGCAAGCTGCAGATATGCGACCGCGTCGCTGTCGGTGTGAGGTGCGAAATAGTCGTCATAGCTGCCAAACGCCTGATGACCGCGACTGTGGAACGCCATGCTGGTGACGCCGTCGAAGCGGAATCCGTCGAAGCGGAACTCTTCCAGCCAGTAGCGCACGTTGCTCAGCAAAAACCGCAGCACTTCATACATGCCGTAGTCGAAGCACATGGAGTCCCACGCCGGATGCGTGCCGCGCTCTCCGGGGTGGAAGTATTGATGTTCGGAGCCGTCGAAGCGGTTCAGGCCCTCGTGCATGTTCTTGACCGCATGACTGTGGACCAGATCGAGATAGACGCGCAATCCCAGACCGTGGGCGGCGTCGATCAACGCCTTGAGCTCGTCAGGCGTGCCGAAGCGACAAGACGGCGCGAAGAAGTTGCTCACCTGATAGCCAAACGAGCCGTAGTACGGATGCTCCTGCACGGCCATGAGCTGCACCACGTTGTAGCCCCCGCTCGCAATGCGCGGCAGGATCAGCTCGGTGAACTCGCGGTACGTCCCGATGCGCTCCTCCTCGGTCGCCATGCCGACATGCGCTTCGTAGATCCGCGGGCTGCCGACCAGCGCCGGCGTTTCGTGCCTCCACTGATACGGCGTTGGCGGCGCCCAGTAGCGACCGGTGAAGTGATGTGTCTCCGGGTCATACTGCGTGCAGCGGATGTAGGCCGGCAAGCGGTCGTGCGCGCCCATGGCGCTTTCGACGTGCACCTTCACCAAACTGCCGTGCGTGAGGCGATCGGCGTAAGTGGCGTCGGGCAGAAAGATCGACCACACGCCGAAGTCGTCGCGTGTGAGCACTTCGCTATGTCGGTTCCAGTTGTTGAAGTCGCCGGTGATCGCAAGCCGGTGCGCCGCGGGGGCCCACTCGCGATACCACACGCCGGGCTGCCCGTCGCGCTCGCCGCGGTTCAAGCCGAAGTAGTCATGGCCGCGGGCGAGTTCAAGGAGCGTAGGGGCGCCTTCGAGCAGCCGACGGCGCTGGCTGACGTAGTGCGCGTAGCGCTGCCGCAGTTTGTCGGCGTATGGCTCGAGCCAGGGGTCATGCTGGATCAGACCCGCACCGTCGGGTTCGCGGGTGATCGTCTCTGCCGATGCTGAGTTGGTGCTCATGCGCGCTTCCTTCGTGAGAGGTTGCGGCCCGATTGTAACACGCGCGCGTTACGAGCGAGATTTCCCGTCGACAGGCGCCGTACCGCAAGCTTCGACGTGCTGCTTTCGCCTGCAGCATGATTGACGGGTACCATCTTTGCCAACAGCCGAGCCGCGCGACGTTGAGTCGGCTCGTCATGGATTGTGTCGTCGGAGGATGAACCGCATGACCTCGCGTATCACCGCGTTTCGCATTGTGACGTTTTCGTTGCTGATCTCCGCCACGGCGTGTGGCGAGGTTCCCGCGCCGTCAGCGGTGGTGACGCCGGTCGCCGCCGTGGAAGCCGACCTGGCTGACAGCCTGACCGCGGAGAACGCGGTCGAACCGCCGGCGCGAGCGATCGAGGAAACCGCGGCCACCCCGGCCGCGACGGGCTGGAAGGCGGTCACTGTCGCAGATGGGCTCATGCGTCCGTGGGCGGTTGCGTGGCTGCCGGATGGAACGATGCTGGTCACCGAGCGTGAGGGCTATCTGCGCGTGATCAAAGACGGGGAGGTGCGGCCCGAGCCCATCGCCGGGCTGCCCGACATTCTCGCGCACGGGCAAGGCGGGCTGATGGATGTGTCGCTGCATCCCGACTTCGCGGACAACCGTATCGTCTACATCACCTACACCGCCGGCTCGCCGAGCTCAAACTACACGGCGATGGCGCGGGGTAAGCTCAGCCCCGACCTCAAACGACTCGACGGCGTGCAGGTGATCTACGAGAACCCGCAACGCAAGAACGGCGGACAGCACTTCGGCTCGCGCATTCTCTGGCTGGCTGACAAGACCATGCTGCTGGCGATCGGCGACGGCGGCAATCCGCCGGTGCGCCTCGAAGGCGACTGGATTCGCAAGCAGGCCCAGCAACTCGATAGCCACTTCGGCAAGACGCTGCGACTGGACGAAAACGGCAAACCCCCGCGCAACAACCCGTTCGTCGATCGCAGCGGCGCGCGACCCGAAGTGTGGTCTTACGGGCATCGCAACATTCAGGGCCTCGCGATGCGTCCCGGAACCAACGAAGTCTGGGCCACCGAGCACGGCGCTCGCGGCGGCGACGAGTTGAACCGCATCATGCCCGGCGCAAACTACGGCTGGCCAACCGTCACCTACAGCCGCGAATACAGCGGCGCGGTGATCACCAACGACCGCACCGCCCCCGGCATGGTGAACCCCTTCATCGTGTGGACGCCATGCATCGCGCCGTCGGGCCTGGCCTTTTACACGGGTGAGCACTTCCCGGAATGGCAAGGCGACTTGCTGGCCGGCGGGTTGGTGCTGCGACAAATTCGCCTGATCGACTTTGAAGACGGCAAGCCGGTCGGCGAAAAGACGCTGCAATTCGAGGACCGCATCCGCGATGTCCGACAGGGGCCGGACGGCTACCTATACGTGCTCACCGACGAAACCGACGGACGGGTGCTGCGCATCGAGCCGGCGTAAGCGCCGCGGCATCCGCCGGAGCTACCGGGCGATGCGGTACTCGACCACGACCGGGCGGTGATCCGACGCGCTGCGCTCATCGACCACGGACGTCTTCACGGGCTCCAGCGACGCGTGGCGGTTGTCGACCACGTAGTCGATGCGACGCACCGGCTCGTCGGCGGGATAAGTGAAGCCACTGATGCCGGGCGGCGGAGCGCTGGCTTCACGCCAGCTCGCGCGCAGGGTCTCGAGGACGCGACTGTCGGGCAGCGCGTTCAAGTCGCCGGCGAGGATGACCGGGTGGTCGCGATCAGCGGCGAGCGCGGTCACCAACTCGACCGACGCCATCCGTTCGCTATCGTCGTTGCCGCGGTAGTCGAAGTGGGTGGCGAGAAAGCTCACCATGCGGCCGGCGACCTCCACCTGCACTTCGAGCGCACCGCGCTGTTCACCGGGGCGCATCTGCGGCAAGAAGTGATTTTCATGTGCGACGATCGGTAGGCGGCTGAGGATCGCGTTGCCGTACGCGCCGCCCTGATAGGGAATGTTCTGCTCGAAAACCGGTGTGAGGCCCGTGAGTTGTGCGAGTTCGGCGGGTTGATCGACGCGCCCCGATCGCTCGACGCCGCGATCGACCTCGTGCAACGCGACCAGATCAACATTCGCTGCATTGATCACCGCGGCGATGCGGGCGAGGTTGATCTCGCCATCGATACCGCGGCCGTGATGGATGTTGTAGGTCATGACGCGCAGCGTTTCGCCGGGCGAAGTGCAGCCGAGCAGAACCGCCGCAGCGACGGAAAGAGCGACCGCGAGCCAGCGCGGCGTCGGTCGGCCTGGGTCGCTGGTTGCTGTGATCGCCGCCGGTGTTTCGCAAGCTTCGTTCGCGTACATGCAGTTAAGCCCCATGTGGCGGAAGTGATGTCGCCGCGCGGGTCGGGGCGAAATGATCCGCACCCGCAGACACGACGCAGACTGTGGCGCCCGGTGAACCGCGCGCCACCGGCGCCCTTAGTGCCGAACCGGCGTCTCGCGCAGCCACGGCATCGACGCAAAGAACAGTTCGCTCAGCGACTGCACGTCGTATTTCAGCATCGCGAGCCGGTCGAGGCCCAGGCCCCACGCCAGCACGCGATCAGTCACGCCGAGCGGCAACGTCACTTCGGGTCGAAAGATGCCCGAGCCGCCCATCTCGACCCAGTCGCCGCGGCTGTCCATGTAGAGGAACACCTCGGCCGACGGTTCGGTGTAGGGGAAGAAGCTGGGCTTCACCGTCACTTTGCTGAAGCCCATCTTCTGATAGAACGCGGTCAGCGTGCCGAGCAGTGTGCGCAGGCTCGCGTTGGGGTCGACGATGATGCCGTCGACCTGGTGAAACACGGGCAGATGTTTGTAGTCGATCGTCTCGCGGCGGAAGACCGGACCGATGACGAAGTACTTGCCGGGTTCGCCTTGCGTATGCTTGGCGAGCGCGCGGATGGTGGCCGCGGTTGTGTGCGTGCGCAACACGGGCTTGCGCGCCATGTCGCGGCTCCAGCGGTATTGCCAGCCGGTCGAGCCGGTGTCGCCGCCGTGCTCGTGGGTGCGCTTCACGCGATCGACGAGGGCGGGGTCGGGCAGGTCGGCGCGGCTGGGCTGCGCGACATAGAACGTGTCCTGCATGTCGCGTGCGGGGTGGTCTTGCGGCTGAAACAGCGCGTCGAAATCCCAGAAGCTCGACTCGACCCACGGGCTGCTGATCTCGGTGAAACCCAGCTCGAAGAACGTGCGACGCACTTCGTCGAGCGTGCGCTGGAAGGGGTGAATCTTGCCCGGGTAGACGCGCTTGGCCGCAAGCGTCACGTCGTAAGCCCGCAGCTCGACATCCCGCCAGCCGCCGTCGGCGAGCAGATCGGGCGTGAGCTGGGTCACGGTGCGGCGCGCCTGAACACCTTTCGACAGCAACGCGCGACCGGCCTCGGTAAGCGCCGCGAAGCGATCGGTGCGGTCTTTGATGACCAGCACGCCTTTGCGTTTGCCGACCAGATCGAGCGCGGTGGCGACGTCGACCTCGCTGAGATCCCCCGCCCGGGCGACGCGGCCGTCGCGCAGTGCGGCGACAAGCAGCTCGTCGGGCTGCTGCACCTCGAGCGCGGCGCGTCCGGCGTCTTGCAAGACGAGCGTGTCTTTCTCTTTCTTGGCCCAGCCGCGCTGATTGAGCCAGCGCAGCGCACCGCCGACGTCGCTTTGCTGCAGATCGGAATGCTGGGGGATGTCGGTAATTTTGGCGCTACCGCCCAGATGGGCGAGCACGCCGATGACGACGCGCTCGGGAAACTGCGTCGTCGCGTACTGCTCGCCGTCGGGACCGAGCCGCAGTTCCTGATGCGTCTGCTCGTCAATGGTCAGCAGCCCCGCTTCGGCCAGTTGCGTGCATGCCGCCGAGACCTGCGCCTGATCGATCTGCAGGGCTGCGGCCAAGTCGGACACGCGCTGCGACAGCGTGGCGGCGCTGAGGTGCTTGAGCACGGCGACGTGGTTTTGGGTCAGCTCCATACCGAATGCGACTCCGTCAGGACGGGTGGTGTACTGCAATCGGTTCATGGTCTCAAGCGGAGCGCGGGTTTGCAAAGCAAGATTGCGTTGACAGCGGCGCGTGGCTCGTAAATACTCCCGGCCCATGTAACGTTGTCGCAGTCATCGTCGGGCCGGTGATTGTCTCACAAGCTTGGTTTTTTTACGAGCAGCGCCCTCGACGATGCATGTCCGCAGCCAGCGCGGAGGTATCAGATCGTTATGGAGCAAGGCACCGTCAAGTGGTTTAACGACACGAAGGGGTACGGGTTTATCCGAGGCTCGGATGGACGCGACATCTTCGTGCATCACACCGACATCGAGTCTGATGGCTTTCGCACGCTAGCCGAGGGTCAGGCCGTTCAGTTTGTGCTTGCCGATGGCCCGAAAGGACCGAAGGCCAACCAGGTGCGGCCGGTCGCTCAATAGCGCGACGCTTCGCAGCCGTCGATTGAAGACTGCTCGGCGCCGCCGGCCCTGTTTATTTCGCGCGGGTGCTGCGGGTCGTGCTGTCGAGTATCTCTCTTCAAGACATGGGGGGGTATCGTCGTTGTGTACCTGGCTCCGTGAGCAAAACGAACGGGTCGTGCGGTGCGAGCGGTGCCCGCGCCTGCGAGAATTCTGTCAGCACGTCGCGACGGTGCGTCGGGCGGCGTATCGCGATCAACCCTATTGGGGACGCCCGGTGCCGAATTTCGGCCAAGGCGGCGCCCGCCTCTTGATCGTGGGCCTCGCGCCAGCCGCCCACGGCGCCAATCGCACCGGCCGCATGTTCACCGGCGACCGCAGCGGCGACTGGCTCTATCGCGCGCTGCACCGCGCCGGATTCGCCAATCAAGCCGAATCGACGCATCGCGACGATGGTCTGCAGTTGCGGGATTGCCTCATCACCGCCGCCGGCCGCTGCGCACCGCCCGCGAACCGCCCGACTCCCGAAGAGCTCAACAACTGCGCTTCATATCTCGCCGAAACGCTGCAGAACACGCCATGGCGCGTCGTGGTCTGCCTGGGCGCCCTCGCGTGGCGCTGCACGAGTCGCGCTCTGGATGCGCGGCCGCCGCAGTTTGGTCACGGCGTGGAGCATCTGCTGGAGCAAGCGGATGGCGCTGCGACGCGTCGGCTGCTGCTCGCCTCATACCACCCCAGCCAGCAGAACACCTTCACCAAGCGACTCACCGAGCCGATGCTCGACGCGATCTTCGCCCGGGCTCGAACCTGGATCGACCACGACCGCTAGCGCATCGTCAGTCGCGCCACGGCGGTGTCGGCTTGGCGCGGCCGGAAGCGTGCGGCTCTACTCAGTCATCTTTGAGGGGCCGCGGCCAGATCACAAGGTCGATCCCTGGATCGTCGAACCGCTCGCTGTGGACGCCGCCGTTGTCCACGCCATCAAACCCGGTCGAATAGAGAGTGATCTGACCGCCTTCGTTGCGGTAGACGAAGCGCCCGCCGGTGGCCGGATCGACCGCGAGATCCGGGTCGCCGAGCTCGTCGAGCGACGCCGGGTACGAACCGGTGCGCTGTCGATACGCCTTCAACTCGGTAAGCAAGACCGTACCGCGGCGCATCGCGTGGTCGCGGGCTTCGACCTTAGTGAGCCGCGACAAGCTCGGTGTTAACCGGCGCGTCACCGGGCCGAGTTGCGGAACCAGCGAGTCGATAAAGGTCAGCATCGCCGCCCGCTCAGGGTAAGGAGCGTCAAACGCCCACTCGAAGGCGTCGAAAACCATCTCGGTCTCGTTCACGACGTCGTCGAATGAGTGGGCGGAAAGCTGATGCGCGACCTCCTCCTCACTCCCCCCATCGTACATTAACGAAGTCAGCGTGGAGACGCCGGCGGCGTCGGGCTCCAGTTCGCCGATGGCGTTCGGGCGATACACTCGCTGAGCGACGTCCAGTAGAACAGCGCGCTCACCACGCAAAATGTCGGCCGGCGAACGCCGCGTCACAGCGGTTGCCCGCAGCGTCACGGCGAGTTGTTCGTAGTCGATTTCGTCCGCTCCGGGGGACGTGTACGCGTCGAGTAGCGCCTTGCGACCGGCTCCTTGGATGTTATGACCGACCAGCCGCTCGATCAAAGTCATGCCCTCGGTCATGTGCGCGCCGCTGGCGGTGACATCCAGATAGGCGTCGACCGCACCAGCCAGGTCGCCTTCAGCAGCCGCCTTACGACCGACGGCCGTGGTCATCGCCGCGAGATTACGCATGCCCGACAGCGAAGGCAGCATCATTTCAGCCAGCGTCTCTCCGTTACTTTCATACCGCTGTCCGGCGTACGGACGGCGCGCGGCTTCGCGAAACTTCGCGATCGCGGCTGCGTTTCGCTGCAGGAAGTCGGCGAGTTCCGGGCCCGCCGCCGCCGTCGCGTCTCCATCGAGCGCGTCGTTAAACGCGTCCCACGCGGCTTCGTTCGGGTCTTCGTTCAAAAACACGGCGAGCTCGGCTATCGCAGCTTCATAGAGCGGCACGGCCGCGTTCTCGTCTTGCGGCGGCATCTGGGCGTTGAGCCAGTCAATATAGTTCACGCGTTCGGCGGGATCCGGCAGCGGCGGCAAGGTCGCAACGGGGAGCGGCGCGAACGGCCCGGGGTCCAGGGCCGCCGCGGTCACCTCCATGCCGAGCGCGTCGTCATCCTCAAGCGCGGGAGCGAACTCGTCCGGTGCGAGCTGCGCCGCAAGCACGTCGCTCGCCTCATCTTCGATCATCTCGGCGTCCGCGAACGGTTCCAACGCGTCTTCGCCTTCGAACATCTCGCCGGCGGATTCCAACGCCTGCCCGGCGGCATAGGTCGCGAACGCGTTCGGGTCATCCGCGAACGTCGCGCCCAGATAGTCGGCCCAATTCTCAGTCGACCACGACTGCCCGCCAACGATCAGGTCGCCGTTGCGATAGCGCTCCACCTGCCCGGTCAGCAACTCCACATGGATCTGCACGTCCGGCAGCCGGATGACGAAGTCGTCGCCGCGGAAGCCATATTCCGCGGCGCTCAGCCAGTCGATCCGCCGACCGCGCACCTCGGCGTGTCGCATGTCTTGCGGGGTCAGCAGATCAGGCAGCAGGAGATGCCGCAGCAACTCGCCGTTCGCCCCGTAGACGACCAGCGCGTGGCGGGCGCCGCCGCGGCGGAATTCGTCGAGCGTGACGACAAACTTTCCATCGTTGCGAATGAGGGCCTGCATTGGGGCCACGTCGTTGACCAACGTGCGATCCCAAATGCGCTGCGTGCGGCCCGCCTCTCGTGAGAGCAGCGTGGCGCGACACGGCTTGGCCGACCGCGCGGTATCGCGCCCATAGTCGATCCGCAACATGAACCGCCCGTTCTCGCTACGGGCCTCACGCATCGGCCGCTCGCTCGCGGCAAGCGCCGGGGCCGTCAACAAGCCAGCCGATACACACAAACACGTCAGCGTGATCTTGCGAAAGCTTTGGCGGATCATGGGTGAGGTCTCCGTTGGCACGACGCATCAGCGCCGACGGGCGCCGTCGACGCGTTCCCAATGGTAACAGCTTGGGACAGCGAACATGGCGCGAGCCTGCGATCCCAAAACGCTGCAGAAATCGGTCCCCGGGCGCGGCTAGAATCCTACTGCGGCGCGCCGCCCTGCGCGCCAATACATGTGCGAGCTTAAACAACCCGGAGGGAGCCCGAATGCGAGTCTCAACGCTCTGTCTCTTTATCCCGTCGCTGCTGGTCGCGCCGGCAATCGGCCAACCACTCGCCACCGAGATCGTCACCCAGGGCCTCGAGCGGCCCATCTGGATCACCGCCGCCCCCGGCGATCCCGACCGCCTTTTCGTCATCGAAAAGCGCGGCTTCATCCGCGTCATCGAAAACGGCGTGCTCTTGCCCGACCGCTTTCTCGATCTCGACAGCATCATCACCGGCGGGACGACGCCCGGTTCCGAGCAGGGGCTGCTCGGCCTCGCGTTTCATCCCGACTATCAAACCAACGGCCTGTTCTACGTGAACTACACTGCGATCGCCGGCGGCGGCGACACGGTTGTCGCGGAGTATCAGGTCACCGCGAACCCCAACATCGCCGACCCCAACAGCGACCGTACCATCCTCGCGTTCAATCAGCCGCAATCGAACCACAACGGCGGCTGGATGGGCTTCGGCTCTGATGGCTATCTCTACATCTCAACGGGCGATGGCGGAAACTCGAATGACGCCGGTCCGGGACACACCGAACCCGGCGGCAACGCGCAGGACATCACGAACAACCTGCTCGGCAAGATCCTCCGCATCGACATCGATCGCGACGACTTTCCCGGAGACAGCAATCGCAACTACGGCATTCCAGCCGACAACCCGTTCGTTGGTGTCAGCGGCGACGACGAGATCTGGGACTACGGCCTGCGCAACCCGTGGCGCAGCAGCTTCGACCGCGAGACCGGCGACATGTGGATCGCCGACGTCGGGCAGAGCAGCTGGGAGGAAATCAACTTCCGACCCGCTGGAACGTCGGGCGGCGTCAACTGGGGCTGGCGCTGCCGCGAGGGCGCCAACAATTTCAACTTCGAGCCCGCGGTGTGCGGCGGGCAGACCCTGGTCGACCCCGTCTACGAGTACCCGCGCACCGACGGGTTCTCGGTGACTGGCGGCTACGTCTATCGCGGCTGCGCGATTGACGGGCTGCAGGGAACCTACTTCTTCGCCGACTTCTCGCGCGCCCGCGTGTGGAGCTTCCGCTATGTGGATGGCGTCGTGACCGAGTTCACCGAGCGCACCGCCGAACTCGACCCGCCCGGCTCGCTCTTCCTCAGCCAGTTGTCGTCATTCGGCGAAGATCAGAGCGGTGAGCTCTACCTGCTCTCGCAAGATCGCGGCGCGGTCTACCGCATCGTGCCGGCTGGCGGAATCGTCGACTGCAACGTCAATGGCAGCGCTGATCGCTGCGACATTCTCGACGGCGCCAGCGACGTCGACGGCGACGCCGTGCTCGACGCCTGCGAGCAACTTGGCGACATGAATTGCGACGGGGCGATCAACGCGAGCGACATCGACGGGTTCGTGCTCGCCGTGGTCGATCCCGCCGCGTACGAAGCGCAGTTCCCGCTGTGCGACGTGCAGCGCGCCGACACGTCCGGCGACACCGCCGTCAATGCCGGCGACATCGACAACTTCGTCACGCTGGTTGTTTCCGGGTGGTAATCGCTTGCGGCGGCAACGGGCTTAGGCGCTGACGTCGAGCCCGCCGCCGGCTTCGCTTTCTTCGGTGAGCGACGGATCCGCAGGCTGGTCGTGACCGTCGCGTTTGGCGTCTCCGTCGGCCCGGCCCTGGCCGCCGCGACCCTCAGCGTCCTCGAACGCCGTATCGCTCTCGTTCGCCCCTTGCAGCGCTTCCTGCGCGGCTTTGAACGTCGTGTGGTCGGCATCGGAGGTGCGCTGTGCGTCGCGGGCGGCACGCACCTCTCCAGATCGTTGCGACGCGAGCGAAGCGCCGACGACGGAAGCGGCGTTAGACGGTGGAATCGTCGACATGATCCGTCTCCTGCAGAATCACGCGACCGCGGCGGCTAGGTGTTCGAGGCGATCTCGCCCTTTCGCATCACCAGCTTGTCGCGCAGACGTTGGATGATGGCCGAATGCATCTGGCTGACGCGCGATTCGGAGAGATCGAGCGTGTCGCCAATCTGCTTCATGGTCATCTCTTCATAGTAATACAGCACGATGATCAGCCGCTCTTCGCGGCTCAGACCACGCGTGATCAGATCGCGAACATCCTTCTTTTGCGCCTCGAGCACCGGGTCGATGCTCTGATCGTCGGGCAAGACGTCGATCTCGTGCACATCACGGCTCGACTCACTGTCGGCGAGCTTGCGCGACAACGACACGAGCGCCGCCGCAGACGCGTCGCGCAGCAGCTTCTTGAACTGTGCGGGCGCGATCTTGAGTCGTCGCGCGATTTCGTCGTCGCTGGGCATGCGGCCCAGTTCGACCTCGAGTTGGCGCGTGGCATGGTCGAGCTGATGGGCGCGGTGCCGCACAAGTCGCGGCACCCAGTCCATATGGCGCAGCTCGTCGAGAATCGCACCGCGGATGCGCGGAGCGCAGTAGGTTTCGAACTTCACGCCGCGATCCAGTTCGAACGCGTCAATCGCATCCATCAACCCGAAGATGCCCGCGCTCATCAGATCGTCAACATCCACCTCATCCGGCAACTTGGCGCCGATGCGCTCGGCGTTGTAGCGCACCAGGTAGAGATAGTGCTCCATCAAGCGGTTGCGCAGCGTCTGTGTGGCTTCGTTCTTGAAGCTGCACCACGCCTGCTGCAGTTCGCCGTCATCCGCAAAGCTGCGGATATTGGGGTCTCGGGTGACCCGACGTTGACGGAATCGCTTGCGATCGCTCATCTGCTAAGTCCTACGGCGACTAGGCCGCCTTCCGCACCGGGGCGGCGGTGTCTTCCGCCGCACCCGCATCTGTATTTTGCCCGGTTTGAGCGGATTCGGATACGCCCATGCGATCGAGGTGGTCGCGATCGATCGACACCTTACGGCGCTGCAGGTGATCGCGGATAACCGCCCGCGTCGCGTACGCCGCAAGCTGCCCGACAAACGCCGCGCCGACCATCGCCAGCATTGCACGCGACAACACCGTCTCGAACGCGTTCCCGGCGCCCAGTCCGGCGAATACCGCCGCGGCGAAAGCGAGCAAGCCCAGTTGTGCTCCGATGGCGCCAATCATCTCGTCAACTCTACCTCGACTTCGATTCCTATCGGCGGGAATCGCGGCGACTGTAGGCCTGAGCCTATGTGGGCGTCAGATTCGCCGATTCCGGCCGATTGTTGATGACTGCCGGACCTTCGATGTGAATCCAGCCATTTGAATCATTCCCTTTATAGGACATTTCCACAGATCACCTCCGCCAATCGATGATCAGACACCGCTTCCAGGTCGTTCGGGACACGCTGACCCGCGCTCAGGTATGACAACCCGCAGCCCACGCGCTGCGCCGCCTCGAGCACGACCCCGGCCCCGACCACATCATCCAGGTGTGTCAGCACCAGGCGCGTCGGCTGCAGCGGCGCGAACACCTCCGCGAGGCGCGGATAGATCTCCGGCCGCAGCGACGCCGGCGCGACCAGATGCACCTCGTCGGGCTTGCACGCCCGCAGCAACGACCCGAGCCGCATCACCGACGCCGACTCACGCAACCCCAGCCCCGGCGTATCAATCAGCAACAATTCGGGGTCGTCGAGTTCCTTGAGCGCCGGCTGCACGTCAATCTTCGCCTGCGCGCTGCGGAGCGGCGTTGAGATGACCCGCGCGAAGTGCTGCAGATGTTCGTGAGCCCCGAGCCGCTGCAGATCGAGCGAGAGCAGCCCGACGCGGCGTCGATGACGCAACGCGTGGAGCGCCGCCAATTTCGCGATGGTCGTCGTCTTCCCCGCTCCCGGCGGACCCACAAATGCGACGCGACGCTTCGCGCCCGCGGGCAGCGTCAACTCGCCCGAGAGCGGCACGCTCTGCGCGATGAAGTCGCGCAGCGCTTCGCGAACCGCGTGTCCAAGCGGTCCGCCCCGGCGTCGCGCCTCACCGAGAATCTCTTGCGCCACCGATTCGCCGACCTGCTGCTGCACCAACCGCGTGTAGTACGCCTTCATCTCCTGGTCTTCGACCGTCGGCGGCGTGAAGCGGCGCGGCGTTGGCGCCGCCCCCGGTAGTCTCATCGCGGTTTGGTCGCCGGCGAGTGCGTCCGGGAGCGTGACGCGTGCACGACCCCTTTGCGACGGCGCGGTTGAGCCGCCGAGCTGGTTTGCAACGGACGACGTCGACGCATCCAGAGCCGATCGGCGCAGCGGTTGAGCCCTCAGTCGCGGCGCGGGGGTATCGGCGTCGGCGTGCGCCGCCGTGATCTCGACCTTCGAACGACCGAGCACGCCGCCGGACAAAGTGCGTGCGCCAAGGATGACTGCGTCGGGACCGAGCGCTCGCTTCACGGCGGCCAGCGCTTCAGGCATCGAGCCAGCAGAGAATGTCTGCACGTTACGAATCAACGTTGACGACTCCATGCGCACGCAACGCGATGCCTCTTGCGACTTCGTTCAGCGCCATGACCGCCGTCTGCGGGAGCACCGATTCGACCATGCGGCGCACCCACAAGCGCACCGGCGGGGAGCACAGGATGACCACCGTGGCGCCGCCGGCCGCCGCTGTCGCGTGCTCGACCTCGCGTTGCGCCGCCTGGGCCAACGCCGTCTGCTGGGCCGGCGCGAGCGTGAGCGACGAGCCGTGCTCGAGTCGCTGGATGTTGTTCTGGATCAGTTGCTCAAGCTGCGGGTCGAGCGTTACGCAATGCAACGCGCTCTCGTCATCCTTGTGCTGTGCGCAGATGGTGCGGGCCAGCGCGTTGCGGGCGTACTCGGTCAGCACTTCCGTATCTTTCGTCTTCGGCGCCCAGTCGCCGAGCGTCTCGAGGATCGCTTCGAGGTCGCGAATCGGCACGCGCTCGCGCAGCAGGTTCTGCAACACTTGCTGAACATCCGCGGCCCGCAGCAGATTGGGCACCACCTCATCAACCAGCGCCGGATTGCGCCCCTTCAAGTGGTCGAGCAACTTCTGCATGTCGCCGCGCGTCAGCAACTCGGCCGCGTGCCGCTTGATGGTCTCGGTGAGATGTGTGGCCAAGACGCCGGTCGGCTCGACGACGGTGTAGTTCGACCGCTCGGCTGCTTCGCGTTGATCCAGTTCGATCCAGTAGGCATTGAGATTGAACGCCGGCTCTTTGGTTTGCAGGCCCGCCAGCGGCTCGGGCGCCAATCCGGAGTCAACCGCGAGGAGCTGATTCGGGAACAGCTCGCCGCGGGCCACTTCCTGACCACGCAGCAAGATGACGTACTGATTGGGCTCGAGCTGGGCGGCGTCGCGGATGCGCACCGGGGGCACAACCAGGCCCAATTCGATCGCGATCTGCTTGCGCAGCGAGCCGACCCGATCGAGCATGTCGCCGCCGCGATTGCGATCGACGAGCTTGATCAGCCCGTAACCCACCTGCAGCTCGAGCGCATCAACGCCGAGATGTTGCTCGAGTTGCGGCGGTTTGGAGCGCTCCTGCGCCTTGGCCTTGGCGACCTTGTTCGCCTCGGTGCGGCGTGTCTCGCGGTTCATCAAGAACGCAAGCGTGCCGGACCCCGCCGCGAGCGTGAGCAGCGGAAACGTCGGCAGCGGCGTCAGCGTCATGACCACGAGCAAGCCGCCGGACAGCAGCAAGGCGACCGGTTTGGCGAAGAGCTGACCAAGCACCTCTTCGCCCATGTTCGTGCGCCCAGTGCTGCGTGTGACGAGCATGCCGGCGCCGATCGAAATGATGAATGCGGGAATCTGGCTCGCGAGCCCGTCGCCGATAGTCAGACGGGTGTAGATGCTGAGGCATTCCATCAGCGCCAGACCGCCTTCGAACATGCCGACGTACAGCCCGCCGAGGATGTTGACGACGGTGATGACGATGCCCGCGACCGCGTCGCCGCGAACGAACTTGCTGGCGCCGTCCATCGCCCCGTAGAACTCGGCTTCCGACGTGACCGCCTCGCGGCGCCGACGCGCCTCGACATCGTCGATCACGCCGGCGTTCAGGTCGGCGTCAATCGCCATTTGTTTGCCAGGCATGCCGTCGAGGGTGAAGCGCGCCGCGACCTCGGCGATGCGGGTGGCGCCTTTGGTGATCACGACGAACTGAATCACCGTGATGATCACGAAGATGATCACGCCGACCGCCAGCGAGTTGCCCGCCACGAACAGCCCGAACGTTTCCACGACCTGCCCCGCCGCCCCTGCGCCGTCGGCGCCGTTGGTCAGGATGAGGCGCGTCGTGGCGGTGTTGAGCACCAGCCGCAACAGCGTGAGCGTCAGCAGCAGCGCTGGGAAGCTCGAGAACTCGAGCGGACCGCGCAGATACATCACGGTCATCAGAACCAGCGTGGTCAGCAAAATGTTGGCGATTAGCAGAAAGTCGAGGATTCCGGTCGGCAGCGGAATGAGAATGACAAAGATCAGCGCCGCCGCGGCGACTGGGAACAGCAGCCCGCGGTTCTCGGTGATGAATCGAATGACCGGATTGCTCTCCAGCATCCTTGCCTTCCAGCCAATCGGGCGAGACAGCCGCTGACGCTCCGGGCTCCGCCCCAAAGCGGCCGAGGTCGACGTCTTCCGCTACAACGAAAGACATCACCTTGTGTATGTCAGATCGGTGCTGGAGACGGGAAGATTCCCGGGTCGCGCAGGCTTAGCCCGCACGTGCTGCGCGGCGCGATAATCGGTACACGTACGCCAGCAACTCGGCCACCGCGCGGTAGAACTCGGCGGGAATTTCCTGGCCGACCTCAACTTTTGCGTACAGACCGCGCGCCAATGGCGGACGCTGCACCACAGGAACGCCATGCCGCTGGGCGAGCTGTCGAATCTGCAGTGCAAGGAAGTCCGCCCCTTTCGCCACGACGCGCGGCGCGGTCATGGCGTCTTCATCGTACTTCAAGGCGACGGAGAATTCGGTGGGATTGGTGACAACGACGTCCGCCTGCGGCACATCACGCCGGATGCGCTGCATGGCCACCTCGGTGCGCACCTTTTGCTGCCGCGCTTTGATCTGCGGGTCGCCCTCCATACGCTTCATTTCGTCCTTCACATCCTGCTTGCTCATCTTCAGGCTCTTCTCGTGCGACCAGCGCTGATACGCGTAGTCGAGCAACGCGAGGACGACGAGCACCACCGCCAGCCGCAGCGCGAGCAAGTTCATCAACTCCGCACTGACCGACAAAATGCCCCACGTGTGGAGACCGGAGAGGCTCAAGGAGCGATCGAGCTCGCCCATGACGGTGACGTAACCAATGCCGGCGACGAGCGTCATCTTGAGCAACCCGAGCCCGGTGCGGATCAAAGCCTGGCTCGAGAACAGGTTCTTGAGCCCGCGCATCGGACTGAGATTGCTGAGCTTCGGCTGGAGTTTCTTTGGGGCGATGATCAAGCCGGTCTGAAAGAGGGCGGCGAGCAGCGTGATGATGAACATCGCCGCCAGAACCGGCACGAGCATGACCACGACCCGCCAGCCGACGCGCGCCGTCGGCGCGGTCAGCGCCCCGATGGTCGTGCCCGGATCGCCGAGCTCGTCCATCACGCCGAGCAACTCTTGCAGCAAGCGCCCGCCGAACGCATACAGAAACAAGACCGCCCCGAGCAGACTGACGGCCGCCGTCAGGTCCGTACTGCGTGGGGCCCGGCCCTCCGATCGGGCTTCCTGCCGCCGACGCGCAGTCGGTTGTTCTGTACGCTCGCCGTTGTCTTCCGGCATGGTGCACGCCTATGCAGGTTCAAACAGTTGCGGCAGCGTCTCGACGATCAGAGTCACGCCTTCGAGAAAGACATCGGCGCCGGCGGGCAACGCCGCTGCGAGAAAAATGAACACCAGTAGCGCCTTCAGCGTGAAACCAACGGTGAGAATGTTGAACTGTGGGAAGGTGCGCGAGACGAATCCCATCGCCAGGTTCACCAGAAAAAGCACGATGACGACTGGTCCGGCGATGCGCAGCGCCGCCTCGAGCCCGAACTGCAACACCGCCACCATGATCTGTGTGCCCGCCAGGGTGGGCGCCGCGGCGGCCGCGACCGGCGCCGCCTCGAAACTGTCGAGGCAGATCCGCACCACCACGCGATGCCCCCCGACGAGAAGGAACAAAACGGTTCCCAATTGCAGGTAGACGCTGCTGAGCACATCCACATCGATCCCGCTGTTGGGATCCGAGATGCGCCCAAACGCGAGGCCCGACTCTTGCGCAATCAGTTGCCCGCCGATCTGTAGACTCAAGAACAGCGTGGCCATGATGAGTCCCATCGTTCCGCCGATGAGCACTTCGCGTCCGATAGCCAGCACCAACCCGACCAGCGTCGTGGGCGCGACGACCTGCGGTGCGATGAGCGGTGTGACGATGAGCGACAGCGCCAGAACCAGCAACATGCGCACCATCATCGGCACCGATGTCGCCGCCAGAATCGGCTGAAACATGATCATCGCCCCCAGTCGGCTGAAGACCAGCATCAGTACGGGGACGTTGAGGTAGTACGGCAGCAAGTCAAGCGGCATAGGATGTGTTCTCTAGAACGACGAGAACGACTGCTGCGAAAATTCGACGAGCCGCTTCGCGAGCCACGGCAGAAAGAACATCGCCGCCGCCACCATCGCGACAATTTTGGGCACCAGGCTAAGCGTCTGATCCTGCAACTGCGTCAACGACTGCAACAGACTGATGAGCAGGCCGATCACGACGCCGGTGCCGAGTACGGGCGCGGCGATCTTCAGCGCGACCAGTAAGGCTTCGCGGCAAATGTCGAGGGCGGACGATGTATCCATCGCGACTCTCCAGCACAGCGTGCGATCAGACCACGCCGGCCATCAGGGACCCCACCACCAACCGCCAGCCGTCCGCCAACACAAACAACAGCAGCTAGTACGGCAACGAAATCTACACCGGCGGCAGCA
>CAZLYU010000026.1:29358-49888 GCA_964563855.1 uncultured Planctomycetales bacterium | reverse complement strand
AGCTGATGTCCGAAACGTGCAGGAGCCCGTCGATCCCCTCTTCGATTTCGATGAAGGCTCCGTAGTTGGAGAGGTTGCGGACGGTGCCATTGACGACGGTGCCGGGCGGGTACTTCCGGGCGACCTCGTCCCACGGGTTGGGCTGGGTCTGCTTGAGACCGAGGGAGATCTCCTGGTCGTTCTTCTTGATCCCCAAGACGACGATCTCGATCTCGTCGCCGACGTTGACCAGCTCGCTGGGGTGGTTGATCCGCTTGGTCCAGCTCATCTCGGAGATGTGCACCAGCCCCTCGATGCCCGGTTCGAGCCGGACAAACGCGCCGTAGTTGACGATGTTGACCACCTCGCCCTTGACGCGTGCGTTGACCGGGAACTTGGCGCTGACCTGCTCCCACGGGTTTTCACTCTTCTGCTTGAGCCCCAGCGCGATCTTCTCGCGCTCGCGGTCGATGTTGAGAACCTTGATCTCGACTTCCTGCTCGATCTTGAGCATCTGGCTCGGATGATCGATGCGGTCCCAGCTCATGTCGGTGATGTGCAGCAGACCGTCGATGCCGCCGAGATCGACGAACGCGCCGAAGTCGGCGATGTTCTTGACCACACCGGTGCGCAACTGGCCGATCTCGATCTCCTCCATCAACTTCGCCTTGGCGGCGGCGCGCTGCTCTTCGATGAGCTTGCGACGCGAGATGACGACGTTGCGCCGATCTTTGTCGATGCGGAGGATTTTGGCGTCGATGTCCTGGTCGATGTATTCGCCGATGTCGGCCGGCCGACGGATGTCGACCTGCGACGCGGGTAGGAAGACCGGCACGCCGATGTCGACCAGCAGACCGCCCTTGATCTTCTTGATGACGCGGCCGGTGACGGTGTCGCCTTCCTGCGTCTCCTCGATGATGCGCTTCCAGTTGATCAGCCGGTCGGCGCGGCGTTTGGAAAGCAGGATGAGCCCGGTCTCGGGCTCGATGTCTTCGAGGATGACGTTGATTTCGTCGCCGACGTCGAGCTGGGTCGGGTCGTCCCACTCTTCGATCGCCACGACGCCTTCGCTCTTGAGACCGACGTCGAGCAGCACCTCGGTGTTGCCGATGCGCAGCACGCGTCCCGCGAGGATCTTGTCTTCCGACAAGTCGAGCGCGGGCGCTTCGAGCGAGGCGTCGAACTGTTCGTCGGAAAACGCGCCGTCAAATGCGGCGGCTAGCGTGGCGTCGATATCGTGATCAGATACATCAATGTCGCTGATAAGAAGCGGATCAACCATAGACCGTCAGAGCACCCGAACTGTTGGCGACAGCCGCCCATCCACCCAGCACCTGATGAGCCAAGCGGCGGAATCGGCATGACAAGAAGACGCGCATCGGCGACGGAACACCCGTCGCACCGAAATGTCGCGAGTTTTGCATCGTAACCCGGGTGTTGCTCGCGCCGCAAACCCTTGCGCAAAATTAGCTTGGGCGCTGGGGCGCCGCGGCGGATGTCGGTTGACGGCGATTTGCGGCGGCAGGGCGTCGCTGCCTGGTCGGAGAGGTGTAACTTTTTAGCAGTAAACGATTTGCGTTCCGGGGGCGTTCAGGCCGATCTCGATCTCGAAGTGTCCGCTGAGCGCGGTGCGCACACGGTCGCGTCGCTCAGGCGGAACAAGGAGCAGCAGAAAGCCGCCGCCGCCGGCGCCAAGAATTTTCCCCCCGACCGCGCCGGCGTCGCGTGCAGCGGTGTACATGTCGTCGATCTCGCTTGTGCTCACGGCTTTGTGGAGCCGGCGTTTCAGCGTCCAACTGCGATGCAGCAGCTCGCCGAAGCGGGCGATGTCTTGTCGCCCGACGAGCAGGTCGTATCCCTCGTCGACCATCTTGCGCATCTCGAGCAGGTAGTCGGTGATCTGACTCAGGTTTTGCATCTTCTGCGCTTCGAGCGCGCCAGCCCGACGCGGGATGCCCGTGTAGAACAGCATGAGCTGGCTTTGCAGCTCGTTCAGTCGCTCGCGCGGCAGCGGAACGCGGTTAACGATGATGTTGTCGACATCGACGAATTCGATGAGGTTGATGCCGCCCATCGCGGCGAAGGTCTGATCCTGGCAGCCGACCGAGTCTTTAAGCACGTCGCGCTCAATCTCGATGGCGCGGTAGGCCAGCTCGAGCCGCGACACGTTGCGCCCGCGGAATGCGAGCAGAGCCTGCAGCAGTCCGACCACGAAACTCGACGACGAACCGAGGCCGGAGAATGACGGCAGATCCGACGTGAAGCTGATCTCCACGTCTTGCTCGATGCCGACAAACTTGAGCACCTCGCGAAACGGCGCGTGCTGAATCTCGCTGACCGTCTTCACGCACTCGACCTGTCGATACGCGATGCGCACGCTGTAATCGAACAGATGCGAATGAAACGGCATCACCGAGTGATAGAGATACTTGTCGATCGCCGCCCCAAGCACCGCGCCGCTGTGCTCGCGGAAGAACTCGGGAAAGTCGGTTCCACCGCCGAGAAAACTCGCCCGTAACGGCGTTCGGCACAGAATCATTCCCTACCTCCGCGCGCGGCCGCGAGTTGCTCGTCGACGTACGCAAACACCGCGTCTTCCGACCGCGGGACGCTGCAATACCCTTGCAGCTTTTCGATGTTGATCTGATAGCTCACGCGCGGGCTGTCAGGCTGAACGGGGACTTCGCGGCCGACGCGCTGCAGTACATCCCTCAGACGCACCAACCCCGCCCCGCAGACATTGACCACCTCGCCCGCGCCGGCGGCCTCGGTCAGCGTCCAGACCAGTTCGGCCGCCGCGTCGGTATGCAGGAATTGCAGCGCGCTCTCCGGGTCGAGCCACAGCGGTCCGCCGTGCAGGATGTCGTAGACGGCGTTTTTCTTGAGGCCGGGGCCGATGAAGCCGCCGAAGCGGATGATCAGATGGTTGGGCTGCTCATACCGCACGAGTTGCTCGGCGAGATGTTTGTGGAAGCCGTAGCGACTCTGCTTACGCGGATCGATCGCTGCGTCTTCGCGATTGAGCCCGGGATCGGTGACGTCGTTGTACACGTCGCAGGTCGAGCACAGCACATACTTCTCACATTTGAAGTCGTGCAGCGACGCCATCACGGTTTGCACCGAGGCGTTGAAGTCGGTCGCGGGTTCGCGGCGCGAGAGCAGTTTGCTGGAATTGCCGTTGGCGTTGATCAGGACGTCGCACGACTGGCCGACAAACTCATGATAATTGTCGCGTTGAATGACCCGGTGCGGCGCCTCCAGTCGCTGCAGCAGGCGCACGAAGCCGGATCCGACAAATCCATGTCCGCCGATCACAAAGACCATATCGCGCTCGCTTCCGTGCCTTGGCGTTCACCGACGGCTAGAGGCGCAGTCCGTCGCTGCGGTCGGCGTAATGCTTCTCAAACCATGCGAAGGTGTGCTGCAGGCCGTCGAGCAGCGGCGTGTCGCATTTGAGTCCCTGTGCGTGCATACGGGTGACGTCGAAGATTTTCACCATCTGACCGTCGGGCTTGTCCGTATCCCACTCGATCTCGCCGCGATAGCCAACCACTTCACGGATGGTCACGGCCAAGTCACGGATGGGCGTGCGCGTGCCGCTCGAGATGTTCACGGGCTGGTCGCTGTCGTCATACGACTCGAGGAAGTGCGGCAAGACGCGAGCGACATCGCCGGCGTACACGAAGTCGCGTTCGGGTTTGCCTGAACCCCACATGGTGACCTTGGGCGCGTTCTCGAGTCGCGCTTCGTAATAGCGCCGCAGCATTGCCGGCACGACGTGCGAGTCGGTGCGGCTGAAGTTGTCATACTCGCCGTAGAGATTTCCGGGAATGATGACGACGGCGTTCAGGTCGTACTGCTGGCGATATGACGTTGCGGCGACGAGGCCCATTTTCTTGGCGGCGGAGTATCCGGCGCTTTCCTTCTGCGGATAGCCGGCCCACATCTGCTGCTCGTCGATCGGCGAGGCGGCCGTCGCCGGATACGAGCAGCCGCCCATCGTGTAGAGAAACTTCTTCACCTTGGCTTCCGCCGCACACTGGAAGCCGAGTGCGGTGAGCATCGTGTTGCGGAAGTAGAAGTCAGCCGGGTATTGGCGGTTGGCGCCGATTCCGCCGGAGTACGCCGCGAGGTGCACCACGGCGTCGGGCTGGATGTCGGCGTACATCTTTCGATGCGCGTCGGGATTCATCAGGTCGTAGTCGCGGGTCGATACGCCGATGACCGAGTCGGCCCCGTACCGTTCCTGAAGCACCGGCACAGCGTGTCGGCCGAGGAAGCCCGTCGCCCCAGTCACCAGAACACGTTGAAAGGCTGGCTGAGTCACCTTTCCCTCCTGAAACGAGCGCTTTCCACAGTTCACTGTACCGGGCCTCCAAACGCCCGACAACCGCGGCGTGGCGCGCGAACGCGGCGGCTCCGCACGGGCGGACGCGACCAAGTGGTCCGCGCGGCCGACCCGACGCGCGGCTCAGCCGCGGGGGGCGAGCTGTCCCGGCGTCATGTCGGGCAGACGCGTGGCGGCGCGGCGGTAGCGCTCCTTGAACTCGCCGGGTGAGCACTGCGCTTCTTCGGCGAGCCGGTTGAGCACCGGGCTGTTCTCGAGATCCGCCGCTTCGAGACGGATCTGATAGGCCCGGGCGACCTTGTAGCCATCTGAGTCGATGTTGACCAGCCGCACTTTGGTGCGATTGGTGTCCGGGTCGATCATTTCGTAGAAGTCCATGGGCGATACGTTTTCGTTGACGAGGGTCACCATCTTGCCCGCCCCGGTGGTCGCGGACTCGCTGATCAGCAACTGAACGGCGCCCCAGCCGAGACTGCGGCAGTAGGCCATGTCGTGGGGGGTGGGGTCGGCGGAGCGCAGTTCGTAGCCGAGGTTATGGGTGACGATCGACATCTTGTCATTGCGGGCCGCGAACCGCTGTTCGACTTCGCGCTTGAGGATTTCGACGAACGGCACTTCCGCGAGGCGCGGATGGCCGGCGGCGTCGACCGGAACCTCGCGGCCGAGCAGTTGCTCGAGCTCCGCTTTGTCACCGAGGCGGTACGCCAGCCCTTCGGCGATGATCGCCACGCCGTCCGGACGTCCTTGACCCCGGCGCTTGAGGATGGAGCCTTCGAGCACATCGGCGATGGCGCTGATTGGCGTGTGGTCGGGGAATTCTTCGGGGATGAGCGCGATGGTCGCCCCCGCCGCCTGAGCGATCGAGTGGCCCAGCCAGCCGGCGGTGCGCCCCATGGCCGTGACAAAGTACCAGCGCCCGGTCGTTTGCGAGTCGCGCATCAGATTCTTGGTGAGCATCGTGCCCCAGTACCGCGCGGTGGCGAACCCGAACGTGTTTTCGCCATGCGGCAGCGGCAGGTCGTTGTCGATGGTTTTCGGGCAGTGGACAACGCGCATTTCTCCGCCGCCGGCGTCGCAGATGAATCTGGCGCTTAGGGCGGTGTCGTCGCCGCCGATCGTGAGCAGCGCGTTGACGCCGAGTTGCTTGAGTCGGCCGAGCACGCGTTGGACCTTGTTGGGATCGGGTTCGGCACGGGTGCTGGTCTTGAGCTTTTGTTCGTCGAGCAGGTTGGCTCTGGCGGTGCGCAGAATCGAGCCGCCGTCGAAATGAATGCGCGAGATCATGTGCCGAAAGAGATGGACTGTGTCGCGTTGGGGGTCGAAGTCTTCGGCGAGCAGATGCTTGAGGCCGTCGTAGATGCCGATGACGTCAAACCCGCGGTTGATCGCCTCGATCGTCGCCGCCCCGATCACGGCGTTGATTCCCGGGGCGGGGCCGCCGCCAACAAAGATCGCCAAACGCTTCTGAGCCATCACGTTACTCCAGTTGGCGCGATGCGTCCGCGAGACGCCGCCTGTATGCCATGAACGATAGTCGACCGCCCCAACCCGCGGCGCGCCCTCGGCCGCGGTTCGACCTGCGCGGGCATGTTAGCGACGGAGCCGCGACGTCACAATTGGAGCGCGCGTCGCGCTGGCACGAGGGGCGATGCGAGCGAGCGGGCTGCTTATGAGCCGTGGCGCGCGTCGGCGTGGCGGCCGATGGGCTAGTGGAGCGCTTGGTCGAGGTCGGCGATCAGGTCGTCAACGTTCTCGATGCCGACGCTCAGTCGCACAAGGCCGTCGACAACGCCAATGCGTTCCCGCACGTCGCGTGGAATCGAGGCGTGGGTCATGATCGCGGGGTGATTGACCAGCGACTCGACGCCCCCAAGGCTCTCGGCGCAGGCGAAGATCTTGGTTGACGACATGAACCGTCGCGCCGCGTCGAGGCCGCCGCGCAACACGCAGGTGACCATCCCGCCGAAGCCGCGCATCTGCCGCTTGGCGAGTTCATGCGCGGGATGATCGGGCAGACCGGGATGGATCACGCGTGTAAAAGCGTCTTGCTCAACCGCCCAACGCGCCACGGCCAGCGCATTCTCGCAGTGGCGCTGCATGCGCACGTCGAGCGTCTTGAGGCCGCGATGCGTGAGATAACAATCGAAGGGCCCTGGAACGCCCCCGGCGGCATTCTGATGGAAGCGGATCGGCTCGAGCATCTCGGGTTGAGCGGCCATCACCGCGCCGCCGACGACGTCGGAGTGGCCGCCGATGTATTTGGTGGTGCTATGCAGCACGAGATCGGCGCCGAGTTCGATGGGCCGTTGCAAGGCAGGGGTGGCGAACGTGTTGTCGACGCAGACGAGCGCGCCCGCCGACCGGTCGCGCACAGCCTGAACCACCGCGGCGATGTCGAGCAGGTGCAGCATCGGATTGGTCGGCGTCTCGAGCCACACCAGCCGCGTCGTTGCGTCGACCAAGTCGGCCAGGGCGGCCGGGTCGGTCGAGTCGGTGTAACGGGTTCGCAGCCCCCACGGCTTATACACTTGCTCAAACAGGCGATACGTGCCGCCATAAAGATCGCTGTAGGCCGCGATGGAGTCGCCGGGGCGGCAATGCGCGGCGATAATGGCGCTGGTTCCGGCGAGTCCGGAGGCGAATGCGGCGGCGGCGGTCGCGCTCTCGACGGACGCGAGCGCGGCTTCGAGGTTGCGCCGCGTGGGGTTGTCGCTGCGTGCGTATTCGTAGCCCTGGTGCTCGCCGGGGGCGGCTTGGGTGAACGTGCTGGTGATGTGGATCGGAGGGACGGTCGCGCCGGTAGCGGCGTCAGCCTCTTGCCCAACATGAATCGCACGGGTGGCGAAGTGCATCGCGTTGCCTCGCATTCAAGCCTCAGGGAGACGCGGCCATTGACCGTTGCAGCATGGTAGTGTGTGCCGCGGCCTGACGCCTTGGGCTGATTTTGCGGCGCGAGCGAGAATATTGCCGAACGCGGAGCGACTATCACAGGTGCGCCGACACGGGACTCGCCCGTGAGGTCGGTTCCCGCGTCTCCGCGTTTCGCGTCGCGATGGTTCGCGAGCTTTCAGAAACCGCGGCTCTGCAAAGATTGAGTTGAATCATGATCAGGAGATTGTTCGCGATGGGAGTCCTGGTTGGTTCCGCCGCGGTGCTGGCGGCGGCGATTGCGCCGCTGTTGACGGCGGTCGGACAGCACACGTACGAACACCGTGAGTCGCATCAGTTCATGCCCGAGCACACGCTGCAGCTCGATCTCGACCTGGGTCACATCGAGGTGGTCGGCGGCGAGACGGACGAGATCACGCTCGACATTTCCCGGCGCGTCCGGGCGGACACGCCGGAAGACGCTGAGCAGATCTTCGCACAGCAGCGGCTCGACGTGAATCGCGAGTCCGGACGGCTCAAACTGCACGTCGTGGTTGAGCCTGGGCTGCTGCAGCGTAGCGTCGTCCGCGAGGTATCGGCGACGTTGCACGTGCCGACGCATCAGCACCTGAAGCTCTTCACGAGAGGCGGTCGGATCGACGTCAAGCACGTCACCGCCGACATCGACCTCGAGACGCGCGGCGGTCAGCTCGGGTTGGAGCACCTCGAGGGCGTGATTCGCGCGGAAACCGGCGGCGGGCACATCGCGTTCGAGTCGATCACCGGGGAGGCGACGATCACGACGTCCGGCGGACACATCACCGGCCGCGCGATGGAGGGCGACCTGGTCGCCACGACGCGCGGCGGTCATGTCCGCATCGACGACATCGTTGGAACGGTGGCGGCGCGAACGAACGGCGGCAACATGCGTGCGACGTTCGCGAAGCTCCCCGGCGGACCGTGCTCGCTGGAAACCAACGCCGGAAGCATCGACCTGCAACTACCGGAACGCGGACCGGTAAGCATCGATGCCGAAACCGGAGCCGGGACGATCGTGGTGTCAGGCGTGAAGCAACGTGGTCACGCATTCTCGATCGCGCGCGATGGCGTGGGTGAGGAAGTGCGGCTGCGCACCGGGGCTGGCAATATCACGATCAGCCCCTGATCCAACTTTAGCGACAATTCGCCGCAGCGCTGGCCGTCTCAACAAACGCCATGGCCATGCAGCCCGGGCGAGCAGCATGCCAGACTAGCTGCGCACCGCTCCATCCGCGTGATGCGCCCGCAGGAAGTCGGTCTCCACGAAGAGCGACTCGGCGAAGTAGCTGCTGCGGACGAACGGGCCGCTCGCGACGCCCCGGAAGCCCAGCGCTCGCGCTTCGTCCGCCAGGCTCTCGAACTCGTTCGGCGTGTAGAAGCGCTCGACCGACGCGTGCTTGTCGCTCGGCGAAAGATATTGGCCGATGGTGAGCAGATCACAGCCGGCGTCGCGCAGATCGCGCATCGCGGTCGAGAGCTCCGCACGCGTTTCACCGAGCCCGACCATCAGACCGCTCTTGGTGAACATCTTGGGGTTCAGGTCTTTGACCGTGGTCATGACGTCGAGCGAGCGCTGGTAGCGGGCGCCGGGACGCATGCGCTTTTGCTGGCTGGCGACGGTCTCGAGATTGTGGTTGTACACCTCGGGCCGCGACTGAACGACGATGTCGATCAGGTCGCGCTTGCCGTGGAAATCGGGCACGAGCACCTCGATGGTGCACTCGGGTAGGCGCTCGCGCGTCTTCTCGATGCACGCCGCGAAGTGACCGGCGCCCTCGTCCGGCAGGTCGTCGCGCGCGACCGACGTGATCACCACGTGACGCAAGCCGAGATGCGCCGCCGCCTCAGCGAGGCGTTCGGGCTCGTCGGTCTCGACCGGCAGCGGCTTCTGCGTGTTGATGGCGCAGAAGTGGCACCGGCGGGTGCAGCGGTCGCCGAGAATCATGAAGGTCGCGGTGCCGCGGTTCCAGCACTCGGTCAGATTGGGGCACTTGGCCTCGACGCAGACCGTGTTGAGCTTCAATCCGTCGATCAGCTTGCGCACCTGCAGCATTTCCTGCTGCGGCATGGGACGCTTGAGCCACGGCGGCAGTCGCCGGCCGGGTTTTTGCTGCGACGAGACGATCGGGAGCGAGAACGAAGTCGTGGTGCTCATACGCCGATTGTAGCGTGTCGGCGGGGGGCTGAGCGAGGTTTCGCCAGGTCTGACAGCCGCGTACGCGTCAACGCTAAAAGGGGTGGTGTCGGGCTGCGGCTGAGGTAGCCGGTCGTTACGCGTGATTCAGATTCTCGTTGACCCTGCCGCTGATGGGTCGGTAGGGTTCCCGCTCATGATTCATTTCGGGCGAAGGTCCGGTGTCGCACAGACCTTGTGCGGCGGTCGGCGACGATCGGTCTGGACGATGTCAACCCACCCGCGTCACCTCTGGCTGGGCGTCGCGGCGCTGCTATGCATCGGCGCGGCAACCGCCGCTTTCGCACAGACGGACGCGTCGGAGACCCCAACGACCGCGCCCGCCGCCGCAGCAACCGAGGCGCCGCCGCCGATCGCCGCCACGACAACGCAGCCCGCCGCGACGCTGTCGACGGGCGCGTACTACGGCGCGTGGGTCATCGCGCCGCCGCTGGTGGCGATCATTCTGGCGATCGCGTTTCAGCAGGTGCTGCCGGCGCTGTTCATCGGGGCGCTGGCCGCGGGTTACATGGCGGCGTTTCACGGTCACGCGGTCGACGCGGTGTGGCATGAGCACTGGCTCATCGTTGGGGCGCGGACCACGGTGGAAGGGCACTTGCTCGGGTCGATCGCGTCCAGCGGCAACGCGCGCATCATCACGTTTACGCTGCTGATCGGCGGGATGGTCGGCGTGATGTTGCGCAGCGGGGCCACCGCCGGCCTGATTCGCGCCGTCGCCCGCTGGGCGGCTTCGCGGCGGAACACGCAGGTGTCGGCATGGGGCGCCGGGCTGCTGGTGTTCTTCGACGACTACGCCAACGCGATGATCGTCGGCCCCACCATGCGGCCGATCGCGGACCGCTACCAAATCAGCCGGGCCAAGCTCGCGTACATCGTCGACTCAACCGCCGCCCCCGTGGCGTCGATCGCGCTGGTGGGCACGTGGATCGGCGTGGAGATCAGTTACATCCAGCAGGGGTTCGACCTCGTTGCCGACAACGCGCCCGCGTTCATGAACGGCCAAACCGCGTATGGCGCGTTTCTGCAGAGCATTCCCTACCGCTTCTATGCGATTCTGGCGCTGGTGATGGTCTTGTGGGTCGGGCTGCTCAACCGCGATTTCGGGCCGATGCTGCGGGCCGAACGCAACCTCGACGACGCCGTCGACAAAGGGCTGGCGCAGTCGACGGCGTACGCGCCGGCGTGGCACGCGATCGCGCCGATTGTCGTGCTGCTGGGGTTCACGACGTTCTTGGTGTTTCTGAGCGGATACCTCGCGGTCGCGGGCAGCGATCTCGCGGGGCTCGCGTATTGGCGCGAACTGCTCTACCGCGCCGAAGCGTCGTACGCGATTCTCTGGGGATCGCTAGCGGCCTTGCTCACATCGATTGCACTGGCGCTGGGCGCTGGGAAACTCTCGCTCAGCGAGACGTTCTCCGCGATGAACGACGCGATGTCGCGCATGCTGCCGACGCTCGTTGTGCTCGTGCTGGCGTGGACGCTATCGAGCGCGATGCGGCCGCTCGAACTCGGAGAGGTCGCAACCGAGTTGCTGGCCGATGGCGGGTTCGAGCCGCGCTGGCTGCCGTCGCTGACATTCCTGGCGGCGTGCGTCGTGTCGTTTGCGACCGGGACGTCGTACGGCACGATGGGCATCTTGTGCCCTGCGGTGATCACGATTTCGGCGGGCTTACTCGCCGACGCGCCGCCGGACGTCGCGTTGCCGATCTTTTACGCGTCGGTGGGGGCGGTGCTGAGCGGCGCCGTGTTTGGTGATCACTGCTCGCCGATCAGCGACACGACCGCCTTGTCATCGCTCGCGGCCGGTTGCTCATTGCAGCAGCATGTGTGGACGCAGATGCCGTACGCAGTGGTCGTCGCCGTGGTGGCAATGCTCAGCGGCGACGTGATGTGTCGTGAGTTTGATCTGAATCCGGGGATCGGGCTGCTGGTCGGGGCCGCGGCGCTGCTGCTGATCGTGCTAACCGTCGGCCGCCCGCCGCGCGTCACGGGCGATGCACACGGCTGATCACCGCGGCGGTGCAATCGCTTCCGGCACGCGATATCAAACCCGGCGACTCGCGCCCGTCATGCAAGCGAGCTTGTCGCACTGGCCGACAAGCTCGCTTGCTTCTTGACGCCCGCGGCGGGCGCCGGACACGCAATCGTCGCCGCGTTCGCGCTACGGCTGGTTCTTGCTTGCGGCGTAGCGCTCGTAGACTTTCGGCAGTTCGCTGGCGAACGCGTCTTCGTCGTTGAACTCGTAGATCATCTTGCCGCTGCTCGTGGTGCGTGTGACGCGGAACGTCTCGCCGATCTGCTCGACCCGCAGCGCGTCGAGAAACACGGGTCCGTCCGGCGTCCGAATCGCATCGAGTTCTTGCTCGACTTCGCTGTCGCTGTGCCAGAAGAAGGCGCCCGGCTCATCGCCGGCCCGCTCGCGCACCTCGACGCGAAAGCGTTCGATCGCCTCTTCGGCGTGCGCTTGGGCCTGACGCGCCTGCTCGCGAATCTCCGCCATTTGCCGTTGGATGCTCGACTCCAGTTGGCTGCGGCGCTCGATCAACTCCTCTCCGTCGGGACGGCGCAGCAGGAACCGCCGCCGCGGCTTGGCGAGGCGTTCGTACTCGGCGTACGCCTCCGGATCGCCAGCCTCCAACGCTTCAGCGCTGCCGTACGCTTGCACGTCGACATTACCGTCGGGGTCGACACGGCTGACGGAAATGACCCCTTCTTCATCACGGACGATTTCGAGCGTGGCGCCGTCGCGATCAATCTCGATGCGAATCTCGCGCTTGCCGCCGGCGCCGAGGTCCATCTCCCACGTAAACGGTTTGTCTTCGCCGAAATCGAACGAGAAGTCGAACTGTAGGTCTTTGAAGACGTCGGGCAACGACTCGATCTCACCGAGGTCGCCCATCGACCACTCCCCGTCCGCGTCTTTGCGCAAGAACATGCCGCGCATGTTGAGAGAGTCTTCGACCAGCGGCTGCGTTTGCTCGTACTTCCAAGCCGACTCGCGCCAGTTGGGCGACGCGGTCGGGGTGATGGTGACGCGCTCGTGCTTGCCTTCGCGAAGCACTAAGAGCTCGACCGGACCGGACTCGAGGTTGATCGCGCCGGCCAACTCGCTCACGTCGGAGACCGATCGGCTGTTGACCTCGCGCAGCACGTCGTAGCGCTGTAGGCCGGCGGCGTCGGCCGGGCTGCCCTCAGCGACGTTGAGCACCATGACGCCATTCGCGCCCACGTGCGCCGCCAAGGATTCGGGGACCGCGGAGATACGAACGCCGATCCACTGCCGCTGCTCATCAGTCGCGGAGCGACGCACTTCGATGCGGTCGACGGTCTGAGCGAACGCGCCGGGGATCAACCAAACGTTGGCAAGCGTAATGACGAACGGAAACACTCTCACAAGCGGCAAGTGCAGAAACATGATGGATCCTCGCAATTCGGGCGCATGGCGCCTTATCAGAACTCAGCTTGCACCGGTTCGGCATTCAGCCGGAGCCGGGTGATTTCGATTAGGAAGGCCTCGTCGGGCGTGTCGCCGGGCACGACCAGCCACTGGCGGTCGAGATGGCGCTCGCCGGTCAGGGCCTGGTGCACCTGCTCGGGCACATCGGCGGTTTCGAGCGGCGGTGTCGGCAAGTCCGCCCATTGCCAGTTCGACGCCTGCGCCGGCTGCGAGCCGCGATCGGCGTCGACCGGCGCGCTCGAGCGGATTGATGACGACAAGAGCAGTGCGATGCAAGCGGCCGCCCCGACGTTCAGCAGCGCCAAGCGCGGCAATCGCCAGCGCGACGGCGCGGCGGGGGTCGGCGCCGGTTCGGGCGCGAGAAGCGTCGGCACGTCGCGGCCCAACGTCGCTCGCAAAGCGTATCCCGCGACCGCATCGATGCGGTGCAACTCGGCCTGCAGCTCAGCGGCGGCGGGGTCGCTCGCGACACACGCCTCGAGCCGATCCGACTCGGCGTCTGACAGTTCGCCGTCGAGCTGCCGCGTGATCAGCCGCTCGAGTTCGTCGGGCGCGGCCAGCGGCGCGTGATCGCGGTCTTCGTTGTGTCGGTGTGTGTCGGTATCCACGCGCATATCTTTCTAAATCGTCCCAGCCAACGTCTCACGCAGCATCCGCCGCGCTCGCACCAGTCGCGTCTCGACCGCCTCAACGGTGAGGCCCAGCGTTGACGCGATCTCCTTGTAAGACCATTCCTCCAGGTGCCGCAGCACAAACGGCGCCCGGTACTGCGGCGGCAGGCCGCAGATGGTGTTCAGCAACAATCGTTGCAGCTCCGACTGATGCACCGCAGCGTCGGCCGGAGCGACGAGCGGCACGCCGTTCTGCTGCGCGTGGCTCGCGTTCAGGCGACGTTGTCGCCCGCGACCACTGGCCGCGTCGAGGGCGGCGTTACGGGCGATCCGATAGAGCCACGCCCGCAATCGCTCAGGCTGCTGCAACTGCTGCATGCGGCGCCATGCCCGTAGCCACGTCTCCTGAATCGTGTCCTCGACCAGGTCGACCTCGCCGGTGACGCCGAGAATTACGCTTCGGAGCCACCCGTCATGTTCGCGCATCAGCCCTGCGAGCGTATCGTGCTCGGGTGACGTCTGAGCAACGGCCGGTGGGGCGTCGTTTTCGGTTGTGTGGCGCACCGCAGCGTCCATGTCATCAAGATAGACCCGCGCCGCGGCCCGATGCCGTCAAGAAATGTGAGAAGGCGCCGTCGGCGGGTGATTACGCCTTACTGGCGTTGGAGACGATCTTTGACCACGAAACAGCATCCGCCGCTGAATGTCGGCGTGACCGCAGACGAAATGTTCGGCGAAAACACGTTGCTGCTGTGGCCGACAGGATCCGCAGCGTGCTGGATCATCGATCCGGGGTTTGAGCCCAGCCCCACGGTGGTGATGCGCGAGGTGGAGAGCCGGGACCTGAGTCTGGCGGCGATCGTGCTCACCCATGGTCATACCGACCATATTGCCGGGGTGGAGGCGTTGCGAACGGCCGTTCCTGACGTGCCGATCTGGGCGCCCGCGGCCGAGGCGGAATTCCTGACCGACGCGACGTTGAATTTATCGGCCGGCTTTGGGGCCGCACTGACGGCGCCGCCCGCCGATCATCAGTTCAGCCCAGGAGACGAACTCCAGCTCGGCGAGCTGACGTTCGCGGTGCTTGAGGTGTCCGGCCACTCACCAGGCGGCGTGGCGCTATATTGTTCCGCGGCAGGCGTGGTGGTCGTGGGGGATGCGCTGTTCGCCGGCGGCATCGGTCGTACGGATTTTCCCGGCAGCAGCGAGCGCCAGTTGCTCAGCAACATCCGACAGCATCTGCTGACCTTGCCGCCTGAGACTGTTGCGTATCCCGGACACGGCCCCGCCACGACGATTGGCGCCGAGCGCGACACAAATCCGTTTCTCACCGGCGGATAGCGATGCTGCGCGTTCTCGCTCTCCTCGCGCTCGCCGGGCTCGCCGGGTGCGACCGCGGCGCGCCCCGGTCCAGCGACGAACCGGCGCCGTCATCTGCGACGACGCGCTCCGGCGGCCTCACGTTTCGCAACTGGTCGGTCGACCCCCCGGTCCAAACGCCTTCCGATGTTGGCCCGCAGCGCATCGTCTCTGCGGCGCCCAGCGTGACCGAGACGCTGTTCGCACTCGGGCTAAGCGAACGCGTGGTCGGCCGGACGCGCTACTGTACGCATCCGCCGGCGGTTGCGGAGATCCCCAGCATCGGCGCGCTTGTGGACCTGAACACCGAGCGACTGCGCGCCCTGCGCCCGGATCTCGTCCTTGTCGCTGGACAGAGCCGGCTGATTTCCGAACGTCTCGATCACGCTGACATGCGTTACGCTTCGGCGCCCGATGTCACGCTCGATGATTTGTTCACGATGTTCGACATGTTCGGCGAGGTTGCAGGAGCGCGGGCGGCCGCGGATGTGCTGGCGCGTGGTGTGCGTGACGAACTTGATCGGGTGACGGCTCGGTTCACCGGTGCGCCCTCGCGGCGGGTGTTGCTGCTGATTGGCGTGCTGAGCGATCCGCCGACGCCGCCGTTTGTTGCGGGTCCGGGGTCGTTTTACGACGACCTGCTGCGTCGCGCCGGGCATCGCAACGCCGTGCAGGTGGGGCTCTTCGGTGCAATCTCATTCGAGGCGATTCACGCAGCGGACCCCGACGTCATCATCGAACTCGACCCGGATGGCGCCGCGCGACCCAAGGGCGCGGCCGATGCGCTGCGTGTGTGGCGGCAATTGCCGCGGATCCGCGCCGTCTCGGAGGGGCGCGTACACGTGCTGACGGGCGGGCAACACTACCTGTTGGGGCCGCGCATCGCACAGACCTACGCCGCGCTGTGCGCCGCGATCACCAGCGACGACAATCGCGGGGATGAAGTCGAGCCCAGCGGCGATGAGTGAGGCGTCGAGCGGTGTGGTCTGCTCGCAACTGTGCGTCAGCCGTGGCGGACGGCGGGTGTTGCATGACATTGACCTGCATCTGCCGACTGACGCTTGCCTGACGGTCATCGGTCCCAACGGCTCCGGTAAGACCACGCTCTTGCAGGCGATGCTGGGGTTGCTGCCTCCGGCTGCGGGAAGTGTCGCGTGGAACGGCCGCGCTGCAACCGCGCTGTCGCCGCGCAGCCGCGCTCGGCTAGCGGCTTATGCTCCGCAAACCAACGATGAACTGCCAGCGTTTCGCGTGGAAGAAGTGGTGGCGACCGGGCGTTTCGCGCACACCCCTGCAATGCAGCCGCTCTCGACGGAGGATCAGCGCATCATTGACGAGACGCTGAAGGCTTGCGGATTGCAGTCGCTGCGTGGTCGCCGGGTGACCGAGGTGAGCGGCGGTGAACGGCAGAAAACACTCATTGCCGCGGCAATCGCGCAAGACGCGGAAGTTCTGTTTCTCGATGAGCCGACCACGGCCCTCGATCCGGGGTATCAGATCGAGTTGGTGCGTTTGCTGCGCGCGTGGCGCGACCGCGGCCGCGGGCTGGTGGTGGTCAGTCATGAGTTGAATCTGCCGCTCGCGCTCGGCGAGCGGGTCATCGCGTTACGCGACGGGCGCATCGCAGCGGACGGGCCGGCGGACGAGGTGGTGGCGCCGGCGCGGCTCGCCGAAATCTATGGGGCCCCGTTCGAACGCATGCGCACCGCGGAGGGCCGCTGGACGGTGACGCCGGCGTGGTAGCGACGTGCGGCTGATGCGGTTCGGTTTCGCGACGTGACGCCGAAAGCCGTCGCGGTCACACTGTCGCGATGCGCACGAACCAACGAAAGCACGACGAATTGCGGCCGGTAAGCATTCAACGCGGCTTTACCGACATGGCGCCGGGGTCGGTGCTGATTGGTATGGGCCAGACCCGGGTGCTGTGCACCGCGTCGATCGATGAGGGCGTAAAGAAGTGGCGCGAACCATCCGGGCTGGGGTGGCTCACCGCCGAGTATGACATGCTGCCCGGCGCGACCCCGCAACGCCGCGGCCGCAACCGCAGCGGCGTGGACGGACGTTCGCAGGAGATTCAGCGGCTGATCGGACGATCACTGCGGCAGTCGCTCGACTTCGCGAAGCTCGGCCTCTACACGATTACGATCGACTGCGACGTGCTGCAGGCGGATGGCGGCACGCGCACGGCGGCGGTCACCGGAGGCTGGGTGGCGCTGCAGGATGCACTCCGGCACGGTCAGGCGATGGGGTGGTGGGGCGCCGACGTGGCGACGCTGGGCGTGGCCGCGGTGAGCGTCGGCGTGGTCGGCGGCGAGGTGCTGCTCGACCTCGACTATCAAGAAGACGTCGCCGCCGAGGTCGATTGCAACCTGGTGCGCACCGATCGCGACGCGTGGATTGAGGTGCAGGCGACCGGCGAAGCCGCGCCGCTAAGCGACGACCAGCTCAGTGAGATGCTCGCGGTTGGCAAGCGGGGAATCGAGACGCTCTTTGCGCAGCAGCAGGCTGCTTTGGAGCACAGTTCTCAGTGAAAATGGCTTCAGCGAGCATCGAGCGTTTTAGTTCATCGCTACTTTCGTGTTTGCCGGCGCCAGAAGCTGCGGCGCTCGGGCTGAGGCGCCCGCGGCGGCTAACTGCTCCTTAACGAGGCCCTGCGTGAGGATCTCGGGCAGCACGATCGGCTCGTCGGGCTTGCCGGCGGGGAAAATCACGTTGAGCGGCACCCCGTTGCGGCCGTGCTTCTGAATCTCCGCCTGCATCTGCTCGTCGAAGCTCGTGAAGTCGGCGTAGATCGGGTAGACGTTCAGGTCGCGCAGGGTGCTGCGCACCGCGTCTGTCTCGAGCACGCCGTAGAGATTGGCTTTGCAGGTGAGGCACCAGTCGGCGGTGTAGTCGACGTAGACGGTGTAGCCCTCAGCGGCGAGCTGCTCGGCCTTGCCGGGCGCCCACTGCTGCCACTGGATGGCGTCAGGATCCTTGACGCCTAGCCCGGTGCCGAAATACCAACCGCCGCCGACGAGCGCGATGGCGATGATCCAGGTGGTCGCTGCGCGACCGACCGGGCCGTGGCCGGTCTGGCCGAGCAACCAAGCGGCGAAGCCGATCGCGAAGAGGAACACCAGCGCTCCGATGACCATGTCGATGCCGGCCTGCTTGCCAACGACGGCGAGCAGCCAGATCGGCACCGCCAGGATGACGAATCCGACCGCCTGTTTGAACACCACCATCCAGTTGCCGGGCTTGGGCATGAACTTCAGCCACGCGGGGAACGCCGTCAGCAAGACGTACGGGAACGCGAGCCCGACGCCGATGGTCATGATCGAAAGCAACTGCAGCGGGATTGGCAGCGTGAGCATGAGACCCAGCGCCGGGCCGAGGAACGGGCCGACGCAGGGGGTCGCGAGCGCGGTGGTCAGCAGGCCGTTGAAGAACGCTCCGCCGAAGCCCTCTTTCGACGCGGCCGCACCGGCGGCGGATGTCGCCGCACCGGGCAGGGTGATTTCGAATACGCCGAGCATGCTGAGTCCGAAGAACACCAGCACGCCGCAGAGAATGAGCAGGAAGTTGGTGTTCTGCAGCAGTGCACCCCAGTTGCGCAACTCACCGCCGCCGTCTGTCGCGAGCTGCGGACCGATCATGATGGCGGCGATCACGAGGAAGCTGGCGAGGATTCCGGCGCCGTAAGTCAGCCCCAGGGCGAAGATGCGGCCGCGCTGTTCTCCGGCCTGACTGACGAAGCCGAAGATCTTCAACGAAACGACCGGCAGCACGCACGGCATGATGTTGAGGATCAGCCCGCCGAGGAACGCGAGCCCGAGGATGTTGAGCAGCCGCACGAACCCGATTGACGTCGTCGCGGTCGCGGTCGGTGAATCCGACGCCGTTGGTTCGTCGGTTGGGCCGAACACGTTGCTCGCGAGCGTGGTCGCGTTCGCCACCGCCGGCTCATCCGCGGCGACCACGTCAAACGTTGCGAATCCCTGCGCGGTGACCGGCGGGAAGCACTGCCCGTCGTCATTGCAGGCTTGATACTCGACGAGCACGCGGAGCTTTTGTGCTCCAGGCTCGAACAGCTTGTCGGTGATTTCGAACGGCTGACGCACCACGAGACGGTCGCGGTGCTGGTTGACCTCGCCGAGGTACTCCATCGTCTTGGTTTCGGGCGTCGACCAGGAGCGCTCGTCGGCCGGCATGTCGAAGCCGCTGGGCGTTTCGATGTAGACGCGCGTGGGGATCAGCCCTTCGACTCCGCCAGGGTCGCGGTGCCAGATGTGGTAGCCGGGTTCGAGCTCGACCACGAGCGCAATCTCGCTCTTTCCGCCGACGGGCACGCGTTCGTGCCGCGTGATCACCTGGCTGTCGTTCTCGAGGTAGTTGGCGTCGTTGAGTTTCTGCACGAGCGCGCGCGACGCCGACTTGAACGTGTCCTCGTTTGCGGGCGCGCCGAGCGCCTCGGCGACCGGTAGGTTTAGTTGCGCCTTCGCAGTGACCGGGATGCACGTGCCGGTGTCTTCGCAGATGAGGGCGCTGACCTCGACCTCGATGGGCAGCGATGAGCCGGTTTCCACGCTATCGGCCAGCATAAGCTCGGTCAGCAAGACCGCTTCATCTTCATAGCCCAGGTACGCGATGCCGCTGATCTCGCGGTAGTAGGGAGCGGGATAGCGGATCTCGCCGACGGCGGCGCCATCGGGCAGCGTGAACTTGGCCTCGGTGGGGAGCCCGGTTTCGAGCACCAGCGGGTGATAGATGTGCCAGTTGTCCTCGATGTCGAGCTTGACGGCCAGCGCGATGGTCTCGCCCGGGGCGGCGGCGGTTCGGCTCGGTAGCAGCTCGGCTTTCAGGGTCGGCTTGCTTGTTTGCGCGAGAGCCGCGATGGGCGCCAGACCCGCTGCAATCAGCAGGAGCGTCGTTTGAACCAGAGTTATCGGCTTCATGCGGTGCAAAGTCCCTTCAGGGTCGCCATACGTCGTACGTCGGTGATCGATCCGCGTTCGCGCCGGCGTGGCGCTTCGGCGAAACACCCGCCCCACGCCGCTTCAGATGCAGTTCGCGTCGCAGAGGGCACAGTGCTGGAGAAGATCTTATCCGAGCACGTGCTGGCGGCCTGCGCAGCGCCTCAGTCGAACAACCCGGCCTCGCCGCTGCGTTTGCCGCCGGCCGCGCGGGTCGCGGCGGCTGACTTGCGGCGTCGTTTGCCGGCGCGTGAGCTCGGTGCGCTGGGGGTGGGCGCGGTTGAGGTTGGTTCTGCTTCGTCGAGCGACGCCGCCTGACTCTCCACGATGACGACGTCCTCGTCTTTGTCGAGGCGGCCGTTGCCATCGGCGAAGCCCACGATCTTGCCGTCTTCGTTCAGCACCGCATCGGCGATTTCGGTGCGGCGGCGGGCTTGCCGCAAGAGCGCCTCGTAGAGCGCCTCGGCGTCGGCGTTGGCGATGGCGGCACAGGAGCGCGAGATCTCGCCGATGTAGCGCTCAAACACGTCGCGCTTCTGGCTTTCGCGTTTCATGCGCTGTCGGCGGCGGATGTATGTGCCCAGCTTGCGGCCGCACTCCTGCAAGGCGAGCTTCATCTCTTTGCGGATTTCGTCGTAGTCGGCGATCGCCTCTTTGCTTTCGCTGGTGAACGGCACCCAGACGCTGGCCATGTGCAGCATGACGACGAGCGGCCCCGCG
>CAZLYU010000026.1:0-29348 GCA_964563855.1 uncultured Planctomycetales bacterium | reverse complement strand
CCTGCTCTCCCCCCCCTCGCCGCCGCCCTTGGTCTCTTTCCCCTCCCCCCCCCCCCCGCCCCCCCCGCCGCCGGGCTGGCTCATGCCATAATTGCGCCAGTCGACATCGAGCACGCTCTTGAACGCGGCGCAGGCCGACTGCTGATAGAGCAGGGGGACGCGGTTAGCGAAGCGGATCACGCGGGCGCTCTGATCGCCGGGCAACTGGCCGCCGAACGCGATTGCGACTTCGATCTGAAACGGATTGCCGCGGTAGACGGTGGGGGGGCGGGTGGTGGCGGTGAAGAACTCGGCCCGCACTTCCTTGAGCAACCCGGCCAGCAGGGCGCGTACGCCGATCGGGGCCAGGCAGTCGGTCGGGGGCGCCATGATCCGGATCTCCTGCATGGCGCGATAGAGCTTTTCGATGTCCGCGTTGCTGATGGTCGCGGTTGCGGCGCGGGTGCTCAGGCCGGCGGCCTTGCAAATCTGGTCGCTCACCTTTTGCGAGACGCGCGAGAAGCTCTCTTGCAGGAAGCCGGCGAGCTTCACACCCTTGGCCTCTTTGAGCATCTTCATGAGCACGCCGAGCTCGATGCCGTAGGGATGCGGCTTGATCTCCTTGGTTTCGGCGGGCAGCTCGTCTGCGCCGCGCGGAAACTCGCGGCGTTCGCCGCCCGGCGACTTGTAGAAGAACGCCGCGTGCGGGTTGGCGATCGCGGTTTGCTCGAGGTATTCGTCGACGCTTTGCTTGCCCTTGGCGTAGCTGGCCTCGAGTTCGATCGACACGTCGGTGCCGCGGCTCCAGTCTACGTCTTGGGTTTCGTCGGCAATGATGTCGGGGCGGTTCTTGGTGGTGTCGATCGCGATGCGGAAGTGATGCGCCGCTTTGCGCGGGCTCGTACGACTGGTGACGTGCACGGCTTTCCCGGTCGTGAGCAGGCCGTACATGCCGGCTGCGGAGATGCCGATGCCCTGCTGGCCGCGGCTCATCTTCAGGCGGTGAAACTTCGAGCCGTAGAGTAGCTTGCCGAAGATGTTGGGGATCTGCTGTTTGACGATTCCGGGGCCGTTGTCGCGCACGCTGACGCGGAAGCGGTCTTCGGCGAGCTGGTCGATCGTGACGTGAATCTCGGGGGCGATGCTGGCCTCTTCGCACGCGTCGAGCGCATTGTCGACGGCTTCCTTCACGGTGGTCAGCAGGGCTTTGCGCTTGTTGTCGAAGCCGAGCAGGTGGCGGTTTTTGGCGAAGAACTCGGAGACGCTGATGTCGCGCTGGCGGGCCGCCATCGTCTCGGCCGTCTCACGTTTCGCGCCTGCCGCGCGGCGTGACGCCGGCTGCTTGCCGCCCGTTGGTGGACGACGACGTTCGGCGCTGGATGAGGCGGGCATGCGCGGCTCCTCGGCGACAGCGACGACCGGTCGCGCTTCCGCGGGCGGCGCTGGTTCGGTTGCACTCATCTTCGACGGCGCGGGCGTCGCTCGCGCGTCGGGCGCTGTCGGTCGTTCGTCATCGCAGGGTTCATCGCTGCTGGTTGGCGAGTCAATGAACGTCGCCCCGGCGACCGTGCCGACTGGTATATCACGCGTGAAGCTGTCGAACAGGCCGGGCTGGTCGTTCGACGCCGAACTGCGGCCGCTCATCGACGCTCCCTCGTCTGCGTGAGGCTCAACTCGCGGGGCCATCCCTGGCGCCAGCGTATCGTAGTTAGGACGACGAGGGCTGCAAGCGGGTCGCTTGACGCGGCGGCTGACGGGTCGGCTACGATGCCGCTTTCGGCGCCCGAGCCGCGCCGCCCCGTGCAGCACCGATCGATTCGCAAAGGAGCCATTCGTGTCAGCCGACAAGTCCAGCGACGTGCGACCCGCAGAGCAACTGGCGGACGGCTGGAGCGATCAGTTGCAGCCCTTGGCGGCGCTCGACGTGACACAGGCCGGCTCCTTCGATGCGATGCTGCGGCAGATGTCGCAGACGTCGTTCGGCGGCCGGCACATGGGTGAGGCGGCCGACGTGATGTACGAGATGTTCTCCGACCCCGACTGCTTCGTCGTGCTGACGCTCTCGGGCGCCATGACGATCGCGAAGATGGGGCTGGTGATCACCGAAATGATCGATCAGGGCTTCGTGAACGCGATCGTCAGCACCGGGGCGCTCATGTGCCACGGCCTTGTCGAGCAGACCGGCCACACGCACTTCCGCTACGACCCGACGTGGGACGATACCAAGCTCTACGAAGCGGGTTATGCCCGCGTCTACGACACGCTCGAACTCGAGAAGAACCTCGATGAAGCCGAGATCGTGATGCGTCATGTGCTCGGGCAAATTCCCGCCGACGAGATGTTCGGCAGTTGGGAGCTGAATCGTCGACTCGGCGAGCACCTGAAGCAGAACATGTCCTCCGGACGCGCGCTGCTGGCGTCGGCGGCTGAGAAAGACGTGCCGGTGTTCGTGCCGGCGTTCACCGACAGTGAGCTGGGGCTCGACCTGTTTCAGTTCATGTTCAACGCCAAACGCAACAACAAGCCGCACCCGACATTCACCCCGCTGCGCGATCTGCAGGAGTATTACGACCGCTGCATGGCCGCCAAGCGACTCGGCGTGTTCACGATCGGCGGCGGGGTGCCGCGCAACTGGGCGCAACAGGTCGGCCCACTCGCCGAGCTGATGCACCGACGCACGGGCGGCGCGGCCGGCGGATTGATCCGTTTTCGGTACGGCGTGCGTATCTGCCCGGAGCCGGTGCACTGGGGCGGGCTGAGTGGCTGCACCTACTCGGAAGGCGTCTCGTGGGGCAAGTTTGTTCCGCCGAGTGAGGGCGGCCGCTATGCGGAAGTGCTGTCCGACGCGACGATCGCGTGGCCGATTCTGCTGCGCGGAGTGATGGAGCGGATGGGGCGGGTTTAGCTGAACTGCGCCTGAGGAACCACGCTGATGAACCTGCCTCGTCCGATTCGTCGCCCGCGTCGACTGCGGCGTACGCCTGCGCTGCGCGGCTTGGTGCGTGAGACGCGGCTTACTGCCGACCGGCTCGTGTTGCCGCTGTTCATTCTCGACGGCGATAACACCCGCGAGCCAATCGCGTCGATGCCGGGGCAGGCGCGGCAATCGCTCGATCTCACGCTCGAGACGTGTGCACAGGCGCTGGAGGTTGGCGTGCGGTCGTTTGCGCTGTTCCCGGCGATCGACCCGCAGAAGAAGACCCAAGACGCGGCTGAGGCGATCAATCCCGACAATCTGCTGTGCCGCGCCGTGCGCACGCTGCGGGCGGAGTTGCCCGATGCGTGCCTGATGACCGACGTCGCGCTCGACCCGTACTCGAGCCTGGGGCACGACGGCCTCGTGAGCGCTGCGGGCGAGATCCTCAACGACGAAACGGTCGATCTGTTGGCGCAGATGGCCGTGTTGCACGGACAAGCGGGGGCGGATGTGGTTGCGCCGTCGGACATGATGGACGGGCGCGTGATGGCGATCCGCCACGCACTCGACGAGCACGAGCAGTCTCATGTAAGCGTCTTGAGCTACTGCGCGAAGTACGCGTCGGCGTTCTACGGGCCGTTTCGGGATGCGCTCGAGAGCGCGCCGGCCGACGCGCCCAACGTGCCGTGCGACAAGCAGACCTATCAGATGGATCCGGCGAACGGGCGCGAGGCGGAGCTCGAAGCGGCGCTCGATCTCGATGAAGGGGCCGACATGTTGATGGTCAAGCCGGCCCTGCCCTATCTCGACATCATCTGGCGGTTGCGCGCGGCTGTTGACCTGCCGATCGCGGCGTATCACGTCAGTGGCGAATACGCCATGATTAAGGCCGCCGGTGAGCGCGGCTGGCTCGATGCGGATGCATGTTTGCACGAGTCGCTGACAGCGATCGCGCGGGCTGGGGCGGACATCGTCTTTACGTACGCCGCGATCAGCTATGCGCGCCGAATCGCGAACGGCGACTCGTAACGCATCCGTCCGACCGCAGCTTGAGGCGTCGGGCAAACTGCCCGCGTCGCACGCCCCGCGTCGCACGCGTCACGGGTCATTAAAAAAAAAAAAAGCTCATCTGATCGCGGCGAGCGTGCGTAACATGGGCGACGGGTAGTGAAACACCTCCGCTTGTTAACTCGCTTTGCCCCTTGCGGGCACTATTCCACGACCAAAACACAGGAGAGAGAGATGAGAGCACTTTTCACCGCATTTGCCGCCGTCGGCCTGGCCATGGGCGCTTCCGCTGCGACGGTCGAGTTCAACTTTCCGATCAACGTGGAGCAGGAAGTTCCGGCGCCGACCATTCCGGCCGGCGTTCCGACCCCCTCGGGCCAGGGCCTGGTGACGGTCGACACCGATGCGAACACGGTTACCTGGGAGATTGACTACTCCAATCTGACCGGCGATATCGTCGCTCCGGGCGCGCACTTGCACGGCCCCGCCGACTTTGGCGAGACGGCCGGACTGTTCGTGTTTCTGGCTGGCGGCGACGGCGCCCCGCTCCCGCAGCCGGCGACGGGAACGTTGAGCGGCAGCGCTTCGATCACGGACGAGGAGGAGGGGTGGCTGCTCGACGGTTTGGTGTACGTCAACATTCACACCGCCGCAAATCAGCCGGGTGAGATTCGCGGTCAGGTGGTGCCGGAGCCGGCATCGCTGACGCTGCTGGGTCTCGCCGCGACGCTCTGCTTCCGTCGCCGTTAGGCAAGACGCGCGAGCTGCACAAAATCCCTGCCACCCGTAGGTGCGCGACGTTACCACGCGCTGACGGGTGGCAGTTCTGTGCCCAGGGCTGCATTCACCGGACGGCGCAGCAACTCCCACAAAACCCGCCACGCATCGACAAAGTCGAAGAAAAACAGCAACGAGAGCGTGAAGACGTTCATCGTGACGAACCACGCCAGAAGCTGCGGCAGCAGCCACACGCGATTCGCGCTGCGCCGCACGATCGCGAACCAGTGCGTTCGGTTGGCGTCGATGCGTTTCACCCAGTTCACCCAGCACTGGTTCACGTACACCATGAGTCCCATCAGGGCGCCCCAGCCCAGCATCGCGGGTGCGTGCCAGAAGCCGCACAGCGCAAACGTGACGACCAAGTGCAGCCAGACGCGGCCCTGGTTGCCGCCCAGCGGGATGTAAACGTAGTCGCGTAAAATCAGCGACAGGCTGATATGCCAACGCCGCCAGAAGTCGCGCAGGCTGGTGGAGAGGTAGGGGTGGTTGAAATTTTCGATGAGCCGATAGCCGAGTAGGCGCGACATGCCCGCCGCGACATCGCAATAGCCGCTGAACTCGAGATAGAGATAGAGGATGACGACGCCGATGCCGGTGTGCACGGCGAGATAGCTGAAGGCTTCGGGATTCGCGAAGTAGCTCGGCTGACCGGGCGCCTCGCCGAACATGTTGTAGTCGTCATAGAGCAGCGGTTTGAGGTACCAGGTGGCGATGAGAATCTTCGCCAGAGCGACGCCAAAGCGCGCCAGCACCGGGGGCAACGTCGCCAAGCCGCGCCGCGTGTGGCACGTGTCAATCTCTTCGACAAATCGCTGATAGCGCTCGACCGGACCCTGAATGAGGCTAGGGGCATAGCACAGCCATGCGACGAAGTTCAGCGGGGTGCGCATTTCGGCGGGGACGGCGTCGCGTTTCAGGTCGCTGAAGTAGTGCAGCATCTTCACGGCGAAGTACGCGACGCCGATGATGTGCAGACTGACGATAACGGCGTCGCCGACCCAGGGCGGGTCGCCTGTCAGCCAGATGGGCTCCCAGGTGAAGCCGCGCATGCCCAAGGGATAGACCCAGGGCAGGTTGGCGTGCAGCCATTGGTTGAACTCGGCCGGCATGGGCACGACCTTGAGCACCACCAGAGCGATATAGAGCGCCAACACGCTGCCAAACGCCGCCAGCGGCGGCCCGATGGGGAGCACGTCGGTTCGCTTCGCTTCGATCGCGAACTGCTGCGTCACCTTCCAGAACACGAGCGCGATCAGCAGCCATACCAGCGGATACGCGATGCCGAAGACGTAGCCGAGGAACACTAGGCATGTGCCAATGATCCCCAGTTTGAGCGCCTTGCGGCGCAGCAGCAGCAGGAGCGGCAGGAGCGGGAGGAAGTAACAGACGAGGTAGCGTTCGTCGAAGATCTCGCGCATCCAGAAGTCGCGGAAGCCGTGCGGATGCGTCCAAACATTCCAAGGGGTGCTGGCGATGGGCTCCCACAGATACGCGTCGATCGCGCTGAGCCACGTCGACGCGGCTGAAGCGGCGGGCGCGAGTGGGACGGCCTCGGCGGCGGGGTTGGCTAGCGTGGCGGCGGTGATGCCAAGATGCACGAGCATTTGGAGCCGGAGCGACAGTCAGAGCGCGGCCAATCCGTCAGCCGCGAGGTGGCGGCGAGCATAGCGGCGAAGGCGCGAGGCGGCATGGTTCGGGCGCGAACGAAGTGCAGATTGCTGGTGTGATCGACGCGAGTGTTGCTTAGGGGTGCGTCCCGCGCGGCGGTGATCGTTTCAGCCGCTCCGAGAGGCGCTCAAAGATCGCCTCAGGCTCGCTCATTCTGCCCGGTCCGACATGACGGCACGCCAGCCAGCCGTCGTCGGGGCCGATGAGTTCGACGCCCATCTCGCGCAAGAACGCGACGTTGCGTTGCACGGCGGGGTGCGCCCACATGCGGTTGTTCATCGCCGGCGCCATGACCACGGGGCAGTCGACGCCGAGCAGCAGCGTGCTGATGAGGTCGTCGGCGATCCCGCTGGCGAGTTTGCCGATGATGTTGGCGGTCGCGGGGGCGACAACGAGCAAATCCGCCCGCTCGCTAAGCGAGAGGTGCTGCATGTCGGTGTCATTCGCGCGGCGCCACAGGTCGCTGTGGACGGGGCGTCCGGTAAGGGCGCGAAAGGTGACTTCGCTGATCAGCTTCTTCGCTGACCGCGTCATACAGACCGTGACCCCCGCGCCGGCTTGAACGCAGCGCGAGACCAGCGTCGCTGATTTGTAGGCTGCGATGCCCCCCGTCACGCACACCACCAGCTCATAGCCGCTCAGCGGCCGCAGCGGCGGGTCAGTCGGTTTGCTCGGGAGCGACAAGGCCCGACGCCTCGTAATCGATGCCGATCTTGCCTTCGGCGATTTCCTGGACGACGACCTCGAGGTCGGTCTTTCCGGCGGTATCGACGAGCGGTCGGCTGCCTTGAATGAGCTCCATCCAGCGTTTCTGAATGAGCGCGGTGAGCTTGAAGCGCCCGCCAACCTTGTTGATCAATTCATCACTGAGCAGCGGATTCAACATCAATCGCGTTCCTCTTGGACAATGTCGAGCACCCGTTCGAGGGTTTTATCGAGTATATCGTTGGTGACAAAATGCGTGTAGCAGCCGCAGTTGCGAGCAAAGGCGATCTCCCCGTCGGCCTCGGCGAGGCGCTGCTCCTGCAGCGTTTCCGATTCCGTCCGCCGACCTTCGAGCCGTGCCTTCAGGGTCTCCATGGTGGGCGGCAGGACGAAGATGCGGATGGACGCGGGCATGCGTTCAGCCACCTGCAGCCCACCTTGCACATCAATTTCCAGCAGGATGTTGTCGCCGGCGGCGAGCGCCGCCTCGACCGGCCCCCGCGGCGTGCCGTAAATCTGCCCGACGTATTCCGCGTGTTCCAGCAACTCACCGGCGGCGATCATGCGCTGCACTTCTTCGCGCGAGCGGAAGTAATAGCTCTCTCCGTCCACCTCGCCGGCGCGCGGTTGTCGCGTGGTGACGGAGACCGACCACCGCGTACGGGGGAGGCGCTCGAGAATGCCGCGGCAGATCGAGGTCTTGCCGGCGCCGGAAGGACCGCTAATCACGATGAGCTTGCCGCTGGGCATGGTGTTTCACGATGGGGGCGGATTGATCCGCCGCCAGCGAGGTCATGGGGCGTCTAGCGCTTGGCGCGCTGCAGCTTTTGCAGCGCGTCGACCCGGCGCCGCGCCCGGTAACGGGTGTCGGCATCCGCCTTTTCCTCAGCGGTCGCGTTGAACTGCCGCTGGGCGCGCTCGACTGCAGCCGCGTTCACCTCGTTCGACCGCAAGGCGTGGGGCGAGAGCACCTGAACGACGTTGTCGTTGACCTGGGCGAAGCCGCCGTCGACAAAGACCTGCTCGCTGACGCCGTTGGCGGTGTAGCGCAGCGTGCCGACGCCGAGCTCGCACATGAGGGGGGCCCGGTCGCGGAGCACGCCGAGCTGGCCGTCGTGAGCGGGCAGAATGACCTCGCTGGCCTCGGCCTGCACGACTTGGCGTTCGGGCGTGATCACCGCGAGCTGGATCGAAGCTGATTTCGCCATGCCTAGCTTTTAGCTGGCGGCTGGGAACGGGTCAAGCGCGGCCACGCTGCAGCAAAGCCAGGGGGCAAAACCAGCCGAGTAGCTACCCATCACCGCGCAGGCGGCGCCATTGGCGGCTGGTCGGCTCACGGCCGATAGCGGACGTGATGAGCGCCGCCGCATCGAGCACGCCGTCGAGCGAGACGCCGGTCGGAACGCCCATGCGTTCGAGCATGTAGACGAGGTCTTCGGTGGCGAGGTTGCCGGCGGCGCCGGGCGCGAACGGGCATCCGCCGAGCCCCCCGGCGGCGGCGTCGAAGGTGCGCACGCCCATGCGCCAGCCGGCGTAGACGTTTGCGAGTGCGGTTCCGCACGTGTCGTGGAGATGCAGCGCGACGTGCGACGCCGGCGTGCGCTCAAAAATGCACTCCAACACTGCTTCGACCTCATTTGGTCCCGCCGTTCCGATCGTGTCGCTTACGCCAACTTCGTCGACGCCGATCTCCAGCAACCGCTGCGTCAGCTGGGCGACGCGGCTGGGCTCGACGCGGCCGGCGTAGGGGCATTCGAAGGCGGTCGAGAGATAGCCGCGGACGGTGATCCCGGCGTCGCGGGCACGGGGGACCACGCGTTCGAACTCGGCGAGCGACTCGTCCACCGTCATGCGAATGTTGCGCTCTGCGAACGCGTCGGACGCGGCGGTGAACACCGCGATGCGCTGCACGCCGGCTGCGATCGCCCGCTCCAGGCCGCGCTCATTGGGCGCGAGCGCGGACCAGCGCACGCCGGCGGTCGGTGGCAACTCGCGCGCCAGCTCGTCGGCGTCGGCGAGTTGAGGAATCACCTTCGGATGGACGAAGGCCGTCGCTTCGATATCGCTCAGACCCGCAGCGGCCAGCGCGGCGATAAAGCGCTGCTTCTCCGCCAAAGACACCGGCTGCGACTCGTTCTGCAACCCGTCGCGCGGGCCGACCTCGACGATGCGCACGGCGGCGTTCGGGCTCATGCGGGATCCTCGTCGTCTAGACGCGAAATGCGCACCAGCGCGGCGCCGAGTTCGACGGTCTCGCCTTCGCTGCAAAGCACTTCACGCACCACGCCGGCGTGCGGCGCGGCGAGTGACAACTCCATCTTCATGGATTCCAGGACGACCAGGGGATCGTGGGCGGCGAATGTCTGACCGACCGTCGCACGCACCGCCAGCACGCGGCCCGGCATCGGTGCGGTCACGACGTCTTTGACGCCGGCGCTGGCGGCGTCGCCGGCGCGACGCGGTCCCGTTGGCTGAACGGTGAAGCTGTAGGTGCGGCCGGCGACCCAGACCTCGATGCGGTCTTTCGTCCGGATGGTGCTGTAGGGATGTTGCCGGCCGTCGATCCGCAACAGTCCGTCTGTCGGAACGCCGACCACCTCGACGCGTGACGTCGCGTCACCGACGCTCGCGCTGACGATGCGGCCTTCGGCATTGCGTTCCAGCGCGACGCTGACGTCTTCGCCGGAGGTGGTCTTCAGCCGATGCGCGGCGTTCGTCATCAGCAATTCCGCCAGGCGCCGGCGTTCCAGGCGTAAGACTCGACTGGAGCGAGCGCGTCGGGAGTGCGGCTGGATCTCGACGTGGTTGCGGCCAGCGCCGCAGCGATGCATGCCGCGGGTGGAGGCGTCGTCGGTTGCGGCGTGAGGAACCCGTGCATTTCGAGAAAGTGGGTGTGCACCTGTCCGGCAGCGAAGGCGTCGTGTGCGAGCACGTCTTGCAGAAAGTCGATATTGGTGCGGACGCCGAGCACGACGAAACGCTGCAGCGCGGCCAGCATTCGGCGGCGCGCCTGTTCGCGCGCGGCGCCCCAGACGATGAGCTTCGCGAGGATGGCGTCGTAATGCGTGGTGACTTCGTCGCCTTCACGCACGCCGGTATCGACGCGCACGCCGACGCCGCTGGGCGGGCGAAAGCGCTCCAGTCGTCCGGACGACGGGAGGAAACCGTTGGCGGGGTCCTCGGCGTAGATGCGACACTCGATGGCGTGGCCGCGGCACGTGACGTCATTTTGATCGGCATCGAGTGGCTGACCGCTGGCGATCGCGATTTGAGCGGCGACGAGATCGCGCTGCGTAATGAGCTCGGTAACGGGGTGCTCGACCTGCAGCCGCGTGTTCATCTCCAGGAAGTAGAAGGCGCCGTCTGAGCCGAGCAGAAACTCGATGGTGCCGGCGTTGGTGTAGTCGACGGCTGACGCTGCTTGTACGCCTGCTCGCCAAATCGCCGCACGCTGCTGGTCGCTCAGTCCGGGGGCGGGGGCTTCTTCGATGATTTTCTGATGTCGTCGCTGAATGGAGCAATCGCGTTCGAAGCAATGGAGGATGCGGTCGCGCTCGCCGAGCACCTGCACTTCGATGTGTCGCGGGCGTTCGATGTACTTTTCGAGGAACACGCGGTCATCGCCGAACGCGCTGGCGGCTTCGCGCGCGGCGGCTGCGGCGGCGGGCTGTAGTTCGCTGACGGTTTGAACGACGCGCATGCCGCGTCCGCCGCCGCCCGCCGCGGCTTTCAGGAGCACGGGAAAGCCGACGTCGTTCGCCGCGGCGGCGAGCGCGCTGCGGTCGGAAACGCTCAGTACGCCGCTCGTGGGAGTGGTGGGGACGCCGGCCGGCGTCACCGTTTGCTTGGCGGTCAGTTTGTCGCCCATCGTGGCGATGACGTCGGCGTGCGGTCCGATGAACGTGAGCCCCGCCGCGGCGCACGCGCGTGCGAAGTCGGCATTCTCAGACAGGAAACCGTAGCCGGGGTGAACGGCGTCGCAGTGTGCGTCACGCGCGGCGGAGACGATCGCGTCGATGTTGAGGTAGGTCTCGCGCGGCGCCACACCGGGGAGATGCGCCGATGCATCGGCAACGCTGACGTGCAGCGCGTCGGCGTCGGCGTCGGAGTAAAGCGCGACCACGCCGCGCCCCTGCTCGCGCAGCGTTTGGCTAATGCGGACGGCGATTTCGCCACGGTTGGCGATGAGCACTTTGCTGATCGATTGCGGGGTGCTCACGGCGTCTGGCGCCACGTCGGTTCGCGTTTCTCGAGAAACGCGCGCATGCCTTCCTGCGCCTCGTCGCTGACGCGGCACTCGGCGATGGCGTTGACCGTGAACTCGGTGAGCGGTTCCGCCGGCAAGGGCGAAGCCGCACTCAGCAATTGCTTGCAGCGCGCCAGGGCGGCGGGGCCGTTGCCGGCGAGCGCTGTGCCGATCGATGCGAGCCGTTCATCGAGCGTCGCGTCGTCGGGAGCCACTTCGGCGACGAGCCCCATGCGATGGGCCTCGGCCGCGTCGAATCGCTCAGCGGTCAAGAGGTAACGCCGCGCCGCCGACGCACCGATGCGCTCGACCACGAACGGGGCGATGACCGCGGGGATCAGCCCGAGTTTGACTTCGCTGAACGCGAAAGAAGCGGTGGCGCTGGCCACGGCGATGTCGCATGCGGCGACGAGGCCGGCGCCGCCGCCCATCGCCGCACCATGCACGCGGGCGACGACCGGCTTGGGGCAGTTGCGGATCGCGAGCAGCAGGTCGGCCAGCGCCTGTGCATCGCGCAGATTGTCGTCGCGGGCGTAGTCGACCATGCGCCGCATCCAGTGCAGGTCGGCGCCGGCACAGAACGACTTGCCCTCGCCCGCCAACACCACGACCCGCAGGTGCGAGCTGTCGGCGAGCGCGGCAAACGCGCCGGTGAGCTCCGCGATCAGCGCGTCGTCGAACGCGTTGTGCACCTGTGGGCGGGCGAGCGTGATGGTGACGACTGGGCCATCGATCTGTTGTCGAATCTGCGTGTCAGACATGTGGGCGGGTTCCGCCGAGAGAGAACACTCCAGACCGCCAGCATAGCCGCGGTCGGCGAGCATGTCGTGGGTCAGCGTGGCGCCCTATGATCGCGCGCTTCATGAGCACCCCGACAGCTACGACCGCCGACCCAGAGCAGCGCGTTGCGCCGTCGGCGCCGCATTGGGTGCGACTGGGCTGTCTCGCGATCTTCCTCGGGCTGGCGTATGGCGCCTTCCGCGTCGGACTGCCGATGGCGTCGAGCGGCGAGCCGGACTTCGAGTACTTTTACAAGGCCGGTTGGTGGGTGCTGCATCGCGGGGTGTTTGATCCCGGGTTCGATGTCACCAGTGATGGGCTTGAACGGCGCGGGACGATCGAATGGTACCTGCCGGCCGTGTCGCGCTTCTTCGCGCCGCTGGCGCTGTTCTCGCCCACAACGGCGGGGCTGATCTGGCTGACGGCGAATTGCGTGGCGATGCTCGCGATCGTCCGATTGCTCGGCCGCTATGTCATGGGGCTTCCACCCGCCGACTGGCCCGTCACGCAACTCATCCCGTTCATCCTGCTTGCATCGGCGTGGATCTGGGAGTTTCGGCTTAATCAGATCGACACGCTCACCCTGCTGCTGTTGGTCGCGGCGTTTGTCCACTGGCAGGACGGAAAGCGCGACGTTGCGGGTCTGTGGCTCGGACTGGCGACGATGCTCAAGCTGACTCCCGGACTGGTCATTATCTGGTTTGTTTTAAAGCGTGCGTATCGCACGGCGGGAGTGGCGCTGCTCACGATCGTCATCGTGGGGCCGGTCGGCGATGCGATCGCTTTCGGACCCAGCGCCGCGTGGAGCGCCAACACTGCGTGGCTCGCGCGGACCGTCGATGGGTCGCACCGTGCGCTCATCACCGAGCAACGTGAACTGGACTGGCGCAATCAGGCGAGCGGCGCCGTGCTCGCGCGGTGGCTGCACCCGGTGAGCTACAGCACGAGCTGGCATAACGATCCGCGCTTGGTGTGGAGCAATGATCCGGTTGAGCGGACGCTGAATGTCGCACATCTGCCGCTGCCGGCGATCGCTGCGCTGCATACCGCCGCGGCGCTCGCGCTGCTGGCGGTGCTGGTTTGGATCGCAAGGCGCCCGGCGCGGCGCTGTTCGACGTGGCGATTGCGCTTTGAATGGGCGCTGTTCGTCCTCGCGATGCTGTGGCTGATGCCGGTGATGCGGCGCTATCACTTCGTCTTCGCGATGCCGGCGATCACGCTGCTGGCGGCCGGTTTACACTATCACCGTGGGCGTATCGGATGGAGCGTCGTCGCGGGGCTCTCGCTGCTGATCCTGCTGGGGACGCAGGTGCTGATCGTGCTGACCAGCATCAAGCCATCGCCAATTGAAGCCGCGGGCGCACCACTGATGGCGACGATCATCGTGGGGGTGGCGCTGGCATGGATGGTGCATCTCGCGCCGCGGCTGCCGGGCGACGTCTTTCGTCGGACGACGTTTGCCAACGACCGGCGCGACGCCTCACACGGAGCCGCGACATGAGCGCCCGCGTGGCGCTGGTTGCCGCGGTGGCGCTGGTGGTCGGCGTCGGCGCATTCTCGTTCGCGCGTGCGTGGCAGGAGCGGTTCGACTACAGCCATTTCATTCACGACGCCCGCTATGTGTGGGCGCAGGGGGCGCTTCCGCCGCTGAGTCCGGCGCCGGGATTTGAAGCGGACGCGCGGCAGCTTCCGTTCTATCTGCCCACGGTCTCCGTTGCGCTGGCCCCGCTCGGAGCACTGCCGCGCATGGCGGCGGCAGGCGTCTGGGCGCTGCTGCAAATGCTGACGCTCGGGGCAACGTTGACGCTGCTGTGGCGCTGGTGCAGCGCTGAGCGGCGCACAGCAACGTTCGTTCTGCTGCTGCTCCTGGGGGCGCCGGTGATCTACGAGGCGGCCCGATTCAATCAGCTCACGTTTCCCACGCTGGCGTTGGTGCTCGTTGGCGCGTACTTGTTGTCCCATTCGGGCCCGGGACGTGAGTCGCGCGGCGTGCTGGGGGCGGGGCTGCTGGCTGCGGCGACGGTGCTCAAGCTGCTGCCGGTGGTGTTTGTCGTCTGGCTGGTGCTCAAGCGGCGCTGGGTGGCGACGGCGGCGTTCACGGTGTGCGTCGCGACATTCACACTACTTCCCCCAGTGATGGCCTTTGGATGGCGCGACACGCTGCGACACCATGGCGAGTGGATCGAGCACAATCTCGCGGGGGTGGCGAAGCGCGGACTCGACGATGCCCATCTGCGGGCCCACTTCCGCGACCATCGCAACCAGTCGCTTCCCGCGCTGGCCGGCCGCTGGTTGACCGCCGACCATCCCAACGCCTTGCCGCACCGGCCGCTGACGCTCAGCGAGAGCCAAGCGCGGCTGGTTGCGTACGGCGGCGCGCTGGTGCTGTTTGGCGGGCTGATCGCCTGGGCCCGGCGCCCCGCACGGATGTTGGGCTCTCGCGAACTGCAGGCCGAGGCGGCGCTGTTCGCGCTGGCGATGGTCGCGCTGTCGCCGCTGTTACGACAGTACTACCTGGCGTGGGCGCTGCCGGCATTGGCGATGGTGCTGAGCGCGACGCAGTTGCGCGCGTGGTCGTCACGGGTGGCGGCGTGGGTTGGCGCGGCGGTGTGGATCGCCGGGATGTTGGCCTGGCTCAGTCCGACGCTGCGACTGATGGGGGTTCACTTCTTCATGTTGGTGCTGCTTGCCGTCACGGCCGGGCTGGCCGTACGGGCGCCGTCGCGCGCTGCGCGGCGTGGGGAATCAACGGGCGCGTGAGAACGGGAGTGTCAGGCAGCTTGTTTGGGGATGAGGCGGCGTGGGGATCACGGCGTGACTGATTGCGCTGTAACCGTTCATTGGCGAACGCGCGCGGTTACTCCAAGCCGACGAACAAAGCATCGACGAACGCTTGCGGCTCGAAGGGCGCCATGTCGTCGATGCCTTCGCCGAGCCCGATGAACTTGACTGGGATGTCGAGTTGGTCGCGAATGCCGACGACGATGCCGCCTTTGGCGGAGCCGTCGAGTTTGGCGAGGAACAGCCCGGTGACGTTCGTGACCTCGCTGAAGGTCTTGGCTTGATTGATCGCGTTCTGGCCGATGGTGGCGTCGAGCACGAGCAGGGTTTCGTGCGGCGCACCGGGGATCTGCTTGCCGACCACTTTGTGGATCTTGCCGAGCTCGCGCATCAGATGGTCTTGCGTATGCAACCGGCCGGCCGTGTCGAGGATGAGCACGTCGAGCTCACGCGCCTTGACCGCGGCGCACGCGTCGAACGCGACGGCCGCCGGGTCACTGTTGGGTTGGTGTTTGACGATGCCGACGCCGGCCCGCTCCGCCCAGATGGTGAGCTGATCGATGGCGGCGGCGCGAAAAGTGTCGCACGCGCCGAGCAGCACGGTCTTACCTTGGTCTTTGATATGTTTGGCGAGCCGGGCGCAGGTGGTGGTTTTCCCCGAGCCGTTGATGCCCACCACGAAGATAACGGTGGGCGGGGTGTCGGCGAAGCGTAGCGCGCGGTCGCTCGCCGACCACGTGCCGCTGATGCGTTCTTTCAAGAACGGCAAGATTTCCTGTGCTTCGTGGATCTCGCCCCGCTTCCACGCCGCTCGCACCTCGTCCTGCAGCGTCATGACGGCCCGCGGCCCCATGTCGCCGGCGAGCATGGCGTCGGCCATTTCGTCGAGCAGTGTCTCGTCGATCTTGCGACCGAACGCCAAGACGCTCCGCAGCGACCCGAGCACCTTGTCGCGGGTCTTGGAGAGGCTCTTTTTGAAGCGGTCGAACAGGCCCATGACGCAGCATGGTAGTCAGCTCGAACGCGTTCGGCTAACTGCCGCGCGACGGGCGGAACGAGACCGGTTTGGGCGGGGGCTCGGTCAGCGCGACGTTGTTGTATTCGAGCAGCGTCCCCTTCGACGCTTCAAGTTCCACGAGACCGGTGTTGAAGTCGGTGAGCACCTGCAGCAGACGGTTGCGAGCGTTGGCCAACTGCTCGACGCCGTTGAGTTCGGTTTCGAGGAAGGTGGGGCTGATCGCCTGGGCGCGGGCCTGCAGCGACCGCAGGTTGCGTTCGCTCGACTTCACGGCGCTGTACTGCACCGGCAACTGGGCGTAGGTGACCTGAATGGTGCGGACGTTGCTGTTCACCTCCTGCACGATCGCGTCCATCAACTGACGCAACTGCACGATGGATTGCAGCTCGCGCAGCTCCGAGGCGCGCAATTGCGCCAAGCGCGAGCGGTTGCCGATGGGGTACACGAACTGCAGCCCGACGGTGTATGAGATGTGGTTGGTTCCGGCGAAATCGTCCCACGCATTGTCTTCCGACCAGCCGGCTCCGTCGACTTGATATTGGAACGTGAGATCGAGCTGTGGGAGCGTCTGGTTCTTCGCCGCCGACGTCTGGATCTCCAACGCCTGGATCGCGAGCCGCGCTTCACGAATCTCGCTGCGCTCTTCGAGCGCAGTGCGCACTTCGCGAAATTGGTCGATAATCACCGGCGTGGATAGCGGGGGATCGACGGGCACGATCTCCACGTCGTCAGACAGCAGCAACTCGGGATCGTTAATCAGGTTGATCAGCGCGTCTTCCGCGTCGCGGACGAGCCGCACGAGGTCGAGGAAGTCGACAAAGCGGCTTTCGAAGCGGGCGCGTGAATTGGCGATTTCGACCGGCGTCGCGTCGTGCGCCTTGCGGGCCTCGAGGTCTTGCCAGGTCACGTAGTTCTGAGCGACCGACTCGGCCTGAATCGCCGCCGAGCGCCGCACGCGAACCAGCGTCCAATATGCTTGTTCGACGGCGAGCATTTGGTCGCGTACTTCGCGGACGAAACCCCAGTACGACGCGTCGCGGTTGGCGCGGGCAATCTCGATGTTGGCGCGGTTGAATTCGAGTCCGAAGTTTCGCAGCAACGGCTGTCGAAAGTCCGCCACGGCGCTGAAGCCGAAAGACGGGTTCGTCTTCTTGGGCAGGTCGCGCGAGTTGATGTAGTTGCGGTTGAACCCCATGGCGACCGACGCTGTCATACCAGTGGGCAACAGCTTGCGGATGCCGCCCTGCACCGTGCGCGTGTCGGTCATCTCCGTGCCGCTCGAGACGATCACCGCCGGGTCGCGTTGGTTGTACGACGCATCGAGGAAAAACTCGGCGTCAAACGCGGCCTTGGCTTGCACAAGCTGCGTCGTTTGAATGGCGGGCTCGAACGCCTCGACCTTGATGGCGTAGTTGTGTTCGAGCGTCGCCTGCATGCACTCGGCCAGCGTCAGTCGCACCTGACGCGGCTTGCGGATCTGGTCGATGTACTCGAGCGCGTTGCGCACGACTTCGTTGTAGCTGGAGATGACACGTCGTTCGTTCGAGACCGACTCGAGCTCTTCGAGCCGGCGCTGAAACGTTTCGCGCGCCTCGCTCGGGTCGGGCAATTCCGCGAGATACTGCTCGGGCGCGGGCCGCTCGGCGTTTTCGGGGCCGATGAGCAGGGTGCGCCGGGCGGGGAGATTGGGGTCCGCCGCCTGCGCGATCAGCGGCTCGGGGCTGGAGATGGCGTCGGACGAAGCGGCGTCCGCGCTGGAACGCTCCTCTTCGTACGACGCCAGCATCCGGTCGCGATACGACTCGATGCTGCCCTCAGGCAATTGCTCAGAACGATTGCATGCTGCGAGAAGTGTTGTGCCAATCACGACGACAAGAACGACGCCGCGTACCGCCGTGGTGTTTAGACGCTGCTCCATCAACTGTCCTTCGGGCGGAGGTGAGATTTAGATTTGCGTGGGATGCTAAGAACGTGGGCGCAGGCTGTCAACGCGAAGAGGTAACGGCAATCGGTTGAAGCGTCGGACTAGGGGTGGGGGCGAGAAAAGTGGGCCGGAGGTCGGGACGTGCGGGGGGGGACACGTGCACCGACGCAGACCGGCCCGGGGTTCATCTCACGCATGTACTCTATGGCCAAAACACGGGAACGGCAAGTCCGCGTTAGCGATTTTCTAACGATTTTCGCGCGAGCCTATCGCGGGACTCGATTGCCGCCGAACCTACGAGCGTTGGCCAAACTGGGGATAGAGGATTCGAACCTCTACTAACTGATCCAGAGTCAGTCGTGCTACCGTTACACTAATCCCCAGTGGGACTGACTCAGTCTTGCGAGTGTATCCGCGGGCGACCTGCTCGGCAATTGCGATCCGTCGGCGCGACCCCCGCTTGCACGCAGCCGGATCGCAGTCTACGGTCGATCAGTCGATCTTCGCTGCTGGACGCAATTTGGAAAGGGACCACGGCTGTGGAAATCCGGATGGATCTCGCAACGATCGTGATCTCTGAAACCCGTGAGCATCAACTGATCGTGCTCCGCGAGCGAAACGGCACGCGCACGCTGCCAATCGTCATCGGCCTCACCGAGGCCCTCGCGATCGACCGCCGGGTCAAGGGCCAGCGTCTTTCGCGCCCCATGACGCACGATCTGCTGGCCTCGGTGATCGAGAGCCTCGGCGGGGATCTCGAGCGAATCGTCGTGTATGACCTGCATGACAGCACGTTCTATGCCAAACTTATCGTGCGGCATCAGCACGGCGTCGCTGAAGTGGACAGTCGACCTTCGGATGCGATCGCGCTCGGTGTGGCGAGCGAGACCGCGATTTATGTTGAGGAGCGCGTGCTCAACGAGGTTTCGTCGTAGTCCGATTCACCCATTGAGGCGTCCACAGCAAGTAAGACGCGCCAACGCAGGCGTGGCGCGCGTGGGGGATCGGCCGGTTTCTTGAAGATGCAGATTCATTCGGAATGGTTGCGGTGTTGAAGACTTGGAGCGAAGTTTTGAGACACCGGCCGAGGCGGTCGCCAGCGATTGCGCTGCTCGTGGCGCTCGCTTGTGGATCGGCCACTGGCTGCCGCTTGTACTCGAAGTTAGGCGACGATCTGCGCGGCTCCGAGAAAGGCCTCACCGTGTTCGTCGGCGGCGCGGGGGCCGTCGGCAGCTTTACGGGATCCACGAGCGTGCCGCGTGGCTTGCGTTCGGGTGGGTATCGCGGCGGCATCTCCGTCTTTGCCTGGCAGAGCGTGCTGGGCGGCGCGGTGCGTGACCAGATCGACAAGGGACGCAATGTCAGCGAGGCGCGACGCTTGGCTGAAGACTTGCAAGCGTATGCGCGCGAACACCCGGACAAGCCGGTCAACATCATTGCGCTCAGCGCCGGGACCGGCATCACGGTGTGGGCGCTCGAGATGCTGCCCACCGATGTACGCGTTCAGAACGTCGTGTTCTTGGGCAGCTCGCTTTTGCGGACCTATGACCTGCGCCGCGCGCTGCCCGCCCTCCGCGGAAAGCTGTGGAACTTCTATTCCCCCACCGACAGGGTGCTGCGCTACGCGGTGCCGATCGTCGGTTCGGTCGACCGAGGAACGATTGGCGACACGTCTGTCGCCGGTTTGTATGGCATTGTTCCACCGCGGGGAATCGGGAGCGAGACCCAGGCGCTCTATCGCGACCGCGTGGTCAACATGCGATGGCGCCCAAACTACGCGCGGTACGGCTATAACGGGCGTCACACCGACGCAGTGAACGAGCGCTTCGTCGCGGCGGTCATCGCGCCGCTGATTCAAAGCAACGTCTTGCGGGCCGACGCCGAAGAGGATCCCGAGTCGGAAGTTGTTGGCGACCAGACCGAGCAGGACGGTCGCTAGTCTAGTTCGCGCCGCCGCGCGTTGTCCGTCGCGATCACGTGCTTTGCTCACCTGCAAACGATCCGGCTGACGGACGCGCTCATCGGTTGAATGCGACGTGGCTTGTCGGGCTGCGCGAAACCGTTGAACGCGCACCGACGTTCGTCGCCATGATCGTCATACAATCAGGCGTGCCGCGGGGACGGATGCGGGCAACGTCTGAGATGCAAAGCGCTGCGAGCCCATATGACGTTTCGTCGGTCGTCGCGATCCACGGCTGGATCGGCGGCCTAGAGACATTCTCGCGTCTCGAGGCATCCGCGTCGGGGCGATGGTCGCTTGTTTGTGTGGACTTACCGGGCTTTGCGGACGGGCGTCCACCGGCCGACGTCGATGAGGTGGTTGACGCGGTGATCGAGCAAGCCGAGCGGGCGGCCCCGCCGCGTGTATTGCTGGGTTATTGCTCAGGCGTGCATTTCGGACTGCTCGCGGCGGTACGGCGGCCGGCGCTCTTCTCGCGGTTGGTGTTGGTCGATGCGTTCGCGCGGATGCCGTGGTACTTCCGGACGTTTCTCGTGCCGGTGTTGGGACCGATCGCGTACTACAGCACGTTCGCCAATCCGCTGGGTCGCTTTGTCACCAATCGTGCGGTGAACGACGCGCCCGCAGGAGCGACCAACCTGACCGCCGCATTTCAGCAAGCGCCGCACGCTGTCGCCCGCCGCTACCTGCGCCTGTTGGGGGGGCTTCGCACGCTCAACGCTTACGCGGCCCTGCGCCAGCCGGTGGACTTTTTTTGTGGTTCGCGGACATTTGGCGCCGTGGCTGAGGGTTTGGATGCGTGGCGCCGCGTGTTGCCTCAGATGCGCGTGCATGCGATTGAAGGCGTTGGTCACGGGTTGCTGGACGAGGCCCCAGACGAAGTGCTGCGAATTCTGGAACAGCCGACGTCGGCGACGGTGGCAGCGCCCGCGGCGCACGATGCCGGTCGTGCGGGGATGGTCGTCGGATGAGCGCTGCAACCGCCATCCTTGCGATTCCTGCGATGCTCGCCGCGCTCGTCGCACTCGTCAACACGATGTCGTGGGGGCGTGTTCGGCGGCGACCGGATCCGCTTGAGACCGAGCAGTCGGTCGCGATTCTGATTCCGGCGCGAAATGAAGCGGCGGCGTTGCCTGGCTGCCTCTCGTCGGCGCAGCGCGCCGGTGGCTGCGTCACTCAGATTCTGGTGTACGACGACGACTCGACCGACGGCACGGCCGAGGTCGTTCGACAGGTGGGCAAGCACGATCCGCGTATTCGACTTGTTGATCGCTCTCCGCTGCCCGCTGGCTGGCTCGGGAAGCCGCATGCCTGCCAGCGGCTTGCGGATGCGTCGGAGGCTGAATGGCTGCTGTTTCTTGACGCCGACGCGCGGCTGGCGCCCGAGGCGGCCGTCAATCTGGTGGCCGCCGCGCAGCGCGCGGATGCAGCGCTGCTGTCGGCGTGGCCGAAGCTGGCGTTGCGTTCGACGGCCGAGCGTGTGCTGATGCCGCTGCTCAATCACGTGGTCTTGACGCTCTTTCCGACGTGGCTGGCGCCGTGGCGTCGAACCGATGCGTCATTGGGGTTGGCGCATGGCGCGTGTTTGCTGGTACGCCGCGACGCGTACGAACGGGTCGGTGGCCATGCCGCGGTGCGCGATCAGTTGTTTGAAGACACGGGATTGGCGCGGGCATTCCGCTCGAGCGGCGCACACAGCCTCTGTCTCGACGGGCAAGATGTGGTTGGCGTGCGAATGTATGACCGGCTGTCAGCGATTTGGAGCGGGTTTCAGAAGAACACTTTCCCGGCGTTCAAGCGCAGCGCGGTGTTTTGGGCGTTTTTCGTTTGGCGGTTGCTGCTTGTTGCGCCCTATGTCGCGCTGGGGGTCGCGCTGAGCTCGGCTCCACCGTCTGGATGGCTCATGGGAGCTGTGGTGGGCGTGGGTGCGAGCCTTGCAGGGCGCGTGGCGTGCGCGGTTCGGTTTCGCCATCCGCTCTGGTCGGTCGTTCTGCATCCGATCGCCGAGTTGTTTCTCATGGCGCTGATGTTGGAAAGCTGGCGGCGGTGCACGTTTGGCGGCGGCGTGGGTTGGAAGGGTCGGCTTTATCTCCATACGCATGGGGCCGCACGCCTCAGCGAGCGGCTGTGCGAATCTGATGCACATGCCGTCGCTCCGCTGTCAGAACACGAGGTGCGAGCCCAATGAGCGCACGCCGGGCGGTCATCATCGGCGGGGGGCTCGGGGGGTTGGCGATTGCGTTGCGACTTGTGACCGGCGGTTGGCGCGTCGTCGTGTGCGAGCAGGGGCCGTGCTGCGGCGGCAAGATGAATACGTGGCGGTCCGGCGGCTTCAGTTTCGATACCGGTCCATCCTTACTCACACTGCCCCACGTGTTCGCCGAGCTCTTCAGCGCGGTCGGTGAACGGCTTGAAGATCACCTGAAGCTGCAACGAATTCAGCCGCTGGCGGAGTATCGCTATCCGGATGGGCTGCGTTTTCACCTGCCCGACGCAAGCGGGGCCTGGAGCGACGTGGTGCGCGAGATCGAACCGCGCGACGTCCGCGGGGTCGAGCGTTTGCTGTCGATCGGCAAGCGGCTCTACGCGGCGTCGAGCGAGACTTTCTTGCGGCGTCCACCGCTGGCGCCGCCCGACTTGCGTACGATGCTGGCGCTGCGGCACGTTCCGCTGCGGTATGGCTGGGGGAATTATGGGCGCACGGTCGCGGCGCATCTGCACAGTCCGCACCTACGATCGCTGTTCAATCGCTACCCCACGTACGTTGGGTCGTCGCCGCATCGGGCGCCGGCGACGTTGCTGGTAATTCCGTTCATCGAGACGGCCTTTGGCGGCTGGTACATCGACGGTGGGCTTTATCGGCTGGTGGAGGTCCTGGTCGACCTCGCGGTCCGGCGCGGCGTGGAGCTACGCCTGAATGCCGCCGTCAACGAAATCGTGTGTGACGGCGGCCGAGCGTCGGCGGTTCGCTGTGCGGATGGCGCGCGACTGCCTGCCCATATCGTCGTCATGAACGCCGACACCGCTTTGCTGCCGAAACTGTTGCCTGATCTGGCGAGCGCTGCGCGTTTCGCGCGGCCCAGCGCGGCGCATTCGATGTCCGGCTTTGTGCAGTTGTGCGGGACGGCCGGCGCGCCGGAGGACCTCGGACATCACACGGTGTGCTTCTCGAGCGACTATGACCGCGAGTTTGACGAGCTGGCGGGGGGCTGTTTTCCGACCGACCCGACGGTGTACGTCAATCTCACCAGTCGGACAAACGCGGCGTCGGCGCCGCACGGCGCTGATGCAGCGTTTGTGATGGCGAACGCGCCCGCGATCGGCGCGGCCTGGACCGAGTCGGACACGCAAGCCGCCGCCGCGCGTGTTGCGGCAACGCTTCGCTCGTGCGCAGTGGCGGATGTGACGGCGAACCCGGTGGTGCGGGACGTCTGGTCGCCGGATCGCTTCGAGCGCGAGTATGGCGCAGTCGGCGGAGCGATCTACGGGGGCGACTCGCACGGCTGGCGCAACGCGTTTTTGCGACCCTCAAACCGGTCGTCGATCCGCGGTTTGTATTGCGTCGGCGGGGCGGCGCATCCGGGTGGGGGGACGCCGATGGTGCTGTTGTCGGCGAAGATTGCCGCTGAACAGATCGCGCGACATGAAACCCGCCGCGCCACTCCCGAGCCAGCCACATCCCGCGTCGTTCGGAGCGCCCCACCGTGATCACACAGGTGCTGATCGTCTCGTTGATCGTCGTCTACTGCGCCTTTTGGTGCGGGGGCTTCGTGTCGCATGTCGTGCTCTCTGAACCGCCGGCCGTCAGTCGCGTGGGCGGCGCGGTGCTGCTGTTCTCCGCGGCGGCCCTCATCGTGTTGGCGGAACGTCGTGCGCATCGCGCCGCGTTGGTGGGGCTTGGCGTACTGGGGCTGCTGATCGAAGTGGTTGGCGGCTGGACCGGATTTCCGTTCGGCGACTACGCCTATACGACCGCATTGCCGCCGCATCTGCTCGATACGCCGCTGGCGATGGGGGCCGCGTGGTTAATTTTGCTGGCGTATGTTCACCAGCGTCTGTGGCGGCTGGGTGTGCGGGGGCGTTTCACGATTGCGACGGTCGGTGCGCTCTACATGGTGACGATTGATCTGTTGGTCGATCCGGTCGCGGTCGACGTGTTGCGTTACTGGCAGTGGCGAGAGAGCGGCGTTTACTACGGCATTCCGTCGCTGAATTTCCTGGGGTGGTTCGCAGCGAGTTGGGTGCTGCTGGCGTTCGCTGCGCGGCGTCCGACCGAGTCGGGCGCGACGCGCTTTGTGGGGTTGACCACCTTACTGTTTTTCACCGCGCTCGCGATTGACCACGGCCTCCTGATTCCCGGCGTGGTTGGGGCGATGTTGTGCCTGCTCGATCCGATTTCGGACGTGAGGTGGGCGCGTTCGATATGGGGTGTTCGGCGCCGATTGCGCGGATCGCGCAACACGGCGCGGCTACCGGCGTGAGTCGGCGGCGTCGTGCGTGTCCGCACAGCGGCGCCCCGGAGGATCGGGTGGACGTCGGGTCGGAACGTCTGACGCGGCACATTGCGGGGCGCCGCGCGACGTGGCGTCGCGCGGGGTTGCCGCTCGCTAGGCTGATTCTTTCTTGACGGGTGGTTCGAAGAGGCTCGCGTCGCCGCGGACGACGTCGCCGGTGACGACGTAGGGCGCGGTGTGCTTGCGCTCGGGGAGGTCGAACATCGCTTCGAGCATGAGCTCCTCCATCACGCCACGCAGGGCGCGGGCGCCGGTTTCGCGTTCGAGGGCGCGTTGGGCGAGAAGGGAGAGGGCGTCGTCCGTGAATTGGAGCTGGGCGCCTTCCATCTCGAAGAGCTTCTCGTATTGCTTGACGAGCGCGTTGCGGGGCTTCGTGAGGATGCTGACCAGTGCATCTTCGTCGAGCGGCTGCAGCGGACAGATGACGGGCAGACGGCCGACGAACTCGGGGACCATGCCGAACTCGATGAGGTCGTCCGGGGTGACCTCCTGCAGCAGATCGCCAAGCTCGCGCACCTCGTCGCCGCCTTCGCCCTCCGGGCTAAAGCCGATGAGCTTGCGCCCGAGGCGTTTGCGGATGATCTTGTCGAGGCCGACGAACGTGCCGCCGCAGACGAACAAGATGTTGCTGGTGTCCATCTGGATGTACTGCTGTTCGGGGTGTTTGCGGCCGCCTTGGGGCGGGATGTTGCTGACCGTGCCCTCGAGCATTTTGAGGAGGGCCTGCTGGACGCCTTCGCCGGAGACGTCGCGGGTGATGCTGACGTTGTTCCAGGTCTTGCCGATTTTGTCGATCTCGTCGATGTAAATGATGCCGCGCTGGGCGGCTTCGAGGTCGAAGTCGGCGTTTTGCAGCAGGCGCAGCAAGATGTTTTCGACGTCTTCGCCGACGTAGCCCGCCTCGGTAAGGGTGGTCGCGTCGCCGATCGCGAAGGGCACGTTGAGCACGCGGGCGAGCGATCTGGCGAGCAGCGTCTTGCCTGAGCCGGTCGGCCCGATCATGAGGATGTTGCTCTTGTCGAGCTCGACATCGCCTTCTTCGCTGGTGTCAGCGTGGGCGAGGCGCTTGTAGTGGTTGTGCACGGCGACGCCGAGGGCGCGCTTCGGGGTTTCCTGCCCGACGACGTATTGATCGAGGAACTCGTAGATTTCGCGCGGCTTGGGAATGGTCGTCAGCAGCGACTTGCCGCGTGTGCTGCGGCGGCGCTCTTCTTTCACGAGGTTGTGACACAGCTCGATGCACGCGGCGCAGATGAACACATCGTTTGCGCCTTCGACCATCGGACCGGCGTCACGGTGGCTCTTACCGCAAAAGCTGCAGGTGTTCAGGCGTCGGGTCCGATTGCCCGAGCCGCCGCGGGTCGTACTCATACTTCCATCCTTGCTGTGGACGCCACCGCGAAAACGCGGTGTTGACCTATCTCTTCGACGCGCCGCTATCGCGACCGTAACCGGATTGTACTCGCGATGCGAGCGCCGCCGGTCGGTTGCGCGTGGTGCGCGGTGATCTAGAGCCGACTGTCGGGGCCGTCTGTCCCGTCAGTTTTGGCACGTTGTGTTCCAGAAGCCCCGGAATCGGCGTCATCGCTGTTTGCGGCGTAGCGGCCGAGGATGAGTGCGCGCATCGACTGGAATTCGGCTTCGCTGATTTGGCCGCTGGCGCGCATGGTGCGCAAATCTTGCATCGTGAAGGTTTCTGACGACGGTGTGTCGCGCGTCCAGCGGCGCACGGCGCGTACGACGAACAGCGCGATGGTGGCCAGGATCGCCAGGCCCGCGACCGCGAGAACGAGCGTGCCGACCGCCTGTGAGTTTTGTGCCAGCAACGTCAGCATGCGTCAGCAGATCCACTCGAAAGCCGACCGATCTGGTCGCCGTTTCCGATCGCGTTACGTCGCGTTGGCTGGCGACTGATAGAGCGCGGCGAACAGCGGGGAGCGGCGAAGCAATTCGTCGCGACCGCCGTAATCTACGACCCGTCCGCCATCCATGACCACAATTCGATTGGCCAGATCCATCACCGTGTGACGGTGGGCGATGACGAAGGTCGTCTTGCCGTGGCGCAGCGCTTCGAGTGCTTCGTGGATCTTGCGTTCGCTGTCGGCGTCGATCTGACTGGTAGCCTCGTCGAAGACGAGAATTGTGGCGGGTTTGAGGAACGCCCGCGCGATCGCCAGCCGTTGACGCTGACCGCCTGACAGCGTCATTCCCGCTTCGCCGAGCACTGTGTCGTAGCCCTGCGGCAGGCGTTCGATGAACTCGGCGGCGTAGGCCCGTTCGGCGGCGGAGCGCACTTCGTCGCGGGTTGCGTCGGGCTTGCCGTAGGCGATGTTGTCGTGCACTGAGCGCGCGAAAATGACCGAGTGCTGCGTGACATACGCAATCCGTTTGCGCAGCTCCTTCAGGCTGACGGCGTTGACGTCGACCCCATCAATCGTCACGCGGCCGGATTGCGGATTGAGGAGGCGCGGCAGCAGTCGGGCGAGCGTGGTTTTGCCGCTGCCATTCGGTCCGACCAGCGCGACGCACTCGCCGCCGGCGACATCGAGCGAGACCGCATCGAGCGCCAGGGGGGCGTCTTCGTCGTAACGGAAGCTGACCGTGTCGAAGGTGATCTGCGGGGGTCGGCCGGCGGGCAGTTCGATCGGTCGGCTCGGGGTGCGTTCCTCTTTGCGGTCGAGGGTTTCGAAGATGTTGAGCGATGCGGCCCCGGCGCGTTGAACGGTGGTGTAGACCGACGCGACCTTGCGTACGGGGTCGAGCATGGCCGAGAGCAGCACGACCATCGTGATGAAGTGGCTGGGGGCGATCTCGCCGGCGAAAGTGCGGCTGGCGAGCCAGACGACGCCCGCCGCCGCGATCAGCACGCCGAAGGTCTCGATGAGCGGCGACATGAGCGATTCGACGAGGCCCATGCGCATCTGCTGTTTGAACATGCGTCGTTCGAGCCGCCACATGCGGATGCGTTCGCGGCCCTCGGCGGCGTGGCCCTTGACGACATCGAGGCCCTGGAGGGCCTCCTCCAGGCCGCCGAGCATCAAGCCATAGCCCTTGAGCAGCTTGATGGCGGCTTTGCGGACGACGCGTCCGAAGAACCACAGCAAGCCGACGGCGATGGGCGCGATGGCGATGACGACGAGCGTGAGCCGCAAGTCGATCAGCAAGGCGGCGATGAAGACGCAGATCGCCTTGAGCGGTTCGCGCGCGACGCGCCCGAGCAGCGTGAGGAGACCGAGATAGACCTCGCGGACGTCGGAGAGATATTGGCTGACCGCGCTGGAGACGTCGCCGATCGCGTTGACGGGCAGGTGCAGCGCTTTGCGATACATCTGGCGGCGGAGGTCCATGACCGCGCGTGAGCATGAGAAGTAGATGAGGTATTGCGACGCGAAGCGAAAGGCGTTGCCCACGATATTCAGCGCGAGGAGCACGCCGAGCATGATCAGCAGCGACGTCATGCGTGCGTCGGGGGCGTTGGGCGCTGGAAAGATGCTGGCGGCGAAGCCGACGAGCGGCGCTGCGAGCGCTGCGATGCCGCCGGCGGCTTCCCAATTGGCGGCGAGGGTGCTCAGTTGTACGTGGAGGCTGGCTTCGGCGGCGTCGCTGCGGATCAGGATGTTGAGCACGGGGAGCAGGCCGGCGAGGCTTGCGGCGTAGGTGAGCGCGACCCCGAAGCTGAGCAGCAAGCCGAGGGTCAGGGGGCGCCAATGGGGCCGCAGGAGTCGCAGCATGCGCCAGAACGCCGCGCCCGCCGACGACTTGCTCGTTCGTTGGCCGCGGAGTCTCGCGTACATGGCGCCGGTTTGGGCGGCTGGGGCGATTGGGTCGGCGCTCATCGGGCGTCGGCCTCGACTCGCGGTGGGCGCGTGGGGCGCGGCTGGTGGCATTGCATCAAGCAGAGCATAGAGTCGTTTCAGGGGGTCGCCAAGCGCGGCGTCGTCGGAGGCTCGCAGGGAGGCCACTGTCAGATTGGCGGCTGCCAGCGCGGCAGGATGGCGTGGCGGCGCGCGGCGGGGACGAGAGGCGTGCGCACGGAACCTGTTGGAAACAGCAGAGTTGCGCGTTGCGCGGCGGGCGCTCTCATCTGGCGCGACGATTGCAATGCCGTGAGCGGGGGTGTTGTAGGTATGCCCACGCGGCGGCGCCGAGCTGTGGCGGTCGCCGTGATCGTGGTGGAGCGTGACGACAAGGAGAATACTGAATGGCGGCCAAACAGTTGGCGTTTGATCAGGACACGCAGCGCGCAATCGCCGCGGGTGTCGAGAAGTTGGCATCGGCGGTGCGCAGCACGTTTGGTCCGCGCGGCCGCACGGCTGTGCTCGACAAGGGCTGGGGCGCCCCCACGGTCACCAAGGACGGCGTGACGGTCGCCGAGGAGATCGAGCTCAAGGACAAGTACGAAAACATGGCGGTGCAGCTCATCAAGGAAGCCGCCAGCAAGACGAGCGATGTGGCCGGCGACGGCACGACCAGCGCGACGGTGCTGGCCGAGGCGGTCTTCAAGGCCGGGCTGCGCATGATCGTCGCTGGCCACGATCCGAACGCGGTGAACCGCGGGATCGAGGCGGCGGTGAAGGCGGTGGTCGCCGAACTTGCGACACTGGCCAAGCCGGTGAACGTGTCGAAGCGCGAAGACGTGATCAACATTGCCGCGATCTCGGCGAACAACGACCGCGTGATCGGCGAGATGATGGCTGACGCGTTCGAGAAGGTTGGCAAAGACGGCGTCATCACGGTTGAAGAGGGCAAGAGCCTGGAGACGACCGTCGACGTCGTCGAGGGGATGCAGTTTGACCGCGGCTATCTCAGCCCGCACTTCGTGACGAATCCTGACGCGATGGAAGTCACGTTCGACAAGCCGCTGGTGCTGGTCTACGAAGAGAAGATCAGCAGCGTGACGAAGCTGGTGCCGCTGCTCGAGAAAGTCGCCAAGGCGAAGAAGCCGTTGCTGATCATTGCGGAGGACGTTGAGGGTGAGGCGCTCGCGACGCTGGTGGTGAACAAGCTGCGCTGGATTCTGAATGTGGCTGCGGTGAAGGCTCCGGGTTATGGGTATCGCCGCAAGTCC
>CAZLYU010000025.1:0-50519 GCA_964563855.1 uncultured Planctomycetales bacterium | reverse complement strand
GCCGGCCTGGCTGAAGCGGAAGATGTTGTCGACGAAGAGCAGCGTGTCGGCGCCGGTCTGATCGCGGAAGTACTCCGCCATGGTCAGCGCGGTGAGCGCGGCTCGCAGACGCGCGCCCGGCGGCTCGTTCATCTGGCCGAAGACCATCGCCGTTTGGTCGTTGACCGACTTGCCGGTGTCGCCGATCTTCGCGTCCTGCATTTCGAGCCAGAGGTCGTTGCCCTCGCGGGTGCGCTCGCCGACGCCGGCGAACACCGAATAGCCGCCGTGCTGCGTGGCGATGCGCGCGATGAGTTCCTGAATGACGACCGTCTTGCCCAGGCCGGCGCCGCCGAACAGGCCGATCTTGCCGCCGCGAACGAACGGGACGAGTAGGTCGACGACCTTGATGCCGGTCTCGAACTGCTCGGTCTTGGGCGTGAGGTCGGGGAAGTCGGGCGGTTCGTGGTGGATCGGTCGCCGATCGGTCGCCTCGACCGGACCGCGGCCGTCGATGGCTTCGCCGACCAGGTTGAAGACCCGGCCGAGCGTTTCCGGACCGACCGGGACGGTGATGGGCGCGCCCGTGTCGACGATGTCCATGCCGCGGACGAGGCCGTCGGTGCCGCCGAGGGCGATCGCCCGCACCCGTCCGCCGCCGAGATGCTGCGCAACCTCGCACCAGAGCGTCTGCCTGGCGCCGTCGGCCGCGTCGCCGGAGGGGGCGAATTCGATTTTCAGCGCGTTGTAGATCGCCGGCATGCGGTCGGCGCCGAACTCAGCGTCGAGCGTGGAGCCGATGACCTGGGTGACTTTTCCGACGTTCGTCGCGGTTGCGGTGGACATCACTCTTCCTTCATCCGTCACACGGCTGAATGATCAAGGCACAATCGACAGAGGCGTCGCTCGCCGAGGCGTCGCGGCGCGTCGTTCATTCCGGTTTGCAGTCAGTTGGGTTTCGGGCGGCGTCACGAAATCGCCTCCGCACCGCCGACAATGTCCAGCAGCTCCATCGTGATCTGGGTCTGACGAGCGCGGTTGTAGCGCTGCGAGAGCTGCTTGATCATCTCGCCGGCAGCGTCGGTCGCGGCCTTCATGGCCACCATGCGGGCGACCTGCTCGCTCACGATCGCGTCGTTGAAATACTGATACAGACGGATCTTCACCGTCTCGGGAATCAGCTTGCCCAATAGCTCGGCCGGCGGCGGGCTGAACTCGAAGTCGGGCTGCTTCGGGTCGGCGACGGGCGTTTCGCTCGGCTCGGTTCCGTCATCGTCGCCGGCGCCCGGAGGCTGAATCGGCAGCAACGTGACCACCCGCGGCTTCTGCACGGCGGTGGAGATGAACTTGGTGTAGGCCACGTCGACCCGCGACACCACACCCTCGGCGTAGAGCTGCATGTATCGCTCGGCCATTTCGGCGACTCGCAGATACTCGATCTTGTCTTCAACGTTGGTGATCGACCGCTCGACCGGCACCTCGAGGAAGCGGCAGTAATTCAGCCCTTTCTTGCCCACCACCTCGAGCTCGACCTGACTGCCGGCGCTCAGCAACGCCGCGCGGTGCTGCATCATGCGGCGCAGAATGTTGGCGTTGTATGAGCCGCAGAGCCCGCGGTTCGACGTGAGCACGAGCATGATGACGCGGTCGGCGTCTTCGTTCTTCTTGAGCAGCGGGTGCTCGATCGAACCGGCCTTCGAGACCGTCTCGACCATCTGGGTGATCGCCCGCGTATAAGGCTGGCTGGCGGTGGCGCGCTGCAGGCAGCGCTGATAGCGCGCCGTCGCGATCAATTGCATCGTCTGCGTGATCTTGCGGATGTTACGCACCGCCTTGCGGCGTTTGACGATCGCTCTGGCCTTGGCCATCAGTCAGTCCAATCCTTCCCGAAAAGCCCGCGCCGCGCGGGCCGCAGCCCGGGGCGGTCACACGCGCTGCCGGCGCCCGTGCTAAGCTTCGTGCTCGCTCACCCAACGCTTTTTGTAGTTGCCCGTCACTTCCTTCAGCTTCGCGTCGATTTCCGGCGTCATTTTGCGCTCGCGATCGAGTTGGTCGCGCACTTCGGTGAACTCGTCGCGGTAGTGCTTCAGCAACCCTTCTTCGAACTCCGCGACCTGGCTCACCGGAATGTCGTCGAGGAAGCCGCGCGTGCCCGCGTGAATCGAGAGCACCTGATCGATGACGCCCATCGGCTGATACTGCGGCTGCTTCAGCAGCTCGACCATACGCCGGCCGCGATCGAGCGACTTCTGCGTTGCGGGGTCGAGCTCGGTGCCGAGCTGGGCGAACGCCTCGAGCTCGCGGAACGCCGCGAGGTCGAGCCGCAAGGAGCCGGCGATTTTCTTCATCGCCGGAATCTGCGCGTTGCCGCCGACGCGCGACACCGAGATGCCGACGTTCACGGCGGGACGGACGCCGGCGAAGAACAGGTCGGGCTCGAGGTAGATCTGACCGTCGGTAATCGAAATTACGTTGGTCGGGATGTACGCCGACACTTCGCCTTCCAGCGTTTCGATGATGGGCAGCGCGGTGAGGCTGCCGCCGGAATCCTTGAGTTTGCGAACTTCGTGCTGATCTTTGTCGGGTAAAGCGGCCAGATCCGCCTCGACGGCTTCCTTGTCCTGATTGCCGATGTACACCTTGCCGTTTACGCCGTCTCGGGCGTCGGCCGGGGCGTCTTTCTTTGCGATGATGCGCCGCTCGGCGAGCTTGCAGGAGCGCTCGAGCAGCCGGCTATGCAGATAGAACACGTCGCCGGGATACGCTTCGCGGCCGGGCGGACGTCGCAGCAGCAGCGAGAGCTGCCGATACGCCTGGGCCTGCTTCGACAGGTCGTCATACACGCACAGCGTGGCGCGACCTTCGTCGTACATGAAATACTCGGCCATCGAGCAGCCGGCGTAAGGGGCGATGTACTGCAGCGGAGCGGGGTCCGACGCGCTCGAGGCGACGACGATGGTGTAGTCCATCGCGCCCTTCTCGCGCAGTGTTTCGACGATGCCCGCGATGGTCGACTCTTTCTGGCCGACCGCGACATACACACAGATCACGTCGCCGCCGCGCTGATTGACAATGGCGTCGCGCGCGATGGCGGTCTTGCCGGTCTTGCGGTCGCCGATGATCAGCTCGCGCTGGCCGCGACCGATCGGAATCATGCTGTCGATCGCCTTCACGCCGGTCTGCAGCGGTTCGTTCACCGGCTGGCGTTCGGCGATGCCAGGGGCCTTGGTCTCCATCGGTCGGCGGTGGGGCGTTTGAATGGGGCCCTTGCCGTCGATCGGTCGGCCGAGCGGATCGACCACGCGTCCGATCATGGCTTCGCCGACCGGCACGCTGAGCAGCTCGCCGGTCGTGCGGACCTCGTCGCCTTCCTTGATCTCGAGATAGTCGCCGAGCACGACCGCGCCGACGGAGTTTTCTTCGAGGTTGAAGACCACGCCGGTAGCGCCGTTGGCGAACTTGAGCATCTCGCCGGCGCCGGCCTTCGAGAGTCCGTAGACGCGGGCGACGCCGTCGCCGACTTCGAGCACCTGCCCGACCTCGGAAACGTCGAGGGTGGACTCGTACTTGGCGATCTCGTCTTTGATGACGCTGACGATCTCGTCGGCCTGAAATTTCATCTCATCATCCTCAAACGTCCACTCGCAATCGCCCTGAGCCGCCGCCGCGTGGCGCGGCCTCAACATCCGGGGGTTTCAGCCCGCACGGACACTCTTACGTTCGTGCGCGGCGCGGCTAATCCACCACCGCTCCAATCTCCGCCAGGCCGCGATCGCTGCGTTCGAGCAATTGCTCGCGCACCAGGCCCAGTTTGCGGCGCAGAGAAGCGTCGTAGCGCCAGTCGCCGACCTGCACCACCAGCCCGCCGAGCAGGCTCTCGTCAACCTCAAAGCGCACGAGCGGCTCCTTGCCCGACTTCTCACGGGCCAGCGCCGTTACCTCGTCACGCTGCTCGGCTGACAGCTCGACCGCAGACGTCACGACGGTCTCCACCTGATTCAGCGCCGCTTGCCGCCTCAGGTTGAAGCTGCGGGCCAGCGCCCAGAGCAGACCCGTGCGGCCGTGTTTGTTCATCACCAACAGCGTGTGGAGCACCGCTTGGTTCACCTTCTCGGCGAACATGCGTCGTAGCGACGCCGCGCGGTCCTCAGGGTCGATCGCGGCCGAACGCATGAATTCAGCGAAGGCCCGCTCACGCTCGACCAGCGCCGACAACTCCTCCAGCTCGTCGCGAACCAGGTCGACTTCGTCCCGTTCGGCGGCGAGCGCAAAGAGCGCCTCGGCGTAGACGCCGGCGACTGCGAGCTGCTCGTCGATGTCCAGTTGTTCGTGCATGCGTTTAGTTCAGCCGTGCGTTTTCCGCCTGCTTGATTTGCTCGACCGCGTCGCGCACCAGTTCCGCATGGTCTTGAGCCGATAGCTCTTTGCGAATGATCTGGCCCGCGATCGACGTCGCGATGTCGGCCGTACGGTCGTACAGCTCCTTCACCGCATCGTCTTTCGCCAGCGTGATCTCGCGCTTGGCGCGCTCGGCGATCTTCTCGGCTTCCTGGCGGGCTTCTTCCTGAATGCGGCGGGCCACGGCTTCGGCGTCGCGTTTGCCTTCTTCGACGATCGCCGTCGCTTCTTCGCGGGCCCGATCGACCTGAGCGCGATACTCAGCCAGCAGCTTATCCGCCTCTTCACGCTCGTGCTTGGCCTTGACCAGCGCGTCGTGAATCACCGACTCGCGTTGTTGCAAGCCGCGCAGGATGGGGCCCCACGCGAATTTGCCGAGCAGAAAGATCACGATGCCGAAGACGACCAGCGTGAACAGCGCGTTGCCGATGTCGCTGCTCAAAAAGATCGCCAGGCCGCCCTGACCCTCAGCCTCCGCCGCCGACGCGCTGCCGACGACGCCGAGCGCGATGAGCCCAACGTAGACACGTCCGAGAGTTCGCACGAGATCGCCTCTCCTATGGGGCGTCTAACGGCGGCGGCGCGCTGCGCCGTCGCCGCTCGGTTCAATTCAACGTCGCGTCGCTAGATCGCGAGCAGGCAGACCACAACCGCGAAGAGCGTGGCGCCCTCGATCATCGCCGCGGTAATCAGCATCGCAACGTTGATCTGACCAGCGACCTCCGGCTGCCGGGCCATCGATTCGACGGCGCTGCCGCCGATGCGGCCGATGCCGGCCGCGCCGCCCATGACCACCAGACCGGCGCCGATGCCCGCCCCAATGCCGCCGAAGAGATCGGCCGGAACCGACTCGGTGACGACGGTACCTTCGCCGGGCTCCGCCGCGGTCGCGGCGCTCACACCCATCAGACCCGTTCCGGCGACAATCAGCGCCATCGCCAGCAGTGCACGTGCTTTGTTCATCTCTCAGCTTCCCTTGTGTCTCTCACTGCGCGACGGGTGAGGACCGCCGCTTTTCGTCGAATCGCGCCATCGCCGTCAAGCCTTGCGACCCGTTACCTCACTTACCGGGCATGGCGTTCGAACGTTTGTTGCATTCATGACGTCGCCGCAACCGCGTGGTGGCTCTCGTCCAACTGCTCGTCATGTTCGTGCTCGTCGTCGTGGTGCATCACGACCGCCTGACCGATGAACATCGCGGTCAGGAAGGTGAAGATGTACGCTTGCAGGAGTGCGACGAAGATTTCGAGGAAGTTGATCGCCACGGTGCCGATCAGCACCGGGATCGCGACAGCCAGTCCGCCCGCCGCTCCGAGCGCTACGATCGCCGTTCCAAAGAAGCTGACGAGCACGGCGAGCAAGACGTGTCCGGCGACCATGTTCGCGCACAGACGCATGGCCAGCGCGAAAATCTTGGCGCCGAGACCGATGAATTCAAGGATGGCGATAAACCAGGCGAGGTAGCTCGGCCCGATGAAAAAGTGCTTGATGTAGTCCATGCCGTGCAGACGCAGGCCGTTGTAGACAATCATGAACAACGTGCACAACGCCAGGGCCGCGGTGACCATGATGTTGCCGGTCGACGTGCCGCCGAAATAGTGATAGGCGTCGCCGACGAACGGCTTTGACCAGTCCATCAGCGGGAGCATGCCGAGCAGGTTGCAGGTCAGCACGAAGAAAAACGCCGACCAGATGTACGGGATGAATCGATCGGTGTAGGGGCCGAGCGCCGGACGCGCGACCTTCTCACGCAGCACCTCGCAAAGAAACTCGATCGCGTTGCCGAAGCCGCGCGGCACCAGGCGGCTTAACTCATCGCCGTCGCGCCGCATCTTCGCCGCCATCGACATCAGCCAGACGACCAGCACGGCCGCAACCACTTGCATGATGGTGTGGTTGCTGATGATGGTGAACGAACTGAGAAAGGGGAGATCGGCGCCAGTGGATGGCGCGACGATCTTGTGCTGCAACACGTGGCCGAGAGGATCAGAAGCCGCCAGTAGCCCGTGCATCTACGCGCTCCTCTCGGTCTGTTTCATGAGGCGCGCCAGCCCGACCACGTCGATCGCCAGCAGCGCCAGATAGCTGAGCGCGACCCACAGCACGAAGGGCCGCCACGCGACCCAGCCGCTGAGCGCGACCACCGCCGCCAACACGCCGGTCGCCGCCAATCGCAGCGCCATGCCGCCGAGCACCGCGTTGTGGCGCTTGAGCGGTTCCCTGTGCAGTGCCAGCAATGGCGGCGCGAGGCCCGCGAGCGTGCCCAGCAGCGACACGCCGATGCCAGCGAACATCGCCGGGATCGCGACGGCGCCGCCAAGGTTGTTCGAGGGAAAGTAGCCGAGCAGCGCGAGCAGCAGCGCGCCGCCAACCGTCGCACCGGCGAGCCGGGCGAAAGCGAGTCCGGGCTGAATGTCTCCGCTCGCGGCGGCTGACATCGCTACTCCTTGCGTCGCGGAGGCCGATCTGCGTCGCCACGTTTGGTGACGCTCTGGCTCAGCCGCAGCGATTCACGCAGAAAATTCCAGAAGCCGCCGATCAGCCCGAGCAGGGCCCCGACGAGCACGAAGGTGGGCTTGGTGTTCCAAACATGATCGATCCAGTAACCGATCAGCGTGAAACCAATGATCGCGGCGGCGAGCTCGAAGCCCATGCCGGCGAAGCGCCACAACGTGCTGGACGAGGCTGATTGTGGGTCGCGGGATGACTTGCGATCATCGCTCACGCAACCGGTTCCACTGCAGCCTGACCGCCCCGACGGCAAGTGGCGTTTCCCGCCCGACGACCCACGCCGGACCCGACGCTTGCGTCACGCTTACCGCTGGGGCGCGGAATGTAGCGCGGGGGGCGGAAAGCGTCAAGGCGAGATGACGCCCGGCGAGCCAAACAACGCGTTCCACCGACAGACCGTCACGCACAAAAACGCGCGCATCGAGCGCCACTTGGGCCCATAACACAACTGGTCAACCAACATCGTCGCTCCCCGATTGTTGTGACGACCAGCCCGGCAGTTCATGCCGGCGCCGGCGTCAGGGTCTCGCTGGCGTGCTCCGGCGTGGGCGCCGAGCGCTCCTCCGGCTGACGCGCGGTGCGGCACATGAGCAGCCGATACGCCGACGGAACGAACAACAGCGCGATGAGCGATGAGCCGATCACACCGCCGCCGATGACCACCGCGAGTGGGGGCCAGAAGCCGCCGCCCGCCAGCAGCAGCGGGGTGAAGCCGATGCAGGTGGTCGCGGTCGTGGCGATCACGTGTCGCGTTGCTTTCACCACGACGTCGGTGACGGCGTGACAGTTGCCGTCGCGGCTGTCGGCCTTCTCGCGCAGCGCCGCAAGCACCACGATCGAGTCGTTCAGCGAAACACCGATCAGGCCCATCGTGCCGACGATCGCCATGAAGCCGAACGGGTAGCCGCCGATCGACAGCGCCAGCATGCCGAGACCGAGCGAGAGCGCCGCGGCAACGGCGAGCAGAAACGCGAGGCGGAACGAATTGAACGACAGCACGAGCGTCGCGATCATCATCACAAAGAGCACACTGACCGACGCCATCAGGTTGCCGATCGCGCGGTCGCGCTCGGCCGATTCGCCGCCGATCTCCATCTGATAGCCGGCCGGGAGCGTCGCGCCCCATTCGTCGAGGAACGGCTTGAGTTCGCTCAGCGTCTTGCTGGGTAGTTCGCCAGCCTGCAGAAAGGCTTGCACGACGTTCGTGCGCACCGCGGCGCGGCGGGGGATCTCGGAGAGCTCAGGGCGCAGCTCGACATCCGAGATCGCTGCGACCGGCGTGTAGACGCGTTGCCCCGCGGCGGTGGGTTGGGTGATGACGTTGACCGACATCAGGTCGGAGACGTCGCCGCGCTCCTGCTGCGCGAGCCGCACGCGCACGGGCAGTTCTTCGGTTTCCTCGAGCAGCGACCCGCCGACGCCGCCGGAAAGGCTGGACTGCAGCGTGCGGGTGAGCATCTGATTGCTGAGCCCCATGCGGCGGGCGTCGGCTTCGTCGACGGTGAGCCAGAGCTTGGGCCGTGCGACGCCGAGCGTGGTGCGGGTGTGGGTGACGTTCTCCAGCGACGACATCTCGGCCCGCAGTTGGTCGGCCAGGTCGTTCAGCGTATAGAGGTCGGGCCCATAGAGCCGTACTTCGACCGGGGCGTTGAACGGCGGGCCCTGCTCGAGCTGCCGCGCGAGGAACTGCGCCGCGGGCAGCTCGCGGTCGAGCGCCGCCTGCACGCGATTGATGATCGCGTAGTAGTCGACACCTTCCTCGAGTTGCACCAGGGCCTGCGCGTAAAACGCGGCGCCATCCTGCGTCCCAAACAGGTTGTAGTAAAACTTCGGCGCGTTGAGGCCGACGAACCAGTGCACATCCTCCACCCCGGGGATCTCGAGCGCGACAGCCCGGGCCTGGTCGGTGAGGTCGCGGGTGTGCGCCAGTGACGCGTGCGTCGGCAGGTGCAGCTCGATTTGGAACTGGTTGCGATCCGCCGGGGGGAAGAACTGCTCTTCGAGCGATTGGGCCGCGAGGAAGCCGCTGATCGGCAGGATCAGCGACACCAGCACGCCCAGCACCGGGCGCTGCACCAACCAGTGCAACCCGCGGCGAAAACCAGCGGTGATGCGGTCGTCGCCGATGCCGCCGCTCCAGAAGCGCAGGCTGGCTTCCGTCTGCGCCGAGGGGTTTGTCCAGCCGGTGATCGCCGGCGTGATCGTCATCGCCAGCAGAAAGGAGCTTGCAATCGCCAGGATGACGCTCAGGCCGATCGAGCCGACGAACTCACCCGCGGCGCCCGGCATCAGCACGATCGGCATGAACGCCAACGCCGTCGTGAAGGTCGAGCCAAACAGCGGTAACGCCAAGTGACGCACGGCGCCGGCGACGGCTTCACCGGCCGATGATGTCTCAGCGCGGCGACGGACCTCATCGACGATCACGATGGCGTTATCGATCAGCAGGCCCAACGCGACGATCAGCCCCGTTACCGACATCTGATGCAACGGCACACCCATGATACGCATGCCGCTAAGCACCATCAGCGAAGCCAGCGGCAGTGCGAGCCCGACCGCGATTGCGGAGCGCCAGCCCATCAGGAACAGAATGACGAGCGTCACCAGCCCCATTGAAATCAACAGATTCTGAGCGAGGCCGTTCAGACGCGATTCGACATAACCACTCTGGTCGAACAGGGTTTCGACGCTGACCCCCGTGGCGGTGCGGTCGGAAAAGTCGCGCACGACAGCACGGGCGCGTTCAGCCCAATGATCGATGCGAACGTTGTCCTCGCCGCGCACCGCGACGACCACGGCGGGACGTCCCGAAGCAAGCGCAAGTTCGTTGGGCGGGTCGGCGACGGTCTTGCGCACATCGGCAATGTCGCCGACGCGCACCATGCGTCCCTCGGCCCCCGTGCGCACTGGGATCTCGCGGACCCGCGCCAGCGTCTCCACTTCGCCGCGCACCTCGACCAGCAGCTCGCTCGACGGATCATCGAGGCGCCCGGCCGGGGCTTTCGCGTCGGCGGCGGCGATGATGTCTGCAATGTCGGCGGGACTCAGCCCCAAGCCCGCGAGCGCTTCCGGGCGGACGTCGACGTGCACCTCTTCGTCCGGCGCCCCGAACAGTTCAACCTCCGCCGTTCCCGCTACCGAACGCAACTCGTCCTCAAGCTGCTCGGCCATACGGTTGAGGATGCCGTACTGCACCGGACCGTCATGCTCCCACACCAGCGCGACGATGAGCGTGAACGCGGTGATGGTCTGCAGCTCGAACTCGGGCTTGCCGGCGCCGGCGGGCAGATTGGCTTCCGCTTGATCCAGCTTCGTGCGCACGTCGGCCCACGCGCTTTCGAGATCCGTGATCGCGTCGTCCAGCTCCAGCGAGATGACCGACACGCCCGAGCGCGAAAACGAATCCATCAAGCGCAGCTCTTCGATCTCGGTCAGTTCGTCTTCGATCTTCTCGGTCACCAGCGCCTCGACCCGCTCCGCCGTGGCCCCGGGAAAGAAGGTGATGATCGTCGCGAAACGCTGCGCCAGCGTGGGATCTTCGCTGCGTGGCAGCACCTGATAAGCCGCCAGTCCGCTGACAACGATGACCGCCAGCGCCAGCGCGCTCAGCCGCGGCTGCTCGAAGAAGGCGCGTGGGATGCGGTTCATTCGCCGTCCCCCGCCTCGGGCGTCTCGTTGGTCATCGGGTCGATGATTTGGCCGGGCGCCACGCGCTGTGCACCGTCGGCGACCACCCAGTCGCCGTCGTTGATCAGACCGCGGACAAACGCGCGGTCGGTTTCGGTGAAGAGCACTTCTACGTCGCGCCGCTCGAGCCGCGCGCGGCCGTCGTCGCGCCGCTCGGCCGCGTACGCCGCCCACAAGCCGCGCTGCCCCTTGATGAGCGCCGACAGCGGCAACCACACGCCGCGCTCGTTCCGCGTGACCTTCAGCGGCAGCGCGACGATCCGCCCGGGATACACCGCAGGGTCGCTCACGGGTGAGAGCCGCAACACGACCGTCGTCGTACGGGTGGCGTCGTCGAGTTCGGGGAGAATGGCGTGGACGACCGCCGGCCGCGACGTTTGACCGACCCGCACGTCGCGTTGCTCGCCGACGGTGAGCGTGGGAGCCAGCTCGACCGGGACCCCGAGTCGCGCCTCGAGCACGCTGGTTTCGACGAGCTTCACGACCGGTGCTCCGGCGGCCAGCACGGCCCCCTCATCAACCTGACGCAAGGCGATCACGCCGTCGTATGGCGCCCGCAGCGTGCTTTTCTCGATGTCGACGTTGATCGCGGCGACTGCCGCCTCAAGCTGTTGCACCGTGGCGCGCTGCGCGGCGATCTGTTCTTCACGCGTGCCTTCTTCAAGTTCAGACAGCATTTCCTGTGCGGCAGCGAGGCGCGCCGCGGCGGCCTGTTTCTGGTTCTGCGCATCGCGTAACTCTTGAGGAGTCGCGTTGTTGCGTTCGTCGAGCGCCTCGACGCGTTCGAGTTCGCGTTGCGCGATGTCGTTGAGGGCGCTGAGTTCGCGGACTTCGGCGGCCGCGGCGCGAATCTGCTGCCGACGCGGTCCGGCGACCATTTCGGCAAGCCGCGCACGTGCGACGGCCAATCGCGCCGCGGCTTCCAGGAGCGCGACTTCGAGTTGGATGCAATCCAGCTTGGCAAGCCGGTCGCCGGTCTGTACGGCATCGCCGTCATCGACCAGCACTTCCGTCACCAGGCCTTCGCGTTCGAAGCTGAGCAGGCTGCTGCGGCGCGGCGTGAGTTCGCCGGTCGCGACTCGCTCCAAACTGACCGTGTCGACCATCGCGGCCCGCATGACCGCGACGGGCAATGGTCCCGTGCCCGCGTCGGCTGGGGACGAATCGGGCGTCGACGATAAGGCGAAGACCGTAGCTGCCGTGACGACCGCAGCGGCAGCCGTTGCAATCCAGACAAGACGTCGCGCAGATTTTTGACGCATCGTCAATTCCTGTGCAAAAAGGGAGACACCGCTAGACAGCGGCCTGCGTGAGCAGCCCGGCGCGGCGTGCGTCGTCGGCGAAGACTTCCGTGTAAATCCGCTGCACCACACCCGGATAGTCGCACTCGCGCGTCAGCGGCGACCACGCATATCCGTCGAGAAACACCTGGTAGTTCTGAAAGAGCACCTCTTCAGGATCGCGATCTTCCACCAAATCCTGAGCCAGCCCGTGATTGATGATAATGCGCGAACCCATCGCGACCGACCACAAGCCAAACGCCAAGCCTTCGATCGACAGCGGCGGCTCGACCCGCAAGTCGCCGGCCGCGACGCCGTCGCGGATGACGCCTTTCACCGTCGCCAAGCAGTTTCCGTCGCGCTGCATGAACTGCGCTCGGCGTTGCTGAGAAGCCTTGTCCCAGATGGACTCGACCTTGGTGATTCGCTCGATGCGGTCCTGCTCGGGGTAGAGCCGGGTGTAGATCTGATCCGCGACGCCGATCGCGGTCATGCGTTCGCGTGGCCGACCACGAAAGGTGGCGGCGCGGGTGAAGAACCGTTCGCGGATGGCGACCGTGCGGACGAGGACGGCCGCCATGAGGTCCTCTTTGCACGTGAAATGCTGATAGATGGTTCCCTTGGAGTACTCGGCCGCCTCGGCGATGCGATCCATGCTGATCGCGAGATAGCCGCGTTCGAGGAGCATGCGTTCGGCGATATCGAGCAGGAGGGTCTCGCGCTGCTGGATTTCGCGTTGTTTGCGGGACGTTGTTCCCATGCCCTAATAATTGACGCGGCGTCATTGTTTGTCAAGCCGTCACTACTTTCTGTCAGCCGGGCCGGTAAACAGGTCACGCCCACTACGGGAAGTCACCCTTCAGGCCCTGATTTCAGGTGTTTGCCTGTATTGGCCAGTGACGAAAGGAGTGGACGTCGGCGGGGGGTGTACCTCCGCCCGGCCACACGACTTCACTTCGTGCTAACGCCCTTGCGTACCCGTACAAAAACCGTACAATCGTGGCGATTCGTGTGCAGCGAATGCCACCCAGTTGTGTAGGTTGCGACGCCCGTGGCCAGGGAATCGGCCGCCAAGGCTGGCGGGGGCGCGCACAAAAAGCAGAGAGCAGAAGTCGTGCGCCGGCGTCCGCGCGGTGTCGCCGCCCGGACCGCGCCTGTTCACGCCTACACGGAGAAACGGCATGTCGCTCTTGGAGAGAAAAGTCGAGTCGCCCCCCGGCGCGACGCATCCGGCGATTATCCGGATCGTTTTCGCTTTACCGTCGTTTTCAGACGCCGAGCTTTCGGGGTTGGCGGACTATCTGGAGCAGCGGATTGCATCGCGATCGCCGCGCCCTGCACGAAGTCGCGGATCTGCTCGGGGTCGGCGTCGTGGAAAGACGCCTCCCATTCGCGCAGGCGATTGAGGGCTCGCAGCCGCAGGTGTGGATCTTCGACCATCGCAAGCAGCCCGGCGGCGCAGAAGCGAGTCACCCAGTGGCCCGCGGCCTTGGCTTCTTCATAGAGCAGCTTCATGGCCGGATCGACCTGAAAGTTGATCTGCGGGTGACGCTTGGCCATGGAAGTGGCTCCTCATGTAGAGCAAGCGTAGCCAGAGAGACTAGGAATACTAAGGCAGTATCGCCGTTCGGCGTGCTCCGGTCAAGCACGCGCACCGCACCCTGCGCACCGTCGAACCGCAGCAATTTGGTGCGATTCTTTGATTGAGTTATGGGCGTCGGCGGCGATAATGCACCTCATTCGGGCCACGGTGTAAAGGCGTGCTGGTTGTAAGCGCGCCGCCAAACCGCACAGGAGGCAAACACATGAAGAAGTGCTGCATCCTCGCGCTGGTGGGGGCGATCACGCTCCCCGCAGCCGCACAACCGCTAACGCCGAGCATCACCTACCAGGGTGAACTCACCAATGCCGGGGGCGCCTACACCGGGCTCGCAAACGTTCGCTTTCGAATCTTTGACGCCTCGCTCGGCGGCGCGCTGCTCTGCACCGATACGAATTTCGGCGTCACGGTGGCCAACGGCGTGTTCACGACGGAAATTGACTGCCCGTTTGGGGTCTACGACGGCGATCGGCGTTGGGTGCAGCTTGAAATCGAAGCCCCTCCCGGGTCGGGCTTCGACGTGCTCAGCCCGCGGCAAGAGCTCACTGGCAACGCATACGCGTTCCTTGCACGCAACGCGCTCTCGGCGGATGACGCGGGCAACGCCAACCTTCTCGACGGTCTCAACAGCACGTCGTTCCTGCGCAGCAACGTGAGCGACACGTTTAACGGCCCGACGCTGAGCGTTGCCGCCGGCTCGACGCTCGACGTGCTTGGGACGCTGGAGGCGCCGCGTTTCACCGACGGCGACAACATCGCGTTCTTCGTTGATCCGTCCAACACCGGAACGGCGGCTAACCTCGCCGGCAGCATCAACATGCAGGCCAACGAAGGTGTGTTCGTCAACAACGGCACGCTCACGCTCGGCGGCGCCAACACGATCATCGAACTCGGCGACAGCAGTGCGGACGCCGTGACGGTGTCGGCGGGTGAGGTCGAGTTCATCAACGACCTGACCTCGATCACGTTTCCCGAGGTCTCCGGTGCGAGCGATCCGATGATTCGCATGTTCGCCGCCGGAGTTACAAACGCGGAACGGTTGGTTATCGCCCACTCAGAGGTCTTCAACGACTGGGGCTTGGCGTACGCCGACGTGACCGACCGGTTCTTCTTTCAGCAAAACGCCGCGGCGAGCCCCGCGCTGACGGTCGACCTGAATCTCAACCGCGTCGGCGTGCTCACCGACGCTCCGGCTGCGCCGCTGCACGTCGTCGGCGATATTCGCGGCAATCGCTTCGTCGACAATACCAACACGGCGCACTTCCTTGATCCGGCCAATACAGCCACGTCGCTCGATATCGCCGGCAGCATCGACATGTTGCCGGGCGAGAGCATCGACGCGAACGGCCAACTCACGATCGGCGGCGCCAATCTGGTGCTGCGCCTCGGCGACTCCACGGCCGACCAGGTCGTGTTGCCGGCGAAGGACCTCTTCATGGGCGACACGGTGAACGTGTCCGACGGTGATCAGAACATCTACTTCACCGACGGCGGCGACGCCACTTCCAGCTACATTCGTTGGGACGACGTCGCCTTGATCAGCGGTTGTGACTTCGGCGCAATCGATTCGGCGTTCATCTGGAACATCGGCGACGGATCGTCTTCGGGCTGGTTCTTTGCGAATGGCACGGACAACGAGTTCCGCGTCGACGAAGTCGGCAACGTGCAGGCGGACGGCGCATTCGTCACCAACAACTCGTGCGACCTCGCGGAGACCTTCCTCGGCCCCACCGATCTCGCGGCTGGCACGGTCGTCGTGCTGGATAGACTGACGCGCGAAGGGGTTGTCGCTTCCGACGCCGCGTACCAAAGCGGCATCGTGGGCGTCGTGTCGACATACCCGGGGATGTTGCTCAGCGGGCCCACGGCCGACGCGTACCCGTTGCATGAGGAGCTGCGACGTGTGCGTGATCGATTGATGCTGACGGACGCCGAGCGCGCCGAGTTGCAGCAGATCGAACTTCAACTGCGCAATGAGTCGACTGCCGAAAATGCCCGCGCCGCGCTCGAAATGCGGCAAGCCGAAATTCAGCAGCGCGATCCGGCGTTGAAGCAGTTGCGCGATCAGCTCGAGAGCCAACTCGAGGGGTGGACCCGCGGCAACGTCAAGGTCGCGCTGGTCGGCCGCGTGCCCGTGCGCGTCACCGGTCCAGTACAGGCCGGCGACTATCTGACCACCAGCAACATCCCCGGCGTCGCGATGGCCATGACCCAGCCCGGCCCCAGCATCGGCATCGCGCTCGAAGACTTTGACGGCGTCGGCGAAGGCAAGGTCGTCACGGTGATTCAGCCCGGCTACCACGCACCGCAGGGCGCCGCGCTCGCCAGCGCACCGGCCCAGCCCGCAGCGGACGTGGCGCTGCTCGACGCGACCATCATTGCGCAGCAGGAGCAGATCGATCAGCTCAGCGTCGAGAACGCCGAACTGCGCGACCGGCTGCTGCAACTCGAAGCGGCGGTCGACGTGCTGCTGCAGCACTAGCTGCGAGACGGCCGCGTGTTCGTTTTCGACCCGCGGCGCACTGAACATCTGAATGGCAGGATGGCATGCGGGCCGGCGGTGCAAGTCGCCGGCCCGTTTCGCATTTCACGACCGACGCGCCGGCTTGAACAGGCGCCGCAACCCGCTCTACGCTGCGCCGCATGATCGACGTCCAACAAATCAGCGATCAGGTGCGTGTGCATTACGAGCCGTTTGATCGGCTGCTGACCGAGTTGCAGCGGGTCATCGTCGGACAAGACGACCTGCTGCGCAAGCTGCTCGTCGGTTTGCTCGCCGATGGGCACATTCTGCTCGAAGGCGTTCCAGGGCTCGCCAAGACCACCGCCGTCGCGACGTTGGCGGCCGCAATTCGAACGCCGTTCGCGAGGTTGCAGTTCACGCCTGATCTGCTGCCGGCTGACATTTTGGGTACGCAGATCTATCAGCCGGCGACGGGCGAGTTCAGCGTGAAGCGCGGGCCGATTTTCGCGAGCCTGGTGCTGGCCGACGAGGTGAATCGCGCGCCGGCGAAGGTGCAGTCGGCCTTGCTTGAAGCGATGCAGGAGCGGTCGGTGACAATCGCGGGCGAGACGTTGCGGCTGCCAGAGCCGTTCCTGGTGCTCGCGACGCAGAATCCCATCGAGCAGGAAGGCACCTATCCGCTGCCCGAAGCGCAGGTCGATCGCTTCATGCTGAAGGTGCTGGTCGACTACCCGACGCGCGAACAGGAGCGGCAGATACTCGATCGCATGGGCAGCGTGCGCAACCGGCCGACCATCAGCCCCGTGATGGACCCCGAGCAGATTCTGGCGGCGCGGCGCATCATCGACGAAATCTACATCGACGATCGCGTGAAGGACTACGTCGTCACGCTCGTCCACGCGACGCGCGACCCCGCAGCGCACGAGCTCGAGATCGCGCAGTGGATCGAGTTTGGCGCCTCGCCGCGGGCCACGATCTTCCTCACGCTCGGGGCGAAGGCGATCGCGTTTCTCGCCGGCCGCGGCTATGTCACGCCGCAGGACGTGAAGGACATCGCCCGCGATGTACTGCGACATCGCGTGATCGTCAGCTATGAAGCCGAAGCGGAAGAGAAAACCAGCGATGATGTGGTGGCGTACGTGCTCGACCACATTCCTGTGCCTTGACGCATGAGCGCCGTGCTGTGATCAGAGCTACTCCCACACCCGACATGGAACCGACGCGTATGCCAGATGGTTTTCCCGATTCGTTCTTGTGGGGCGTCGCCGCCGCGTCGATCCAGATCGAAGGTGCGGTCGACGCCGACGGTCGCGCGCCCAGCGTCTGGGACGCGCTGTCGCAACAGCCCGGCGGCATCTTCGAAGGGCACACGCCGAGCGTGGCGTGCGATCACTATCACCGCTACCAGGAAGATGTGGCGCTTATGGCGGATCTGGGCGTCAAGGGATACCGCCTGTCGCTCGCGTGGCCGCGCATCTTGCCGAACGGCGCGGGCGCTCCGAACGACGCCGGTCTCGACTTTTACGACCGCCTGATCGACGCTCTGCTCGACCGCAAGATTCAGCCGTGGGTCACGCTTTTTCATTGGGACTTTCCGCTCGCGCTGTTTCACCGCGGCGGATGGCTCAATCGCGAGAGCGTCGATTGGTTCGGCAACTACACCGAGGTCGTGGCGCGGCGGCTGGGCGATCGCGTGAAGCACTGGATGACGCACAACGAGCCGCAGGTGTTCATCGGGCTCGGACATCGACCTGGCCCGCACGCGCCGAAGATGAACTATGCCGAGCCGGACACGCTGCGTGCGGCGCATCATGCGTTGCTGGCGCACGGTCGTGCGGTGGAGGTCTTGCGCAGCACGATCGACGACGTGCGGTGTGGGTGGGCGCCGCACATCACCGTGCCGTTTCCGGTGACGAATGAAGAGCCGCACATCAGCGCCGCCCGGCAAGCGTTTTTTGATGCGAGCCAAGGCGACTGGTGTTTCAACAATGCGTGGTTCGCCGATCCGGTTTTGCTCGGCGCGTATCCCACCGACGGTTTGTCGCGGCTCGGGCACTTGCTGCCGAAGGGTTTCGAAGCCGATCTGCCGAAGATGCACCAGCCGCTCGACTTTTTCGGTGCAAACATCTATCAGGGTCGCGCCGTGCGCGCGGCGGACGACGGGACGTACGAGGTCGTACCGCGCTTGCCGGGCTATCCGCACACGATGTTTCACTGGCCCTTTGAGTCGGAAGTGCTCTATTGGGGCCCGCGTTTCATCCACGAGCGCTATGAGTTGCCGGTCTACATCACTGAGAACGGCTGCGCGAGTATGGACTGGGTTCATGCCGACGGGAAGGTGCATGACGCCCCACGCATCGATCTGCTGGCGAGAATGCTGACGTCGCTGCGGCAAGCGGTGGCGGACGGCGTCGATGTGCGCGGCTACTTCCACTGGTCGCTGATGGACAACTTCGAGTGGGCGGAGGGGTATCGGATGCGCTTCGGGCTGGTCTACGTCGACTACCAGACGCTCGAACGCATCCCGAAAGACTCGTATAGCTGGTATCAGCAGGTGATTCTGTCGAACGGCGGCTGCCTGCCCGAGAACGTGGCCCGCTTGCGCTGAGCGCGAGATCGCGGCGTCATTGTTTGCCTCAGAGCCGAGCGCGCGATAAGGCGCCTCGGCGGCGGCCAGTGCGTTGAGCGGGGATCGCAGGGCGGCGCCGCCGAGGCAGTTCGCGATGCGCCCTCAGCGAGTGAGGGCGCTCGAGTTCAGTGATGTGCGGGCGCTACTCGTTGGTGAGATCGGGGTCGCCGACGTAGGCGCCGCGGAACGGACCGCCGGGTCGGCCGAGCCCGATGCCCCATCGCCCGCGAATCTCACCCTGCACAACGCCGCTCGCGTCGAGATATTCGCCGCGATACACGCCGACGCCGTTGGTGCTGCGTCCCCAGGCCCCGCGGATGAAGCCGCCGAACACGCCGTCTTCGTCAGCGTACTTGCCGTAGAACACGCCCAGCACGCGCGCGTCGTGGTCGGCGACGTCGTCTTCCGGCGTAGGCGGTTCGAAGCGCTCATACCGACCGACGAGTGGTCCGTGGGCGCCAGACACCGCACTCCGCCAGCGGCCGCGCATCCCGCCGTCGAGCGGCGGCGTGAACGTGGCCGCGAGGCTCTCCTCTGCTGCGGGCGCGTTGGGGTCAGGCGGTGAGTTGGGATCCGGACGCCGGGGGTGATAGTGACCGCCCATCACGCCGAACGGGATGTTCGGGTCGATGCACGGCGGGCTTCCGGGAGTGTTGGGGTCGGGGCGATTGGGATCGGGCTGCGGCGCGTCGGCATCGAGCACGAGATCGCTGTTGTCGAAGCCGCCAGTGTCGCCGACGTCGAACGTGAGCGCAGGCAGGCTGTCGATCTCGGTGCAGACATCAAACGCGACCCAGTGACCGGCGAAACCGCCGACGCCGGCGCTGCTCTCGCGCCAAGAACCGGCGAGGGCTCCGACGAGGTGCTCATCGCGGTCGTACCAGCGGCCGAAGAAGCGTCCTTCGCCGGCGGCGTTGTAGCCATAGCGTCCGACGAGTCGTCCGCGGAACTGGCCGGACGTGTCGAGATAACGTCCGGTGAAGACGCCGCCGCGCGCCACGCCGTCAGGCAGTGCCGGACGAGGGAGCGGCCTGTATTCGCCGCGTACACCGCCGAGCACGTCGCCGCTGGCGTTTTCCCAGCGGCCGAAGAACACGCCGCCGCCGCCGCGTGTGGCGCGCAACTGACCCATGACGGCCCCGCGGGCCGCCGCGACGACGTGGTCGAAGGGCGTGGGCTCGGCAGAGGCGATCTCGTCGACGGCCTCGGCGACTTCGGGCGTGGCCGCGATCTCGAGCTCGGCTTCGACGTCCATCGGGGCGTCGTCCGACAGCTCGGTCGCGGTGGCGGGCATGAGCTCCTCGACCGGCGCCTGCAGGATTTCGCCGAGCACGGCCGTGTCGAGCACCGCTTCTTCTGTGGTGGTTTGAGAGTTGCCGTCTACGAATTCGGTACAACCGGTGACCAGTAGGAAGGCGCCGGCGAGAAGCAGGGCGGGTCTGACCGACGTCCACGAGATGGTGTGCATGTGCGACCTCCAACAAAGAACCATGCGGCGACGACGCACAACACGCGCGCCGCGCTTCGGTCCCTGCGACATCCCGCTGCTGAGTGCAACGCATTGCACCGGGGCGCTATTGCAGGCGAGATTGGTTTCTTGATTCGGTCGCTGCGTTTGCGGTCGCGCCGCGCCGCGTTGCATAATCCACCCGAGCCCCGTATCGGATCCGGCAACGTCCGCCAGGTGTCTGACGTGGGCGGGAGTGTGCATGAGTGAGCCACAGGCCGACGAGTTTCTGGTACGCGCCGTCCAGTCCGGCGACGCGGACGCGTGGCGCGACCTCATCAGCCGTTACGAGGGGCGCTTGCTCAGTTTTGCGCGTCGCCGGCTCGCGGATCGCGCCGAAGCCGAAGACCTCGTGCAAGAGACGTTCATGGGGCTGATGCGCAGCGTGGCGCGGTACGACACGCGTCGGCCGCTCGAGAGTTACCTGTTCGCGATTCTGCGCAACAAGTTGACCGATCACTTCCGCAAGCGTCGCGACGGTGAGCGGCGGTCGTTGGATACGCTTGGGGTCGACGAGCAGCCGGACGCGTGGATCGACGCCGACACGCCGAGTCGGCGTCTCGAACAAGACGAGCAGTTGGGAGCGCAGCAGGCGGCGCTCGCAGCGGCGCTCCGCTCGTGGGTCGAGCACTGCCGGCAGAACGAGCGGTTTCACGATCTGATGGTCATCGAGATGCTGGTTGTGCTCGGGCTGCGCAACAAGGAGGTCGCCGCCGACCTTGAAATGACGGAGACGGCGGTTGCGGGGGTGAAGTTTCGCGTGCTCGAACAGTGGCGGAAGCTGGCGACGGCGGAAGTCGGTGCGTTCGGCGCCGACGATGCCGACCTCGCGGCGACGAGCACCGTGGCGCGCGTGTGGCGCGATGAAGGCGTGTCGTGCCCGAAGCGCAGCACGCTCGGCCGGCACTTGCTGGGCGTGCTCGACGAAGCGTGGGCGAGCTACGTCGCGTTTCATGTCGATGTGTGTCAGTGCGATCGCTGCCGCGCGAATCTCGACGACTTGCAGGAGCATGACGCGCGTGCCGACGACACGGGCGTCGCCAAGTGGCGGGAGCGCGTGTTCGCGTCCAGCGTCGGGTTTCTGTCGAAGCGTCCCGACAGCGGCGGCGGGGCATGAGCAAGAAGGGGCGCAAGCGAAGCGGTGGACATGGCGCGCCGGCGTCACGCTCCCAAGCGGCTAGTGTCGTACGCACGGCGAGCAATCCCCAGTTGCGGCTCGGTGCGCTGCTAGCGCTGATCGCACTCGGCGTCATCGTGCGCATCGTTGCGGTCGCATTCAGTCCGCAGAACGGCTATGTGCCCGATCACGTCAGCCACATGGGCCGTTTTCAATATGCGTGGAATCACGGGCCGTGGAGCGTCTACGAGATGGAGCGCGGCGAGCCGTTTCTCGTGCGCATGACCAATCCGCAGACGGGCTTGCCCGGCGTCACGATCCGCCCCAATCCGCACCATGTGAACTACCCCCCGCTGGCGGCTTACTTGTTCTGGGTGAGCGGTGCGACGTGGCGCGTGCTGGACAGCGATGTCGAGACCGTGCAGCTTTCGCCCCCGGTGGCGCGTCAACTCGGTTTGAGCCAGCCGCAGCTCTCCAGCGTCTTGGTCGATACGTTCGCGTCGCGCTTTGCCGACGGTCTCACGCCGATGCTGTTCGACTTCCTGTTGGCGTGGGGTGTCATGACGCTCGTGCGGCAACTGGGCGGTGGTGCGTGGCTGGGGGTGGCGGCGTTTGGCGTCGTCATGCTGGCCCCGCCGATCTGGCTCGACAGCGCGTTCTGGATTCAGTTTGAGTCGTGGGTGTCGAGCATGCTCGTGTGGACCATGGTGCTGTTGTTGCGCCGCCAGTGGCTGCTCGCGGGCTTGCTCTACGGCGCGGCGCTCATGACCAAGGCGCAAGCGATCCTTTTCGGCCCAACGCTGGTGTTCATCGGGCTCGCGCTCTTGCTGGGCACACGCGGCGACTGGCGGACCCGGTGGCTCAACGCTCTTCATCTGCTTAAGACGGCCGGCGCGGCGGCGGTGATGGTGCTGTTCATCGCGGCGCCCTTCATGATCAATGACGCGACCGATCCCAACAATACGGAAGGGGTGTTTCGCTGGTATCAACGGGCGTATGTCGGCACGATCACCGATGAACGCTACGAGCGCATTACGCACAATGCATTCAACCTCTGGTGTCTCAACGCGCTTGCGTACGGTCCGCCGGAGCCGGGGGAAGACTTCTTCAACGGCACCCTCAGCAACGAAGTGCGCTGGTTTGGGCTCACCAAACAGTTTCTCGGCAAGGCGCTGCTCAGCATGGCGATCATCGCGGCGTGGGGTCTCGTCGGCTGGCGGTACGGCTGGTCGGATCGGTCCTGGGTGGTGACGGCGTTTCTGGTGATGTTCGCCGCCTTTACGCTGCCGACCACCGTGCACGAGCGGTACATCTATTTCGGGATGCCGTTCGTCTTCGCGCTGATGTTCATCGAGCGACGTTGGCTCCTGCCGGCGGCGGTGCTGATGCTGGTGGGAACGTTCGAGATGACGTCGTTTCGATGGATGAGCTACACCGACGCCGCCGTACGGATCGGCGCGTTCGTGCTCTCATCCTTGATTGTGTTGGCGTTTGTCTACTGCTACGCGGTGGTGGCGCTGCGCAAGCCGCGGCTTAGCGCCGCTGCGCCGCCGCGCAGTGGTTGAGCGGTTGCGCAGCATGTCCGTGTTCAACGTCCAGCCGATCACGCTCACCGGCCGCTATGTGCGTCTCGAGCCGCTCGACGAGCACCACGCGCCGGCGCTGCTCGACGCGGCGCAGGATTCGGCGATCTGGGCGTACATGCCCGTCCCGCAGCCGACGACGCATAACGACCTGCTGGCGATCATCCACGTTGCGCGCCGTGCGGCCGAGCGCGGCGCCGAGTTGCCGTTTGCGATCGTTGATCTGCGGAGCGGCGCGGCAATCGGCTCGACGCGCTACCTCGACATTCAGCCGGACCACCGCGGACTGGAGATCGGCTGGACCTGGTTGGGCCGCGCATGGCAGGGCGGTGCGGTGAATCCGGAGTGCAAGCTGCTGCTGATGCGGCATGCGTTCGATACGCTGGGGGCGTTGCGCGTGCAGCTCAAGACCGACGGGCGCAATGCGCAGTCGCAACGGGCGATCGCAAAACTCGGGGCGCAGCGCGAAGGCGTGTTGCGCTCCCACCGCATCTGCTGGGACGGCCATGTGCGCGACACGGTGATGTTCAGCGTGCTGCGCGACGAGTGGCCCCGGGTGCGCGCGGGGCTCGAAGAGCGTCTTGTGGCCTTCCACAGGGCGTGAGGCGACTCAAGCGATTGGCTTACAGGTCGGGGGCCTCGCCGTCGGCGGCGATGCGGTCGAACTCGGTCTCGCAAGCCAGAAACGCTTCGACGACTTCGGGATCGAAGTGCGTGCCGGCATCGGCGATGATGAGCGCGCGGGCTTCGGCGTGGGGCATGGCGCTCTTGTAAACGCGCGGGGAGCGTAGTGCGTCATAGACATCTGCGAGCATGACAATTCGCGCCGACAGCGGAATCTCCTCACCCCGCAGACCAAACGGATAGCCGCCGCCATCCCAGCGCTCGTGATGGGCGAAGATGATTTCGGTAGCGCTGGTTAGGAAGTCGTCTTCGCCGAGACGGCGCTTGATGGACATGAGCGTGTCGCCGCCGATGATCGGATGGCGCTGCATTTCGCGGCGTTCGTCGTCGGTCAGTGGGCCAGGCTTTTTGAGCACGGCGTCGGGCACGCCGACCTTGCCGACGTCGTGCAGCACGGCGGCGATGCCGAGCGTCTCGACGTGATCGGGAATGGGACCGCGTCGTCGGCGGTAAAACGCACGGGCCAGGACCTCGGTGTAGCGGCGCAAGCGCGCGAGATGGGCCCCAGTTTCGCTATCACGCGACTCCGCGAGCGTCGCGAGGCCGAAGATGACGGCGTCGCGGGTGCGCATCAGAGCGCGGCTGCGGCGTTCGACGAGCTGTTCGAGTTGCGCGTTGATCCGTGACAGATGACGCTCGTACGCCTCGACGATCAGCGCCGTCGCGAGCAGGCCGACCGCTGTCATCACCAGCACCACGACCATGCTGATCCAGCGTACGTTTTCGCGGAGCTCGGCGACCACCTGGCGCAGGTCGTCGGCCGACTGGTCGACCAGCAGCCAGGCGCCGTAACGCGTGAGCGGATAGCCGGCATACGCAAACGGCTCGCCGTTCACGAGGTGTATCCCGCTGACGTTGGCTGAGCTGGCCGCGGCGCTGAGCAACATGTCCACGTGCTGAGCGGGATCGGCGCCGCCGGTGTCGGCGACAATGGCGCCGGTTTGGTCGTCGATCAGCAAAACGCGCGCGTCCTGGCTCGCTCCGCCGGTGGTCTCGACGACGGCGAGGATGGTGTCGCGGTCGACGTCGGCGTCGACGAGGGTGTCGATCGTGGTCGCGAGCTGGGCGGCGAGTTGCGTCGTGCGGTTCAGCGCAGCTTCACGGGCAGTGACGATGAGACGCTCGCCGAGCCAGTGGTCGAACCACGCGCGTGTGGCGAGCAGCGTAACCAGCTGCGCTACGGCGATGAGCAGAAACAGCGTCCAGCGCCGACTGCCGCGCAACTGTCTAACTATCTCGGGCATGGCGCTTCCCCGCGGCTCTCCGCCACAAAAGTGTAACCGCGGCGCACGTCAGCCAACACGACTCCAGCGGCTACACTGGCGGGCATGAGCGACAGTGGAACGTCTCCGCCGAGAGGAGTCGACGACGCCCCCGCCTCGGTCGCCAAGACGCGCCGGCTTGGGCTGATCTGGCTCGTCCTGGCGCTGGTTGTTGTGGCGGCGGGACTGGCGGGCGTGGACTGGTGGATCTACGTCCACGTGTCGCAGCAAATCAACACTGGCGACCCGCTGAGCGCGGACTTCTATCAGCGACACAAGCTGACCTGGAATCTCGCACGCTACGGCGTCTATGCCGCCGGACTGCTCACGGTGTGGCTGGTGATCGTGAACGGCGACGGGGCGGCGCGGCGCCGTGTGGTGGCGGGGCTGGTCGGTGTGGCGGTGGCCGCGGGGGTCGCCAATCTCCTGCAGATGGCGATCGGCCGCGCGCGGCCGAACCAAGCGGACGAAGCGCTCGCGGCGCCGCAGCTCACGTTTCACTGGCCGCCTTTCTCAGGCCTTTGGACAGGGGCGCCGGATGGGTTGCCCTCTGGCGAAGCGGGGGCGGCGTTCGCCATCGCGGCGGTCTGCGCCCGCCTGGCCCCCGCGTTCGGGCCGGTCTTCTTCGCACTCGCCAGCGTGACGGCGGCGGCGCGCATGCTGCCGGGGATGCACTATCTGAGCGATGTCGTGCTGGGGGCCGCGGTCGGCGCGTGGTTGGCGGCGATCACGATGCGGAGGGCGGAGCAGATGCTGCAGCGGCTTCGTTCACGGATTGAGCGATAGGCGCCGAGCGCAGCGCTTCAGGCGTGCCGACCGTTGTCGCCGCGCTGCACAGCGACGCGAATCGCGGCGGCGCAGCTCGGATTCGAGCACCGCACCGTCATTTCGGGCATCTCGTGAATGTCTTGCGGATCGGCGTTCTGAATGGCGAGCAGCGTCGGCAGCAGCGCGGAAGCGGCATGCAGGCACATGCCCGGCGGCAGCGTCTCGCCGATCATCAGCGTGTCGGCCTCTTCATATCCGGCTGGGCAAGCGTCGTCGTCTCGTGGGCTCGAGATGAAGCTGATCCGCACCAGGCGTGGACGGCTCTTGCCAGAGGCCGCGACGCCATTGGCGATCGCCGGCGATGAGACGGGCGCCTCGGTCGGCTGCTTCGCGGCGTCATCCGTGGTCGAGACTGCCGACGCGTGGTTGTCGTAGGCGGCTGACTCATCGATGCCGGCGTCAACGTCGAAGACGACCACGTCGCGCTTTGCATCCATCGCGAGGTTGGCGAGCTCGTCGGCCCGCGCATTCAGCCGCCGTTTGACATGTTGAATGCGCCAGCGTGGCAGCCGCAACAACAGGAGTTGCGCCGATTCGTAGAGCTCCTGCAGCCGCGCGTTCTTCACGCGATATTCGCCGGTAATCTGCTTCACGAGCAGCTCGCTGTCGCTGATGATACAGACGTCGGTGGGGCTCGATTCGGCGACGCGCTGCAGTCCGCGCAGCAGACCCTCATACTCGGCTACGTTGTTGGTTTGATCGCCGAGGAAGAACCCCGCTTCGAAGACCAACCCCGCGTCGTCGTCGCGAATGACGACACCAGCGCCAGCCGGTCCGGGATTGCCGCGAGATCCGCCGTCGATGTTGACCGTCAACGCCACGGTGGGGTGCTACTTCTGCATCCAGAGAATGCGGCCGCAGTTGTTGCAGGTGCTCACCTCGTCGCGAGTCAGCACGGCGTTCGCCACTTCCGCCGAGAGCGACATAAAGCAACCGCCGCAAGTGAACTCATCGCGGCGGGGGTGGGTGCGTTCGATTTCGGCAAGCGCCTCGCCTTCGTAGCGCTCGGCGAGGCGCTCGAAGAGGGCGATGTCTTCGGGCTTAACGCGCTCGGTCACGCTCCCGCGTTTCGCTTTGAGCTTGTTGAGGCGACTCGAAAATGATTCGCGAGCCTGGTCGAGCTGGAGTTGAAGGTCGGTGCGGCGTTGCAGCTCGTGCGCCTCGTCTTTCTTGCGCGCATCAAAAGCAGTTCGCTGCTCGTCGATTTGCTGCATGATCTCCATCGCACGCGCCTCGACCTTGTTGGCGTCGGCCTTGTCGTTGTTCAACTCTGACAAGGTCGCGGCGTACTCTTTGTTGGTGCGCACACTGTTCAGCCGTTCCCGAAGTTTGTCGAGATGGCCCTGGCGGGCTTTGAGGTCGAGGTCGACTTGGTCGAACTGAATCTGCAGCCGCTGCATCTCGGCCTGCTCATTTTCGAGAACACGCCGCAGCTCGGCGAGCTTCTTGTCTTGCGCGGCGACCGAGCGCTCGCGACGACCTAGCTGCTGCTGGATGTCCTGCATCTGCGCTTCGACATCCTGTAGCTCGAGAAGGGCTTGCAGCCGAGGCCCCATCACGTCCTCCGAGTCGCACTGATTCGGCGCGACGCACATCGTCGTGCCGTTCGCGATTATGTGTCTCGAACGGAGTTTTCACAAGCGGGGGCGGAAACGGGGGTCGCGCAACTTCCGCCGACAGTTTTCAGGCCGTGTTCGAGCGTCGCGGGTCCGGAAAACGCGGCCCTCTGCTCATGGCGGAAACGATCGCCGCCCCTCTGGAGCGGGCGTGCATGAAGTTCGGGGTCCGAAAACGGCTGGGCGCCGAGCGCCCTACTGATCACGCTCAACACGCGACCGGCAAGAGTTCGATGAGGTGGAGTGTCGAACGGAACCACCGTACGACGACATGTCCGGCGGAATGGACGAGCCGGTTGACCAGTATGCAGTTCGACCCGCACGACGCACAGCGTCGCGCCTCACCGCACCTGGAGTGGTAACGCGGTTAGGCGGCGGGACGCTTACGGAGCTCGTCCAATGTCAGTCCCCTTGTTGACGCAGTATCTCCAGCCGTTGCTCGCCGGCCGTCGGGCCGAATGCTTCGAGATCATCTCGCGTGCGGCGGATGATGGGTGGGAAGCCAAGAGCCTGATCAACGATGTGTTGTGGCCGTCGATGTCGCAGGTCGATCGGTTGTATCGCGACGACCGCATCACGTGCGTGATCGAGCACATGGCCACCCGTATCAACCGCACGGTCGCCGACCAATTGCAGGCCCGCTTGCCGCGCGCCGTCGCGAACGGCAAACGCGTGATCATCTGCTGCGCCGGCGGATTTCGCGAAGAACTGGGCGCGCAGATGGTCGCCGACTTGTTCCAGTCGGATGGCTGGGAAGTCTTCTTTCTCGGCGGCGGGATTCCCGACGACGAACTGCTGATGCTCATTGGGCAGAAGCGGCCCGATGCGCTTGTCATCTTCGGCGTCGAGCCGGCGGAGACGCCGCTCACCCGGCGCGTCATCGAGCTCATTCGCGAAGTCGACTCGTGCCCGACGATGAACATCGTCGTTGCTGGCGGCGTGTTCAACCGTGCCGACGGATTGTGGCAGGAGGTCGGCGCAGATGCGTTCGCCCCCGACGCTGACGAGGTCGTGCATGCGGTCAATGCGTTGGCCCCGCGCATTCCAGGGCCGCCGCGTCGTGGCACCGTCAAGAAGCGGCAGCGTCGTCGTCGCGGGACCGAGAAGCCCGAGACGAAGTCGATCTCGAAGGCACAACTATCGCTCGACGCCGTTCCGGAGACGATGCTCGAGGACAAATCGGCATCGGAAGCCAAGGCGTCGACGACGAAGGCGAAACGCGTGACCGTGAGCCACGCCGACGCTTGAGTTCGCCGCGTCCTTCTCGATGCTCGGCCCGCTTGGCCGACCATGCGTCGGCCGGCCCCCGGGCCCGCGCCTTACGGCATGAACCGCCTCAGTCGCGTGCTCTGGTTTCTGAGGTTGGTGACCGCCTCGGCATGTGTTTTTCCGCCAGTCAGCGCTGCCGGCGACGCGAACGAAGTCGCGTTGCCCGCGGTGCGATCGGTAGACGCCTAACGAGTCGCGAACACCTGCTATACAACCCCATCGAAGCTCAGCCGCGGTAGGATCTGGCGGCTGTGATCCGGTAGTCGGATGAAAGTGATGGGGATGCGGTGCTGGCGACGGTGCTCTGGTGCGCTTACCTGCTGATCGCTTTCGGAGCGATGTCTCTGTACGCCCGCTTGCGCTACGGACGCTTTCCGTTCGTCACTCTGCTGGATCGTCCGACGCGATACAACCTGATCGACGCAGTCTACGGTCTCGTTACCGGCGGCCTAGCGGTCACGCTGATCCTTGACCCGCCACAGGAGCCGACAGCGGTGGTCAGCGCAGGAGGCGTCGTGTTGTTCGTGGCGGGGCTCGGGCTGCAGATCTGGGCGGTGTTGACGCTCGGGAGGCACTGGCGCATCGGACAGGACGAGTCGGAGCGGCGCACGCAGTTCGTCACCCGCGGCCCGTATCGGTGGGTCGGCCATCCAATCTATGTGAGTCTGCTGGTGATCGCGGTTTCAATGTGCGTTTTGAGCGCTGCTCGTTCCGACGCCGTCGCGTTTGGCGTGCTCACCGTTATCTACGCCGCGATTCAGTCGCGTCGTGAGGACCACTACTGGCGGGGCCGAAACGCGGTGGACGACGCCTAGGCGTCGCGACGATCCGCTAATGGCCGCCTGAGATCGTTCCGGCGCCGTTCAGACGGGCGCGATAGTAGGTCAGCCGGTCGGCGCTGCTCATGGATGCGAAGTTGGGTGCACGGCCGTCGCCGTTGACCGATCCGATCACTGGCGTCGCGGCACGGTTTGCAACCGCGCGTCGCGGCGATCCGCCGTAGCTGACCGACCCGTCGGTGGCCTGCAGGTCGTCCTGCAACGCGCGGTAGGGCTTGATGTTCAATCCCTGCAGCACGCCGTGATACGCATGCACGGCTTCTTCCGGCGAGATCTCGCCATCGACGATGTGGCGCAGCATGGCGACGAAGGCGAGCTGATGCTCGGCGTTGTTGATCTTGCGGCCAAACAGCGCCACGCGTGCGCCATACTTCTGTGCGTCGTGAATCAGCTTGAACGCGTCGTACGTCGTGCCCGACGATCCGCCGAGAATACCGATCACCAGTTGCGGGTCGTAAGCGGCGAGCTCTTCGGTCGCCTTGGGGCCGTGATAGACCATCTTCAGAAACAGCGGTCGGCCGCTTTCCGGCACCCCCGCGAGGCACCGCGTCACCATGTCGTTGATGAAGCCGCCGAGCTGGTCCGGCGTGATCGGGTTGACCGGCGCGTTGGGGTCGAACACCTCCAGAAAGTGCCGAAATCCCTTTTGCTCCGCCTCGAGCCGAAACGTCTTGTAGGCTTCCAGCGTTCGGCGGTCGGCTTCGAGATCGTTGTTGAACGTGACGCTGTACAAGCCGAGGTTCGCGCCGCGGACGCGCTCGTCAAGGGCGCAGGCGACTTTGCCGCACTGAATGTGGTCGATCGTGGTGCTCTGGAACGGCTGCGAGGGTTGTTGCGCATAGGCGGCGCCGCGCGCGATATGAATGTCGGTGGTGTCATTGGCCCGTGCTGCGGGGGTGACGTGCGAGTGCTCAAACAGTTTCTCTTCGATGGTGAGAATGCTGTTGGTGTGCGCCGACATCAGCATGATGTCGACCAAGCCTTGCTGCACGACTTGGCGAATCGCTTCGCGATACTCCGCGAGACTCCGAAAGCGACCCTCGTGCGCGTGCGTTTCCGGGCTCTTGCCCGGCGCCGCAATGCCAAACGCCATGTCTGCGTCCTTCGCGTCAGCGATGATGAACGCGCGGCTGTTGGGATCCGCTTTGATCTGCGCGAGCTTGCGGTCGAGCGACTTCTCGGCCATCAGGAAACTCCTTTCATCACATGCACGTCGTCGAGAATCGCCGCGACGTATGCGTCGATCGGCGCCGGCGTCGGATGAAACGGCATCGCCGCCTCGCGCCCCTCAGAAATCGCCACGCGATGCCCGACCGCGGCGCCGAGCGAATCAAACGCCACCAACGGATCGGCCGTTTGACTCGTCGCGTCGCGCAGTGCCGCCGCGCTCAGCGGTCGCACGAGGAGCAGTGCCGCTGGCGGGAGATCGCTGACACGCTCAGAGAGCGTGATGCGTCCGATGACTTCGGCTGTTCTCACGCGCCCGACTCCTTAAGAGGCGCCAAGTGCCAAGTGCCAAGTGGCGAGTGGCAGGTGACAGACTCGCCTGACACGTGACACCTGGCACGAGGCACTAAAAGTGGCACAAACAAGGACACCGCGCCCCATCTCCATCTGGCTGAGCGAATTCCATGACGCTTTTCACGTGCGGGTCGAGCGCTGCGTGACTGCGCAGGAAGGCGCCGATCAGCGCCTGCGCCTGTTGCAGTGCGACCGCGCCCGTCTCGATCACCAGCATGTTCGGGCACAACACCTGCATCTGCTGCTGCAACGCGCCTCGCGTGCGAGCCGTGATCGCCCGCACGGCGCAGAACTTGTTCGCCACACACAGCAGGGCGGCGGCGCAATCGACGAGCGCCACGGCATGGCGTTTGTCGCATGCGGCCAGGTCGGTCGCGATGAATTTCAGCGACGCGAGCAGGCTCTCGAGCCGCCCGCCGGTCGGATGGAAACGCAGTTTGGCGTGCTCGCGTTGCATCGACGGCAGCAGTGTCTGCACCGTCGCGTCGCGCTCGTCGCCGACGAGAAACACCGTGGCGCCCGTGGGGTTGGCGCTGGCGACCGCGTCAGTGTGCTTGACGGGCACCCGTGCGCCGTGCAGCCAGTCGCGCGCCGCCGGCGTAACGAGCGCGTTGTCTGGCAGCGTGACCGCGCCGGCGTCGCGCGCCTGCGCTTGCAGCATGTTGACCGTAATCAATGGACGCGTCATGCGGCGCCCTCCGTCATGATCTGCGTCAGCGACGCTTCATCAACCAGACCGATCACCGTCCAGCGCACCGGCGAGCGCTCGTCGCCGACAAACTCGCGCGTGAAGCGCCCGTCGCTGGTCATCACCACCGCCGCCGACAGGTCCGCCCCCAAACGGTCGAGCGCGATCACCGGCTCGCGCGTCTGTGATCGCAATGGCTGCACCAGCAGCAAACGCCGGCTGTTGAGCGAAGCGTGCTTGATCGTGCTGGTCGCGTGTCCGATGACCCTACCGAGCAACATGCCTCAAAAGATCCTCAAGTTGCCGACCATGACGCAGCGTCGGTAGCGCGTGAACGTGAGCGGACTGGTGACGCCCTCGCCAGTCGGCGTCGCGATCGAAAACGATCCGTAGCCCTGACCGCCAACGCCCAACCCCGCGAAGCACGGCCCGTTCTTCACATACAGCGTGGTGTCGACGGCGCGACCCATGCGCGTCAGCGTGTCGACGTTGCGCGACCAGATCACCGCCGTGTGCTTGAAGCCGTGCTCGAACTGCACCGCGTAGCGAATCGCTTCATCCACATCGCGACACGCCAGCACCGGCAGCACCGGCATCATCTGCTCGCACGGCAGCCACGGACTGTTCGCGTCGACGGGGCCGTAGAGCACCTCGGTGTCGCGCGGCGCGCTCACGCCGATTGCTTGCGCGATCACGTGCGCATCGGCGCCGACGAACTGCTTGTCGGGCAGCCAGTGACCGCTCTTGGCGTCCTGGTGAATCACCTTGGCCGCTAGCGCTTCCATCTGCTGCTGCGACAGACGATGACCCTTGTGGCGGCTCATCGCGCTCAGCAACGACTCGGCGACGCTCGCGACGACGAACACTTCCTTTTCGCCGATGCACAGCAAATTATTGTCATAGGCGGCGCCCGCGATGATGCCGGCGGCCGCGGCTTCGATGTCGGCGGTCTCATCGACCACGACGGGAGGATTGCCCGGACCGGCGGCGATCGCGCGCTTCCCCGAAGCCATCGCCGCTTTCGCCACACCTGGTCCGCCGGTGACCAGCAACACCGGCGTTCCGGGATGCTTGAAGATCACCTGCGCGGTATCGATCGTGGGTTGCTCGATAATGCAAATGAGATTGTCGATGCCGGTGGCGGCGGCGATTTCGCGATTAAATCGACGCGTCGCCTCGACCGCGCAGCGAGCGCCGCTCGGATGGGGGTTGCAGACCAGCGCGTTGCCCGCCGCGAGGATCATGATCGCGTTGCAGCCGAGCGTCGGCACGCTGTGGGTGACCGGAGTGACCACGCCGATGACGCCGAACGGGGTGTACTCGGTGACGGTCAGGCCAAAGTCGCCGCTAGTCGCCTCGCTGCGCAACATTTCGACGCCCGGCACGCCCGCGGCCACGTCGAGCTTTTCGATCTTGTGCACTAGCTTGCCGATGCCGGTCTCTTCGAGCTCGATGCGGCCGAGGTCCTCCTTGTCGCGCCGCATGACCTTGCGGATGCACTCCACCGCCGCGGCGCGCGTGCTCATCGGGGCGTCGGCGAATTGGCGTTGCGCGGCGGTGGCGGCGACGACGGCGGCGTCGACGTCCTGAAACACGCCGAACTGACCCTCGTGCGTACTCGCGGCCTGTGGGGTCGGCGCGGGGGCGGCAGTCGGCGCGCCGAGCCGCCGCAGCACTTCACCGACCACTTCCTGCACGAGCTGTTCGTTCACGGTGTTCGTATTCGCCATGCGTCACCCGAGTCGTTAGGCCGTGGGGCGGCGTTACTGCAGCGTTCCTGCACTGCGTGAGAGCGTTGCTTGGCCGAGCTGCACGCTGTCGACAATGCCGATGACGACCGCATCGACCGGCATCGTCTTGCTCTGCTCTGTCAGCCGGGCCGAACTGCCCTGGGTCACCAGCACGAACTCGCCGGCGCCCGCACCCAGAAAGTCGAGCGCCACGAGCACCTTGCCGGTCGGTGCGAGTGTGGCGGCGTCGGGCTCGGCGCCGTTGTACGCCTCGACGATCGCGAGCTTGGTGTTGGCGATGCTGGCTTCCTTCTGCGTCGCCGTGATGCTGCCGGTCACTTTGCCGATGAACATGCCTGCTCTCTCGCTCACGCGTTAAGGCTCTAGTCTGAGACAGGCGCGACCCGTTTAGAACTGAACGCTAAATCTTGCATTCTGAACCGTGGACCGCCGCCTTCGCCGCGCGACTAGCCGGTGATCTTGTCGACCTCGTCATGCGGGCGCGACAGCACCTCGACCGACACGACCTCGCCTAAGCGCGCCGCGGCGGCGGCGCCGGCTTCGGTGGCGGCCCGCACGGCCGCGACGTCGCCGGCCAGCGCCACACTGATCAGCCCTGAGCCGACCGCACGCGAGCTGATGAGCGTCACGTTGGCCGCCTTCAGTGCGACGTCGGTCGCTTCCATGATCGGGATCACGCCCTTGGTTTCGATGAGTCCGAGTGCCTGCTTGGCCATGTCACATCCTCACGTTGATGTCGCGTCTTCCAGCACGGCGACCGTTTGCCGTGCGACGACCAGTTCTTCATTCGTCGGCACAGTCCACACTTGCACCGGGCTGTCGGCGGTCGAGATGCACGTCTCTCCGCTCGCCGCTGCATTGCGCTCGCTGTTCAATTGCACGCCCAGAAAGCCGAGATTCGAACACACGCGGCGACGCACTTCGGGCGCGCGTTCGCCGATGCCGCCGGTAAACACCAGCACATCCAGTCCGCCGAGCGCGACGGCGTAGGCGCCGAGGTAGTCGCGGACCGCTTCGACGTAGACGTCGAGCGCGAGCTGCGCTCCGGCATGACCCCGATCCGCCGCGGCGATGATCTCCGCCATGTCGTTGGACAGTCCGCTCACGCCGAGCAGCCCGCCGTGCTTTGCGGCGAGTTCGAGCAGCAGGTCGAAGCTCTGGCCGGTTTGGGCTCGAATCACCAGGAGCGCGTACGGGTCGAAGTCGCCGATGCGGTTGTTCTGCGGCACGCCGGCTTGCGGCGTCATGCCGAAACTGTTGCCGATGCTCTCGCCGGCGCGGATTGCGCAGAGCGAGCTGCTGCCGCCGAGATGGCACGACACGATCCGCAGGTCGTTGCGCTGCAGCAGATCGGCGACGCGCGTCGCGATGTAGCGATGCGACGCCCCGTGAAACCCGTAGCGCTGCACGCCGAACTTCGTCTTCCATTCGTGCGGTACGGCGTAGGTCCGTCGTGCTTCGGGAACCGTGCGATGAAAGCCGGTTTCGAACGCCGCAACGAGCGGCGTCTGCGGACGCGCTTTCTGAAACGCCCGCATCGCCGCGATGTAAGCCGGGTTGTGGGCTGGTGCGGCGTGGGCGAAGCGTTGCATTTCCGCCAACACCTTGTCGTTGACGCGTATCGCGGCCGGCAACTCCCCGCCATGCACCGCTTTGAATCCGACCGCGTCAAATTGCAGTTTGGGCTCGTCGCGCTCCAGCGCAGCGAGGCTCCAATCAATTGCGGCGGCCTGGTCTTCGGCGGCAATCGTGGTCGCGACCGGGGCGCCTCCGCGGCTCACCTGCGCCACGGCGTCGGGTCGGCCGACGCCTTCAACACCGCCGCGCGCCAGTTCGCGTTCGTCGTGCATGTCGAGCAGACGGAACTTGAACGACGTACTGCCGATGTTGACCACGAGAACTTGCATCGATCCACTCACGACTGACGCCGAGACGTCAGCCAGTTGAACTACAGGTAGGTGCTGAGCAGTTCGTCGTGCGGCTGCGGAATGACATGCGCCGCGACGAGATCACCCGCCGCGTGGGCCGCTTCGGCGCCGGCGTCGACCGCCGCCTTCACGCTGACCACATCGCCGCGCACGACGCTCGTGACGTAGCTGCCGCCGATCTCAATCATCTTGACCAGCTCGACGCCTGCGGCCTTGCACATGGCGTCCGCCGCCCGCACCGACGGGTTGCTGCCTTTGGTTTCGATCATGCCGATCGCTTGGTTCATCGCATTGCTCCTGAACGGTGGGGCGTGCTAGCTCTTGCGGGCTGCGGGTTTTTTGGCGGCGGGCGGATAGAGCGCCTCTAACTCATCGTGCGGACGCGGAATGACGTGTGTGCCGAGCACCTCGCCGATGCGCGCCGCCGCCGTCTCCGCCGCGGTGACGGCCGACTTCACCGCCGCCACGTCGCCGGCGACGAATGCGGTGACCATGCCGCTGCCCACTTTTCGCCAACCCACGACATCGACCGTCGCGGCCTTGAGCGCGGCGTCGGTCGCTTCCATGAGCGCCGTGAGACCGCGCGTCTCGATCAGTCCCAACGCTGCCAGATCCGCCATTGCTGCTGCTCCGTTTCCGTGGGCCTTCGCCTGATTAGGTCTTGATGAGTTCGAGTCGCGTGGCCCCATGCAGGTCGCACGCGTTGCCTTCGTCACTGTCGAGGTGGACTTCGAGTCGGAAGCGCGGGTCGACGCGCACCATCACGCCGCTGAACCGCACCGGACACGTGGCGTGTTCGATGACGAGCTCCACGCTGTCGCCGTGTTTCACGCCGTAGTGGTCCGCATCAGCCGGGGCCATGTGGACGTGGCGTTGCGCGCGGATCACGCCTTGAGGCAGATCGAGATGCCCATGCGGTCCGAGCAGGATCGCACCGGGCGTGCCGTCGATCTTGCCGCTCATGCGAACGGGCACATCGATGCCGAGCATGATCGCGTCGGAGAACGCCAGCTCGATCTGCGTCGCGGGGCGCGTCGGTCCGAGGATGCGCACCTGCTGCAGCATGCGCCGCTTGGGCCCGACGATGTCGACCGTTTGCTCGCTAGCGAACTGGCCTTCCTGGTAGAGCTCGCGCAGCGGCGTGAGCTGCGCGCCGGGGCCGAACAGAATTTCGAGATGTTCCTGCGTGATGTGCATGTGGCGCACGGAGATGTTGACCACGAGCGGAGATGGCGCCGGGGCCGCGGCGGACGTCGACCTCAGGCGCGCGGTGAGCACGTCCGCGACGATTCGCTCAATTCGTGCTTGGTCGACGTGTGGGTTGGCTGCGATCATTCCTATCTCGGGGCTTTTACGCAGGCGCGCTGTGGTCCAACCGAGTGGCTTTGCGTCTGTTTTGTTGACAACATCGGACAAATACGCGATAAATCGCATCCAGTCAAGCACGAATCAAAGAGATTTATAGGTAATTCACAGGTAAACGCAGATCATCCATGCTCGCTGAAGCCCGTCAACGCGCGATCCTTCGCCACCTCGGCGACGCTGGCGCCGTCCGTGTCGCGCAACTCTCCGAGACGCTGAGCGTGACCGAGGAGACCATTCGGCGGGACCTCGACAAGCTCGCCCGAGACGGACGCGTGATGCGCACCCACGGCGGCGCGGTGCTGCCTCAGAGCGAGAGTCGCGACCTGCCGTTTGTGGTCCGTGAGACGGCGAATCTGGAGGCCAAACAGGAGATCGCGCGGCTCGCACTACGGTTCGTCGGTCCCAATGACGTGATCGCACTCGATGCGAGTTCGACCGTCCACCAGTTAGCGCAAATTCTTATCGATAAACCAATTACAGTCGTGACGAACGCCCTCCCGGCGACGGTCGTGCTCGCGGGCCGCCCCCACATCCGTCTGGTATCGACCGGGGGTTTTCTTGATCACGGGTCCAGCTCGTGGACCGGGCGGATCGCGGAGCAGGCATTGCAGAAGCTCAACATCAACACGCTGTTTCTCTCGAGCGCGGGCCTCGATCTGACGCGCGGACTGAGCGAGGTGGACGATGATCAGCGCAGCATGAAGCGTCACATGCTCGATCTGGCGGAACGGGTGGTGCTGATGGTCGACTTCAGCAAACTCGGCGTCCGGGGCGCGGTGCAACTGGCCGATCAGAGTGAAGTGGACTTGGTGCTCACCGATGCGCGAGCGGATGAACGCTTTGTCGCCGCACTGCGTCGGTCAGGCGTTAACGTTCAGCAGTGGGGCGATGACAGCGCAGGGGTGTGAAAAGCGGCAGGTTATGAGGTTTAGTCCTATAACTCGTGGCTTTTGCTGAACTTCGCCGTTGCAATCGCTACCGCTCATCGCGCACAATGCGAGGCTTGTAAGGACGGAGGGCCTGACGGCCACGGCGCTGTTCTGCGCCAAAAGCCCAAACCTTCATCTCGACGCGTAGTGCATTCACGAACCACGGAGGAATTTTCGCGTGGTAACCAACCCCAATCGACTCTTGGCGTGTGTACTAGCCAGCGCCGTGGCGATCGCCACAACGGCGTCTGCTGTGCAGTGGCGATCAACCGGGCCCGACGGATCACTCGCTGATCAGGCGGACGCGGCGCGGCGACTCGTGCAATTCACGCAGAAATCCGGCGACACCGTCGAGCGCGTCGTCGTTCGATTCGAAGGTCCGGTCTCCGCGCAAGCCCGCGCCGACCTGAACGCCAACGGCGTGCAGCTCCTTACATACCTCGGGGATCATGCGTACTTCGCGGCGGTCGGCGGCGCTGTGGCCTCGGCCGAGGTCCTCGAGTCGACCGGCTTGCGAGCCGTCGCCGACATTCGCGTCGATTGGAAGCTGCATCCCGTGCTGGCCCGCGGCGAAATCGTCCCCTGGGCGGTTCTCTCCGAGGCCGTCGACCCGGATCTGGGGCCGGCGCCTGTCGCGCCCGATGAGGATCCGCTGGTCGCGGCTTACGTCGTATTCCACCGCGATGTCGCGCTCGCGCGCGGCGTCGACCTCGCCCGTCGCCTCGGCGCCACCGTTCGATCGGAACTGGCCCCGATCAACGCCTTGGTCGTCGAGCTGCCTTATCAGACGATTCTGACGCTCGCGGCCGAATCGGAAGTGCAGTGGATCGAGCCACCGCTTCCCGCGCTAGAAGAGCTCAATTTTGAGAATCGCCAGATCACCGGCGCCGAGCTCGCGCAGGCTCCGCCTTACAACCTCGACGGCGCTGGCGTCCGCGTGCAGGTGTACGACGGCGGGACCATCCGCGCGACGCACCTCGATTTTGAAAATCGCGCCCGTATCGGCGACAGCGACGGCGTATCCGATCACGCGACCCACGTCGCGGGGACGGTCGGCGGCGCCGGCATCGCGAACCCCACGCACCGCGGCATGGCCCCGGGCGTCATGATCGACTCGTACGGCTTCGAGGTCCCCGGCGGCCTGCAGGCCGGTTTCCTCTACACCGATCCCGGCGACATTCTGGCCGACTACACCGACTCGGTGAACAACTTCGGCTCGGACATCTCGACCAACTCGATTGGCTCGAACGTCTCCCGCAACGGCTTCGACTGCGCCTGGCAGGGCGATTACGGCACCACCTCGGCGCTGATCGACTCCATCGTCCGCGGCAGCGCCCTCGGCGCCCCGCACCGCGTCGTCTGGGCTGGCGGCAACGAGCGCGGCAGCAGCAACTGCACACTCGGCAACGGCGGCTATCGCAAGGTCGCCCCGCCGTCGGGCGCCAAGAACCACCTCTCCATCGGCGCACTCAACGCCAACGACGACAGCATGACCAGCTTCTCGAGCTGGGGCCCGACCGATGACGGCCGCATGAAGCCCGACTTCTCGGGTCCGGGTTGCCAGAGCGGCGGCGACGGCGGCATCACGTCCGCCGGCAGTGCGAGCGACATGGCCTACACCAGCAAGTGCGGCACGTCGATGTCGACGCCGACGGTCGCGGGTCTGCTGGCGCTGCTCATGCAGGACTACCGCGCCAACTACCCCGGCGAGCCCGACTTCCGCAACTCGATGGCCAAGGCGGTCTTCTGTCATACCGCTGAAGACGACGCCGAATTCCCCGGACCTGACTATCGCCGTGGCTATGGCTCGGTGCGGATTGTGCCGGCGATTGACCTGATGCGGGCGGGCAACTTCCTGGAAGAGGAAGTGGCGCAGGACGGCCTGGTGCAGTTCCTGGTGTTTGCCGGTCCGACCGACACCGAAGTGAAGGTGACGATGGCGTGGGACGATCCGCCGGCCGGGTTCAATGCGATTCCGACGCTGGTGAACAACCTCGACCTCACGGTCATCGGTCCGGGCGGCACGACCTACTTCCCGTGGACGCTCGACCCTAACAACCCGACGGCTCTCGCCGTGCGCGACAAGCCCAATACGCTCGACAACCTCGAGCAGGTCTACATTCCGAATGCGGCGCCTGGCGCCTATCTCATTCAGGTCCGTGGCACGAGCGTGCCGGATGGCCCGCAGCACTTCTCGCTCGTCGCCACCCCGCAGCTGATTCAGTGCAGCACCGTCGGCTTCGTCGAGCTCGACCGCGTCAAGTACGCGTGTGACGGCTTGATCCGCGTGTCGGTCACCGACTGCGACCTCAATACCGATGACACCGTCATCGACACGGTCGACGTCAACATCGCCTCGACGTCGGAAGCCGCCGGCGAAACGCTGACGCTGATCGAAACCGAGCCGCAGACCGCGAACTTCCAGGCAACCATTTCGATCGATCAGGTCGACGCGCTCGGTACGCTGCTGGCGTTTGAAGGCGACGACATCACCGTCACCTACATCGACGCCGACGACGGCTTCGGCAACTTCAACGTTTCGGTCACGGACACCGCGGTGATCGACTGCACGTCGCCGATCGTTTCGAACGTCGCCGCGATCGATGTTGATCCGCGCAGCGCGACCATCACCTTCGAGACCGATGAGCTGTCGCGCGCGACGGTGCGCTACGGCACGGCCTGCGGCGCTCTCGCTGCGGAGGTCAGCCTGCCGGTGTTCAACACGGTGCACGCGCTCAGCCTCTCGGGGTTGGTCGACGAGACCACGTACTTCTACGAGGTCGAGGTCGAAGATCAGGCTGGCAACGTGACCATCGCCGACAACAGCGGCGCCTGCTTCGACTTCACCACGCCGGACATTCCGGACTACTTCACCGAAGTGCACACCGCGTTCGATCTGCAGAACTGGGCGCTGCTGTGGGCCCCGAACGGCACGATCGACTTCTACAGCGTGTGTGCCTACGAGACGCTCGTGCTGCCGACCGACCCGGCTGGTGGTACGCCGATTAACTTGGGCGACTCGTCGTCGGAAGAAATCTTCCTGCCCGCGGGTCAGCAGGTGCTGCTCTACGGTCAGGCGTACAACTCGATCTTCGTCGGCTCGAACGGCTACATCACGCTGGGCGATTCCGACACGGACAGCAGCGAAACGATCGAAGACCACTTCGATCAGCCGCGCATCTCGGCCCTGTTCGATGACCTGGCCCCGGATGAGGGCGGCACGGTGAGCTATAAGGCGCTCGCCGACCGCATTGCGGTGACTTGGCAGAACGTGCCCGAAGACGGCGCCGGCAACAGCAACACCTTCCAGATCGAACTCTACTACGACGGCCGCATTCAGGTCGCATGGCTGAACGTGGCCGCGAGCGACGGCATCACCGGTCTCTCGGCCGGCGGCGGCGTCCCGATCGATTACTTCCAGAGCGACCTGTCGGAATACGGCGATTGCGGTCCGCGGGCCCCGAGCGCCGCGGGTCGCACCGTCGAGGTCGGCCAGGGCCGTTCGGTGACGATCGACCTGCTCGCTTCCGACGATGGGCTCCCCAATCCGCCGGGCGCTCTGACATACCTGATCACCGCGCTTCCGCAGTTTGAGCTGCGCGACGCCGGCAACAGCGCCGTCATCATGCCCGGCGATCTGCCGTACGCGTTGGTCAACGGCGGCAAGAGCGTCGAGTACACCCCCGACCCCAACTTCCTGGGTGTTGACACCTTCTCGTTCCAGGTGGACGACGGCGGCGCCCCGCCCGACGCCGGTCTCTCGAACGTGGCTGACATCGACGTGCAGGTCAGCCCGGTACTGACGATTCCGGTCGTGGATGAGTTCGTCACCACGACGTTTGACGCCGGCATCTGGTCGACCGTCATCGGCGCCACGATCGATGGCGTCGGCATCAACGAGCCCTCGCCGCCGAACTCGGCCCGCTTCAACGGCGAGCCGTCGGGCGGCGACCGAATCGTTTCGCAGCTCATCGACCTGAGCGGCGAGCCGGCGGTTCGGCTGCGCTACGCGTATCAGCGTACCGGCGACGGCGAGAGCCCCGACTCCGGTGACAACCTCTGGATCGAGTACCTCGACGCGAACGGCCTGTGGGTCGTGCTCGATGAATGGGCTGGAGACGGCCCCGACATGACGACCTACACCGAGGTCTCGCAGTTGTTGCCCGCCGATGCGCTGCACGGCAGCTTCCGTTTGCGGATTCGCTCGAGCGGAACGTCGGGCGCGTTCGATGATTGGTTTGTCGATGACGTGCTGATCTCGAACGGCGACGCCCCGGTCGCCAGCGATCAGTCGCTCGATGTCCCGCAGGGCATCGCAACGCTGATCACGCTGGAAGCCGAGGACAACGACCCGAATGCGCTCAGCTACACGATCACCTCGCTTCCGACCGGCGGCATGCTCGTCGATCCGGCGGCGGGTGTGATCATGCCGGGCGATCTGCCTTACACGCTGGCGGCGAACCAGGTCGAGTACACGTCGGTCGACGGTTTCTCCGGTCCGGACGCGTTTACGTTCGAGGCGTTCGACGGTCAGTTCACGTCAAACACCGCGACCGTGTCGATCTTCGTCGAGCCGGTGCTAAGCGTGCCGTTCTTTGACGACTTCCCGAGCACGACGCTGAATCCGCTGCACTGGTCGGTCGTCATCGACGCGACGGTCGACGACGTTGGCATCGGTGAGCCGAGCGCGCCGTACGCGTTGCGGCTCAACGGTGATCCGGGTGACCGCGACATCGTCGAAACCTTCCCGATCAATGCGTCGAACATCAGTGCGCTGACACTGGAGTTCTTCTGGCAGCGAACCGGCGACGGCGACAGCCCCGAGTCTGGCGAAGACCTCGTGGTCGAGTACCTCAATGACGCCGCCACGTGGATCGAGATCGCCCGTTACCCCGGTGATGGTCCGGACATGACCGTCTTTGAGTTCGCGAGCTTTGAGCTCCCGGCGGACGCGACGCACGCCGGCCTCAAGCTGCGGTTCTCGATCGACGGCTCGAGCCCGAGCATCGACGATTTCTTCGTCGATGACATCCGCGTCTTCTCGGAGAACTCGCCGAAGGCGTTCGACGTCTTTGCGAGCCTCGTGAAGTTCGGCTGGGCCGACATCGCCTTGAGCGGGTCGGACCCGCAGGGCCTGCCGCTGTCGTACATCATCACCGCTCTGCCGACCGACGGTGTGCTGCGTGATTCCGCGACCGCCGAGTTGATCACCGACGCCATGCTGCCGTACACGCTGAGCGGCCCCTCGGTGCGTTACGTCCCGAACTTCGGCTACACCGGAGAGGACGCGTTCTCGTATCTCACGAGCAACGGCGGCTTCGACTCGGCGGTGGCGACGGGTTCGGTGACGGTGGGCGGCGTGAGCCGCGTGATCTGGTTCCCGCTGGATAGCAATCCGGGTTGGACCACCGAAGGCGACTGGGAGTTTGGTGTGCCGCAGGGTCAGTTCCAGGATCCGACTGGCGGCTTCACCGGCCAGAACGTCTACGGCTACAACCTGAATGGGCGTTACGCCCCGTCGCTGCCGGCCACGTTCCTGACCACCACGGCGCTCGACTGCTCGTCGGTGACTGGCGCTGAACTCTCGTTCCAGCGCTGGCTGGGCATCGAAGACTCGATCTTCGACCAGGCGTTCATCGAAGTCTCGAATGACGGGTCGTCGTGGACCGAGGTGTGGCGTCATACCGGCGGCAACCTGGTCGACACGGACTGGGTCGAGGTGACGTACGACATCTCCGCCGTCGCGGACAACCAGTCCACCGTTTACATCCGCTGGAGCATGGGCCCGACCGACAGCTCGGCGCAGTTTGCCGGCTGGAACATCGACGACGTCGCCATCAACGGGCAGATCGCTTCGACCCTCGGCGACTTCGACGGCGACGGCGATGCCGACGACGTGGACTACGCGTTGTTCCGTGCTCAGCTTGGCATGTGTGCGGGCGACGCCGGCTATGACCAGCGCGCCGACTACAACGGCGACAACTGCGTCAACGCTGAGGATTACTGCTACTGGCTGGCGATCTATCGCGAGCGGATCAGCGATCCCACCGCGCCGGCGCCGGGTGCAAATCTCTGCGACGTCAACAACGACGGCGCCGTGAACGCACTCGATATCGACTGCTTCGTGCAGGCGGTCGTCGGCGGCGGTGAGTGTGTCGCCGGCATCTCGACCGCCGCGGCCGACGCCAACGGCGACGGCGTGACCAACGCGCTCGACATCGACGCGTTTGTCTCGTGCATCATCGACGGCGTCTGCCAGTAGTTCGAAAACCTGACCGGGCGGGGTCGTCATGACCCCGCTTGGCGCGCCTGAATGACCGCAGCGGCGTCCGTCACCTTGGTGACGGGCGCCGCTGTCTTTTCGCCAGGTGGAGTTCGTCGCCTCAGGCGGCGTGGCGGGGCGCCGCGCACGCGTCCATGTGGCGTATTGCGAGATAGGGAGCGGGAGCAACCCGCCGGAAGCTGAGGATCTTCGACTACGGTCGCTGCAGCAGCGCGTTGGCTTGATCTGCGATGGCGCCGACGCTGAGCCCCACAAACGCGAGCGCTTCCTCCGGCGTCTTCGCCGACTTCGGGATCCGCTCGCAGCGGGCGCCGCTCACGCGAATCTCGCCCGCGGCGGCGGCGGTCTCGGCGACTGCGCTCGTCAGCCCGCCGCCGTAGTTGTCTTCGATGACCAACGCGCGCTTCCCGCTCGCTCGTAACGCGTCAAGCATGCGCTGCTGCTCGTACGGCAGGCAGTAGGCGTCGATCACGGCCGCGCGGATGCGCTGTTCGGCGAGTTGATCAGCCACTTGCAGCGCGACATGCACCATGTAGCCAGCGCTGACGAGCGCGAGATCGGCGCCGGTGCGCAGCACGTGCAAGCCACGCAGCGTAAACGTGTCGGTTGGCTTGTAGAGCAGCGGAATGTCGGGTCGATGCGTCCGCAGATAGCACATCTGCGTCACCTGCGTCATCAGTTGCGTGCAGGCATAAGCGCTCACGGCGTCGGACGGGTGGAAGAACCACATCAGCGGATTCTCGCGGTCGTCGCCGCGCACCTGCGTAAACGCGTGAAAGAACGCCACGTCGGGCAGCGACATTTGGCTGGGTCCGTCGGCGGCGAGCGAGACGCCCGCATGCGAGCCGACGAGCTTCACGTTCGCCCGCGAGATGTTGGCCATCTCGATTTGGTCGAACGCGCGCGAGAGAAACTTTGCGAATGTGCTGGCGAACGGAATCATCCCGCCGGCCGAGAGCCCCGCGGCGGCGGAGACCATGTTCTGCTCGCCGATTTTGCATTCGTAGAAGCGATCGGGGTGGGCCTTGGCGAAGACGTTGGCGAAGGTGGAGTTGCTGACGTCGCCGTCGAGCGCGACCACCTGCGGCAGCACCTCGCCCGCGGCGAGCAACGCAGCGCCATAGGCTTTGCGTGTGCCGAGCTTACCCTTGGCGATCGCGTCACCGAAGCCGCCGGCGGCCATCGCGTCGTTGAAGCTCGGCCACTGTGCTTCGCTGGGGTCCACACGCTCGACCTTCAACGCTGCCGACGCCGGCTTGCTCGGACCGGCGAGCTGCGAACCACCGCCTTGCTCCGCCTGGCGATCGAGGCTGGCGTAGGCCTCGTCGAGCTTGTCGGCTGGCAACGGCTTGCCGTGCCAGTTGCCGGTGAGCAAGGGGGCGCAGCCCCAACCCTTCACCGTGCGGGCGACGATGGCGAGCGGCTTGGAGGCCCCGTCGATCTTCGCGAACGCCTGCTCGACCTGCTTCGGGTCGTGCCCGTCAATGTCGACCACTTCAAAGTTGTACGCCTTCAGTTTCACCACCAATGTGTCGGCGGACTGCTGATCGGAGACGGCCGCCGCCTGACCGTGCGCGTTCGCGTTGAAAACCGCGCACACGTTGGTGAGCTGATGATCGATGATGAAGTCGGCCGCCTCCCAGACCTGCCCTTCACGCGCCTCACCGTCGCCGATCAGACAGTAAACGCGTCGCGGCGTGCCGTCGCGACGGGCGGCGAGCCCAAGTCCGGCGGCGACGCTCAGGCCCATGCCAAGGCTGCCGGTCGCCGCATCGAAGAAGGGGAAACCCTCGGCCGGGTTGGGGTGGCCGTCGTAGAAGCTGTCCACCTCGCGCAGCGTGTCGATGTCCGCCTCGGTGGCGGCGCGGGCCGACGCCTTGTCTTTCCCGATCACGCCGCCGAGCGCGATCCACGCGGCGTAGGCGATGGGGACGGCGTGGCCTTCGGAGAGCACGAGCCGGTCGCCGGCAAGCTCCCACGGGTTCGTCGGGTCGAAGCGCATCTTGCTGAACATGAGATAAGCGACGATGTGCGCCAGCGAGAGCGAGCTCGACGGGTGCCCCGAACCCGACGACGTAGTCATGCGGATGGCGATTTTGCCGATATCAACGGCCTTCTGTTGCAGGCTGGCGGCGGTGCTCATCGGTGACGACTCCGGGGGCGGTGGCTGAACGGCGCGATGACCGCGCCAGCTCGATTGATTGCGATTGGCTGCGACGAGACGGCGATTTTCCTCAAACCGCTCGTGAACGCTGAGTCTACGTCGGCGTGGGGGCAATGTGAACGACCGATCCGCGGCGATCTTCCCGCACAGCGGGTAGCGAAAGCGGTTGACCGATCGGCCCCGGTCTTGCTACTCTGCGCGGCTCGATGGAAGTTTGACGGAGAGGCAGCAGCTATGCACTACCCGCATCGCATCAGCAAAATTAAGCGAAAGCGCAAGTCGGGCTTTCGGGCGCGCATGCGGACGCATACCGGCCGCAAGCTCATCAATCGCAAGCGTCGTCGCGGTCGTCGCGTCACGGTCGCCTAGCGCCGACATTCGTTCGCTTATCCAGCCGCTGTCAAACTCACGCTAGCCGAGCGTGACCTGTTGCGGACTGGCCAGACGGAAGTAGAGGGGGGCGAGCGCCGGCAACCGCTGCATCGCCGCCGCCACGAGTTCGATCGTCCATCTTCGGCGAAGTGCACCGGTGAGCAAGCGACAGGTCCACATGCGCTTACTGAGCAACCGACGCCGCGCCTGCTCCCATGACACGGCCAGCGCGTCGTCCCACTGCGTGGCCGCCGCTGCGACGATCGGCGCGGCGGTTTCGGCCGACAGCAGGCCCCATGTCATCCCCTCACCGGTGAAGGGCTCGACATAGCCAGCCGCATCACCAACGGCGAACAGCCGGGGCGCGGCGGAACGCGGGCGTCGTTGCGTCAGGTGCGCGGCGCCGTACCACCGCGCGTCGGAAAGTCCGGGGGGGATTGCCGCCCCGGTCGACCGCAGCACAGCAGTCGTTGCCCCAGCCGGACCGCCGAAACGCCGCACTTGTTGTACGTCGAGCGCGGCGGCGACGTTGAGCTCGGCATTGGGCAGCGCCGCCACGCCGACATACCCGCCGTGCGACACGTGCATGTGGACCGTTCCGGGCGGGTACGCCTCGTGGGCGGCGACGATCGCACTCGCGCCAATGCGGGCGCCCTGCGCCACCACGACGTGTTCGATTTCGGTTTGCTGCAGTGTTCGCCCGCCAAGTCCGGCCGCGACCACCACGACCCGCGCGGCGAACTCCTGACCATCAATCACGACACTGCGGGCGGAATCGCTCGCCGCGCCGACCACCGCGGGACTCTCGCCACGAAACTCGGCGCCCGCCGCCACGGCGTCGGCGATGAGGCGGCTGTCCAGCTCGGCGCGGGTCAGCGCCGCTCCGGCGGGTAGATTCGCCTCAACGCGGCGATGGGGCGTGCGAAGGACCAGCCGGTCGAGTTCGTGCTCGCCGCCGGACGGTACGAGGTCGCCGAGGCCAATGCGCCGCAGCGATGCCACGCCGGCATGTCCGAGGCAGCATCCGCATGCTTTGTGGCGGGGAAAGCGTTGCTTGTCGACGATGAGAACGCGCAGGCCGCGGCGAGCGAGCAAGAGCGCGGCGGCGCCGCCCGCAACCCCCGCGCCAATGATGATTGCGTCGTAGTTCATGCCGCCCGTGATCTTACGCGGGCGCGCGGTGATCGTCGCGCGTCGCTGCGTACATCCCCCTCAGACGGCTCGCATCGGGGAGCGCGTCTGCTACTCACCTCCAACCAGTTCGCGCGTTACACGCGAGCGGCCGCCGAGCGGTTGCGGTCGGGAAAGCGGATCGACAGCACCGTCGTCGTCGGCATCCAGCGCGGCGCCGGCGCCAGGGGTGCGATCGGGAACGGCGACCGTGTCACGCAAGTCCGCAGGCAAAACGGCGTTAAACAAGTCGCTGGGTGTCGGCAGCGGTGCACCGCGTCGCCGCGCGCAGACTAAGCGACCGTTCTCATCCGCCAGGTAGATCACCGGCTCGGTCACCGAAGTGACGCCGATATTGAATCCGTATGCCGGGATCTTGTTGAGCGAAGCGCCGGTCGCGAGATCGAGAACGTCGATCACGCCGTCGATGGATTTCACGAGCAATCGATCATCGAGACGCGTGAGCACCTGACGTCCGGTCGGCCAGCGCCACGCATAGAGCGTCATGTCGTCTGCGGAGAGGGAGTCGAGCGCAACGAGGCCTTCGGTCGGCGAGAACTGCAGCACCCGGTCGGCGACAGAGACGGGCGTGTCGTACAGCGGACCACCCAACCGCGCACGCCAGAGCACTTGCCCGCCGGAGCGTCGATACGCCCACAGCGCCCAGTCGCGGCCGGCGACAAAAACGCGCTCGTCGTCAATACCGATGCCCGCCATTACGTCAGCCGGCGTTTTCGATCCGCGCGCCCAAGTGAGACGCGGCTCGTCGCCGTCGACATTGACCGCGATAAGCTGGCCGATCGTTGTGACGGCGTAGAGGGTTCCGTCGCGCAGCTCGAGACCGCCCGCGACGGCGCCGGGCGTCAGAATTTGCCACACGACGCGATGGTCGTTCGGATCGAACGCGTAGAGGCGGCGATCGCGGCCAGCGAGGTAGTAGCGCCGGCCGTCGGCGACCGGCGGGGTCGCGGCAGCGAAGTCGAGCTCGCGGCGCGCGATCCCGTCGCCCAGCACGCGATGAAACGCCGTGACGCGGCCCGGTGTGGCGAAGATGGCTTGATCACCGAGATGGACCGGCGCCTCCACGAAGTAGCCGCGGTCGGTGACTTGGCGGTTCCACCGCAACACGCCCGTATTGGCCTCGACCGCGAGCGTCCAGCCATCCTGAGTGCAGAAGTAGAGCTGGTCGTCGACGAGATAGGCGCTGACGAGATACTGATCGGGGTCGAGCGGCAGCGTCAGGCGCCACGACGTCTCGAAACCCGCCTTGGCCAGCGGTTCGGGGGGCAGAAAGTCGACGGCCCATGTCGGCGTCGTCAGCGCAAATAGCAGGAGAGAGCGTGTCAAACTGAACATCGTGACAAGCCTTTCGGGGGCGAAGCGGGACGGAGACCGCGTCAGTGCAAAACCCTACGCCGCCGCCAACAGAGCGTCAACGTCGTCGCTTGCGGGTGTTGGGGGCGCGTCTTATGCTCCAACGCATGGGAGACGCCGCGCGGTGCGGGAAGCGGGCGACTCTCGCATCGCTCTGTGCGAATGACGCAACAAGCAAATCGCCCGCTCGAGGAGTGCACCATGCAAGGAATGCGGTGTGGAGTGTGTCTGGCGGCGGCGGTGCTGCTGCTCGTGGCGACCGGTTGCAGCGATGGCAAGGATGAGCAGATCCAGGCGCTGCAGCAGCAGAATCGTGAGTTGGAAGATGAGCGCGTCGACTTGCTCGCGCGATTGAACGACTGTCTGAACAACCGCGATCGGCAGGCGAGCGAGTTGTCTCGCTTGCGGTCGGAGTTGCAGGACGCCAGCCGCGCGCCGCGCCAATCCGGAATGTTCACGGAGCTGACTGACGACCTCGCGTACGTAAGCCTCTCGAGCGATGTGCTGTTCGCCTCGGGTCGCGCGACGCTCAGCGCAGCCGCAAAGAATACTCTGCAACAAGTGGTGAACGAACTCCGCAGTCGCTACAGCGATCGCCAGATCTGGGTCGTGGGACATACCGACTCTGACCCGATTCGCCAGTCGGGGTGGAAAGACAACCTCGAGCTGAGCGTGCAACGCGCTGCGAGCGTCTTCCGCGAGCTGCAGTCGATGGGGCTGGATCCCAAGAGCCTCGTGGCCGCGGGACGCGGCGACCACAGCCCGCGGGCGGCAAACGACAGCGAACGCGGCAAACAGCTCAATCGCCGCGTGCAGATCGTGGCGATTCGTGGCGTCGAGTTTGATGAAGTGACGCCGACAACGCCGTAGCCCGATTTAGCCGAGCCAGCAGCGAGGCTGACGCACATCGATGGACGTTCTGCCAGCCATTGACCTGTACGACGGGCGCTGTGTGCGCTTAATCCAAGGCCGCTATGACCGCGTCATCGCATACGAAGAAGATGCGACCGCGGTCGCACAGCGTTTCGCCAGCGACGGGGCGACCGGCGTGCAAATCGTCGATCTCGATGGAGCGCGCGAGGGTCGCCCAGTCAATCTGGATCAGGTGCGCCGCATCATCGAATCCACCGGGCTGCGCGTGCAGTTTGGCGGCGGACTGCGGACCGATGACGACATCGCCGCCGCGCTCGACACCGGCGTCGGATCGGTGGTCATCGGCACGCGGGCGCTGGAGGACTGGGGTTGGTTCGAACAGCTCGTCCGTCAGCCCGCTTTCGACCAGCGCATCGCGCTCGGGATCGACGCGCGGCTCGGCAAGGTGGCGTCGCACGGGTGGACGCAAGACCAGCAAATCAGTGCGCTGGCGCTCGCCGATCGCGTGGCCGGGTGGCCGCTGGCGAACATTGTGTACACCGACATTTCGCGCGACGGCCTGATGCTGGGCCCCAATCTTGACGCCATCCGCGCGATGGCCGGCGCGACGCCCGCGCCGCTCATCTATAGCGGCGGCGTGACCGACCTTGATGACATTCGGCGGCTGCGAGAGCTTGATCTCGTGGCCGTGGTCATCGGTCGGGCGCTGTACGAGAAATTGCTCGACCTGCCGACCGCGATCGAAGTCGCCCGAGACGGGTAACCTCTTTCCGGAGTCCCGCGGGTCGCGCTGTGCGCCGGGCGCCGCGAGGTCGCCCGGAACGCAGTGCATCGCGTGGGTCGCAAGG
>CAZLYU010000024.1:23422-51834 GCA_964563855.1 uncultured Planctomycetales bacterium | reverse complement strand
CGCGTTCGCGGCGGCTACTTCATTTTGCGTTTGCGCGGCGAGCGGAATCGGCTGCCGAGCGTGCGGCGGAGCGGGCGCAGGCCGATGGCTTCGAGGATCGGATCGCGACGCAGGGCTTCTTTGTAGCGGCGCGGCGTGATGGTGCTCTCGACTTCGGGCGGCGGGGGTGGCGGCGGCGGGGCGTCGGGGTTTATAAGCCAGGGCGTATCAAACTGCGGCAACTGCTTGTTGATCAGCATCTCGATCTCGGTCAGCAGCTTGCCCTGCTCGACCGTGACGAACGTGACGGCGTAACCCTGCTTGCCCATGCGCGCGGTGCGGCCGATGCGGTGGACGTAGACGGCGGGGTCTTCGGGCACGTCGTAATTGACGATGTGCGAGACCTCCATCACGTCGAGCCCGCGGGAGGCGAGGTCGGTGGCGACGAGCACCTGGATGCTTGATGAGCGGAACTGCTTCATCACTTGCTCGCGCTTGCGCTGTTGCAGGTCGCCGTGGATCTCGAGGCAGTTGATGCCTTCCTTCTGCAGGCGCTGGGCGACGCGTCGCGCGGAGTGCTTGGTGTTGGTGAACACGATCGCGAGTTGCGGCGCCTCGCGCTTGAGGAACCCGGTCAGGCTCTTGAGCTTGTCTTTCGGATCAACGGTAACGAAGCCGTGCTCGATGTTCGCGACCGTGAGTTCGTCGCCGGAGACGTTGAACTCTTGGGGATCGGTCATGAACTGCTTGGCGAGCTTGCGGATTTCCTCGTCGAGAGTCGCGGAGACGAAGATCGTCTGGTGCGGGTGTGTGATTTGTTTGAGGATGCGGCGGATATCGTCGCGGAAGCCGATGTCGAGCATGCGATCGACTTCGTCGAGGATGACGACCTCGATGTTCTTGAGCGCGAGATTTCCGCGGCCCATCAGGTCGAGCACGCGGCCGGGCGTTCCGACGACGATCTCGGGGTCTTTGCTGAGCGTTGCGACCTGACCGGACAGGCGCCGCCCGCCGTAGAGCAACGCGGTCTTGAAAGCCTGTCCATGCTTGAACTGTTTGACGGCGTCGTCGACCTGGGAAGCGAGCTCGCGAGTGGGGACGAGGACGAGCGCTTGCACGGGGCGCCCTGCTTTGATGCGCTGCAGCATGGGCAGCGCGAAGGCGGCGGTCTTCCCCGTGCCGGTCTTAGCCTGACCGAGGCAGTCTTTGCCAGCGAGCGCCGGGGGGATCAGGGCTTCCTGAATATCGGTCGGCGTGGTCCAGCCGAGACGCTCGAGCGCGGCGAGCACCGGGCCTTCGAGCCCGAGCGCGGCAAATGCGGATGCGTCGCCCGCCGCGACGGCGGGCTCGTCGTCCGGCGGCGGCGGGGTCTCAGCCGCGACATCGTCGGTCGTCTCCGTCTGTTCGGTCGGTTCTTCGTCGACGCGCGGTTTGCGCGTTCGGCGGCGGGTGGGGCGCTTCTTTGGCGCCTCGTCGGTCGCGGCGGGCTTGTCGTCTTTGGCGGCGGCGCGGGTTCGTTTGGGTCGTCGATTGCGCGGCCGGTCGCTCGGACCCTCGCGGGGCGCGAGCTCGACAAAGGACTCGTCGTAATCAGGCGTGGACGTCGGCGTTGCGTCGACGGGCTTGGTTTCGGCGGCGGCATCGCCGCCGCCGGCACGACGACCACGGCCGCGGCGACCGCCGCGGCTACGTTTTCGGGATGGTTCTTCTGCCATGCGATCCTTGATAGAGGCTCGAAAACGGCGCCCGCCGACGCGCAGCGCGCGGGCTGGGGCGGGTTGGCCGCTGAGCCATGTTGCCTAATAATCTAACGGCGGACAGCGAGACCTCAAGCCACAGGCGAACGGGGCCGCATCCGGACGGTTAAATTCTGGGTATAAGGGCGCGGCGCGGGATGTTCCTGCGTCGCCGGTCATTTGCAGTTTAGCGTAGGACGCTCGCATGCCAACCTTCGCGTATCGGGCGCGAAATCATACGGGAGAGCAAGTCCGCGGGACGCTGGTCGCCGACACGTCGGCGGGGGCGGTGCGCATGCTCGACGAGAAGCGGCTGCTGCCGGTCGAGCTGAACGAGGTCAACACGGACGGGCCGTCGTTCTTTACGGGTAAGGCGAAGAAGGTCAGCGTTTCGAAAGTCGGGGTGATTTACGAGCAGCTGGCGGATCTGCTGAACGCGGGCGTGCCGATGCTGCGGGCGCTGAGCGTGCTGTCGAAGCAGAGCACGACGCCGGCGTTGTCGCGGGTGCTGCGTGAGGTGCACGAAGACGTGGCGGGCGGGGACAGTTTAGCCGACTCGATGGAGAAGCACGGCAACGCGTTTCCGAAGCTGCACTGCGCGATGGTGCGGGCGGGCGAGCGCGGCGGTTTTCTCGAAGACGTGCTGACGCGGTTGTCCGAATTCGTCGTTCGTCAGGACGAAGTGCGGAATAAATTTATTGGGGCGCTGATTTACCCTGCGGTGCTGTTCTCGGTGATGTTGATTGCGGTCACGGTGATCATGACGTTCGTGGTGCCGAAGATCGAGCCGATGCTGGTGAACGCGGACAAGCCGTGGCCGACGCTGCTGGTGTTTTGGGTGGCCGATCTGCTCACGTCGCAGTTTCTGGTCATCGCGGGGGTGGCGCTGGTGGTTGTGTTGGCGGTTTACAGCTTCTTCCAGAGTGCTGTTGGAGCGCGGACGGTGGCGGTGCTGCAGCTCAAGACGCCGGGCATTGGGCCGATTTACACGATGATCTCGCTGTGCCGCTTCTGCCGCATTTTGGGGACGCTGCTGGCGAACGGGATCCCGATCATTCAGTCGCTGGAGATCGCCAAGGCGTCGGCTGGAAACGACATTTTGGCCGAGGCGATCCATAACGCCGCCGAAAACGTACGCCACGGCGAAGCGCTGACACAGCCTCTGGAGGAGAGCAAGCTGTTCCCGCCGGCGATCGTCGACATGATTGCGGTTGCTGAAGAAAGCAACACGCTGGACAAGACGCTGGTGGAGGTGGCGAATACGCAAGAGGCGCGCACGGCGCGTCAGATCGACATGTTCATGCGCCTGCTCGAGCCGCTGCTGCTGTTCGTGTCGGCGGGTATGGTGTTGTTCATCGCGGTGGCGTTGCTGCTGCCGATTATGTCCATGGCGACGTCTGGGTTGGGTCGGTAGCCCGCGCGCCGTTGTCTGCAAGGAGCCTTTCGATGCAAGCCGTTCAACGTCCTGTACGCCGCCGACGCGGTTTCAGTCTGCTTGAAGTTCTGATGGTGGTGGTGATTCTGGGGATTCTTGCTGCGCTGGTCGCGCCGCGGTTCTTCGGCGTCGGCGAGCAAGTGAAGGTCGATGCGGCGAATGCGGCGGTGACAGGTTCGCTGGCGACGACGCTCGACACCTATCGCGCGACGATGGGTGCGTATCCGGACGAGCTGGTGATGCTGGTGCAGGGTCCTGAAGACGAAGAGCTGCAGAAGAAGTGGCGGGAGCCGCTGCTGCAAAGCAAGGACATGCAGGATCCGTGGGGCAACGACTGGTATTACGAGTACCCCGGCGAAAACAACGAGAACACCTACGACCTCGGCAGCAACGGTCCCGACGGCGAGTGGGGCACCGACGACGACATTACGAACTGGGAAGAGTAGTCACCGTCGACCCGCCACGCCGCCGGGCGTAAGGGGCGCCCCCCGCCATGCGAGCTTCGCCTGCAATTTTGAGCCGTCATCGGCGCTCCCGGCGGGCGCTCTCGCTGCTCGAACTGTTGCTGGTGGTCGCCTTGCTTGGTGTGCTGGTGCTGACCACGGTGCCGCGGCTCGAGGGCTTCAGCCTGAGCCAGCAACTGCCGGAGGCGGTGAAGCGGCAGCGAGCGATCATCGCGATGGCGCGGGCCGAAGCGATGAACAGCGGTCATCGTTATCAGATGCTGTTCCGGCGTGACGGTGAGATCGAAGTGCGTCGACAGGTGGATCCGATCGACGCGCCCGACATGTTCGTTCCGGTGCGCGAGCCGTGGGCGACGTATGCGGGCGTTTTCCAGGACGTGTGGGTCGACGAGTTCATCGAGTTGCCCGACGGCCCGCCGCCGCTTGAATCCGACGAAGACGATGAAGTGTATGAAGAGTGGGACGATGAAGAGGTGTTGGCTGAGCCGACGCCGATCATCGAGCTGCTCGATCCGCTGATCGTGGAGTTCACGCCGACCGGTACGAGCAACTCGCTGCGTTGGACGCTGCGAAACACGCGCGGCATCGGCGTGGAACTGACGCTGGATGGTCGGCTTGGCCGGTTGCACGTGAATGAGCAAATCGCGTCTTTGGATGAGAGCGAGGTGTTTCGTCCCGATCCGATTCCGGAAGATGAGCTCGAGGAAGAGCGCGAGTTGCTGATTGATTTTGAGCGTGAGTTCATGGCCGACGACGAGAACCCCGGGTGGGGATGACGCGGATTGTACGATTGGGCGCCAGTCGTCAGCGGCCGGGGATCAGCGCGTCGACGCGTTTCGAAAGGCAGCAAGTCATGCACGACCGTTTTGCAAGTCGACGCGGCGCCCTGCTGCTCGAAGTCATTGTCGCGATGACGATTCTGGTCGCTTCGCTGGCGATGATTGGCGCGCAGTTGCGCGGCGGGGTGCGGAACGCGATCGTTGGTGAAGAACTACTGCAAGGCAGCATGCTCGCGGATCGGCTTGCCGCGCGGCTCGAGCTCGACCTGGCGCTGCAGCAGCAGGTGTTCGACGAGCAAACGCGCGAGGATGATTTTGGCGATCAATATCCGCGATGGTTTTGGCGACTGGAGATCGAGCCGCTGATCGATCAGGAAGCGCCGGTCGACAACGAAATCGAGGATGACCCGGCGGCCCCGGTCTTCGAGATTTCGCTCGAAATCCTGTACCAAGACGATCCGCTGCGTCCGGACGATATCTCGGACGCGCGTGTCGTGCGGCAGGTGCGGATGCTGAAGGCTGCGCCGACGCAGATTGACCTGGAACGCGACTACGGCATGGCCGAGGAGCAGATTGCGCAGCTTCAGGAACTGATGCCCAATCTCGATCCTGAGAATGTGAATCCGCAAGAGCTGATCGACGAGCTCACGCGTGACCCGGAAACGATGATGACCATGATGGCGGACATCTTGCCGCTCATGCAGACGCTCGCGGCCGGCGGACTGTCGGGAACCAACGGCCAGCAGCTCGACATGGGGCAGTTGCAGCAGATGATGACCCAATTCGGCATCGACCCCAGCGCCGTGCCCGGGGGCATCCCGGGTCTCGAGGGTTTGCCCGGCAATCTGCCGGAGGGCATTCCCGGCGCCGACGGATTGCGTGATCAGATCCTCGACCAGATCAACCGGCAAGGGGGCGGATCGCGGACGCCCACCCGCCCCGGACGGAACGATCGCACCGGGAACAACAACGGGCCGCCCGCGTCGGGGGACGGCAATCGCAATCCACGCGACAACGCTTCGAGCGGCGAGGGCGGCGCTGATGACGAGATTCGCAATCAGATCGAAGAGATGATTCAACTGCGCAACAGCGGAAGCCGCTAGCGCCATGTTTGCACGCACCGCGAGAAACACAGCTCTGCGCCGGGGACTGACGCTGCTGGAGGTCATCATCGCGGTAGCGATCATGGCGATTTTGCTGGGCATGATGGCGACGTTCTTCTGGCAGACGCTGCGCGTCAGAGGGATCGTGGAAGACGAAGTGGATCGCACCGCGGTCGCCCGCATGGTGCTGGGACGCATGAGCGAGGAGTTGCGCGGCGTGCTCGGCGCCGAGCAGATTCGCTTTCCGCAGGGACAGCAACGGCTGGTCGGTGATCGGCGCTCCATCACGTTTCTCACGACCACCCTGCCGCGCGAACGGGACTACGGTTTTCGGGACGAGTTTGAGCCCCCCCCGCCGGGCGCGCACGACATTCGCATGCTCAGCTACCGGCTCGACTATCGCGACGACCAGCAGGATCCGAACGGCGACCCGCTGAACTTCGGCATTCTGCGCACCGAGATGGATACGCTGGGCCAAACGGTGGTGGAGGAGGAAGACCCGCTCGCCGTGCGCGACACGCCGTGGGCGCCCGAGATCAAGTATCTGGAGTATCGCTACTTTGACGGGGTGGAGTGGACCACGACGTGGGATCTGACCGCCGGCAACTCCCTGCCGCAGATGATCCAGATCACGCTAGCGTATGAGCCGATCTCGTTTGACGAGTGGGAGGATCGCGATCTCGACGAGTGGCCGCTGGAAGAATATCCGCTGGGTCCCGATGTGCCGCAGGACGAGCGCTACAGCATGATCGTGCGACTGCCGGCGGCCGACCGCTTCTACGGGAGCCGGATGCAGCGGATGGGGCAGCAATTGTCGGAACAATTTGCGCCGGGGCTCTCGCCGTGAGTTGGGCTCGATTTCACAAATCGCGGGGCGTCATTCTGCCGGCCGTGCTGGTGCTAGTCGGGTTTCTGGCGTTGGCGGTGGCGGGGTTCTTGTTCTTCGTGAACGCGGAGACGCGCGGCACGATTGCGTTCGTTGATGGGCAACAGGCGCGGCTCGCGGCCGAGTCGGGGTTTGAAGAAACCATCGCGACGTTGCGACGCAACACCGCGCGTCACGATCACAACGTTTGGCGGCACGCGCCGGATCGTTTTCGACATCAACTGGTGTTCGCCAGCGACTTTACGCGCGAGAACGATCCGGTTCGTGAGGCGCGCACGCGGCCGGAAGCGCTGGCTGGCATGCAGAAGCGCTCCGACGCGTGGCGTTACTCCGTGGTTTCGCCGGTCCTGAATCAGCTCGATGACGAAGACCGCATCCGCTTCGGCCTGACGCCGGAGTCGAGCAAGCTGAACATCAACATCATCGACCCCGCGGAGCCGGCGCAGTTGCAGGCGCTGCTCTCGCCGTTGCTGATCGATTTGGGATTGGAGAATGGGCTGGAGCTCACGGCGGCCCTGCTCGACTGGCTCGACGAAGACGACGATCCGCGTGAAGGCGGCGCGGAGAGCGAATACTACGGGCAGCTAGAGCCCCCCTACCAAGCCAAGAACGGACCGCTCGACAGCGTTGAAGAGCTGTTGCTCGTCAAGGGCTTCAGCGCCGCGGTGCTGTGGGGCGAAGATGTCAATCGCAACGGCATCCTTGACCGCAATGAAGACGACGGCGACCTCTCGTTCCCGGAGTACGACAACGCGGACGGTGTGCTGAATCACGGTCTGGCGCCGTTTATCACGGTATGGTCGCGCGAGCCGGAGGTAGCGCTCGACAACAAACCGCGTTTCAACTTGCTGGCAGGTCAGCAGGCGGTTCAAGCGCAGATTGCGCAGTGGCAGGCGCAGCTCGCCCAAGACGAGCAGGTGTCGCCGATCAGCCTGGCGACGCTGCAGTTTCTGCAGAACCTCGCCAACGACCGCGGCACGCTGGAGATCATGAACAGCATCGGCGACGTCTACGTTGCGGAAGCCACTTTCGAAGACCCCAACGCGAGCCCTCCTGAGGAAGACGAAGGTGATGGTGAGGCGGAAGCATTACTGGAGGACGATGATTTTGAGATCGAGCCGCCGTTGCCGCAGGCGCTGGCGAACAGCCCGGTGACGATTGAAGAGTTGCCGCACGTGCTCGATCGCTTCACGCTGCGCGAAGTGAGTCAGCAGTCGCAGTACACCGAGGGGCTCATCAATTTGAACACCGCTTCTCGACGAGTGTTGCGCACGATTCCGGGGATGACGGAGGATGCGTTGAGCGCGATCATCGCCGGTCGTGGGACGGCGACCGTCGAAGGCTGCGAAATCTGCCACCAAACGATCGCGTGGCCGCTGATGCAGGAACTGATTACCCCGGCGACATTCCGGCGCATTGCGCCGTATCTGACGGCGAAAGCGTTTCAGCAGCGCGTGGAGGTATTGGGCTACGCGGATCATGTGCGTGTGTTTCGGCGTTATGAGTGGATGGTGGAGATGCTGGGCCCCGTTGCGCAAGTGCGCTATTATCGCGACTTGACGCCGCTCGGTTTCGCCTGGCCGGTCGACCGCGAGTTGCCGGAAGGGGCGGCGGCGCTGGAATAGCGTGTTGGCGGGCGCCACTGCGCTCGCGATGCGTCGTACAACCTATTGAGCGGATGTCGCGCCTCGAGCGGTTGACCGCGCGCCGCGCGTGCGGCTGGTGGTGTTTGGAGAATCAGCGTGCTGTCACGTCGTGTATTGTGTGCGGATTGGGATGCCTGGTCGTTGCGGCTCGTGGTGGCGAAAGTCGGCGCGAGCATGGCGCTCGAAGATGCGCATTCCTACCGCGTTCCCGACGACGTCGATCATGAAGACCCGCAGGCGTTGGGCGGATTCATCGGTCGTGTGATCAAGCGACATGGGTGGCGTCACCGGCGGGTGATCGTTGATGTTCCCCGCGACAAAGCGGTCATAAACCGCATGAAGCTTCCGCCGACGCCGATGGACGACCTGGCGGCGGCGGTGCAGTTTCAGGCGCTGCGGGAGTTGCCCTTTCCTGCGGAAGCGGCGGCGATCGACTTTCTTCCGACGCAGCGCGACGCGAACGGGGCGGTGACGGAAGTGATGCTGGCGGGCACGCGCCGCGAAGGGCTCAAACGAATCGAAGAGGTCTGTCACGCCGCGGGGCTCACGCCGACGCGCATCGGCTTGCGTCCGTACGCGAACCTTGTGAGCGTCAGCAAGTTGCCGTCGGCCGAGGATCAGTGTGTGCTGCTGGTGGATGTGGGGCCGCAGGTCACCGAGCTGGATGTGATCCACGACGGCGTGCTGACGTTCTCGCGCGTGGCGACGGTTGATCTTCCGCGACCACGAGTGGATGCGGGCGATGACGCGGGGGATGACGCCGATGCCGAGCATGACACGCTGCGGCTGGTCGGTTCGGACTATGAAGCGCAGCTTGATCAGGCGGTTCGGCAGCTTGTGGTTGAAGTGACGCGTACGCTGCAAATGCAGCGCGCTGCGGACGCGGACGCCACTGTCTCGCGTATTATCGTGGCCGGCGGTACGAACGCTGAGCCGCCGCTGCTGGAGGCGCTTGAAGAGCGGTTCGGCATTCCCTGCGAGGTGTATGACCCGACCGAATCGCTGGCGTTGCTGCCGGAAGACGGTCGGCAATTGCGGGCGTTTTCCGCCGTGCTCGGATTGGCGTGGGGGTTGAGTCGCGACGGGGAGTTGGCGGTTGACTTTCTCAACCCCAAGAAGCCCACGCCGCGCGGGGCCAAGCTCAAGCGTCGGGCGCGTCTGGTGGGTGTTGCCGTGGGGACGGCGGCGATTGGGGCGGCGGCGGCCGGCATCGTCGAGTGGCGTCAACAGGCGAGCGACTTGGCCGCGATCAAGCGTGAGAACAGCCAGTTGCGGCAGCGTCAGGCCGAGCTCAAGCGCATCGACGCGCAGGTGCAACGCATTCAGGAGATGCCCGACCCGGTCTGGATCGACGACCTGCTGGCGATTACGCAGCTCATCGCGCAACCTGAAGGCGAAGACGGGCCCAGCTTTAATGTCGGCGAGCATATTCTGGTGCAGAGCATTACGTTTGACGCGAAGTCTGGCGGGATGGTCGTGGATGTGGCGGCGCGGTCGAATGAGGACCTGACCCGGCTCGAGCAAGCGCTCAACGCGTATACCCGCCACGGCAAGCCGGTCTTCTCGGTGCAGCCGTTCGGATGGGTTCCGGAAAGCGACGTGCCGGGCTTTGCGGGCGAAACACGCATCGACATCGTGCGGCTCGACCTCGCCAACGCGCGCACGGAAATCGAGCAGGCCGAACGACGTCGATCGAAGGAGCTGCGTGGATGAGCAGTCGCGAGCGGATTCTGGCGATTATGGTCGGCGGCGCGGTCGTCGCGCTCATCGGCTATCAGGGCTTTCGCAGCTTCATCTACGCCCCCTACCAGGAGCTGCTCAGCGACGTGGCTGACGCCCGCAAAGAGCGCGGCGAGCTTCGCATGTATGTGCAGCGCGAGGAAGAACTGATCGAGCAGTGGCGCTCCGCAACCGCCCAAACGCTCGGTGTGGACCTGCAAACCGCGCAGTCAGACTTCCGCCAGGATCTGTTCGACTTGCTGACGCAGGCCGGCTTTCGCGAACCGCAACTGCGTCCGGCGACGGTCCAGCGACACTACCTGTACGGGAAGCCGCAGAAACAGTTGCCGCCGTTCGAAGAGGTCAGCATTCGCGTCGAGACGGAGGGCTTGAACAAGCAATTGGCCCGTTTTCTGCAGTCGTTTTACGAGCAGCCTTACCGCACGCGCATTCCGCGGATGCGCATCACCGTGGCGCAGGAGTCACGTCGCGGAGGGCGCGGCGCCCCGGCTCGCGCGCCCGACGGGCCGATGCTCAATATCGACTTCACCGCCACAGCGCTCGTGCTGCCTGAGCTGCGCGAAGTCGAGCATGTCGAGCCGGATCCGACTTCAGAGCTCGGCCGGCTGGCATTCGCGAGCGAGAGCTATGGCCGCCTGTCGAGCGCGAACGTGTTTCAAAAGTATGAGCCGCCGGCGCCGCCGGTGGTGGTTCGGCCTCCGCCCGATCGCGAGCCGGAGCCTGAACCGGAGCCGGATCCGGGCCCGCCGCCGCCGCCTCCTCCGCCGGCATGGCCGACGGTCGCCGACAAGACATTGATCGGTGTCGAGGCGATCAACGGGGCCGTTCTGGCGAAGGTGCGTCCGACCGGGGACTATGCGACCGCGCCGGAGGAACTGCAACTGGGGTCGGAAGTGGATGACGGGGAGGTGGTGCTGATCCATCCACGGGGATTGGTGGTGCGGTTTGAAGACAAGCCGTACTCGCCCGATGAGCCGCTGGTGGATTACTTCTACCCGCTGGGGGAACCGTTCAGTTCACGCGAACGCGTCGATCCTGATCAGCATCCGTTTGTGTATCACGCCCTTGCGCTCGTGTCCGACGCCGTCTACCCGACCGAATAGTCCTGGCGCGGCGAAGCCGTTGGTGGTCGCGAGGAGCTTATGGCCGGTCGGCGTGAAGCGAGCGCAATTGTGTGACGCGGGAACGCGTTGACAGCGCGTCGTCGGTTCGCAGTGCGATGATGACCCACAGCACAATCAACAGCAGCACCATATAGAACATGTCGCCGCCTCCTAGAGCGTAAGAACCATGCCCATTGCGAGGTTCAGCAACTGGCGTGCCAGAGCGTCCGGCGCCGGCTCAGTTGCTCTGAGCAAGGGTCAGGGACGTGAACTGGGGACGGGCTCCTCACTGCTGTGGAATGAGTACCCGCTTTGGCCGCGTACGCGGGGCGCCCAGCCCGTCGGCCTGCCGATGCGAACAGCGGTCGGCAGACGGTGTGCTTACGCGAAAACGTTGGCCTGGCGGTCACGGGCAGGACACCCCCTGCCGCTTTCGGTTCGACGGGAACACGGGGACCGCCCGGCGCTGTGTCTGTGCCGGGGGGATATGAAGCCGTGTTGCGGGTCAGGCTTTGCTCTGATCGTCAGCCGAATCCGATTCTGACGGATCATTGGGCGGGTCGCTGGGCGCGTTGCTGACGACCGGTAGCGATGTTCCGGAGCTCTCGCTCGTGAGTTCTGAGGGCAACGGCTCGTCTTCATCGTCTTCGTAGTAGATCTCGTGGTAGTCGGTCGCGTCAACGTCGCGACGGAGCAGGAGATAGGCCTGCGTCGCGCCGCAGAAGTAGAAGCTCACCAGATAAGCCAACACAATGGAGACGATCACGAAAACCCAGGTCGCGATGAAGAACTGCGCGACCGACTCGTGCCAAGCCAAGGGAGCGACGCCGAACTCGCCCCAGAACGGCGGGGCGCCCGGCGTGGGGAGCCAGGGGAGCTCGCTCCAGGCAGGCATGAACCAGAGTGCTTCGAGCTTTGAGAACGACGCGGTCTGAGCGCTGCTCACCGCGCCGAACAGGCTATAGCCCGTACCTATGAACGCGTGGGTGAACTTCAGCGTGAGCGTCGCCAAGAGTTGCACGAGCAAGAATCCGAGTGCGCCGGAGACCAGCAGGCACGCGAAGTAGAAGAGCACGTGCCACAGCCGCTGTCCCACATAGCTGAACGCGTGCGCGACAGCATCGAAGGCGTCTGAACTCTCGACGGCGATCGTCGGCCACATGAGCGGCATGCCCAGCACATAGCCCACCAGGACAAGCGCGAGGACGAAGCCGCCGAGGATCGCCAGAATGAACAGCGCGCCGGAGATGATGGGGCCGATGACGGGAATGGCTCCGATCAGGCCGCCGGCGAACATCGCGACGGCCCCGATGACGATGATGACAATCGGGATGACCGGCGCCGCGCAACACTCGTACCACTTTTCGGCGGCGAAGCGCAGCGCCGCCCCGAAGCCGATTGATTCGTCGCGGGCGATGTACACGGCGCAGTGCCGCGCGATCGCCACGCCGAAGAGCGCGAAGATCGCCAACTCGAGCACCGCATACACCAAGAGGAAGACGGGTCGTTCGGTGACCAGCCAGACCCAGCCCGAGTACGCCGACGCCAAACTTCCGATCAGGGATGGGCGTTCGCTGAAAGCGCTGTCCGCCCACCCGATGTTGAGCGTGAGGGCGCCCTGCACGGCGCCGGCGAGGCAGCGCAATTGATAGAGCAGTTGGGTTTCGAAGGGCCCCTGCGGCTCGAGGGCTACGACCTGCGCGGCGGCGGCGCCCTGCGCCAAAGCCGCCGTGAGGTTAGCGGCCTGGTCTTCCGGCGCCGCCCGGAGCAGAAACACGACTTCGTCATCGACCACTCCGCCTTCAAAGCGCTCGTTTGATGGCAGGCCCGCGATGCGGAAGCTGAGCTGATCTGCGGCGCGCAGCACAGCCATCCGACGCAGGTCGCGATCGCGCGCTTCTTCGCGGTCGAGCGCCGCGAGGCGCTCATCAACGAGCGTGTTGATCAATTGCAACGCCGCCGACGCGTCGGCGCCGCGCTCGGTCGCGGCTTCACGTTCGGCGCGGGCGGCTTCGTAAGCGGCTTGTTGGACGACGCGCCACTGCTCGAACTCGGCGGCGCTGCGCGTGGCGAAAGCGGCGATCGCGCCCGGCGCGACGCCGCCGTCGCCTGCGACCCAGACGCTGTCGAGCGCCCGTCCCCCAGCGTAGAGCGCGACGACCCCGAGAAAGGCCAATGCGAGCCGGGTGAAGTTCACCGCGAGCCCGAAAGTTCCAAAGAGTCGCAGGAAGGGGAACGCATCGCGCCACAGGACCCGTCGCAGGGCGCTTGGCTCATCCGCCATGGTGTGTATCTCCGGCCGAAACCTGATCCGCGACGCCGCACCGCGTCAACGGTCGGCCGCGATGATAGGCGCCGTCGAAAGGCGCGACAACCCGCGGACCGGCTAACCGGTTTGGTGTGGTTGCTGCGCGGTGGTCGAAGCCGGTGCGGCGGTCGATCGATCGGCGGCGCGGGCGGCTTCGGTGCAGAACGGTTGGGCCTCGCCGGCTTCGCCGGTTCGCTCATAGAGCTTGCACAATTCGGCGGCGGCCCGTGCACGAAGCTGTCGAAACGCGGGCGGAATGCGTTGGTGCGTGGCGCGCAGCATCAGCTCAGCCTCAGTCAAACGCTCTTGCCCGACCAGCGAGGCCCCCAGCGAGAGACGAGCGTTGAGACGCGCGAAGTCGCTCGGCGCGATGTCCAGCGCTTCGCGGGCGTGCGCTTCGGCGGATGCGTACTTGTCTAACTCAAGCTCAAGTTCCGCCAATTCGAGCAGCGCAATCGTGAAGTCGCGAGCCGGCAGTTGCGGCGCGGCGCGAAAGATTTCGACGCGCTCGCGCAGCAGCGGTTCGGCCGCCGCATCCGCTCCGCGAGAGCGCAGGTGGGTGGCGAGCGCGGCGAGGTGCGGGGCGAGCGGCACGGCGGCGCCCCACGACTCGCGCTGTAGCGCGAGATTTTCGCGCAGGCTCCACTCGACTGCTTCTTCCTGGCGTCCCAAGGCGATGTATAGCTCCTTGAGGTTGCGAATCGCGGCCTGCGTCAGCGGGGATCCCTCGCCCGAGAGGCGCTGCTGCTGGTCGACGACCTGCCGCAGCAGGCCCTCAGCTTCAGCAGCGCGCCCCTCAGCGAGCATCGAGCTGGCGTGATCGCTCATTCGCCGCAGGGCGGCTTCGGCCTCGCGGCGGGCGTCTTCGGCATCCATCATCGCGACGCGGGCCTGCTCGGCGCGTTCGTCGGCGAGGCGCCGCAGGCGCTGCTGCTCGCGCTCGGCGGCGCGAGCGCGATTCGCCTCCGCCTCAGCGGCCAGACGCACTTCGTCCGCCTCGGTCGCCTTGCTCTCGGCGTAGCGTTGGGCGCGCTGCGCGGCATCGCGCTCGGTGGCCGCCTGGTTGGCGAAGTAGAGGGCGGTGAAGAGGCCGCCGAGCGTGACCGCGACAAAGCTCAGCGCGACGACGACGGTGACGCGGTGCCGCCGAATGTGCTTGGACATGACGTAGCCGAACGAATCGCGTTTCGCCTCGATCGGATCGCCGTTGAGAAAGCGACGGACGTCGCGCGCGATCTCGCCGGCGCTTTGATAGCGGCGTTCGCGGTCTTTCTGGAGACACTTGAGCACGATCGTGTCGACTTCGTCGTTGATGTCGCGGCGCAGCAGGCTTGGCCGCTGCGGCTCGGCGTTGAGGATGTTCTCGAGCACTTCACGCATCGATCCGGTGACGTCGTAGGGGAAGCGATCCGCCAGCATCTGGTAGGCAATGACGCCGAGGGAGTAGACATCGGAGCGGACGTCGATGCGGCCGGGTTGGGCTTCGGCCTGCTCGGGACTGGCCCATGGCAGCGAACCCATAAACTGGCCGGTCACGGTCATCGCGCTCGAGCCGGGCTCGGGCAATCCCGACTTCGCCAGACCGAAATCGAGGACGTGGGGCGCGCCGTCGCTGTCGACGCGGATGTTGCCGGGCTTGAGATCGCGATGGATCACACCCTGCAAGTGGGCGGCGTGCACGGCCTCGCAGATGCTCGCGAACAGCTCCAAGACCTCGCGGCTGTTCATCCGCCGCATCTGGAGATAGACATCGAGCGGCTGTCCGCTGATGTAATCCATGACGAAGTAGTGCGATCCGTTCGCTACGCCGGTGTCGTAGATGCTGACGATGCCGGGGTGGTTGAGGTGCCCCAACACCTGCACCTCGCGTTCGAACCTAGCCTGGTCGGCCTTGCTCGCGAAGGGTCCTTCGCGCATGACCTTGACCGCGACCCGCCGCTTGGTGCCTTCGTGTACGGCCTGATAGACCACCCCCTGGCCGCCGCGGTGGATCTCCTTGACGATGCGATACCCGGCGATGTCGGTCGGGGCGCCGAGCATGGCATTTCCATTATCATCGCGGCGGGCGACGACGGTATCGTCGCTGGAGGATGGCGACACGTGCTCGGATTGTGCGTCACTCGACTGCATTTCCGTGTGTCCTGACTGATCCCTGAGAGGGCTGGGCGGCGGCCCGACACCGCGGCCACTGAGCCTATGTGCCGTTGCGACCATCATAACGATCGTCTTGCATCAACACTGCGCGGCGCGCCGCGTTACGTTGTACGCTCTTGTCGCGCGGTGGCGCCGCAAGCTGTGAAACTGTGTCTTTTGATGCTTTGTGTCGCCACAACGGCCGCGGCGAGCGAGGGTATTCGCGAAGACCTCCGCCGCTATTTTTCAGAGCCGGATTTTGGCAAGCGGGCGGCGCTCGCAAAGCGAATCGCGGCTGATCCGGAGTTCCGTTGGTCGCGGCTCGCGCAATGGCTGCCCTCGGCGCCGACGCGGCCGGACTACGCCCCGGGGCGGCGGACGATTCAGATTGCTCTACCCGACGACGACTCGCGAGAGTGTGTGCTGCGCATTCCGGCGGGGTATGACGCAGCGGAACCGTGGCCGCTGATCTACGGACTGCACGGGCAAGGCGGTCACGCGCGGTGGACGATCGGGTATCTGGAGCACATTCTGGGGCCGCGCGTCGACGACTACTTGATCGCCGCTCCGACCGACTATCGGGGCCGCCGGATCGACGGCGTGAGCGAGACACCGGAACATCGCATTCTTCTGCTGGCGCTCAAACGCCGACTCAACGTTGATAGCGATCGTGTCTACGCGACCGGGTATTCGATGGGCGGGCACACATCGTGGACGATCGCCGCGACGCTGGGGGAGCAGTTTGCCGGGGTGATGCCGCTGGCGGGATCGCTGATTTTTCCGGCGTGGGATCTGAAGGATCACTTTCTGCCTTCGGTCGCCGCGACTCACGTGCTGGCCGTGTGGGGCGAGCTGGATCATCTCAACGCCAAGCATGAACGCAGCTCGACCGGCGGCATTGCCGGCAACAACCGCGACACGCTACGGCGCGTCGAACAACTCGGCCTGACTGACCGCATCCTGGGGATCGAACTGCCGGGCGTTGGGCATGGCGGTGTGCGTCCGCCGGCGTTTGAGATGCGGAAGCTGTTCGAGCGACGGCGCGTCGCCCCGGACCGCGTGACACGTATCTATCGCACGCTCGAAGACGGCTGCACCGCGTGGATCGAGCCGGTCGAGTGGCTGGGCGCCAGCTTGGATGGCGGGCGTATTCGGCTAAAGCTGCAGGATGGGGAAAGCTCTGCTTCTCGGTCTGACGTCGAACGCGCGGCGGTCCGCGCTTACATGCAGCGGTTGGCAAGCTATACAGCGGAGCGGGATGGCAATGCGATCCGCGTGACGCAGCGGCGGAAGCTGCGCAGCATGGTCATTTGGATCGGCGATGAGGTGGACTGGGCCAAGCCCATTACGCTTACGGTGAGCAGACGCACCGCGTTCGACGCGGTGCTTCAGCCCGATCTGCATTTGTGTCTCGAGCAGGCGCGACGTACGTACGACTTTCAACGACTCCGCCGCGCGGGGCTGCACTATCACTCACGGCGCGGCGTGACGGTGCTTTCGGGCGGGGATGTTTCGTCATTGCTTCGCGACTGGGAGCGCGAGGCGGCCGCAGCGCGCGTGACGCGACCATGAGAGACGCAACGTTGGGCGCCAAGCGCGATCGGTTCGCACTCGAATACCTGGCCGCGCTCGGGGCGGCGCTCGCGCTCTATCTTGTCACGGTCGCGCCCGGCGTGCTTTGGCAAGACAGCGGTATGGCGCAGGTCCGCGCGCTGGAACGCGACCTACGCGGCGACTCCGGACTCGCGCTGGCGCATCCGCTGTTTTATGTCGCGGCGATCGCGTTTGAGGCGCTGCCCGGCGAGCCGGCGTACAACACCAATCTTGTGAGCGCCGTCTTTGGGGCGCTCACGATCGCGAATGCTTATCTGCTGATGCGTCTGCTGACCCGCTATCGGGCCGCCGCCGTGACCGGGGCGCTCTCGCTCTCGGTCTCGCACGCATTCTGGTTTCACTGCACCACTGCTGAGGTCTACACGCTCACGACCGCGTTGCTCGGCGCCGAATTGCTGTTGCTCTATCGCTACTCGGTGAGCAAGCAGAGCACGTGGCTGGTGCTCGCGTACCTCGCGAACGGGCTAAACTTCAGCAACCATAATCTCGCGCTGCTGGCGCTGGCGTGTTACGGCGTGCTTACGCTGCGCTGGCTATGGCGCGGCGAGCTGTCGGCGACCGCATTCGCTGCGGCGCTTGCTGCGTGGGTCGCCGGCGCCGGGCTCTACCTCGGACTGGCGCTCAATGAGGTCTTCGCGGGCGTGCCGCTGGCAACCGCTTTCAAGTCGGCGTTGGTGGGTGAATACGGCGGGAGCGTGATGCGCCTTCTGCCGAGCGTCCGGCTGCTGATCAACGGGCTCTTGTGCCTCATCCTCGATTTCCCGACGCCGATTGCGCTCGTCGCTTTCCTGGGCGTCTGGGTGGCTGCGCGTCGCCGGACGGCGTTTCACACCGGGTTGCTCGTGATTGCGTTCATGCATGTTTATTGGGGATTGCGCTACGATGTTCCGGATCAGTTCGCGTTCTTCACCGTTAGCACGGTGCTAATCGCGGTGCTGATCGCGATCGGCGCCGACCGAATCTTCGATCGCGCGTGGTGGTGGTCGCGGCCGTTTGCGGCGCTCGCGCTTCTTCCGATCCTCTTTTACGCGGCGCTGCCGGAGATCGTCGATCGCTATGACTTGTCGGTCGGTTCACACCGCGACGTTCCCTACCGCCATAAGGTGCGCTACTTTCTGCACCCGTGGAAGATCGGCTATCGCGGGGGCGATCGGTTTGCGCAGCAGGTCTTGAAAGTGCTGCCGCCCGAGAGCGTCGTCATCGCCGACAGCACCACCATCCGGCCATTGCGTTATTACGAACTGCGTGGCCAGTGGCGTGACGATTTGCGGATCCTCGGACTTCAGGACCACGATCTGCTGCACGCGCCGCTCGACGAACCGTGGTTCACGGCGGCTCTGGAACGCGGTCGGGTGTTTGTCGTCACGCCGGAACTGCATTACGCCCCGTATTGGATGCTATCTGGCGGCTTCACGTTCGAACCGCGCGGCCCGGTGTATCTGGTGGTTCCGCCGCCCCCCGGTGACGCGTGGGAAGCTGATCGGCGTAGGTCGGCGTGATTGACGCACCAGCGATCGCCGCTTATTCGTAATCAGCATGAATCTCACGCCGGCCACCCAGGCGCTCGTCGCCAAGACCCAAGCGCTGCTCGTGCAGCACGATCCGCTGCCGCGGGTGGGCGGTGAACGCCCGCAGGATGATTATCGCGAAGACGCGGAAGTCGTGTATCAGAAGCTGGGGCCGTGCAAGAACCGCGACGACGTGCTGCACATCCTGTATGCCGAGTTCTGCCAGTGGCTGGGCGTGGGAGCGCGCAAGCCGGAAGACGAACTGGGCCCGCTGGCCGACGATTTGTGGCGTTTGCGTCGCGACGACTGGAGCTAGCCGCCAGCCATGACCTCGGTGGGGCGAATCGCTATACGCGAACTTCGCGCAACTGGTTGTAGGCGTCGACCATCTTGTTGCGCACTTCCATCAGCAACGAGAACGCGACCTCGGCTTTGCGGGCGGCGGTGAACACCTCGCTCGGGCTTTGCAACTCGCCGGTGAGCAGGCGCTGCACTTGCGAGTTGGCCTCTTCCTGCATCTGACTGACTTGCTCGAGCTGCTGGCGCAGGGCGTCGGCGAACTGGTCGGCGCCGGCGGCGCCGGTTTGGCCGACTTGTGGGGTTTGCGGCGCTCCAGCGCGTTGCGCGGCGCCGACACCGATCGGGTCAACCATCGTGCTTCACTCCCTCGACTGTCGCGCAGCGGCCGGGCAAGGCATTTGCTCCTTAGGCGAACAGCTCGATCGCGCGCCGCGCCATGTGTTTCGAGTGGTCGAGCATGGCGAGGTTCGCTTCGTAGGCGCGTCCGGCGGTCATCGCGTCGACCATCTCGAGCGAGATGCTGACGTTCGGCATTTGCACGTAACCGGCGGAGTTGGCCTGCGGATGGCCGGGCTGATGCTTGAGTTTGAATTCCGACGGATCGAATTCGACTGAACGCACGTGTACGCCGGCGCCGCCCTGCCCGTCGCCCGTCATGAACTCGACAAAGCGACGGCGATACGGCGTCGGGGTTCCGTCGGCCTGACGCGTCGTGAACGCGTTGGCGATGTTGCCGGCGATCACGTCCATGCGCGTGCGTTGCGCGACCAGCGCCGACGTGCTGATATCAAAGGTCTTCATCATCCGTTACGCCCTCGGATCGCGGACATCATTCGGTTGTAACGGGACTTCAGCAAGTTGAGCGCCAGTTGGTGGTGCAATGCGTTCTCGGCGGCGCTGGTCATGAGTTGTTCGAGTCGGGCGTTGGTTCCGTCGTGGAACAGTTTGTTTTGCGCCGGCTCGACGTCGGGGTCGACGCGCAGTTGGCCGTGCGCGTTGTGCATGAACTGCGGGTTGCGGCGCAGTTCGACGCGCTGCCAACGATCGTGTCGAGACGCATCGAGCGCCTCGCGCAGCGATTGGCGGAACGCGTCGGGATCGAGACGCTGGGTGTGGTAGTCGGGCGTATCGATGTTCGCGACGTTCTCCGAGAGCACGCGGTGGCGCTGCTCGGTGAACTGCGTCGCGAGCTCGACCGCGCGGGTCGTGCGCGAAGCCAGGATGCGATCAATCCAGCTATCCACGTTTCCAGTCGTCCAACAAGTCCGTCTCGCGTTCGGCGGGGCGCTGCGGGCCGAGGCTCGCAGCCCCCTATCCAATCCGCCGGGTTCGGTAGTTCCTGTGCGCTAGACGCCCACGAGCGAGCGTCGATCGGCGAAGTCGGGCAGTGTGCCTTCCTCGCGCCACTTCTTGAGCTTGAGACCCAGCGTACGCAGGCCGATGCCCAGCGCGCGGGCGGTCTTTTCGCGATGCCCGTTGAACCGCTTGAGCGTTCGCAGGATCAGGTCGCGTTCGGCGTCGTCGAGGATGGCGCCGTCGCGATACTCGACCTGCGCGGCCGGGGCCGACGCCGTCTTGATCGGACCGGCGAGCAGCGGCGCGACGACGTCGGGCCCGACTTCGCGGCCGGCCTCGAGCACGCAGACGCGCTCGGCCATGTTCTGCAACTCGCGGACGTTTCCGGGCCAGTCGTATTCGCCAAGCAGCAGCAGCGCCTCACGGGTGAAACGCGGCCGAGCCCGACCTTCGCGCTCGCAGATGCGGGCGACGAAGTGGTCGAGCAGCAGTGGAATGTCGTCTTTGCGATCACGCAGCGGCGGGGCCTCGACGGGCAGCACGCTGAGGCGGTAGTAGAGGTCGGCGCGGAAGCGGGCCTTGGCCGACCAGTCGCGCAGGTCGCGGTTGGTGGTCGCGATGACGCGCACGTCGACGCGCCGCGTGACCGAGCTGCCGACCCGCTCGAACTCGCGCTCCTGCAGGACGCGGAGCAGCTTGGCCTGCAGCGGCGGCGGCACCTCCGAAACCTCGTCGAGCAGCAGCGTGCCGCCGTCGGCAAGTTCGAAGCGGCCCTTACGCATGCGGTCGGCGCCGGTGAAGGAGCCCTTTTCGTGGCCGAATAGCTCGCTCTCGAGCAGAGTCGGGGAGAGTGCGGCGCAATTGACGCACATCATCGGCTTATCCGCGCGGGGGCTCGCCGCGTGGATCGCGCGGGCGATGAGCTCCTTGCCGGTTCCGCTTTCGCCGGTGATGAGCACGGTCGCGGCGCTCTGCGCGACGCGTTGGATCTTTTCGAGGAGCGGCCGCATCGCCGACGACTGACCGACCAGCTCGCGGCTGCCGGCCATGTCTTCGAGCGTGCGTCGCATGGCTTCGTTGTCGCGCACGAGGTCGCGATCGCGCACGGCGCGTTCGATGAGAATCGCGAGTTCGTCGGCGTTGAACGGCTTTTGGATGTAATCGAACGCGCCGAGCTTCATGGCTTCGACCGCCGTGGCGACCGACGCGAAGGCGGTCATCAGCACGACGGGGGTGTCGATGCCGAGGCGGCGCATTTCGCGCAGCAGGGCCACACCGTCCATGCCGGGAAGGCGTAGATCGGTGAGAACGACGTCGAACGAGCGCTGCTTGATGCTGGTCAACGCATCCTGAGCGTTCTCGAACGCAAACACCTGATGCTCTTGCCCGATCAGCGTCTGCTGCACCGATTCGCGCATGAGCGCCTGGTCATCTACTACGCACACACAAGCCATCTCGACTCCCTTCTCAAACGCTTATGCCGCTGAAAGTCCCTTCCGCCTCGAAGGCCGCGCCCGCTTGCGGGGGGCTTCGGCCGGAAGCGTGACAGTGAATTCGGCGCCGCCGCCTGGGCGGCTGTTGGCGGCCAACTGCCCGCCGTGCGCCTCTACCAACCGGTGGGCGATGGTGAGGCCCAATCCGGTGCCATGGTCTTTGGTGGTGAAGAACGGATCGAAAATGCGATCGATCACCTCGTCGCTCAGTCCGACGCCGCGGTCGCTCACGCGCACCAGCGCCGCCCCCTCCGTCTCGGAGGCGACGGTCACCTCGATCGCCGCCCCGCGGGGTGAAGCGTCGGCGGCGTTGCTGATCAGGTTGACGATGACGCGTTGGAGGCCGTCGGGATGACCGGCGACCGCGATGGTCTCGTCAAGCGACAGTTCGACGGAGACGCCCCGTTGCGCGAGCACGCCGGCACACATGTCGACCGATCGCTGCACGATTTCGGTGAGCACGCACTGGGCCGTTTTTCCGTCGCGCGGCGCGAGGGCGAGCGTGTCGCGAACGACGCCGTCGATTGCGGAAACGCCGGTCTCGATCTTGGCGATCAGGTTGAGGGCGGCGTCGATGTCTTCGCGGGCGAGTTCGCTGCGGAGGAGCTGACTGCAAAGCTGGATGGCGCCGAGTGGGTTGCGGACTTCGTGGGCGACGCCGGCGGCGAGTTCGCCCAGGGCGGCGAGACGGCGTCGGCGTTCGAGCTCGCGGTCTTTGCTGGCGAGCTCTTCGCGGAGCCGCACGACTTCGCGTTGCAGCACGTCGTGCGTGTCCTGCAGGCGCTGCGTGACCTGCATGTAGTCTTGCAGGATGCCCGCGAGTGCGTCTGACGCCGGCGAGTCGGTGGTCGTCAACTTATCTGGCGCGTCGGTCTTCATGAATTGGAGTCGCTGTGCGCGGTTTTGCGCTGCTTGGCGTAGGCTTGCGCGGCGGCCTGCGACGAACCCATGGTTCGCAGTTCGGCGCCGGCAGCCGCCTTGCGGGCGGCGAGCAAGCTCGAGTCTTCGCGATCGGTATCGAGAATGACGCGCAGCAGCCGGTTGATCTCGTCGAGCAGGTCTTGCGCTTCCTGGCGTGCGGCGGGCGACAGATGATCGCATGCGGTCGACCAGTCGCGACGGTACGGCGCCAGTTCGACGTTGAGCTGAGCGAGACGCCCGACGAGCCCCTGTCGCTCGCGCAGCACGTCGATGAGCCGCTCGGGACGTTGTCCGCTAATGAGCTCGCGCTGACGTTTGGCGAGCCCCTCCAACTCGCGATAGAGATCGCGCTGCTGGGTGAGCAAGACGATGAGGCGGTCAGCGACGGGATCAGGTAGCGTCATCGATGTTCTCCGGCTCAACCATGGGCCTAGGCGCCACTCGCTGTGCGAAACAGATGCGTGGCGGCGGCGGCGTCGAGATAGGTCCGCCAACTTTCGCGCGATCCACCTTCCGCAAGATCGGCAAAAGCCGCGTCCGGAATGTTGCGAAGTAGCCAGCGAGCGCGTTCGATCGCGCGGGCGGCTTCCCACACTTCGCCGAGGCGCAGATAGCAGTTGGCGATCTGAACCTGCGCGGAGAGGGCGGCGGGCTGCATCTCATATTGGACGGCGGCGCGCTGGTAGGTCTTGATGGCTTCGCGCAGCGTTTCGGGCTGATTCAGCTTGAATAAGCAGTCGCCGCGGGCGAAAAACGCGAGTCGCTGATAGGTCGAAAGCGTCGCGTTTTGGTCGGCCGCTTCCTGGACGAGATCGAGAAAATGGTCGTACAGATCGATCGCCTGCTCGAGCCGCGTGACGGCTTCGGGAGCGAGAACGGGGCCGCCCACTTTTACCTGCAATTCTTGCGCACTGCGGCGAAACGTGTCGGCGAGCAGGAAGACCACCGGCGCGCCGCCCGCGTCCACCGGATACAACTCGCGGTACATCTCGAGATAGCGAATCGCGTCGGCAAAGCGCCCCTGTTGATGCAGCAGGTGGCAATAATGGAGCATCGCGTCGCGATAGACCGCCGCCGACGGATCGGCGTACGCGCCGTCGAGAATGTCTTGCAGCGCGCGCGCGGCCTCGTCGTAGTGGTCGGCCCCCTTCGCGACCAGCGAATCGGCGACGTAGAGACGAGCCCGAGACGCCTCTTCGACGGCGGGATAGGCGTCGATCAATCGCTTGTAATGCGCGATCGCCTCCTCCAACTCGCCCGTACGTTCGTACGTCTCGCCCACGTGCAGCATGGCGCGGGCCGAGCGTGGGTCGGTCGCGGCGCGGTGTAGGAACGCTTCGTAGAGTCGACGCGCGTCAGAGAGCCAGCCGCCTTGGCGATAGCTCTCGCCTGATCGCCACTGCAGATCGAGTTGCTCGTCGGCGCCGAGGGTTGAGAGCGTGGCGGCTTGCTCGAAGTACTGCCCCGCGCGGCGCCAGTTCTGAACGGTGCGATCACCGCCCTCTGAGGCGATGCGCGCGTACGCGTCGCCGAGTGCGGCGTTCAGCTCGAGTCGATCGGCGACGTGGTCTTCTGGAGTGAGCTCGAGCGCCAGGCTCAGGTACGCCGCTGCGGCGGATACGTCGGGGCCGTCGACGCGTTCTGCGAAGAGGGTGCGCAGCGCGGCCATCAGGCGACCGGCGCTGCGACGCTGCGCGCCGTCGCTCCAGACGATGCGACGGGCTGCGGCGCGGAAGGCGTTCTGGGCGGCATCGTGGCGCTGCAACGTCGCCAGCGCCTGAGCCCGCCCCACCATGGTGTCGATGAACAGATTGTCATCCGGGTGTGCGGCTAACGCCCGGTCGTACGCCAGCAGCGCACGTTGCGGCCGAAAGTCGCGCTGCTCGAGTCGGCCGCGCAGCCACGCGTTGAGTGCTGCAAGATTGGTGAACTCGCCGAGATCGTTGAGGGGCGTCGGCCGCTGATCGAGCCAGGTTTCGATCCACGTCAAGACGGCGGCGGCTTCGTCGATGCGTCCCTGCTCCACGAGGAGCAGCGCCCGCAGCCATTCCGCGTACCCGCGCGTGCGCTCGTGATCGAGCGGCGCCAGAAAGCGGTCCAGCAAGCCCGCGGCGAGCTTCGCTTTCCCGTCGTCAAGTGCTTCGACCACGGCCCGTTGCAACGCCCACCAGTGATACGCCGGCTCGACACCTTCGTCTGCGAGGAGCGCGTAGAGATATTGGCGGCGCTGTTCTTCGCGCTCTGCGCGCCCATCGAGCAAGACAACCAATTCGCGCAGAGCGCGGCGTCGCTCGGGCCCGGCCAGATCATGTTCGAGCGCGGCTTCGTAGGCATGGATCGCGCTGATGTCTTCGCCGAGCCAGTCGCGGGCGTCGGCCTCATGCAAAAAGGTTTTGGCTGAATCGCCCCAGCCCAACTCGCGCGCGGCGCGGCGGTGTTCGAGCAGCAGTTTGAGATTGTCTTGGCTGCGCTGTCGAAGTTGACGTTCGCGCTTGTAAATCAGTTCCGCGAGGAAGTGGTGGAGTTGCGCGCGCTGGGCTTCGGGAAGCGCGGGTTCAACGTTCAGCAGGTTGGACGCCGCGTCCGCCGCACTCGTGTACTGGCCGCGTTGGGCCAGCAACATGACGTCGGCCATGTGCTGGTCGAAGTCTGCGGCGATGGAAGGCGGGCGGAGTACGCTGAGCGATACGACGAAGGCTGCGGCGGCGACGAACGCCAGCGGGATCTGCCAGCGCTGAGCCAGGATGTTTCGTAACGCAGTCAGCACGAGCGTGACATCCCGTTGGCGCGGCTGCAATCCGCGTTTGACCGTCTCGACAACCGCTTGCTGCTTTCTATCGGTCGATCGGCCTGCGGAAGCTGATGCCCGTTGGCGTCATTTTTGCGCGGACCCTGTCGCCTTTAGCGGATCCGCATCGTTTGCCGATAGGCCTCACGGTGTCAGCGGTCGCCGCACTTGCGTGGTCGCGGCCTTCTGACGCTGGCGCAACCGCCGAGGCGACGCGCCGGTTCGCGATTGAGGCGCAACGTGCTGCCGGAATGGATCGCTGATTTACAGGTTTTGGAGACGCCGGAGCTCGCACGACGGTGCGTCGAGTGGCTGCCGCTGCGGCTGCGTTGCCGCTGCGCAACCCTTTACACTTTTGAAGTCGAATCGAAACAGTTTCGATTGCTGGCGAGCAGTGCGTCGGTTTCCACGCCGCTCACCATCGCCGCTGACGACCAGTCTTCGCCGGTCGTGATCGCGACGAGGGCGCGGGCGACCGAGGCGACCTCCACCGCCGACGGCGTGGTCTGGACGCTGCCGCTGCACGACGAGCAAGAATGTCGCGGTGCGCTGCAGCTCGCGTTCGCGCGGCATGAGCAGCCCGCAACCGACGAACTGGCGGCCCTCGGCGCGTTTCTGGGCCGGGCCATGACGCACGCCGCCCGCTATGAAGCCGCGACGCGCGACGCGCGGCGCGACGCGCTGACGGGGCTGTTCAACTTTCGCTGGCTGATCGAGACGCTGGAACGCGAAGTACGACGGGCGGCGCGGTATGGGGCGCCGCTCTCGGTCATCATGATCGATCTCGATCGGCTTAAGCAGATCAACGACCAGCGGGGCCACGCGGTCGGCGACCAGGTCTTACGCCGCCTCGCCGACGCGATTCACTCGAACCTGCGGCGCTTCGACGCCGGGGCGCGGCGTGGCGGCGACGAGTTTGCGGTGGTGCTGCCGTCAACCGAGCTCACCGGAGCGGTGCAGGTTGCGCATCGTATTGGGGCGACGCTGGCGGACACAGAGGATCGGGGGATCGGCGCGAGCCTCGGGGTCGCGCAGTGGCGGGTGGGCTGGTCGGCGCAAAAACTGCTTGAAGCGGCTGACGCCGCCATGTACGCCGCCAAGCAATCGCGCTCGACAGGCGAGGGGGTGCGTGTTCAGACGGCTGCGAATCCGAGCGGCGGCTCTCCGGCGGGCAACAGTCTCGCGGCGTTCGTGGCCGCCCAAATCTCCTCGCGCTGAAGCTCTACCAATAGCGTTCGAAGTGCACATTGCCGGGCTGGTCGTGCGTATGCACGGTGAAGCCGCGGGTGACGAGGAGCGCTTCGGTTTCGTCGATCATCGCTGGATTGCCGCACAAAAACACGTGACACGTCTCGGGGGAGAGCGGGGCGCCGACGAGCTGTTCGTAGCGGTCAGCTTCGAGCACGGGCGTGATACGGCCGTGAAAGCCGGCCCACTGGTCGCTTTCGGCGGCGCGTGAAACGGTCGGGATGTAGGTGAGCGTGGGGTCTTCGGCGGCCCACTGCTCCAACTCTTTGCGATAGCCCAGGTCTTGCACGTGTCGCACGCCGTTGATCACCACGAAGCGCCGCCAGCGGTTGGTGTTGCGGAAGGCGCGATACATGGAGATATAGGGGGCGAGCCCGGTGCCGGTGGAGATCATGACCAAGTCTTTGGCGGGGGGCACGACGTCAAGGGTGAACTCGCCTTTGAACTCGTCGCTCATCCAGATTCGGGCGCCGCGTTGCATGCCCCACATCTGCGGGGTGAGCTTTCCCTGCTCGACGAGGATGACGAACAGCTCGATGTGATCGCGCTCGCGCGGGTCGGATGCGATGGAATACGCCCGGCGAACGAGGCGGGTCTTGGCCTCCTTGCCGTATTGCCGCATCAACTCGATTTCACGCCGATTGGGGGCGCGAGGGAGGCCGAGCGTGGCAAACTGCCCGGGTTTGAACTCGGCGGGCAAGCCGTCGTCGCGCTGAATGCGGACGACACTGAGATAGTCGTTAAGGTCATCGCGCTCGACGACCGTCGCGTTTAACACGTCCTGTGAGTCGAGCTTGGGGGCGGCGTCGCTAGCCAATCTCACGGCTCCTGTCGTGGTTGGGAGGTTGTCAGTGCGTGGCGCCGGGGCGTCGCAGGCGGCGGCCAGTGCATTCCTCGCTGACTTTGGATGCTACGGCGGACTGCGGCGCACGCAAAGTCGAACCACGCTTGCTCTTGGCCGAGCGCTACCGATAATTCGGCTTTTGGAGCGCGGCGTTCGCCGCGACGGGACGCGGGTTTGGACGCTGGAGACCGAGCATGACGCGTGCAATATCAATCGCGGCGGCATTTGCGGCAATGGCTGGTTTGACGGGCTGCGCAGGCATTGAGGGGCGTTGGAAAACCGTTGAAGCCCAGCCCGAGTCGCTCGAGGGTACGTTTAACGTGGCGTGGGTCGAGTTCAAGGATGACGGGGCGTACGAGGCTTCCGTCGTCTACGCCGAAGGCCAGCACATGTCCGCGGGCGCGTATACGTACGCCAACGGGAAGCTCACGTTTGCGGACGAGCGTGGCAAGACGGTGACATATGATGCAGACGTCGAGTTGGGCGGCGAGCTGCACGTGCGCGGCCTGACGGACGAGGGCGAAGCCTGGACCGTGACCATGAAAAAGCAGTAGCTCCGGGCGTGACGCCCGCGTTCGGACCGACGCCGGCGCCCGGCGCGCGGCGCGGCGTGGTGGCGGTAACGATGCGGGAGGACAGATTCCTCGTCATCCAGCGCTCGGCGATCGTGTCGGCGCCGCTTGCATGGTGTTTTGTCGGCGGCGCGATCGAGGCGGGCGAGTCGTCGGCGACCGCGCTGGTGCGCGAGTTCCGCGAAGAGGTGGGCGGCGAGATCGCACCGCAGCGATGCGTGTGGCGCTTTACAGCGTCCGACGGCGGCCTGCACCTGGAGTGGTGGCTGGCGACGCTGCGAAGCGATGGGCTGGTCGCCAACCCCGCGGAAGTGGCGGCAATCGCATGGCTGACGCCGGAGGAACTTCTGGCGCTGCCGAATCTGCTGCCGACCAATCGCGTGTTCATCGAAACGGTGGGAGCGGGGCTGCTCGCGGATGCGAGCTGGCGGGCTGCGGGGGCATAAAACAATGGGGCGGGGGGGGGGGGGGGTGCGGCCCGCCGCCCCGAAGCAAGCGTAGACCCCCGCCGCGCGG
>CAZLYU010000024.1:0-23412 GCA_964563855.1 uncultured Planctomycetales bacterium | reverse complement strand
GGGTGTTGGGCGGGTGGGGGGGGGGGGGGGGTTAAAAATATGGGGGGGGGGGGGGTTCGTTCCCGACCGCCCGCCCACTTCAGATGCATCGCCGTCGGCCGTCCTTGGCCTACCGCCATTTAGCGGCCCCGGCTCATGCGTCGTCCCTGTCTTCCGTGCCAGGGGAGGACGCGTCGGCGGCCGGCTCGTTCGAGGCCGGAGCGTCGCCGCGCTGCACAGCGTCGTCCTTGACGACCGTGCTGGTTTCGAAGCTGGCGGTGACCAGCTCTGGATCGATCGCCGCGTCTATGGCGTCGAGCGTGCGACTGCGGACTCCGACCGTGCGTCGACGGACGCGGGCCTTGGTTTCGGAGAGTGCGACGCGGACCTCGGAGAAAGCCTTCTTGACGTTGCCGAGCGCGGCCTCGGCGCTGCGGTTCATGTTCCGCAACGACATGATCTCGGTTTCGAGGAAGCGGCGTTGCTCGGTCAGGCGGTTGTTCTCGCGTTCGAGGTGCAGGACGTTGGTCTGCAGGGCCTTCTTGTCGGTCCGCAGACTGTCGATCTTGTCGATCAGCTCTTCCTGCACGCGTTGCAGTTCGTTGCTGCGATCCTCGGCGGTGCGTAGATCAACTTCGGCCTGTTCGCGCAGCTTGCGGCTTTCGTCGAAGTTGAGCTCGGCCTCGCGCAGCCGCTCGTGCAGCACGCTGGTGTTTTCCGTAAGGTCCTGCTGCTCGCGCTTGAGCGTGGCGATCTTACCCTCAAAGACCTTTACGTCTTTGAGCAAGCCGTCGCGCTCCTTGCGAATCTGCCACAGTGACTCGAGCTGTTTGTTGGCGTTCTTGACTTCGCCAGCCAAGCGCTGATTGTCTTGCTGCACGGCGGCGAGTTCGTCGGCGGCGTGCTGCGCTTTGCGCTGAGTTTCGGCGAGCTCCTCTTCGAGCAGCGTCGCCTCCTGCTTGACCTGCTCGAGGGCTTCGATGCGGGTCTGCAGCGTCACCGTCTGCCATTCGAGCTCTTGCGTACGCTGCTGCGCCGCTTGGAGATCATCGGCCCGGCCGGCGAGATCGCGCTCGAGCGACTCTCGAATCTCCTGATAACGGTCGAGCTGATCCTCGAGTTCGCTGACGACGGACAAAACGTCGTTGCGCTCGTCGAAGAACGGCTCTTCACCGCGTCCTAAACTCGACAGTCCGCGTGAGACTGGCGGCGCCGGGTCGTTTGACTGTCCCGGCTTCGAGGACTTGGTCGCTTTGGTGGCTTGGCCGCTCACGCCGGTCTGACCCGGGCGACGCGTCGTACTGGTCTTGATCGCTGAATCGTCTTTCACAGTCGCCTCACTTCGCCTGGTGTGGACAGCAGCGGCGTCGAGAATCCAGGCGCGCCGCGGCGGTCGCGTCAATCTTGCGACAGTGTTCGCTATCGGTGTGCTCGCGCCCGGGCTTGACCGTGTTTGTATCGGTCGTCAAGCAATTCAGCGTGGTTTGCGCCGGAATCTTGCGCGAGACCTCGTTCTGGGCGTATTCGAGCAGTTTTCTGCGCGACGCGGTAAGTAGCAAAGGCAGAAGCTGCGCGACGTTCGTCATCCGCGAGCGGCAGCGGATGCTCCGCCGCGTATGACAATGGCCGCCCGTGAGCCGGACGCGGCCGCGCCGGCGACGACTGGGGCCACCGTTTGCCCCACAAACGCGGACAAATCGCGACGTCGTCTGCAAACCTATTGCATAAATGACAAGTACGACGACTAAGTCAGCGAGCGGTTTCAAGCCCGCGGGTTCGACGAGTCCGGAGCGGCCACATGTCAAACCCCAGCGAGAGTCCGACAACCATGAGGCGGCCAGCCAACGTTCCAAGCGCGACAAGGGCGAGCGCGGCAACCATCCGGTTGCTGAGCTGCTCACGCCGAACGTCCGTGGCTCACGTGCCTCCGCGTCGGGGTGCGGCGACTCGCGGGACCTCACTCGCGGTCGGCTCGGTTGACAAAGACGACACCGGTCACGAGGTCTTGAGGCAGCGCCAACGTCCGTTCAAACCCGCCGTCAGACGCAGCCGGTCGTCTCGCGAAACCGACGCGATGCGCTGGTCGACGTTCCAGATCGAGTTGCTCCTGAACCGCACCGCGAACGGCTTGGTCGCATTGGAATCCGCGGCGTGGTGGTATGCGCACTGCTCACCCGCGGCGCGGGTGCGCGTCTTCGCGGTGCTAATGCGGATGGTGCGCGCGGCTGAGCCGACTTCGGAGGACGCCGAGGCTGCGGTGGACGCCATCGAACTCGACGACACGCATCCGGTGAGGAAGCTGTTGCATTGGGAGCCGTTGGAAAGTGGATTGCAGCAGATGGGCGTACAGGCGCGCGAGCATCGCCTCGACGCGTTCAAGGCAGTGATGCTGACGTTTCGAAACGCCGATCTGCGACGACGCGAAACCGAATGCCGCGAGGGGTGCGAGCATTGGTGGCACGGCGACCTGACCGCCGAACTGAGCATTCGCCGCGCGCTTGGCCGCCGGCGACGCGGGTGGATGGGGTTTTTCTGGTCCTGACGCCCCCCGTTCGCATTTGGCTGAAGCGACTCTAGAGGGGGCGGCGCATGAACACGTCGTGCAGGAGCTGCCGCTCATCGGTCGTCGAAACGAACTCGTGCGTGGTTTCGATAGTGTGGACGCTGAAACCGCAACGCTGGAAGTGAGCCACGTTCCCGGTCTCGGCAATGGCGTAGAGCGTGACGGCGCGGCAGCCGACCATTCGTGCGCGTTGGGCCAGCCAGTCGAAGATGGCGCGCGCTACGCCGCGCCGTCGCTGATCTGAGTGCACGTAGAGCTCGCGCACGTGGAGTGCGTCGTCGCGCCGTTCGACGAGACACGTGCCGACGGGGCGGCCGTCGACGTCGGCGACGAGGCGCATGCGCCCCCCTACCGCCGGCGCCTGGGCTCGATCGTGGCGCGGCCGATAAACGCTGCGCAGCGTCGCGAGCCCGTCAGCGATCACTGCCTCGACTTGCTCTGCGTCGCTTGGATTCGCCTCGCGAACCAACACGATGGCGGGCGGGCGACGCGCGGCTTCTGCGGACGGCTGTGAGTTTGCTTCGCGATGCGCATCCATGGCGCTGCTCCTCGGGCGATCGGGGCCGGCAATGAAAGGCGAGCGCTCCATACGGTAAGCGTTACCACGCGGCGGGTCAGATTCTGGCAAGAAATCGCGCGATGTCGTCTATGGATTTGCAGAATGACCAACGGAGCGACGTCATGCGATGGGCTATCTCACACCACGCGCTGCTGGCCGAGCACGCCGGCGTTAGGGAAGCGGGCGTCGTCGATCGCGGCAGCGGCTCCCTTCAACCGTGGATCGCACTGCCTTCGCACAGCCGTCTCGGAATCGTGCTGCTGCACAGCGCCTGTCTTGCGATTACGTGGGCGGCGGCGGTTCATGACTACAACCTGACAAAGCTGTGGCTCGGGCTGCACGGCCCGCACGGGGAGGCGAATCCGGTGGCGCGTGCAGCGTATGAGACGTTTGGCGCGCCGGCGCTGGCGCTGGTGCGCGGGGCGGGGCTGCTGGTGTTCACGATTGTTGCGCTGGGTCTGATCGGGAAGGCGGCGGAACGAACGACGAACACGCTGCAGTGGCTCGGAGCGGCGATCAGCGTCGCGCTGGTGGGCTGGTGGGCGCGCGTGCTGCAGGAAATGGTCTTTGAACCGTCATTTGCGTGGTAGGCCGCGCCGGACCGCACGGCGGTCGCGTGATGCGCGCGGCACAGTCGAGCACGCCCGGCAGGACTCGAACCTGCAACCTACGGCTTAGAAGGCCGTTGCTCTATCCAATTGAGCTACGGGCGCTGCGTGCAGGCGCGTCAGTGTAGCGTTCACCGGCGGGTGGTGACTCCGGCGTTCGGCTGCGATCAGGCGAGATAGTCTTTTAGTTCGGCGACATGCTGGGCTTCGGCGGCGATCTGCTGGCGGATGAACTCCTCCAGCACAACGTCGCCTTGGCAGCGGCGCAGCATGTCCTGGTAAGCCTCGAGGGCCGCCTCTTCGAAGGTCAACGCGATCTCGAGCGCTTCGCGACCACTGACGCGCTCGGGTGCGAGGTGCAGGTCGACTTTCAGCTCTGGCGCCGCGCCGAGGGTGCGCAGCTTTTGAGCAATCGTGCGCGCGTGATCGATGGTTTCATCGAACGCTTGTCGCAGAATCGGCTCAACCATCATGCGGTCGAGGCCACGCACCGCCGCCATGAGGTGCAGGTAGCGTAGGCTGGCCTCGACCTCCTCGGCGTAGAGTTTGTTGAGGTCTTGGACGATATCCGGCGTGCTGGGTGCGTCGGCCACGATGGATTTAGCCCTCGGTATTGGGGGGTGGGAAGGGGGTGTCGGGGCGGCGAATACTCTCGTGGTAGCAGGCGCTGCCGCAGGTGCGGCAATCCGACGGATCGTGCCCGCAGTCGGCATGGTAACGACTCAACGCGACGACAAAGTCGTCGGCGGCGCCGGAGTCGACGAATCGGAAGAGCTGCACCAAGCGTTCGGCGGCATCGTTGCTGATCAGGTGCTCGATCTTGCAGGCATCCACGTCGGCCTGCTCGGGCGAGAGGCCCAGCACCTCGCAAAACAGGCGCTGCAGCAAGAGTCGCTTGGTCTTGATCGCGTCGACCAGCGCCTGCCCGCTCTCGCTGAGCCGCAGATGCCGGTTCTCATCCTGGAGCATGAGCCCCTGCTTTTTGAGCGGCTGCAGTGAGATTGAGACGCTACCGCGGGTGATGTTCAGCAATCGTGCGATGTCGGAGACGCGGGCGTATCCCAGCCGACCGATGAGTTCATCAGCCGCCATGAGGTGATGGGCGGCGCTGTGGCTGATTTCGTTTTCTTCGTACTGTTTCCAAACGTCCATGTTGCAATCCGCGGCGGCGTTGGCGCCGATGGCATGATAGCTGGATCAGCGCGGTGACGCGAAATCTTGCAGCGGCGCCGGGTTGTAGGCGCGCGCGGCGCGTGCGAGAATGCGTTCGCCGCGGGAGCAGCGGCGACAGGACGCATGCGGGACAACACACACATCTCCGACCGACACACCCCCGGCGATTCGCCGGTCGCATCCCACACCTCACGCGCAGGAGCTGGCCCATGACAGGACCTTGGTCTCTATCCACCTTCATGAATTCGGTGATCACGAAGAACGCGTCGGAGAAAGAGTTTCTGCAGGCGGTGCAGGAGGTGGCTGAGTCGCTCGAGCCCGTGATGCAGCAGCATCCCGAGTTTGTGCAGGCCGCGGTGCTGGAGCGCCTCGTTGAGCCGGAACGGGTCATCCTGTTTCGCGTGCCGTGGGTTGATGATCGGGGCGACGTGCAGGTCAACCGCGGGATGCGGGTCGAGTTCAGCAGCACGCTCGGTCCGTACAAGGGCGGTCTGCGCTTCCACCCGTCGGTGTCGCTCAGCATCATCAAGTTTCTCGGGTTTGAGCAGATCTTCAAGAACGCACTGACCACGTTGCCCATCGGCGGCGGCAAGGGTGGGTCGGACTTTGATCCGCACGGCAAGTCGGACATGGAGGTGATGCGGTTCTGCCAAAGCTTCATGACCGAACTGCACCGTCACATCGGCGCGTGCATTGATGTGCCGGCGGGCGACATCGGCGTCGGCGGTCGCGAGATCGGCTATATGTTCGGCCAGTACAAGCGCCTGACGCGTCGGTTTGAAGGCGTGCTGACGGGCAAGAACCTGGCCTGGGGCGGCAGTCTGATCCGCCCGGAAGCGACCGGCTACGGCGCCGTCTACTTCGCGGAGCAAGTGCTCGAGACGCGCGACGACTCGTTCGAGGGGAAGCGCGTCGCGATTTCCGGCAGCGGCAACGTGGCGCAGTACGCTGCCGAGAAAGTGATCGAACTCGGCGGACGCGTGGTGACGATGTCCGACTCGAGTGGCTGGATTCACGACGAGGACGGTATCGACCGCGAGAAGCTCGACTACATCATGAAGCTAAAGAACGTGAAGCGCGGCCGGCTGCGTGAGTATGGCGAGAAGTACCCGCGAGCGACGTACACCGACGTGAAAGGCGGCGACACGAACGCGCAATGGCACGTGCCGTGTGAGGTCGCCCTGCCGTGCGCGACGCAGAACGAGCTGAACGGCGAAGACGCCCAGGCGCTTGCGAAGCACGGCTGCATCTGCGTGGCCGAAGGCGCCAACATGCCCTGCACGCCGGAAGCGGTGAACATCTTGCAGGAAAGCAAAGTTCTGTTTGCGCCGGGTAAGGCGGCCAACGCGGGCGGCGTCGCGGTGAGCGGGCTCGAGATGAGTCAGAACGCGATGATGATTCAGTGGCCGCGTGAAGAGGTCGACGCGCGTCTGAAGCAAATCATGGTCAACATTCACAGCACCTGTCGCGAAACCGCGGAGAAGTATGGTCGCAAGGACGACTACGCGAGCGGCGCGAACATCGCCGGGTTCTTGAAGGTTGCGAACGCCATGCTCGATCAGGGTGTGGTTTAATGATGCTGCGCGCGATCGGGCGTCGCCCGGCGGCGTGAACATCTGATGTGGGATTGAGCCCCCTGCCGGCGATCTCGACCGGCGTGCGTTTGGTCCCGACGGGAGGTCGCCGTGAGCCGCAAGCATCGCTCAACAGACGCCATCCTGCACGACGTCGCCGGGCGGCATCCCGGTCAGCGCGAGTTTCTGCAGGCGGTCGAGGAGGTGCTCGAGACGATCGAGCCCGTGCTCGTGCAGCATCCCGAGTTCGCGAGCGCCAACATCATCGAGCGCATCATCGAGCCCGAGCGGGTGGTGATGTTTCGCACTCCCTGGATCGACGATCAGAAGCGCGTGCAGGTGAATCGCGGCTTCCGCGTCCAGTTCAACAGCGCGCTCGGGCCCTGCAAAGGAGGGCTCCGATTTCACGCGTCGGTCAACCTGGGCATCATCAAGTTTCTCGCGTTCGAACAAACCTTCAAGAACGCGCTGACCACGCTGCCGCTCGGCGGCGGGAAAGGCGGCAGCGACTTCTCGCCGCGCGACAAGAGCGACAACGAGATCATGCGGTTCTGCCAGAGCTTTATGACCGAGTTGCACCGTCACGTGGGCCCCGCCGTGGACGTTCCCGCGGGCGACATCGGCGTGGGCGGCCGTGAGATCGGCTGGCTCTTTGGGCAATACAAGCGGCTGACGCGCCGCTTTGAGGGTGTGCTGACGGGCAAGGGCGTCGGCTGGGGCGGGAGTCTGATGCGGCCGCAAGCAACCGGCTATGGCGCCGCGTACTTCGGTCAGCGCATGCTGGAGACGCGCGGCGAGAGCTTCGCTAACAAGACCGTCGCGATCAGCGGCTACGGCAACGTCGGCGCGTATGCGCTCGAGAAATTGAGCGAGTTTGGGGCGCGGGTCGTGACGGTGGCCGATGAAAGCCACTTCATCTACGCCCCCGACGGCTTCTCGCCGGAGCAGGCGATCTACCTGCGCGATCTATGGCAGGTTCGTCGACAAACTCTGGACGCCTATGTGCGCAAGTTCGGCGGCGAGCTGCATCCCGGTCGGCCGTGGTCCGTGCCGTGCGACGTTGCTTTGCCGACGGCCGCGCAGAACGAGATCGACGAACAGGATGCTCGCGCGCTGGTGGCGAACGGCTGCCGCTACGTGATTGAGGGGGCGAACATGCCGTGCTCGGCCGAAGCGTGCGACGTGTTCCGCGCGGCCGGTGTGCTGCAGGCGCCGGGCAAGGCCGCCAACGCGGGCGGCGTCGCCGTCAGCGGACTGGAGATGAGCCAGAACGCGATGATGACGCAGTGGTCGCGTGAGGAAGTCGACGAAAAGCTGCAACGGATCATGAGCGACATTCACGATACGTGTTTGCGTAAGGCCGCCGAAGTGGAGCGTCCGGGCGACTACATCGTGGGGGCGAATGTGGCGGGGTTCGTGAAAGTCGCACAGGCGATGCTCGACCAGGGAGTGGTCTGAACATCGCCTGTGGTTCGCCTTATCCGACGGTGGGTGAAGGCGCGCTGCACCCCATCATCGGCGTATTGCGTGTTTCGCTTACTGGCAGGCGCCGTTGACGACCGCGGCGACAAACGTGTCGATGTCGCCGGCGTTCACCGTGTTATCGCCGTTGGTGTCGGCCGCGCTGAGCGAGCAGTCGGCGTCGCACGCCGCACCGCTGACCACCGCCTGCACGAAGCAGTCGATGTCTCCGGCGTTGACCGCGCCGTCGTTGTTGACGTCGCCGCAAAGGCACGCGGGCAGGGCCGGGGCGAGCGTGAACGCGCCGGTTGAACTGGTGGTGGTCACCCAGTCGCCGTCGAGCGCAAAGACGCGGAGCAGTTCGGTGGTGTTGTCGCCGGTGTAGAGGTTGCCCGCGATGTCGGCGGTCATGACCGAGACGTTGGCGTGGCCGGTTTCAAACTCGGTCTGCAGCACGCCGGTGGCGGCGTCGTAGACACGCACGAAGCCGTCGTTGCTGTCGCCGAAGCCGACGCCGACGGCGACGAGGCCGAGGCGCTCCATGAGGGCGAGCGAGATCTGGCCGCCGCGGTTGTCAGCGGTGGTGTCGGCGAAGGTGGTCTCCCAGATCAGCGTCCCATTCGGATCGAACTTGCGGATGCTGGGCTCCTGACCGGTCGTGAAGCGGTACGACGAGACGTAGAAGTCGCCGTTGCTGTCGCCTTCGATGTCGAACGCGTAGACGTTGAACGAGCCGATCGGGATGAAGATCGTGCCGCGATCGCTGGCTGCTGCATCAGCGCCGAGGTCGTAGCGCGTGACGCCGCTGCTGGGGAACTGCGAATCGGTCACGTAGAGCGTCCGGTCGCCGTCGGCTTGCGTGCCGGTGACGAACAGGTCGGGCGTGATCGGGCCGGCCGGGTTGTCGGGGGTGGTGTTCGGGTCGATGAGCTGCACGGTGCTGCTGAGATCCGTCGCGACTTCGAACACACGCGAGTTAGCGCGGTCGGCGACGTAGAGCAGATCGTCTTCGCCCACCTGCACGCGATACGGTGAGAAGTTGCCGGTCCAGGTGACGCCGGCGTTGCCGAAGGTCTGGTTGTTCATCGCGGCGTCCATGCGATAGAAGCCGTCGTCGGTGAACCGTCCGGCGCCGACCACCGTCGTGCCGGCGATGCCGTTGGCGATGTACACATCACCGAAGTTCTCGCTGGCCGGATTCTTGTTGATGCCGATGCCGCGGGGGTAGAAGTAGCTGTTGTCGACGCCGTCGACGCTGGTCTGGACCCACGTGCCGCCACCGGCGACGGCCGCGGTCGACACTTCGATGATGAAAGCGCCGCTGGCCATGAAGGCGTGCGTGCCGCGTGGGAGCGCGCCGAGCGCCAGGTCGGCCTCACCGTCGCGGATGACGGTGACGTTGGCGGCGTCTTCGTTGAGCGTGAACTCGTACGAATTCCCGCCGGTGTTCTTCACGCCCGAGGCGTACGCGATGGCGAACGCCGCCGGAGCAGTCGCAACAATCGCGACCAAGGCAATCAGGGTCTGCTTCACTTGAACTCCCTCCAACCAATCTGTGCGATGCAAGCCCGCCGCGGTGGCACGTCGACCGCGTCCCGGGCCCACTCCGGGTGAAGGGTAGCAAGGCAAGCGGAACGGATTCGTGGGCGCGGCGCAAAGAATTCGTAAAGGCTTGCGGGACACGATGCGGTCATCATGCCGGCGCGGCGCGCGACGCGGTCCGGCTCGCTTCGACACGCCGCCCGAGCGCGACCCGACGGAGCATCTTCGGGTTCTGGCCCCCGACGCGTCAGACGCCTACACTCGCGACCAACCGTACCCAAATATCAAGATTCCTCAGGAACTGATACCGGTGAAGCAACTGACGTTGCCCACTGGCCGGCGCGGCGAATCGCATCCGGGAGCGCCTCGGACGCGAGAGGAGTATGGCTGCATCTGGGAGGTTGTCCATGCGTGGACCCGCGAACCCGTTTCTTCGATCGAGCGCCCTCTGCATGGCGGTCGTGCTTAGCGTAGCGCCGTTGCCTGCGACCCTGGCCGATTCGCAGGGTGATGACGAGGCGTGTGAAGGCGCAATGTGCGCGAGCACGTTCGCCGGGCTGGAGCTGCGGGGCATCGGCCCGGCGCTCATGTCCGGGCGTATCGCGGACATCGCAGTGCACCCGCACGACGCCAGCACCTGGTATGTCGCAGTTGGCAGCGGCAACCTCTGGAAAACGACCAACGCGGGCACCACCTGGCAGCCGCTCTTTGAAGATCAGGGCTCGTATTCGCTGGGCTGCGTCACGATCGATCCGCACAACCCGTCGACCATCTGGCTGGGCACGGGCGAGAATGTCGGCGGACGCCACGTCGGCTATGGCGACGGCGTGTATCGCTCGCGCGACGAAGGTGAGACCTGGGAGCATCTCGGACTCGAGCAGTCGGAACACATCGGCACGATCATTGTGCACCCTGACGACCCGAACGTGATCTACGTCGCCTCGCAGGGACCGCTCTGGTCGGCGGGCGGGCAGCGCGGCCTCTACAAGTCCACCGATGCGGGAGAAAGCTGGGACAAGATTCTCGGCGGCGGAGAGTACACCGGCGTGAACGAGGTGCGCATGGATCCGCGCGACCCCGACGTGCTCTATGCGAGCACCCACCAGCGCTACCGCAATGTCGCCGCCCTCATCAACGGCGGACCGGAGTCAGGGATTCACAAGTCCACCGACGGCGGCGCGACGTGGCGTGAACTCACCGAGGGGCTGCCGGAAGAAGACATGGGCAAAATCGGGCTGGCCATCTCGCCGCAGAAGCCCGACGTGATCTACGCAACGATCGAGCTCGCGCATCGCAAGGGCGGTTTCTACCGCTCGACCGATGGCGGTGAATCGTGGGAGAAACGCAACGACTACCTCTCCGGCGGCACGGGCCCTCATTACTACCAGGAGATTTTCGCCAGCCCACACGCGTTTGACCGCGTTTATCAAATGGACGTTCGGCTGCACGTGACCGACGACGGCGGCAAGACGTTTCGCACACTTGGCGATTACACCAAACACGTCGACCACCACGCGTTGGCCTTCAACCCGCACGACCCTAATTACCTGCTCGTGGGCACCGACGGCGGCGTCTACGAGAGCTGGGATCTCGGCGAGCAGTGGCGCTACATCGCCAATCTGCCGCTGACGCAGTTCTACAAGGTCGCGGTCGACTATGACGAGCCGTTCTACAACATCATCGGGGGCACCCAGGACAACGCGACCCAGCACGGCCCGTCGCGCACCGACAATGTGCACGGTATACGGAACTCAGACTGGATGATCACGGTCTTCGGCGATGGTCACCAGCCGGCGATTGACCCCACCAATCCCGACATCATCTACTCGCAGTGGCAGCAGGGAAATCTCGTGCGGCATGATCGCACGACCGGCGAGATCATCTACATCCAGCCCCAGCCGCGCGCCGACGAGCCTACCGAGCGCTTCAACTGGGACGCGCCGATCCTGATCAGCCCGCACAACCCGGCGCGGATCTACTTCGGCAGCCAGCGCCTCTGGCGCAGTGACGACTACGGCGACAGTTGGACGCCGGTCAGCGAAGACCTCACCCGCAACCTCGACCGTATGCTGCTGCCGATGATGGGCCGGGTGTGGAGCGTGGATGCGATCTGGGATTTCCGCGCGATGTCGAAGTTTTGCACGATCACGTCGCTGGCCGAATCGCCGCTGGTCGAGGGTCTGCTGTACGTTGGCACCGACGACGGTCTGATTCATGTAAGCGAAGACAGCGGTCGCACGTGGCGCACGATCGAGCAACTGCCGGGCGTCGCGGACGCGTGGTTCGTGAACGACATCAAGGCGGACCTGCACGACGCCGACACGGTGTACGTGTGTGTCGATCAGCACAAGGCCGGCGACTTCGCCCCCTATATCTTCAAGAGCACCGATCGCGGCGCCAACTGGACATCGATCACTGGCGATCTGCCCGCACGGCATCTGGTCTGGCGATTGGTGCAAGATCACGTCGAGCCGAACCTGCTCTTCGCGGGAACTGAGTTCGGCGTGTTCTTCAGCGTCGACGGCGGCGATGCGTGGATCAAGCTGACGGGCGGCGTTCCGAATATTCCGTTTCGCGATCTGGTGATCCAGACGCGCGAGAACGATCTGGTGGGCGCGACGTTTGGACGCGGGTTCTATGTATTGGATGACTACACCGCGTTGCGGGCGGTTTCGGCGGAAGCGCTCGAAAGCGACGCGCTGCTGTTCCCGATACGCGACGCCTGGTGGTATGTGCCACGCCGCACGCTGGGCGGCGGGCGGAAAGCGACACAGGGGGACGCGTTCTATGTCGCGCCGAACCCGCCGTTTGGCGCGGTATTCACCTACTACCTCAAAGACACGATTCAAACGATGAAGGAGCGTCGCACGGAGGCGGAAGAGGAAATCGCCGAGGAAGGCGGCGACACCCCCACGCCGGGCTGGGATACCGTGATCGCCGAGTCGCGCGAGCAGGAGCCGGCCATCCTGCTGACGGTGCGCGATGCGAGTGGCGACGTGGTGCGCCACCTGACCGGGCCGGCGAAGAAGGGCATGCACCGTGTGGCGTGGAGTCTGACCTATCCGGCGACCGACCCCTGGACGGAGGAGCCCGACGAGGACCGCCGCGAGCCGCTGCGCAACCCAGACGACGGCGTAATGGGGGAACCCGGGACGTACACGGTTCATCTCGCCAAGCGCGTGAACGGCCGGGTCACTGACCTGGGGCTCAGCGAGCCGTTTACGGTCAAGCCGCTCTATGCGCAGCGCACGCTGCCGGCGGCGAAGCCGTCTGAAGTGATCGCGTTCAAGCAGCGATATGCGGAGTTGCAGCGACAGGCGACCGGCGCGAAGACGGCGCTGCGGGAGACTGCGGAGCGGCTTGAGCGCATTCGTGGGACGCTCGATCGTTCGCGCATCGATGATGCGGAGGTGTTCGCCGACTTGCGCGCCATGGAGCAGCGCGTCGCCGAGATGCAGCAGACGCTTTCGGGCAATCACTTCCGCAGCATGGCCAACGATCAGGGCCCCGTTTCGATCGAGACGCGTCTGCGCGTGCTGCGCATGGGAACGCGCTTCTCGCTCTCCGGCCCGACCGCGTCGCACCGTGAGGTCTTCGATCTTGCAACCGAGGAGATGCGTGCGCTCGCGAGGGACTTGAGCGCGTTGCTGACCAGCGATCTCCCGGCGCTCGAGCGTCGCCTCGACGCGATCGATGCACCATGGACGCCGGGTCGGACGATTCCGGGCGTCGATCGGTAGGCGAGTTGACGTGGCGGGGCGAGCGCAACGTGGCGGTGTCGGCGGCGGCGCGCGGGAGGACGCCCCGGCTGGGCCTTCGCCGAGGAAGACGGAAGTCGATAAGCTACGCCGCACGGGCCTGACGGCGTTGTCAGGCGTCCGTCACGTCACAACCGGCCAGGAGACAGGCGATGGAACCCAACCAATTGCTGAGAGACCAATTCGCATCACTGCGCCAAGAGATCGTGGGGCTGCAGACACGCCTGTTTTGGACGGTGATCATCGGTATGCTCGGCGTCCCGACCATGACCTACCTCACATGGGATACCGACGCCCTGGTGTGGATCGTGATGCCGTTCTTCATGCTGGTTGTCATCATGCTGTTTCTGGCGGAGCACCATCAGATGATGCGGGCGGGGCGCTTCGTTCGCGAGGAGATTGAGCCGCGGCTCACGGGCACGCCGAGTTGGGAGGCGTGGCTCGAGTCGCGGCCCGAGTATCGCATGGTCGATCGTCACCTCTTCTCGACGTTCATCCTCGTGTTCTTCGGCTACTACGCCGTCTCGGTTGCGACGTCGATCGAACGGCTGTGGGAACTGGCGATGCAGGAGAAGACCGGACTTTACTGGTCGTTTCTCTATGGTGCGGGCGTCACGTACGTCATCGTGACGATCTGGGTCATCCTCACGCTTGTGCAGCATTGGCGGGCATCGGTCGGTACGAGCAGCCCGGCGAGCGGCGGCGCGAAGACGTAGCAACTGCGACTGGATCTTAGCGTTCGCGGTCGATCGGACTCGGGCGCGCCGGGTCGTCGTCGGCCAGCAGGACCAGCCGCGCCTCAAAACATCCGCGTGTCTCGGCGGCGTAGCCATCGAAGCGGAGCGTGAGCGTCTCCGCGTGCTTCGCGACCCAGACGATCGACGCGTTGTGGTCTTCGAGATCGTCATTCGCGAGCCGCAGCCGCCCTTCTTTGTCGAACGCTGCGATAAACGTATCGGTGTCGCCGGCGGTCTCGACCCGATATCCCTGACCGGGCGACACATCCAACTCGAAGCAGTGCGACGACGTCAGTTCGTCGAGGCACAGCGCCGCTTGCCAAACGACGCCTGCGGTTGGCGTGTCCGCCATCGCGATTCGACCGCATTCCGCAACGCCCGCTCGCTCGCACACCGGCGGATGCAAGGCCCCGATCGCGTGCGGCGGCAAGACGAAGTCGATCTGCGCCTGCTCGAGAATCCAGGCGACGAAGGTATTGCTGTTGGGTCCTGGAAAGACCACGTAGCGCTCCCAGCACGGATACTGCGGCGCGAGGTTCTCGAGCGCATCAATGATGCGCCAGGCCTCATCGCCGCGAAACTCCGCCAAGACCCAGCGCAATCCGAACAACGCGTCGTCTGACGCCTGCTGATCGCTCCAGACGTTTCGCAGCGGCCCGCGCCGCGAGCGACTTACCTCCCAACGACGCCAATCGGCGTCGGGCGCTGCGCGATAGGCAACCCACGTGTGCACCGCCAGACCAGCCGTCTCGATAAGCGGCGTGGCGTAAATCCGTACGACAGGCGCGTCTTTGCCGTGCAGCGCGTCGAGCGAAGGGAACGCTTCTTGGCTGGGAAGAAAGGCGTCGATCGGCTGGCTGAGATCGATGCCCGCCGCCTGCGAGCAGGTAGCCAGCGCCTCGGCGTCGAGCAGCAGCGTCAGGAGTCGATCCGGCGTGACATCGCCCCGCCAGATCGCAATGACCTCATCGGTCGAGACCGCACCGTCGCAATCCAGATCGATCGGGCAGTCGCAGGCCTTTTCGTCAAGACAGCCCGCGACGCCGAGCATGGCCATTGCGAGCCACGCCGCGCCGAGCCGTCGGGCCCGTCGACAGTTTGACGCACGCGAAGCACCGCTTGTGGCTACACCTGGGCTCACGCCTGCCGCCCTCCTCGAAGCGCGATCGAACACGCTCGCGCGCAGCGCTCGTCGCGCGATCAGTCATTGTAGGTTGCGGAATTTCGATCCCGGGTGGGAAAACCGAAGCGGCCCCAGAATGCGTCGCCTCTGAGCCCCCCTATCGCGGTCTTCGGCAGACCGAGTTTCAATCTTGGTCCGATTGCGCCCCCGCGGTCGCGGGGCGGGGTCGGAGCTGATCAGCGAGTTCAACCGCTGCAGGCTGAAGATTGACCGTGATCGCCGCACACGGACCGTCGGCGCGGGCGGCGTCGTCCGCGTAGACGACCGACTCGACAACCCGCCCCACCGCGACCCAACGCCGCAAGACGGCGATCGGATCGACAAACGGCAGTGGGAGCCGCACGGTGAACTGATCGCCGCCGCGCTCGATGATGACGTCGAACCAGCGTGACGCGGCGCGGTCGAGCAGTGCCTGGCGGACTTCGCGTACGGGCTGCTCCTGTGCAAAGAGGCGCCCCTCGCAGCCGACGATGCGGTCGCCGACTTCGAGCAGGCGATCCGCCGGCCCGTTGAGATCCACCTGTGTGACAACCAACGCTCGCCGCTCGGCGCTCTGTGTGACGCGAATCCCGAGTTGCGGCTGTCTTGGCTGACGCGCCCGCCAAAAGGATTCGCTCAACACCGCGGGCGCCTGCGCTTCGAGAAAGTCGAGCCAGGCGGCGCCCAACGTGCCGATCGCGCGGGTTTGCGCGACGGCGATCGATTCAGAGTTGGCGGCGATCGGTTCGTCGGTGGTTCGCAACACGCCGGCCAGTCCGCGAGCGCGACCCATACGGCTCTGCAAGACGCGCTCGAGCCACTCGCGATCGGTGGCGATGATGAACGCATCTTCGTGAGCCATCCAGCAAAGCTCGACGCGCTCCAGCCCCGCTGGAGCGAAGCGCTTCAGCACAGGCGCCAGATCGACGCGCTGGGCGGTCAGGCCGGCGACCTGGAGCGGCTCGGGTCGTTCGAGGGTCGGCAGTCCGCGTTGCAACGCCAGCAGGTTGTACAACGAAACCCAGGTGCGCAGCAGCACGTCCAGCGTCTCCGACGCCGCATCCACATCGCGCATCCGCAGCAGCACGGCGGCGGCGGGAGTCGGCGGCTGCGGACCAGAGCGCTCGACGGCGCCAATCGCGATGCAAATCGCGGAGCGCAATTCCGCCGCGAGACGGGCCAGCACGGGGTCTTGCGGCGAGATGAGAATGCGCGTCAGGTTGGCTTCCGGAATCCGCGTCGCGGTTGACCGCAAAGCCGCATAGTCGACATGCCCGCCCCACGCAGCCAGCGTGTCGTCCGGCAGCCGCTGCACGAGCGAGAGCAGTTCGCCCGGCGGCGCTTCGAGCGCCCCTGACCCGTCGCCGAGCAGGCTGAGGTGCAAGCGGCGCCCGTCGCGATGGAGCGTGAGCAACGCCGTCGACGCGCCGCGCAACGGCGCCGGCAGCCGCGGAACCACGGTGCGCTCGGCGACCGGCTGCGTCGTGAGCGGGGGGCGCGCGTCGCTGAGACGGGCGAAAGCGAATCCGCTGAGCCCGGGTCGTGCGCGACCGAGCAAACGCTGCAGTGCGGGATCCAAACTCAACGGGTCGGCGTCACCTTCGCCGTGCAGTCGCTTCGCGATGACGCGAAACATGCCGTCGGCGCGACGGGGATCGCCGAACGCCATCGCATCAGACGACGCCGTGGCGCCGATCGTGGGTGTGAGCTTGAGGATGTTTGGTGAATCGGGCATGGCGTCGCGCTGCACAGAGCGCAGCAAGGCGTCGAAGTTGATCTCGCGCGCGGGCCGGCAGATGACGACTGGGTCCTGTGTGCGAAGCGGCCCTTCGCCGATCAACGCGACGCTGCCGCTCACGAGCCGATGGGCGACTTCGTTGATGCTCATTCCGAGGGTTCGTTCGAGTTCGCGTCGCCAGCCGGCGGCGTCGGGCGCATCGGCCGGCTGCCCGGCCAGTTCCGCGAGGGCCGACCAGAGTTCGGGGGCGGAAAGCGCCAGCAGCAGGTCCGCCGAGTCGTTGACCTCGACGTACAGCCCGGTAGAGGCGGGGGCGTAATGCGTGAGCGGTGGCGGCGACCTGGTGTCGCCGAAAGCCGCCACCGCCATCAGCGCTGCTAGCAAGTGACGGCTGAGGATCATCGCGACATCGCGCTAGAGTGCGAACTCGTCGCCGGAGCGATCAAGCGGCGATGCGGCCGGCGGGACGAGCGCCTTCCAGAAACCGGTGAACGGATCAGACGCCAAGAGTTCGTGGGTTTGGGCGGCGACGTCCGCTGGAAGGTCAAGATTGAGATACTCGGCGAGTTGGACCGTGTCGGACGTGATCGAGCGCCCGGCCTGGTGCATTTGGTGAATGCGCGACTCGATTCGGTCGAGCACCTCGTTGAAGATCGCCAATTGCTGGGCGCCATCTCCGGCTGGCGCCAGCACGGTGATGCCGGGCGCGGGCTCGTCGCGCTCGGACGCCGGCGTGACGGACTGCGGCCAGAGACTGAAGACGAGCACGGCCGCGGCGGCGGCCAACCCGGGCGCCCACAGCAGTAATCGGCGCGGCGCGTTGGGTTCTGGCGCCATACGCCGTTCATGCACAGCCGCCATCACGCGATCGGCGAAATCATCCGAGAGTCGGGGCGTGTCGCTGTCGCTGCGCAGTGCGTCACGCAGTGACTCGAGCATCGCGACGGTTTGCTGGCAACGTGGGCAGCGCAGCCGATGGGCGTCCATCTCGAGGCGAAACACGCCGGAAAGTTCGCCGCTCAGATAGGGGTCGACGAGCTGTTCGAATTCGGTGCAATCCATCGACATCCGGACGCAACTCCTCACGCGGTTCGCATGACCCGTTGTAACGAGCTGTCTGACACGTCGGCACTTCGCAACCGCTTCGCCAGCTTCTCGCGCGCCCGGTGCAAGTGACTCTTCACCGTGACCGCCGGGATTCCGAGCACGCTGCCGATGGCCTGGCAACTCTGCGACTCGCGGTAGAAGAGCGTGATGCACGCGCGCTGCGCCGGCGTGAGTTCTTCGACCGCCTGCCAGATCATGTGCTTCAGGCGACGCGCGTCTTCGCTCTCGGCCAGCGTCTCGTCGGGTGGTGGATCGGTCGCCTGCAGCCGGGTCGAGTCGAATTCGCCGGTCTGGCGTTTTCGCTTGCGCAGGAGATTCAGGCTGAGGCGGTAGGCGATGGTGTAGAGCCAGGTGCTGAAGGCGTATTCGCGGCGATAACTCGCCAACGACTGATAAGCTTTCACGAACGCGGCTTGGCACAGATCTTCCGCCTCGTGGTGATTGCGCACCACCCGCCACACGAACGCGTAGAGGCGTTCCTGATACGTCTCGACCAGCGTGCGAAACGCCTCCGCGTCGCCACGCTTGGCGCGTTCGATGCACCGTTGTTCTTCGCGTCGCGGCATGTCGCCTCCGTCGGCGGCCTCAGCGAATCGCGTGTGACTGTTCTGTTGGCTCATACCCACAGGCCTGCAATCTGGTTGCGGATGATCCGTCATCGATCCATTACACTTTAACGACGCCTATGAAGACCCGTCCACAATCACCCCCATCCATACGCAACAAACGAGCCCGGTTCGAGTACGAATTGCTCGAAACGGCCGAAGCCGGAATCGTTCTGACCGGGCCCGAGGTCAAGAGCCTGCGGGCCGGGAAAGCGACGTTGGAGGAGTCGTACGCGGTGATTCGCGGCGACGAGCTGTTCCTGCGTGGATGCAATATCACGCCTTACGACCACGCCGGCAACCAATCTCCGGAACCCGTTCGCGACCGGAAATTGCTACTGCATCGTCGAGAAATCAACAAATGGCGGCAGAAGGTCACCCAGCGAGGGCTGACGCTGGTGCCGCTCTCGATCTACTTTAACGACCGCGGTCTGGCCAAAGTCAGCGTCGCGCTCGCGAAGGGCAAGACGCACGCGGATAAACGCGAGTCGATCAAAGCACGCGAGCACAAGCGCGAGATGGATCGCGCCACCCGTCGGCGCGGCGGCCTGGGATAGGCCTGGTGGACGCCGCGCACTTGTTGCGCTGCGCCGAGCGGCCTGGGCCTACTTTGTGCGGGCCGACACTTTACCCAAATTAACACAGATCGTTTTCGAACCACCAAGAGCGTTAGGGTGGAGAGATTGCGGAAAGCGATCGGGAGCCTGAGCGTCCCTTTCAGCTCACTTCCACAGAATTCGACGCCGGCCGCCGCTCGATCTATTCAACGTCGGCGGTGTCGCTTGCAGACCCGACCGCGAACAAGACCGTGAAAGAGGAATCGTTCAGATGGCTAAGACGCTTCAACAGACCCACTCAATCAATTCACGTCGAACCGAGGGCGTTGATGCCGCGCTCAACACCAAGCTGCGCCGTATTCGTCGCGAGATTCTCGCCAACGAGTACCTGACCCGTCGGCGAATTGAGGACGCCGTAACAAGGTTGCTCGCGCAGCTCCAGGACGACGCAGCGGTTCGCCGCGCAGGGTGAAACCAGGGCGGTGTACCTGCGGCCGCGAACGGATAGCGCGGAGGCGATCCGGGGGGCGGCGTGGGTCACGGAAACCGAGTCGTGTTTTTCGAAGCTGCATCAGCTTCCGCAGCCACTTACGGGTCAGCGGTGCTGACCTCTCGGTGATCCAGCGATGAGCGGCTCTCTCAACTGTGCAAGCGCAACGGCGGCGCCCGAAGCCCGTTGGGGCTTCGATCGCCGCTGCACGATGATTCGCGACTTGTGCCTTCCGACTAGCGGAAGCGGCGAGCGACGCCGGCAAGACCGCTGAGGCCGACCAGGCCAAGCAACACAGCGCTGGGCGACGGAATGGCGAGCAACTCGACGACGAAGTCCTGGAAGTCATCTTCACCGGCCGCGTTCACGTCGCGGTCTTCCCACGCGAGGAGCAGACCCTGACGACCGTCGGTGTTACGCGACAGCGCGAAGACGACCAGACGATCGCCAGCCGCGCCATTGTTCGCCGCGATCGAGCTGTAGCCAGCCGGGCCGGTGTCGGGGCCCTTCAGAACGAAGCTGAAGTCGGTGCTGAGCGAGGCGGTGGTGGTGAGACCAGGATTGACCTGATTGTTCGGCCCAGTGAAGGTGAGGATGTCCTGCTCCACACCGCTCGCGGTGTCCTTCCAAGCGAGAGTGTTGGTGTTCGCGGCGAAGCGAACGCGGGCCTCGAAGTCCGTCACGCCGTCAGCGAACGTCTCGGCGGCGCCGGCGAAGCCGAACGGGTTCTGCAGGTCAACCAGACCCGCGGCGCCGGTGTCATGCAGGCGCTCGAAAGTGTAGTCGCCGAGGGTGAACGTACCCTCGATGTTGACCGCGCCGGCGCCATAGGCGCTGTTCAACGCGGAGGCCAATGACGGCTCGCCCGGCGAGCCGGCCCCGATGGGCGAAAATCCGGCGTGGGCGGCAGCCGCGACGACGCAGCTGCAAGCAACAACAATCAGACGTCGATCCATTCTCTTCTCCCTCAAATGGAAAGCGTGATCACACGAAGCCAGCGATCCGGTTCGTAGCGACCACCGCTACACGAGACCGCCGTCTCACTCAGCAAAATCTAAATAGTCAGTCCGATACGGACAGCAATTCCCGACCACATGGCGCTCCGCTGGGGAGCCGCATGAGGCGAGGGCGACTGCCGGGCCGCACGCGCAAACTCCGCAAAGACTCAATACAGCGTCCGCGGAATCTGCTCGGCCCCTTGCACCGCAACTAACTGATGGGCGTCCATGCCATCTTTCCCGCGACAGTGATGGTAACACATTACCGGGCCCTTAACAAAGGCTTATGCAGACTCATCCAAGGAAATCAAGCTTATAGGACATTTCCTGATGCCGCCGATCCCGACGTCACCTGATTACGCGAGTGGCGCCGATACGGATGTGCATGTCGATCAAAAAAGAGAATCCCAATCACTATGCCGCCGACTGGAACACCTACAGCGCTCAATGGTGCGACCGGTTCTCCGAAACACACACGCATCTTGGCGACGAATGGGGAACCGAGCGATGCGCGATCGGTCGATTTGACCGATTCGCAAGGCCGTGGCTCCGCTCCGACACGGTCGCGCTCGAGATCGGCGCGGGCGGCGGCAAGTACACCGTACGCCTCGCGCCCGCCGTCGAGCGCCTGGTCGTGTGCGATGTCTCGGAAGCGATGATCGCGCGGGCCGCGCAACGGTGTCGCGATGCCGGCCTCGGCAACGTTCAGTTTCACGTCGTCGACGGCTCCTCGCTAGGTCCGGTCGACACCGATGGCGTCGACCTCATCTTCAGCTACGACGTGTTTGTGCACATCGCTCCGCCTGACAACCTGAGCTATATCGCGGAGTTCGCCCGCGTGCTCCGCCCGGGCGGTCGCGTCGTCGTCCACTACGCGGTTGACGGCGCATCGCAGTCGCGCGATCGGCAGCAGTGGACGCTCGGCTGGGAGCGCGGCGGTCAGCCCACGCCCGGGCAATACTTCTACCACGACGCGCAGGGTCTGATGCGGCTCTACGAACGCATGGGGTTCGACATCGAGGAATTCACGCTGCAAGGCGAAACCGGTGTACTCACCGCACGCAAGCCAGAGATCGACCTGGTGAGCCGATTGGAGCAAATCCTCGGCCGGCTGCGCGACGCGCGCGGGTCGAGCGCGGCGGAGCGAGCGGCGCTGGCCGACGAAGTGCGCGAGTTGGCGGGCGAACTGCCGCGCGCGCTCGATCGCGCTCTGGCCAGCTACGTCGAAGCCGAGGATCGGGAAGCTCGGTGCGTCGCGGCGGCGGCGGTCCGCCGGGTCTGGCGTGGGGCGGTGTAGCGAGCCGCGATCACACGCCGATCGCGCCGACGGCCGCGTTCAACACGCCGCGATCCCCTACCCCTCGTCCGTCACGCATCCCTCGCTCGCGCTCTTCACACAGCGGATGTACTTCGCCAGCGTTCCGCGGGTGGCTTTGAGCGGCGGCGCGGTCCAGGCGGCGCGGCGGCGGGTGAGTTCTTCGTTCGTCAGGTCGACGTCGAGCGTGTTGCTGATCGCGTCGATGGTCACGACATCGCCGTTGTGCAGTAATGCGAGCGGGCCGCCGACCTGGGCTTCGGGGGTGATGTGGCCGACGATGAAGCCGTGGCTGCCGCCGCTGAAACGGCCGTCGGTGATGATCGCGACTTCCTGGCCCATGCCGGCGCCCATGATGGCGGAGGTCGGGGTGAGCATTTCTGGGAGTCCGGGTCCGCCTTGCGGACCTTCGAATCGAATGACGATCACGTCGCCTTTCTGAATCTCGCCGGCCTCGAAGCCCGCCAGCATCTGCTCTTCGCTGTCGTAGCAGCGCGCCGGACCGCTGAAACGCTCGCCCTCTTTGCCGGTGATCTTGGCGACGGCGCCGTCGGGGGCGAGATTGCCGCGGAGGATGCGGATGTGGCCGCTCGCTTTGAGTGGGGCTTCGAGCGGGTGCACGACGGTTTGTCCGGGCGTGAGATCGGGGAGGTCGGCGAGGTTCTCAGCGAGCGTCTGGCCAGTAACGGTGAGGCACGATCCGTCGAGCAAGCCCTTGGCGAGCAGGTATTTCATGACCGCGGGCGTGCCGCCGACCCGGTGCAGATCCTCCATGACGTACTGGCCGCTGGGCTTGAGGTCGGCGAGGAATGGGATGCGGTCGCTGACCGACTGGAAGTCGTCGATGGTGAGTTCGACCTCGGCGGCGCGGGCCATCGCGATGAGGTGGAGCACAGCGTTGGTGCTGCCGCCGAGCGCCATCGTGACGACCATGGCGTTCTCGAAGGCGGTGCGGGTCATGATGTCGCGCGGCTTGAGGTCGCGTTCGAGCAAGTGCAGCAACGCGGCGCCCGCCCGCTGGCACTCGTCGAGCTTCTCGGGGCTCTCGGCGGGGGTGGACGCGCTGTACGGCAAGCTCATGCCGAGGGCTTCGCTCGCGCTGCTCATCGTGTTTGCGGTGTACATGCCGCCGCAGGCGCCGGCGCCGGGGCACGCGTGGCGGACAATGTCGGCGCGTTGCTGCTCGTTGATGCGGCCGGCTGTGAACTCGCCGAAGGACTGAAACGCCGAGACGACATCGAGCTTCTGGTCGCCGCACTTGCCGGCACGAATGGTTCCGCCGTAGACCATGATGCCGGGGCGGTTGAGGCGGGCCATCGCGATGAGGCAGCCGGGCATGTTCTTGTCGCAACCGGGCAGTGCGAAGACGGCGTCATAGAAGTGGGCGGCCATCACGGTCTCGATGGAGTCGGCGATAAGGTCGCGTGATTGCAGCGAGAAGCTCATGCCGTCGGTGCCCATCGAGATGCCGTCGCTCACGCCGATG
>CAZLYU010000023.1:5182-53454 GCA_964563855.1 uncultured Planctomycetales bacterium | reverse complement strand
CGCGACCGACGCGTACGGCCCGATCGCCGACAACGCCGGCGGCAACGCCGAGATGTCGGGTTTGCCGAGCGAGGTGCGGGAACGCACGGACGCGCTCGATTCACTCGGCAACACGACGGCCGCGATCGGCAAGGGATTCGCGATCGGCTCGGCGGCGCTGACGGCGCTCGCACTGCTCGCGAGCTACATCGAGCAAGTGCGTGAGTCGATCCACCGCGACGTCGCGATGGCGTATGTCGCGCCCGCCGAGGGTGAGGAGTACGTCGTTCGAGAGCTCGATGACCGCAAATACGGCCTGTACTTCGCCGCGCCCGAAGGCTTAGACGTGGCGACGATGACGTTGGATCAAAAGAAGAACCTCACGATTAGTGGCTTCGAAGGTCGTGAAGACACCGCGGTGTTCCTCAACGTCAACGATGTGGAGTCGGGGGAGCTGCGGCGGGTGCATGTCTCCGTCAACCAGTTCGGGCCGCGGGCCCGTGCGGTGGTCGAGACCCTGGGCTTGCAAGACGTCGGGCCGGAGCCGAAGAGTCTGGTCGGGTTCAAGGCGACGCCGCGAGAGTTCATGTTGTATTACCGCGTTGAGTTGATGAACCCGACGGTGCTAATGGGTCTCTTTCTCGGGGTCACCCTCGTGTTCGTCTTCAGCGCGTTGACGATGAAGGCGGTGAGTCACGCGGCGGGTTCGATGGTGCTTGAGGTTCGTCGGCAGTTCAAAGAGATGCCCGGCATCATGACTGGCGAACAGACGCCGGACTACGCCAATTGCGTCGCCATCAGCACGCGGCAGGCGCAGCGCGAGATGATCCTGCCGACGGTGCTCGCTGTGGTGGTTCCGATTGTGGTCGGTCTGATCTTCAGCGTCGCGGGCGTGATGGGCCTGCTCATCGGCGGGCTGGTGTCCGGATTCGCGCTGGCCGTCTTTATGGCCAACAGCGGCGGCGCCTGGGACAATGCGAAGAAGTACATCGAAGCGGGCCATCACGGCGGGAAGGGCGGCGAGGCTCACAAAGCCGCGGTGGTGGGCGATACGGTCGGCGATCCGTTCAAGGACACGTCGGGCCCATCGCTGAACATTCTGATCAAGCTGCTCAACATCGTCAGCATCGTCTTCGCCGGGCTGACCGTGAAGTACGGCCCCATGGTCGGAAATTGGCTCGGCATCTCGGGCTAGCGCGTTTCCGCCGCCATGTTGCTTCTGGGTGAGGCATCGCTGCTCGAGTGGCTCGAGCAGGCCGACGCCTGGCTGCGCACGACGGCGGCCGAACGCCCGCTCTCGGCCTACGCCGTCCTGTTTATCGTCGTCTTCCTGGAGACCGGGGTGCTGCTCGCGGCGTTCCTGCCGGGCGACACGATCCTCCTCGCCGCCGGCGCCCTCGCCGCGCAGGGGCTGCTCAATATCGGCTGGTTGTGGGTGCTGTTGACGTTGGCGACGACCGGCGGCGATGCGACGAACTACCTCCTGGGGCGCTACGCCGTGCGGCCGTTGGTAGCGAGGGGCCTCATCGACGCGCGACGCCTGCGTCTGGCGGAGCGGCTCGTTCGCCGGCGCGGCGGCCCAATCGTGTTTTTCGGTCGCTTCGTGCCGATTTTGCGCATGATGACCCCGCTCGCCGCCGGCGCGTTGCGGATGCCATGGCGCACGTTCATCCCCTACATCACCGCAGCCGGCGCACTCTGGACGGCGGGCTTGCTCGGCGTGGCGTTCGCCCTGGGTCGCCTTCCCGGACTTCGCGAGAACGTGCTGCTCGCGGTTGGGGCCGGCGTGCTGATGCTGGCTTTGCCGGCCGTCTGGGCGCAGTGGCGCCGGCAGCGACTCGCGGGCGCCAAGCGGTTGCGTCCGCGCAATTAGACGCTTGCCACTGGAGCAGCGCCGCACGCGTCGCCGATGCAACCGCAGAAGCGCGTCCGCCGCGCGCCGCACCGTTCGATCGCCAGCGAGAGCACCCATGGCCGTCTGCACCGAGAATCTCTCCAAGCAAGCCCGACATTTCAAGGTGGCGGATTTCGACTTCGGCCAGGACGGCTGGTCGCTCTCGCCGATCGCCTTGGAAGCCGCGTTTAATAGTGTGAAGTGGCCGCTCGATCACTTCCGTCTGCTTGAAGTTGGGGCCGGCGCGCTCACGCCGCGGCTCGCCGATCGATTGCTCGCCGAGCGCGCCGGCGGATTGTTCAACCGCCTCACCTACGTGAGCTACGAGTCGAACCCCGACTGGGCGGAACGCGCCCGCCACCCCGCGGTCAATCTGATCGTTCACGAAACCGGCAATCGCTGGCCGGCGAGTCTTCTGGACGGCGTGTACGACTTGGTCGTTATCGACGGACCGAACGGCGTGGTCCGCGAGCGGTGGTACGCCATGCTGCCGCCGCACGTCCGGTCGGGCACGGTGTTGCTGATCGATGACTTCAATCACTACGCCGAATTCGAAACGGCGTTGAACGCCGCGTTCCCGCAGCACACGGTGCTCGCGCGTTTCGATCGGTTCCCCTGGGGTGGCGAGAGCTGGCGCGTCGTGCGGATCGATTAGCCGCGGCGCGCGCCTTCCGCGAGCGGTGCTACACGCTCTGATCAAAGCGCTCCACCAGCGCGGCGAACGGCGCTCCCAGCGGCGGCATCGCTCCGGCGCTCGACGCGACCAGCGCGCCGATTTCGTTGGCGCACTGGGCTGCCGCTTCGATCGGCCAGCCGCGTAGCAGTCCGCAAGTGAGCCCGGCGGTGAACGCATCGCCGGCGCCGACGGTGTCAACGACCTTCACGTTCTCGACCCCCGGCACGTCCACGGTTTCGCTCTCCCGCCACACGTAACAACCGTTGGCGCCGCGGGTGATGCACACGACGTCCAAGCCGTAGCGATCGTGCAAGCTCATAGCGAAACTCGCAGGGTCTTGCGGCACATCGCCGAGCAAGTCGGCTACGACGGGAACTTCGTCCTCGTTCAGCTTTAGTACATCGCAGCGCTGCAGCGACGCGTCGATCACGCCGGCGTCGACATGCGGTGGGCGGAGGTTGACGTCGAACACGCGTAGCGCGACGCGGGCGTGCTCCAGGCACTTGCGAATGGTCTCGCGCGTGGTCGGGCTGCGCTGCGCCAGCGAACCAAAACAGACCGCCGCCGCGTTGCGCAGCGACGCCCGAATCGCCTCGGTCGCCTCCAAGTGATCCCATGCGACATCTTCGTGGATGGTGTAACCGGCGCTGCCGCTCTCCCCGACGTGCACCGTGACCGTGCCGGTGGGGTGTTGATCGTCGATCTGGACGCACTGCGTACCCACGCCGCGCTCGCTTAGGTGTGAGACTAGGTTGCGACCGAGTTCGTCACTGCCGACGCGTGACACGACGGCTCCGTGGAAGCCGAGCTGCGTGGCGTGAAAGGCGACGTTGGCGGGCGCTCCGCCAGGGCGACGCTCGTCCGGAAACACGTCCCACAGCAGCTCTCCTAATCCGACAAAGTCGCCGAGTTCCGGCGGGTTCATCAAGCACTCCTTTGGCTGGTCGTCAAGCATCAGCGACGGGCGTCTTCTGCAACGCCGCCCATTATGAACATAGGAGAGGGGCGCCGTACAATCCCCACACCACGCGGACGAAGGAGCACCATGTCCAGCGGCTACGCAATAGGCATCGACCTCGGCGGCACCAACATCAAGGGCGCTGTGCTCGCCCCGGATCAGTCGTTGGTTTTGCAACGCTCGATCGCCACCGAAGCCGACCAGGGGCGCGATCACGTCATTGAACGGATGCAGCAGCTCGTCCAAGTGCTGATCGATGAGAGTGAATTGGGGCGCGAGCGTTTCGCGGGCGCCGGCGTCGGCGCGCCCGGGCCTCTGTCGCATGCGCGGGGCGTCATTTACGCCGCGCCAAACTTGCCGGGCTTCGTCAACGTGCCCCTGCGGGATGAGCTGCAGCGGCGCACCGGGCTTCCGATCTCGCTCGAGAACGACGCCAACGCGGCCGCGTTCGGCGAGTTTACGTCGGGGGCCGGGGCCGACGTTCAATCGATGGTCTTGCTCACGCTCGGCACCGGGGTCGGCGGCGGCATCGTGCTCAACGGCCAGCTCTGGCGGGGGGCTTATGACAATGCCGGCGAAATCGGTCACACCATCGTCGTACCGCGCGGCCGAGCCTGTCCCTGCGGGCAGTCCGGCTGCCTCGAGCGCTACGCCTCAGCCAACGCCGTGGGAGAGCGCTTCTGCGAGGCGATTCGCGAAGGCGCCGCCTCGAGTTGGGCCGAGCGAGTTCGTGAGGGCGCCGCACCCGGGGCCCCCGAGGTGGACGCCGCCGCCCGCGATGGGGACCCGCTCGCCACAAAGATCTGGAACGACGCGGTGTTCTATCTCGCGTTGACCTGCGTCAATCTGCAGCATGCCTTCAACCCCGAACGGATTGTTTTGTCCGGCGGGCTGATCCACGCCGGCGATCGGCTGCTCGAACCGCTTCGAGCCCAGTTTCATGAGCAGCGCTGGCGCCTCGCCGAGGATCACCCCGAGATCGTGTTCGCCACGCTCGGATACGACGCCGGCGTGGTGGGCGCCGCCGCGCTCGCCTGGCGCGAGGCGCTGTAAAGCGCATCACGAGCCGAAAACACAATTCGTGACACTATTCTGCGCCAGAACTCCGCCGGCTCGCCGAATAATAGGTCAGGTGAATCGTTGTCTGTGGTGTCGAGGCCGCAACGCTCGCGGGAGTTCCGATGCACACATCACCATGGCTTGGAGCCGGCGTGTTAGCCTTCGCGGCCAGTGCGTGGACCGTTTGGGGATTCTTCGAGCAGGAAGCGCTGCTGGAAGCCAAGGTGCGCCCGGCCCAGACGGCGGCGCTGCAAATTCTCGTTCATTGCGAGACCTGCCGACAGCACACCGACTACCTTGTGCATCACGCCAGCGAAGCCGACCGAGAGGCGCGGCGCGTCGCATTCGACCCGAGCTGCACCGTGTCGGGTGAGGTGTTCGATGACGCGGCGTATCTCGCCGGCTTCTTCCACGCGTTGGGGCAGGCGGCGGCGCGCGATGGTCACGCTGACTTGCGGCAGGCCCTGCGACGCATTCAGGGGCATTGGGATCGCCGACTCGGCTAATGCAGCCGGGCTACTCGGAAGTGTTGCAGGCTGCGTCGGCCCCTAACACTCGTCCTGATCTTGGCTCGCTGGCGAGTGCGACCTAGCGGTCGGCGTTCGGCTCGGCTTCGCCGTCCAAGTCCTCAGGCGTGATGGGGCGCTCCAGCACGTACGCGTCGCGCAGCCATTTGCCCAAGTCCACCAAGCGACACCGCTCTGAACAGAACGGATACTCGCTAGGGAGACCCCCGGAGTAGGTGGTGACGCGACTGCAGATAGCACAGGGGTAATCGGCCATACCGATTATGCTAGCAGGCATGTCGACGCACGACGACGAACGCCAGTGGCGCACTTTTCTCGAGGATGTCTGGCGCGAGTATGAGCAGCGTGGATCGTCGCGTGCGGGCGGTGGACCGCGCCGCAGCGTGCGGGCCGCCGCGGGGCTCGGTGCAGCAAGCGGCCGCGCGCTAGATGCGCTGCTCGGCTATCGCAAACGCCCGTTCGCGCGGGCGCTGACGATTCTGGGCGCGCAGGTCGGGGCGCTGTGGCCGAGCGGCCGCGGCGACGCGCGGCGGAAACCCGCGGCGCCACATTCCGAACTCTCGCCGGCCGACCGCGGGGCATTGCTGGTGCTGGACTTGACCCCGAGCGCCGCCTGGTCCGACATTGAGCGCGCCTGGCGCGAGGCGGCGCGGCGGTGGCATCCCGACGTAGCGCCGGCAGACGAAGCCACGACGTATCGTGAGCGGTTTCAGATTTGTCGCTCGGCCTTCGAGCAATTACGCGACGCGAAAGCGAATGGTCGTTTGTCGCGGTGAAGGACAATGGCGGGTTCCCGAGTTGCGGCGCGCTTCTGCTCCTGCCTCCGGATTGCACTCCGCTAAGCGTGCCCCCTTTGGGACGGCGCCGAACTCGGGACACCCGCACTCCTCTACCTCACATGCTGTGGCGGGCGGCGCTGTCGGCGTGTCAACCGACCGCGCGAGCCAATCTGACTCTGATGCCTGTATTGAAAGATCCTCGCGAACCGGTTGCCCGCACATCGCTCGTTGTGCAAGCCGCCAGCCATCCGTGGCGAACGCCTCAGAGACCTTTGATTGTCGGTCGTCAACGTCGCACGAAGAACGTGCCCAGACGGGAATGCTGTAAACGTAAGGGCGAGTAAGCCGTCGATTCAACCCAGACGGTTTTCCGACACCGCGCGAACTTGACGACCTTTCCTCCGGCTCGGCGCGCAAGGTCTTACGCCTCGACGGCGCCGATGATTTCTTCGAGCAGATCCTTGATGGTGAGCAGTCCCACACAGCGACCGCGACTGTCCACCACCACGGCCATGACCTGGTGCTCCGCTTGCATGCGGCGCAGCGCCCGGGTCGCTGGCTCGGACAGCCGCAGCGTCAGCACCGGTCGCACGAAGTCCGCCACTGGCCGCTCCTGCTCGTCCATGAGCACATCGAAGACCGACACCACGCCCACCACATTGCGCGGGTCGCCGCGATAGACCGGTAGCCGCGCGAAGTGCGCCATCCGCGCGATCCGCAGGAAGTCGTCACGGCTGATGTTCTCGGGGGCGGACGCCGCGCGACTGCGATGGACCATCACGCGCGCGACCCGCGTGCGTGAGAGCTGCATGATGCGGTCGAAGGCGTCGCGCTGAAACGCCGTCAATCCGCCCCGTTCCGCGCCTTCGCGCAGCAGCTTCAGCGCTCGCGCGCGGGGCAGCAGGTCGCGGTCGTTAACCAGTTGCGACGGATCGACCCACCGCACCAGCGCGCGGCTCAACTGGGTCAGCAACCACTCGAGCCCCGTCAGACGGACGATCCAGACGAAGACGCTGAGCGGCGTCGCGAAGCGCGTCATCAGCGCGTAGTTGTCGCGTCGGAAGCGCTCTTTGGGAATGATGTTGCCGAAGACGAGCACCGCCGGCGTGACGATCAGCGTCGCGTAGAGCTCGGCGCCAGCGACACCGGCCGCTCGCAGCGCCAGCGCGGTGATGCACGCGGTGACGACGTAGTCAGCGATATTGGTGCCGACGAGCGTCGTAATCACGAGCGACTCGTAATGACGCACCAGGCCGAGCAAACGACGCGCCGCGCGACTGCCGTGTCCGGCCTCGACGCGCAGCTTGACGTTGTTGACGCTGTAGACGCCCATCTCGGCGCCCGAGAAGAACGAGCTGGCCAGCAGGCCAAACACCGCGCCCATTACCAGCCAGATCTCGGTCATACCGGCGTCGCCTCGGTCTCAGCTTCTTGCGGGAGCAGTCGTACGCGTAGTCGCAGCACGCGCCGCTGCTGCACGGCCAAGACGCGCAGCTCGACGTTCGCCTCGCGGACCACATCGCCAACGCGCGCCGGGCGGCCGAGCCGGGTCATCACAAGCCCGCCAACCGTTGCGACCCGCGCGGGCAACTCCGCCATGCCGAACGCTTCGGCCCAATAACGCACGCTCATTGCGCCGCTGACGTCGTACGTGCCGGGCGTCACTGCAGCGAGTTCGGGTTCGTCGTCCGCTTCGTGCGGCTCGGCAATGTCGCCGACCACCGCTTCGAGCACGTCCTCGAGCGTCACGAGCCCCGCCACGCCGCCAAACTCGTCGACGGCGACCGCCAATTGCGAGTTCGTGCGGCGGAAGTGCTGCAGCACTTGCTCGCAGGTAATGATCTCGGGGACGAAGTGGATCGGCGTGAGCAGCTCGCGCAGCGACTTGTTCGGATTGAAGAACAACACCTTGGCGTAGATGAGCCCGATGATGTTGTCGATCGAGCCCTCGTACACCGGCACCTTGCGCAGGCGTGTGTCGCGCATGAGTGCATATAAGGCGGCCGCCGGTTCGCTGATGTCGAACGCGCGCATTTCGACGCGCGGGGTCATGACGTCGCGAACGCGGTTGTAGCCGAGATTCACGACCTCGCGCAGCATCTGGTCTTCGTTGGCGTCGATATGGCCCGTGCGTCGGTTCATCTCCAAGAGCGTCTTGAGCTCTTCGGCGGTGATTTCGTGCGGCTCGCGGGTCAGCGGTTTGTTGCCAAACAGAATGCGCGAGATGGGGCGCACCAGCAGCCAGTCGACCGCGGGTCCGATCGGACCCGTCGCGACCTCGGCGACACGCACGAGCGTCGCGGAGAATGGCGCTAGCTGATACGCAAGGCCGACGCCGACGATTTTTGGCACGACCTCGCCGAACACGATGACCATCAACACGCTGAACACCGCTGAGAGCGGCGCCACCCAGTCGCCGTGGGTTGCTGAGAGGCGTTGAAAGAACACGTAAGACGTGGAGAAGAGCAGGACGTTGACCGCAGTGTTCGCCACCAGAATGACGTTGAGCGTGCGTTCCGGCCGGGTCATGGCTCGAGCGACCCAGCGGCGCGGCAGCGATGTGGCGTGAGCGTCGTGTTGCACCTGGGTAGGGGTGAGCGAGAAGAGCACCGCCTCGCTGCCCGAGAATGAGCCGGAAAGCACGAGCAGCCCCGCCAGCAGCAGTGCATAGCCGACGGTCGCCACTTCCGAGAGCGTGGCGACCTCGGCCGCGGTCGCCAACAGTTCGGGCGCCGCGGTCGCTGCAGGTGCAGCGGTCATGGCTACGAGCAGCGGCACGGCTACCAACGATCACTCATCCTCGATGACATTCGCATCGGCAGGCTGCACGTTCTTCAGGCCGACTGCGCTGCGGCGCCGGAACCGTTCAGCTCGACCACGAGCCCGGGGCGCGCGGATTCGACCCGGCGTCCACCCGCGGCCCGGATCTGCTCGGCCAGCGCTTCGGTCTGATCCGGCTCGCCGTGCGTCAGAAAGACGCCGCGCAGCCCCGGCAGATGGGGGCGCAAGAACGCGAGCAGTTCGCGCTGGTCGGCATGTCCGCTGAACCCGTGGAGTTGCACGACTTCGGCGCGCACGGGCATGCGCTGGTGGAAGAGCGAGATCGACGTCGCACCGTCTGCGAGGCGGCGGCCGAGCGTGTGCTCGGCCTGAAAACCGGGGATGAGAATGGTGTTTTTCTTGCTGCGAACATTGTTCTTCACGTGGTGGCGAATGCGGCCGAACTCCACCATGCCGCTGGCGGAAATGATCACCATCGGCCGGCGTTTGCGGTGCAGCGCTTTGCTTTGCTCGACGTCGCGAATGTAGGTCACCACGCCGGACCCCAGAATGTCGCTCGTGACGCGCTGAAAGGCGCGGGCCTCGGCGTCGTAACACTCGGGGTGCATGCGGAACACTTCCGTCGCATTGACCGCTAGCGGGCTGTCGACATACACCGGAATCCGCGGCAACTCGCCGGTCACCATTTGCTGATGCAGAAAGTAGACCAGCGTCTGCGTTCGTCCGACGGAAAAAGACGGAATGATCACCTTGCCCTTGCGAGCCACGGTGCGTTTGACCACGTCGGTGAGCACGCGCTTGGCGTCTTCGACTTCTTCGTGCAGCCGGCCGCCGTAAGTGCTTTCGCAGATGACCCAATCGACGTTGGGCAGCGGCCGCGGGTCGCGCAGGATGGGCTGACCGTTGCGACCGATGTCGCCGGTGTAAAACAGTGATCCGCCGCCATGCGCTTCGCTGAAGCGCAGCTCGATACCGGCTGAGCCGAGCATGTGGCCGGCGTCTTGGAAGCGCACCATCAGGCCGGGGGCCGCCTGGACCCACCGGTCGTATGAGACGGTGTGCATGAGCTTGATGGCGCCGACGGCGTCGCGATGTTCGTAGAGCGGCTCAATGTCTTCGAGGCCCTTTCGGCGGCGCTTCTTGTTCACGTAGTGAACGTCTTCTTCCTGAATGTGGGCCGAGTCGGCGAGCATGATGGCGCACAGGTCGCGCGTCGCGGGTGTGCAGAAGACGTCGCCGTCGAAGCCGTCGCGCACGAGCTTGGGCAAGCGTCCCGCGTGGTCGATGTGCGCGTGCGACAGGATGACGGCGGAGATGTCTTTGGGCGGCATGGGCCAGGTGCGATTCTTCGCTTCGGTCTCGCTGCGCCGGCCCTGGTGTAAGCCGCAATCGATCGCGATCCAGCGCTGGCCGAGCCGCAGCATGTGCATCGAGCCGGTGACTTCGCCGGCGGCGCCGTGGAAGCGGAGTTGGGGTGTGGTCATAGGGCGGATGGTAGCAGATCGCGCGGGGTTCGCCGACGGAGGCGCCGCGCCGGCACGCACGGCATTCGATGGCGCACCGAAGAATTCGGGTGATGCGCGACAAACGCGGGCGTCGCGTCGCTACTCACAAGAGAGATTGACCGCGGGTTGTCGCGCGACGGCCGGGCGCGGGGAATCACGTTCCGACATAGGAAAGACGAAAGTATGCTGGATGCGCCATCCAAACGCTACGCCCTGGCGGCGGCATCAGTGAGCGCACTGGCCGTTGCGGCGGTCGCGGTCGCAAACACGGTTGAGTGCGTGCCGTGGCCGACGGCGATGGTGCGGTCAACGCCGGTGATATCGACTGCTTTGTGTACGCCGTCGTCAATGGCACGGTTTGCCCTGAGGCGCCGGCTGACTGTTACCGCGTGGCGAACGACGTGAACGGCGACGGTTCGATCAATGCCGCGGATATCGATGCGTTCGTTGATGCGGTGGTGAATGGAGCGTGCGAGTAATCGCGGTTTGTCTTGCGTTCCACAGCTTTCGCCCTGCCGATGCGACGAAGTATCGGCAGGGCGTCTTTGTAACTTAGGTAGTGAAACGTATCGCGTGGTCGACCCAGCGCGGTCGCCGCCTTGATCGGCGCTGCCTGTAGTAGCGCCGCGATGGCCGCCGCCGCCGAGGGGTTTTACGTGACGCAGGTCAGCGACTGCGGCTGTCCCGCCGTGGCGCGAACTTCGGGCGGCACTGCGGCGTCTTCCACTCGCTGCGTGTGCAGCGCAGCCGGGCCTTGCGTCACCACCACAGCGGCGGCGGCGAGATCGAGATGGGCGAGCATCAGTTCGAACGACACGCGGGCGAGTTCGGCATTGGGCGATTCCGCCCGCCAAACCACCACGCCCTGCGGCAGACGGCGCCAACTAGCGCCGTCATGCTCGAAGTGACGCCCGCCGCGAGCGTGCACTGCGCGATACACCGCGGTGTAGGCCAGTGCGGCGTCGCGGTCGCGCGTCACGTCGCTGTCGAGCTGGAAGGCGATGACGAACAGCCTTTCCGGAATCGCCGGCCGGTCGAGGCGGGCGTACGGCGGGCTGGACGACCGCGCGGCGGCGTGATCATCTGACCAGAGGTCGCGATCGCACGTGACGACGCGTAGCCCGCTCGCTCCGCTGTCGGGATACGCGGGGGTCGCCGACAAACGGGGAGTGCGACCCTTGCTGGAACCACGATCCGCGCTGGGATCAGTCCGGCTTAGCACGCCGAGAAACCGCAACTGTGACACTTGCGGCAGCCCTCTTGCAGCGAGAGCTCGCCTTCACACTCGGGGCAGCGCAGCTTGTACGCCGAGGCGGCGTCACGCGGGGGCGTGAGGACGGCGGTCGCGATCGGCTCGGTCGTTGGCCCCGCGACGACGACGGTGGTCGCCGCATGACTTTGCCCCGCGCCATTTCCACTCCCGCTCGCGTTGCTGCGGCCATTCCCGGCGCCATTGCCGTTGAGCGGGCCATGGTTGGCGCCGTTCGCGCCGCCGTTGAGCCGATTGCTGTGGCCGTTGCCGTTTCCGTTCCTTTGAGCCGGCGTGTTAGCGCCGCTGTCCGCCCGGTCGGCAACGTTCGCCTGCGGCGCGCGATCGACGACGCCGCGGTTCGGCGTGTCGGGGGCGTCGATCGCGGACGGGTCGACTTCGCCGAGCAGCAGCGCTCGCAGCCCGAAGCGCTGCTTGGCGGTGGCGTAGCGTTTCAAGGCTCCGGCCAGACCATCGGGCAGCGAGGTGATGCGGCCGTGCTTGGTCGGAATCTGGAGTGACGAGCCGATGCCATCGAGCTGTTTGATGACCTGTCGCAAACGACCGCCGCTGCGCAGCCAGAGCGAGATCATACGGCACATGGCTTCGAGGTCGGAGTTGGCCACGTCGCCGCCCTTTCCGAGCTGGGCGAACACTTCGAGTTCCTGCTCGGTGCGCGGGTCGACCGTGACCTTGACGTGCATGTTGCCGAACGGCGTCATTTGCCGCAGGCGCAGGCCGCTGACGATCGGCGGGAGGTCGCGCGGCTCGACGCGCAGCGGCTGGGCGGCGAGCGCCTTTTGAACGGCTTCTTCGACCGCCTTTGCGGTGGCCTGCTTCTTCTCGCTCTCCTTGAGCGCCATCGGCTGGAACTGTCGGCAGCCGTCGCGATAGACGGTCACGCCTTTGCAGCGATGCTCGAAGGCGAGTTCGTAGATGGTGCGCACGTCTTCCGGCGTGGCCTGATGCGGGAAGTTGATCGTCTTGCTGATCGATGAGTCGCAGTGTCGCTGGAAGCCGGCCTGCATCAGCATGTGCCACTCCGGCGTGATGTCGTGGGCGCACACGAACACTTGCTTGATGTCTTCCGGAATCTCGTCGATGTGCTGCAGCGTGCCTTCGGTGGCCACGCGGTCGAGTAGTTCGTCGCTTAGGAAGCCGCGATCTTTCGCGACCTGTTTGAACGTCTCGTTGACCTCGACCATCGGCTTCTCACCCTGCTTCTGGCCGCGCAACACATTGCGGTAGAACGCGAGCGAGAACATCGGCTCTACGCCGCCGGAGCAGTTGGCGATGATGCTGATGGTGCCGGTGGGGGCGACGGTGGTGACGGCGGCGTTGCGCATCGGACGGTTGTTGTGCCGCGTCTGCCAGATCGAGCCCTTCCAGTGCTTGAAGCAGCCGCGCTTGAGGGCCAGTTCTTCGCTGGCGTGATGGGCTTGGTCGTTGACGAACTTCATGAACTTCTCGCCCCACGCGACGCCTGCATCGCTGTTGTAAGCGACATTCAAGCGGAAGAGTGCGTCGGCGAAGCCCATGATTCCGAGGCCGATCTTGCGATTGCTGCGGCAGATGTCGGCGATTTCTTCGAGTGGGTAATTGTTGGCGTCAATAACGTTGTCAAGGAAACGCACTGACTCGTGCACGCTGACGCGCAGTGCGTCCCAGTCGACCTCGGCCTCAGGCGTGCAGGCGTTGTTGATGAACACGCCGAGGTTGATGCTGCCGAGGTTGCAGGCCTCGTAGGGCAGCAGCGGCTGCTCGCCGCACGGGTTGGTCGCCTCGATGCGGCCGACGTGGGGCGTGGGGTTCTCTTCGTTGATGCGGTCGATGAAGACGACGCCGGGCTCGCCGGTCTGCCAGGCGTTCTGGATGATGATTTCCCAGATGTCGCGCTTGGTGTAGACGGCGGGAGCGTCCGCCGGCAGCGCACCGGTCTGCTTCGGCGTGGTGTAGTAGCTCTCGCGCGTTTGCGTGTTGACGGCTTCGACGCAGTCGACCGGGATGAGCTGGTTGATGTCGTACTTCTGAATGTCGACATCTTTCGGGATGACATAGGCCTGACCGCTGCGCGGGTTGCGAACGATCTGCGGCGAGTCGGGATCCGCCTGCAGGTCGTTCATCCACGCGTCGGTCACCTTCACCGAGATGTTGTAATTGGTGAACTGGCTGAGGTCCTGCTTGGCGTGCAGGAACTTGAGGATGTCGGGGTGGTGCACATACATCATGCCCATGTTGGCCCCGCGACGGAACGCGCCCTGCTGGATGGCGTTGGTCGCTTCGCTGAACGCCTTCCAGAAGGTGATCGGTCCGCTGGTGGTGCCGCCGCTGCTTTTGATGAAGTCGCCGGTGGGGCGCAGTTCGTCGAAGGCGAAGCCGGTGCCGCCGCCCGCCTTCTGGATCAGGGCGGTGTGCTTGATGCTGTCGAAGATGTCGTTGACCGAGTCGCGCACGGGGAGCACGAAGCAGGCCGACAGCATGCCCATCTCGCGACCGGCGTTCATGAGCGTCGGCGAGTTCGGCATGAACCGTTGTTCGGTCATCAGCCGGTAGAACTTCGATTCCCACGTGAGGCGCGTCTCGTCGTCGCCGTCATACATCGGTTCGACATCGGCGACGCACTTGGCCACGCGCTGGAATAGCTCGCGCGGCGTCTCGATGCACTCGCCGGCCTCGTTCTTCTTGAGGTAGCGAGCCTCGAGCACCTTGCGACAGTTTTCGGTGAGCACGGGCTCGGGAAACAGCTCGTTCATGCGATTGCTCTCAGCGTTGACGCGTGCGTCGGCGAGCGGGGCGGACATCCTGTCTCTCCCGTACGTGAATGAGTACGAAGCGCGATGATTGACGCCGAGACATCCGGTCTGCGGCGGGACGGTTTCGTCGAGCCGCGACCGAAGAGGTGTACCCCGTAAATGGTGCGGCATCCATCAGAGTACCACAACATGTAGTTGAGTCAACGCATATTCATGCATTCTTCGCTAACACGCCGCAAACAATGAGGTTATGTGTCCAAATTTGCGTCACGGATCAATATGTAGACGTTGGGCGAACTGCATCCACAACCGGTTACGCTAATGCATGTTCGCTTCGAAACGTCGCCGGACGGTCACAATTATACCTAACATATACAAAACATCAAGTGGGTGGCGCGATACGCTGACATCGCGTGCGCTTCGCCGAGACGAATACGCTCGATGATGGAAGAAGCGGGCGGCGGTCGGAACACGCTTGGCGGAGTTGGGAACTTTGTGCCACACGATGCGTCTATACTCACGCGCGTGGGCTCCATGACGATGAATCTGCACCCCCGTGCGCATGTGTGAGACGTGACTCGGGCTCGATAGTGAAACTGGGAGACTAACAGCATGAATCGACTATGCACCGCAGCGGCTTCGCTGCTTCTGATTGGCGCCGCGCCGCTTGCCGTGGGTCAACCGCAGATGGCGATCGACCCGCCGGAGTGGGACTTCGGCGAGGTGTGGTACGGTGAGCCGCTGCAGCGCGACGACATCGTTGTGAAGAACGTTGGCGATCAGGAACTGCGGATCAACAGCGTGCGCAAGAGCTGCGGCTGCACCGCTGCCGAGGTCGCGGAGAAAGTGCTGGCGCCCGGCGAAACGACGACCCTGAAGGTGGGGTACGACTCGAAGAAGAACGCCCGCAACGTGAATCAGGTCGTCACGATCTACACCAACGAGCCGAATCCCACGCGTCAGTTTCGCGTGCGCGGCACGGTCAAGCCGCTCTATTCGTTCGAAAACGAAGGGCGCTCGACGCCAGTGCCGACGCTGAGTTTCGGACAGCTCGACAAGTCGGCAAGCGAGACCAAGACGCTGAAGCTCACCAAGGTGTTCGATCAGGGCCCGATCGAGCTGAAGCTCGACCCCAACACGGCTGAAGACCGGAACTACAGCTTCGAGTTGAAGCAGGTTGGCGACGAGGGCGACTACGAGTTGCTCGTTACGACGAAGCCGCCGCTGGGAACCGGCAATCTGCGCAGCGCCGTCAAGCTGCGTCCGAGCCTCGAGGAAGTTGACTACATCAACGTAGTCGTGAACGGCTTTGTGATGCCGAAGGTGCGCGTCAGCCCGACGACGGTGTACGTGTCGCCGTCGCTGACGTTCGAGTCGAGCCGGGATATCTCGGTGATGTTTGCGAAGAAGGATCCAGTTGAGATCACCGAAGTCAGCGTGAATGACGAGCGCGTGAAGCACCAGGTCTTGGAGACCCCGCTGAGCAACTCTCGCAGTCCGAACGCGTACCACCGCGTGCGGCTGACGCTGCCGTCGGTTGAGGAGTTTCCCGAAGAGGGCTTCCTGGTGACGATCAAGACCGACAGCGATGATCCCGACTACAGCGCGTTCGAGATTCCGGTGCGCAAGCAGCCGCAGCGCCCGGCGCGACTCCCCACCGCCGCGCAGCGAGCGGCGCAGCCGCGTCAATAGGTCTCGCGCACGCGACACGGGATGACGCGTCCAAACACCGAGCAGTCACATGGTCCGCGGCCGCGAGGTCGCGGACATTCCCTTAGAGGCCAACACAATGATCGCTTCGCTGATCAAGATGACCGGCATCACCGTCGTTTCGATAATCGCCGGCGCGGTGTATATCGAGACGCAGCATCCGGAACTCGAATGGGCGCCGAGCGAGGAGCAGCTCGCGGTTGAGAGCAAGACGCGGCAGCAGCTTGATGAGGTCAATCGCGCCCAGCGCGAGCGTGAAGCGGCCGGCGAAGCCGCGCCGTTTCATATCACGCTCGAAGCGCTGCTCGACCACGCCGCCCGCGGCGATCTCGTGGTCGACGCGCGCGAGCGCGACGCATTCGCCCGCGGACATCTGGACGCGCCGAACATCTTGAACGCTCCGCCTTACGAGCGCGACGCCTTCATCGAGCAGTTGTGGGAGCTGATGCAGATGCAGATGCCGGTCGCGATCTACTGCAGATCGCCGACCTGCGACGACGCCGAGGTGATGCGGACGGCGTTGATCGAGATCTTCCCCGAGGCCGACGCACTGGTCACGGTGTTCCCGGGTGGTTGGGAGGCGCTCTCCGCGCCCGATTCCAACGCACCGCTGACGTCGGGTGCGGGCTTGCCGGCCGACGTGGTCATCAGCAACGTGGTGAGCGGCGGTTGGTGGTTTGATGAGGGTGCAGAATGACGACGCCGAGGAAGGACGCAGGGGGCGCGATTGACGCAGGCGTGCTGGCCCGCCACGAGATCGCTTGCCTGGCGCGGGTGATTGTCGGCGGGTTGTTCATCTATGCCGCGCAAGCAAAGATCGCTCAGCCAGACCAGTTCGCGCGTGACATCCGCGCCTACGAGATCTTCCCTGAAGTGGTCACCAACGCGATGGCCTACACCGTGCCGTGGCTCGAAGCGATCACGGGGCTGTTGCTGATCGTGCACCTCTTCCTGCGTTTCGAGGCCCGCCTGATCATCGCGATCATGCTGGTCTCGTTCACGGCGTTGAAGGTCGCCGTGTTGGCCGCGGGACGCACGCTCGACTGCGGCTGCTTCGGCGACACGCTGATCGGCAAGCTGTCGAGCGGGGTGAACGGCGTGTACTTCAACCTGGCCCTGCTCGGCTTGCTGCTGCTGGAGTGGGTCATGCAGCCGCGAACGAAACGCGTCCGTCGCAAAGAACACGCTCCCGCTGCGGAGCATCAGCCGCGAGAGGTGGCGGCAGCCCGTTGATCCCCTCGGCCGTAGTGAACTGGCATGCCCGCGCTCGGCCGTCGACACATCCGACGGCGGCCGTGATTTCGGCTCGCCTAGGATGCGTGGTGGAAGCCGCCGTATCGGGCGACTGGCGACCAATCTGGCGAGATCTCTGGCAACGCCGGGGTGTCGTACTGCTTAAAGCGTCCCGTGGCGTAGACCACGTCGCCGCCGACTGCGGTGAGTTCGGATCGCAGCCGCGCGACCTCATCATCGCTGACCGTGAAGACATCGCGATCGAGAATGACGAAGTCCGCCAGTTGTCCCGCGGCGATGGCGCCTTTGCGTCCTTCGTGGCCGGTCGACCACCCGCCGCCCACCGTCCATAGCCGCAGGGCCTCTTCGCGGGTCAGCAGGTTTTCGTCGCCGTACATCTGCAATCCGCCGAGCGACTTGCCGTTGCACAGCCACGCGACGCTGAGCCAGGGGTTATGTGACGCGACCCGCGTGCCGTCGGTTCCCGCGGCCACGGGCACGCCCATCCGCAACATCCGGCGAACCGGCGGCGCCTGGCGGAGCACGTCGGGGCCGTAGCGGGCGACGAAGTCCTCCGCCTGGTAGATGATGCGGTTTTGGATCGCGACGCCGCCGCCGAGCTTCTGGATGCGCTCAAGGTTGCGCTCGCTGATCGTCTCGGCATGATCGATGAGCACGCGCGGCCCCGAGTCGAGCCGTCCGCCGTGCTTGCGCCGTGCGTTTTCGTATGTCGTGAGCAAGCGGGCGATGGTCTGGTCGTAGGTCATGTGCTGCCGCGACGGCCAGCCATTGGCGGTGAGCAGATCGACGATCGGCTGCTGCACGTCCTCGGCGTCGGCGTCGATCCCGGGGTAGGGATCTTTGAAGATCTCAAAGTCATACGCGGCCCAACAGATGTTCTCCCCGGCGCCGGTGAGGTAGAGCATGTCGTTGCCTTCGCCGATGCGGTGCTCACGGACCCAGCGGCGATAGTCGCTTTCCTCCTCCCCCTTGATCTGCGGAAACGTGTTTAGACCCGTGCGAATCTTCAGCTTGCCCTCGGCGTTGAGTCGCTGAATGACGCCATATGCGTCGGGAAACACCATACCGCCGCCGCCGCAGTCGCTAACGCTGGTGACGCCGAACGAGTGCATCTCGCGCTGGAAGTGCAACGACGAATTGATCTGATCGTCAAGCGAGAGCTTGGGGCCGTTGGTGATCGACTTGTAGAGAATTAGCCCCGACGGCGCGGCATAGATCGCGCCGGTCGGTCGCCCGTGCTTGTCATACGCAACCCGCCCGCCGGGATACTGCGGCGGATTGGGGCCGTCGTATCCGAGATAGCTCAGCGCCCGCTTGTTCAGCAGCGCGTAAGCGTAGAGATACATGACGAAGACGGGGTGGTCGGGCGCGACCGCGTTTATCTCTTCCAGCGTCGGCATGCGACGCTCTTTGAATTGATACTGGCTGTAGCCGCCGATGACGCGCACCCACTGCCCCTTGGGCGTGCGCGCGGCCTGCTCGCGCAGCCGTTCGAGCGCCTCCTCGAGCGAGGCGACGCCGTCCCAGCGCACCTCCATGTGATAGTTCAGCCCTTGGCGTACGAAGTGAATGTGCGAGTCGTTCAGGCCGGGAATGATCGTGGCGCCGCGCGCGTCGATCACCTGCGTATCGGGGCCGGCGAGGCGGCTGATCGCGTCATCGTCGCCGACGGCTCTGAAGGTGTCGCCGACGACGGCGAACGCGGAGGCGCGCGCGATCCGCGGATCCATGGTGGCGACGCGGGCGTTGCGAACGATCAGCCGGGGCGTCGCGCCGTCGCCGTCCGCTGATGCGTGTGCGTGACGACCCAGCCATGGACCCAGGCCGAGGGTCGCGGCGGCGCCCAGCGTGGCCTTCCCAAGAAACGCTCGACGTGTTTGCATGTCTTTCATCTCGCCTTGAGTTGCGGAACAGCAGCGACGAAAGACTATAGCGCGTCGAATTGGCCGTCGCCTAGGCCGCGTCCAGGCTGGTCGGCGGACGATGCGGCGACGCGTCGATCAGTCGTCATGCCGCCGACTGCGGCGGTGACCCGCGTCGTCGTGCCAATCGATTTCGATGAGCTCGGCCATACGGCGTTCGACTTCGGCGTCCTGATCGCTCGTCAGTCGGTCGAGCCGCTGCGTGACGCGTGCGAGTTCGCGGGTGACATGTTGCTCGACCGCGACCCGTAGCGTGTTCTTCAGCGCGGCGCGTGTGTCTGGATCGTCTGAGAGGCGGATCTGCCGCAGCATCTCGCGCAGCGCGACATCTTCGCCCCGTGTTTCGATGTCGCCCGCGATCAGGTCGCGTACGTGCTCGTCAATCCGGCTCTGAAGGTCGCGCTCGAGAACCATGCGGCCGCGCGTGAGAATCTCGACCTCGAGTCCCAGATTGTCGGACACGCGTTGCCGCAGCATGCGGCGGACGTGCTGGGCGCGCCACTCGGGGAGCGACGCGCGCCCGATGCGGCGCGCCATGCCGAGCATCTCGCGGGTATTGATCGTGTGACGGATCACCAGCCGCCCCAACGACTCGTCGTACGCGAAGATGCGCCGCACGTGACGCAACCGCGCGATCAGGTGGTGCACCGCTTCTGGAAACTGAGCCGCGTTCAAACGATCGACGCGCTCCATAACGCGGCAAATCGGCGGCGCATGCTCGCAGGCAAAGGCTTTCAATTCGTCGAACTCGCCCGGTCGCAGCGGGTCGGCGTCACTCGCGCGCGGCGGGAAGAAGCGTTCCACCTGCAGCGATTCGAAGGCGGGCGGGCGGTTTGGCGGCAGGCCGCGCCCAAATCGCGGACCGCGTCGACCGCCGCGACGCCGATCTTCGTCGAACGCGGGCGCCTCCGCGCTGTCGCCGTCGTCGCTCTCGGCGGCGAACTCCAGCCGCTCGGGCGAAAACGCGGCCCGGTTCGGCTCGTCGCCGATCGCGGCTGGCGGCGACCACCACGCGATGGCGAGCAGCGACCACGCGCCGACCGCGAACAGACGGGCGATGGCGACCCTCCCGCCAATCATGACGTGCCCCCGAAGATGAGGTCGAAGCTCTCGAGCAACTCATCGACGCTTTCGACGTCGACGCGATCGTTGTCGACCGGCGCGGGCGGGGGCTGTAGGAGCGCGGCCAGGCGGTCAGTGGCGCGATCCGCCGCGGCCGTCCACTGCCGCAGTTCTTCTTCGACGCTCGGCGCGGTCAATCCGCGCGGGGCGGTCGGCGTCGACGCGTTGAGCAGGAGCACCAAACCGGCCGCGGCGGCCGGCGCCGCCCACAGCCAACCGCGCCGACGACGGGCGCGGGCGCGATGATCGCGCAGCAGCGCGTGAACCATACGCCCGCGCAGCGCCGCGGACGGGGCGGCTGCGGGCAAGTCGCGCAACAGCGCGAGATCGCGATCGACCGCGGCTTCCAGCGTGTTGAGATCAATCGACGGCTTCATCGGTCAGTCTTTCTCGGAGCTTGGCGAGCGCGCGATGGGCGCGGGCCAGTGCCGTGCCCAACGGCACGCCAAGCTGTTCGGCGATGTCTTTGAACGACAGTTCTCCATAATGCCGGAGCAACAGAATTTCGCGATCCTTCTCGGGAAGCTCAGCGAGGGCCCGTTCGAGTTGCTGCTGACGCTCCGTCGCGAGCAGCCCGGCGTCGGGCGCTTCGGATGCGTCGCTCGCGGCTTCCGGCGGGGGATCTTGCGCGTCGTACGACGCCATCGCGCCGCGCCGCTGACGCCAGCGTCCCTGGTCGCGCGCGAGGTTGGCGGCGATGCGAAACAGGAATGGCTCGAACCGACCATCATGCTCGTAGCGCTCCAGACTGCGCATGAGCCGCAAGAAGGTTTCTTGCAGCAAGTCTTCCGCGGTCGCTCGACAGCCGACCATCCGCAGCAGCAGACCCAACACACGCGGCGAATAGGCCGCGACGATCGCCTCGAGCGCCGCGGAGTCGCCGCGCTGGGCGCGGCTAAGCAGGCTATCGAGGCGACACGAATCCATGACCCTCCGCTCACGAGAGCATAACGCTGATGACGGGCGGATATTGCCGCTCGCCGGACGCGAGAGCAAGGCGTCGTCGGCCGTAGAGAACCCTCCGCCGGCGTGCATCGAGCCGCGTTTTATGGGCGCCTCTGGCGCGAGCCGCATTTTCCAAGAAAGGGCTTGACCTTCGGCGGAACCGCAACAGAATGAAGGCGTGAGCAGCGTTGTGCTCCCTGGCGTCGTCGAATCAGCGGCCTGACGTCCGCCCGAGCACAACAAACCTCACCGGGCCGCGAGTGATCGCGGTTTGCGGGGTCGCTGGCGACGGTCGGCGGCTTGGCAAAGCCCGGCCGCGTCGTCTGTCACCGACCACGCGACGGGAGCCCGAGGCCCATTCAGTAAAGGAGGTGATCCATGGTTGGTGATAAACGTTAGGCTGCAAACGCAGCGAACGTGGTTGCTGTTTGCAGCCTGCACAGAATCGAGCCCGCCGCGCGAGCAATCGTTCGGCGGGCTCACCTTTTGGTGGCAGGGAGCAGGCGTCACGTAACAGGTGGCGGCGGGACTCAGGGTCTAAGCAACGGGTGTCAAGTGTCAGGTGTCAGGCGCCACTTGTCACTGCCACCGTCCACGGCCGTCTCAGCCGCTGCGTTTCACGCGATGAACCAGCGACTGCCCCGATGTCTTGATGCCGCGCAGTTGGCTCATCAGGGCTTCGCGGTTGGGGGCGTATTCGACGGCCGTGTCGGTGTAGATCATGTCTTGTTGCACGAGCTCGACCAGCGAGTGCGTGAAGCTGCGCATGCCCGACTGCGAGCTGCTGGCGACGACTTCGGGGATGTCTTCGTCTTCACCCTCGCGGATCTTGTCGCGCACCACCGCATCGACCAGCAGCACCTCCGTCGCGGGCACGCGCGAGACCTTCTCGTCGACCGCGGGCAGCAGCCGCTGCGCCAGCACCGCGCGCAGGCTGTTTGACAGTGAGCTGCGCACGAAATCGTGCTGGTCTTGGGGGAAGAACTCGAGCATGCGCGTTACCGACTGCATGGTGTCGGCGGTGTGCAGCGTGCCGAAAACGAGGTGTCCCGTTTCCGCCGCCTGCAGCGCCGCCAGCACGGTCTCCTTGTCGCGCAGCTCGCCGACGAAGATGACGTCCGGGTCTTGCCGCACCGCGGAGCGCAACCCCTCGGCGAAGCTCGGCAGATCGAGCCCGATTTCGCGCTGGCTGACGATCGCGTGCTTGGCTTTGAACGCAAACTCGATGGGGTCTTCGATGCTGATGATGTTGACGTATTGGGTGGCGTTGATGTGGTCGATCATCGCCGCCATGGTGCTGCTCTTGCCGCACCCGGTGACGCCGACCACCAGCACGAGCCCGTCGTGCGACTCGTTGGCGATCTTGTGATAGATCTGCGGCAGGTGCAATTCCTGAAAGCTGGGAATCTCGCCTTTCACGCGGCGGATGGCGGCGTGCATCAAGCCGCCGGCGCGGAGCGCGTTGATGCGGAAGCGATCGCCGTCGGGCAGGTAGTAAGCGCAGTCGAGCGCTCCGCGCTGCTCATACTGCTCGAACTTCGCCGTTGGAATGATGGGGCGCATGAGTTCGAGAATCTCGTCGACGTTGGTCGAGAATGGCTCCACGTCGCTGCGTCGCAGTCGACCGGCGACGCGATAGACCGGGGGCGTGCCGGTCTTCAGGTGCAGGTCGCTGGCCTCCAAACGCTTCATGGCTTCGAGCATTGGCGTGATGTCGTGCGGCTTCGGGTTCATCCTGATTTCCGATGACGAGAGGTGCGATTGAGCGGAATATCCGCCCCGTGTCTCGCCTATTTAAAGCGAAAGGGCCCGGCTTCGCCAAGCGGCAATGGCGAATTGGGCGCTTACCCGTAGTCGACTACCATGCCGCCGCCGCAAGAACCGCTCACACTCAGACCGAAGGTTGCCATGGATCCGCATATCGAACGCGCCACGCACCGTTTCGCCCGCTTCCACGAACAGGTGATCGCACCCGCCGTGTATCCGCGGGCGATGCTGCTGGAGGCCGCCATTCATCAATTCGCGGAACCGCTGCCCTTCGCGGAGGCAAGCAGCCTCGCGTATCGCCCGATCGCGCTGAACGAGCGGTGGGGACCCGGTTGGTCGAACGCGTGGTTTCGCGTGACCGGCGTCGTGCCGGCGGAGTGGGCGGGGCAGACGGTCGCGCTGCGTTTCTCCAGCGGCAGCGAAGCGTTGCTCTGGGACGCGCGACTCGGCCCACGCCGCGGGTTCGACGAGAACCACGACAGCATCGTTTTGTACGAGCCCGCAACAGGCGGCGAGCCGGTCGACCTCTTGATCGAGGCGGCCTGCAACCACCGCTTCGGGACGACCGGCGGCAACTTTCTAGTAGATCCGACGCGTCGGGCGCGGTGGAGCTCACCCGAACCCGGGGTCATGGAACGCTGCGAACTCGCCGTGTTTGATCGCCCGGTCTGGCGGCTGGCGTGGACCTACGAGTTTGCCCGGCGTTTGCTCGGCGAGCTGAGCAGCGAAACGCCCCGCGCACGGCAACTCATCGCGGCGCTCTCGAACGCGACCGCGGCGATCGACGCCGCCCGTGTTGCGGAGACAGCGCCGGCGGCGATGGAATTGCTTGACGGCGCCCTGCGCGGGGGCGCGTCGCCATCGGCGACCGAGGCGATCGCGATTGGTCATGCGCATATTGACACGGCTTGGCTGTGGCGGCTGCGGGAAACCAAGCGTAAGTGTTTGCGCACCTTCTCGACGGTGCTGTATGTGATGGAGCAGTTTCCCGAGTTCACGTTCCTGTGCAGCCAGGCGCAGCAATATGCGTGGGTGGAGAAGGATTCGCCGGAGCTGTTCGCACGCATCACCGAGCAGGTGCGAGCGGGCAAGTGGGAGGCCGCCGGGGCCATGTGGGTCGAGCCCGACGGCAATCTCCCGAGCGGCGAGTCGTTCGTGCGGCAGATTCTCTACGCGGTGCGCTACTGGGAGGCGAAGTTCGGTGCTCACAGCCGGCAGCGTTTTCTATATCTGCCCGACACCTTCGGCTACAGCGCCGCGTTGCCGCAGATTCTGAAGCTCGCCGGCCTCGATACGTTCCTCACGATCAAGCTGGGCTGGAACGATACCAACGAATTTCCGTACACGAACTTTCTCTGGCGCGGCATCGACGGCTCCAGCGTACGCGCGCACATCATGGCGGCTCAAGACTACAACTCCACGATCAGCCCGCATGAGCAACGCCGCGGCGAGCGCAACATGGCCAATCGCGACGAGGGCCGCACGCACGTCTGGCTGCACCCGTTCGGGTTTGGCGACGGGGGCGGGGGACCGACTGAGTGGGAGGCGCTGTTCGCAAAGCTGGCGGAAGACTGCGAAGGACTGCCGCGGACCCGCTTCGGTTCGACCGGCACGTTCTGCGACGTGTTCGCCGCTCGACACGAAGCGCTGTTGCAGCGTGGCGAGAACCTGCCGATCTGGGACGGCGAGCTCTATCTCGAGTATCACCGCGGCACGCTGACGACCTGTGGATACGTGAAGCGCGCCAATCGCCGCGCTGAGGAAGCGCTGGCCGCGGCGGAGCTCCTGGCGTTCGGTGGTCCGGCGCCGCTGGCGGCTGACGAAACGCGGCGAATGCGGGAGCAGTTGGAAGCGGTATGGAAGCTGACGCTGGTTAATCAGTTTCACGATATTCTTCCCGGCACATCGATCAGCGAAGTCTACGACGACGCGCGCGACGACTACGCCCGGATCAACGCGACGTTGAGCGAGATCACGGCTGAGCATCTGAACCGCTGGGCTGCGGCGTGCGACACGACCGGCATGCAGCAGCCGTTGATCGTCTTCAACCCGGCGACGACGCCCGGGGCCGGCGTCGTGGGGACCGACCGCGGCGAGGTCTACGTGCGCGACGTGCCGCCGTTGGGCGTGCGCGTCTTGGACGCTGCTGCTCCGCCGGACTCGCCGGCGCCGGTGACGGTGGACGGGTTCACGCTATCGAACGGGATGCTGTCGGCGACGATCGACGACCTCGGGCGGATCAGCAGCTTGGTGCACCAGCCGACGCGGCACGAAGCTTGCGGCGTCACGGGGACCGGGCAGCGGGCGGTGCTCAATCAACTGGTGCTCTATGACGATCAGCCGCGCTCGTGGGATGCGTGGGACATCGACCGCGAATACCTGCATAGCGCCGCGCCGGTCGAGACGCCGTTGACGCGATGTGAGGTGGTCGAGGCGTCGGCGTTGCGCGCGGTGATCGAAGTCGAGCGGTCGCTGGGTGAGCGGAGCCGAGTTCGGCAGCGTTATGTGTCGACGGCGGGTTCGCCACGGATCGACGTGCAAACCTGGGTCGACTGGCATGAGGAGCGGCGGCTGTTGCGCGCGTTGTTTCCGGTCGACGTTCGTGCGCGGCGCGCGACGTATGAGATGCAGTGCGGCTTCGTCGAGCGGCCGACGCACGCCAACACGTCGTTTGATCGCGCGATGTTCGAGACCTGCGCCCATCGCTGGATGGATTTGTCTGAGCCTGGCTTTGGCGTCGCGCTGCTGAACGACTGCAAGTATGGGCACTCGTGTCACGGCTCGACGATGGGGCTCACGTTGCTGCGCAGTCCGAAATCGCCGGCGCCTGACATGGATATGGGTGAGCATGAGTTCACGTACGCACTGCTACCGCATGCGGGCGACTGGCGTGTCGGGCAAGTTGACGTGCAGGCGGGGATGCTGAACACGCCGCTGCAGGCGCAAGCGCTGTCCGCTGATCAGACCGGGGCGATCTGTGGGGCGTGGGCGCCGTTCAGCGTGACGATGGAGGGGGCCGGGGCCGCGCGCGTGATGGCGGTCAAAGCGGCGGAGGATGACGGCCGGCTGATCGTGCGCCTGGTGGAGATGCACGGCGGGCGGGGCCGGCTGCGCGTGCAGTGGAACCTGCCGGTCGGCGACGTGGCGACGGTCGATCTGCTCGAGCGGCCATTGAGCGAGCCGGCCATCCGGCATGACGCGGCGACCGGCGTGACCACGTGCGAGTTGCGACCGTTTCAGATCGTCACACTGGCCGCGACACGCGACACGACCAAAAGTGTCTGAAACCTCGCCGAACGCGCAGCGCGTTGCGTCTGGCCGCGCGAGTAACCAATGCCGCGCCGGGCGCGTCCAAGACGTCGTCGTGCAAGCGTTCTATAGCGACACAAGGAGCAAGTTCATGCCGCGTATCCCGACCCTCGAAATCGACCAGGCGCCCGCCAAGAGCAAGGAAATGCTGGAGGGTGTACAGAAAAAGCTGGGCAAGGTTCCCAACATCTTCAAGACGATGGCCAACTCGCCGGCGGTGCTCGGCGCCTACTTCGGCATGAGCGAAGCGCTCAACAACAGTTCGCTATCAGGGGGCTTGCGCGAGCAGATCGCGTTGGCGGTGGGGCAGGCGAACAACTGCGACTACTGCGTCGCGGCGCACACCGCGATTGGCAAGAGCCAGGGCCTGAGCGAGGCGGACACCATTGCCGCTCGCAAAGGCGCCCCGAGTGATCCGAAGGCCGCCGCCGCGGTGAAGTTCGCCCAAAAGCTGGTGCAGGAGCGCGGCTGGGTGAATGACGACGATGTTGAAGGGCTGCGCTCGGCGGGCTTTAGCGATGGCGAAGTGGCCGAAGTGGTCGGCGTGGTCGCGTTGAACCTCTTCACGAACTACTACAACCACGCAATCGACCCCGAGGTCGACTTCCCGGCGCCGCCGGCTTTGAGCTAGGCGTCCAGAGCCAGGCGGCTCACGATCGAAAGCTGTTCCGCCCGCACACATCCCGCGCGGCCTCCCCCCTCCAGGGCCGCGCGGGATGTGTCATTTGCGTCCGCCTATGACAGCGCTAGACTCCTGGTCTGGAGCGAAACGACGCCGCCACGCCTCAACAAGGAGACCGAGCGTATGCCCAATAAATTGTCGGAAGACCAGATTCAGAGCGAGCTTGGGGAGCTCGGCGGGTGGGAACTCAAGGATGGCAAGCTGCACCGCACGTTCGAGTTCGCCGACTTTAACGCCGCCTGGGGCTTCATGTCGCGCGTCGCGCTGATCGCGGAGTCGATGCAGCATCACCCGGAGTGGTTCAACGTCTACAACCGCGTGACGGTCGACCTGCGCACGCACGACGTCGACGGCATCAGCGACAGCGACTTTTCGCTGGCTCGCCGCATGAACGCGCTCAGTTAGCCCTGCGTCGGCGGGGCGCCCCGGATCAGCGTTCAAGCCACGGACCCGTTGGAGGGCGGTTAATCGCCGAAAAGCCCGGGCCCTTCCGTCGGGGGGCGCTGGGCGGGGGGTTGTTCTCCGAGGTGTTCGTAGGCTGCGGGACGCAGCGCCCGGCCGCGGGGTGTACGAATGACGAAACCGATCTGGAGCAGATAGGGCTCGACCATGTCCTCGAGCGTGTCGCGTTCGTGGCCCATGCTGGCGGCGATGGCCTCGATTCCGGCGGGGCCGCCGTCGTAGTGTTTCGAGAGCGCGGTGAGGTATTGCCGGTCGAGTTCGTCCAGCCCGAGGCGGTCGACCTGCAGGATGTCGAGCGCGGCGTCGACGACGGCGGGCGTAAGCGCGCCGCCGGCCCGCACTTCGGCGTAGTCGCGCACGCGGCGCAGCAATCGGTTGACGATGCGCGGCGTGCCGCGGGAGCGCGAGGCGAGGCGTCGCAGCGACGGCTCATCGTGCGGAACGTCCAACAAATTTGCGCTGCGCGCGGCGATGGTCGTCAGCTCGTCCTGGTCGTAATACTGCAGGTGGAAGGTTAGCCCCATGCGGCTGCGCATCGCGCTGGAGAGCATGCCCGCCCGAGTGGTCGCACACACGAGCGTGAAGCGCTTGAGGTTGAAGTTCACGGTGCGCCCGCCGATGCCGCTCTCGGTGGTGTAGTCGACGCGGAAGTCTTCGAGCGCGGGGTAGAGGAACTCCTCGACCGCCTTGTTCATGCGGTGGACTTCGTCGATGAACAGCACGTCTCCCGTTTCGAGCTGCGTGAGCAGCATCATCAGATCGCCTTGCCGGGTGATGGCTGGGCCGCTGGTGATGTGGATGCGGCTGTTCATTTCGTTGGCGATGACGTTGGCGAGCGTGGTTTTACCCAGCCCCGGCGGGCCGTCGAGCATCACGTGGTCGAGCGGTTCGCCGCGCTGCTTGGCGGCGTCGAGCGCAATGCGGAGGTTTTCGCGGACGCGCTGCTGACCGACGCACTCGTCGAGCGCGCGGGGCCGTAGCGACGTGAGGTAGTGCTCCTCGTCGGGTGCGGGCTGCTGGGTGAAAACGCGCTCGATCATGGGAAGTGCGCAGTTCGGAATGCACAGCATCGGTGCGCGGCCGCCGTAGCCGCGCGGGTACATCGGCAGTCTACCCGAAGGGATCGGGCCGCGCCGAAGCGCGGAGCGGACGGGCTCGGACGCGCCGTTTGACGGGACGCCTGGCGTCAGGCGCCGGGCGTTTTGCGTTTGCACGTCGCGTCCGTACACTGCGGGTCACGCGCGACGCTTTCTGACACGGAGCCCGCCCGCATGGCCAAGTCCGCCGCCCCCAGTTTCGACCTTCTCAAGCGCCTCACCGAGACTCCCGGTATCCCCGGGCGCGAAGAGCGCATTCGAGAGTTGGTGCTCGCCGAAAGCGAGGACCTGTGGGATGAGACGCGCGTCGATCCGATGGGCAACCTCATCTGTCTGAAACGCGCGACGAAGACGAGCGGCCGCTCGAAGAAGACCAGCAAGCGCGGCGCAGCGTCATCTGACTCCGCCAACGGCCCGCAGAAGGTCATGCTCGCTTGTCATATGGACGAGATCGGGTTTTACGTTCGACACGTCGACGACAACGGTTTCCTGCGCCTGCAAAACGCGGGCGGCTTCGACATGCGAACGCTCTTCGCGCGGCGGGTGCTCGTGCAGGGTAAACGCGACTTGCTCGGCGTGCTCAACCCCGGCGGCCGGCCAATTCACCTGTCGTCCGATGAGGAGCGCAAGCAGGTTCCTGAGCTGCGCGATTTCTACGTCGACTTGTTTTTGCCGGCGAAGGAGGTCGCGAAGTTGGTCGAAGTCGGCGATCCGGTCACGCTGGTGCAGACGACCGAGGAACTCGGCGAGGTCGTCAGCGGCAAATCCATGGACAACCGGATCTCGTTGTGGGTGGGGATGAACGCAGTTCGCAAGGCTGGGGCCAACCTCAAATATGACACCTACTTCGTCGCGTGCGTGCAGGAAGAGGTCGGTTTGCGCGGCGCGACGACCGCGGCGCATGAGATCGCGCCGGATGTCGGAGTGGCGATTGACACGACGCTCGCGTGCGATACCCCGGGCGTGAGCAAGGAGGATGCGGTCACGCGTCTCGGCGCCGGGGTGGGTGTGAAGGTGATGGACAGCGCCTCGATCAGCCACCGCGGGCTGTTCGAAGCATTCGTCAGCGTGGCGCGCAAGAAGCGCATTCCGCACCAACTCGAAGTCTTGCCGCGCGGCGGGACGGATGCGGGCGCGATGCAGCGCGCGGCCTCCGGGGCGCGGGTGATCACCCTGTCGGTGCCGACGCGCTACATCCACACGACATGCGAGTCGCTGCACAAGCGCGACGCAATCGCCGCGGTCGACCTGCTGGCGGCGTGGTTGAGCGACTAGCTCGCGGCTGCCAAGCACGGGGATGTTGCACGTCTTCGAGCGTCGACGAAGGCGCGAACGGGCTGGCCGTCGGAGTGTCGCAATCGGCCGTTAGCCGAATAGCTCGGGTCGCTTCGCCACGCGGCGAGCCGTTTCGCGCGCGATGCGCCCCGCGTTGACGAGTCGCTGCAGGTCGTCGTCGAGCGCGAACGATCCGTCGCGACGACCGGTCTGCAGCACGCTTTCCAGCGATTCGATCTTGCCTTGGCGAATGGCGCTCTCGGCGGGCATCGAGTTGATCAACAGCTCGATGGCCAGGACGCGGGGGGCTGTGCTCTGGACCGCGGGTAAGAGATGCTGGGCCACGACCGCGCGCAGGCTCATCGCGAGTTGTTTGCGGGCTTCGTCTTGTTGATCGGGGGGGAACAGGTCGACCATGCGGCTGATGGCGCTCTTCGCGTCGCGCGTGTGCAGCGTCGTCAGCACGAGGTGCCCGGTTTCCGCCGCACTCAACGCCATCTGCGCGGTTTCGCGATCGCGTGTTTCGCCGACGAGAATGACGTCGGGGTCCTGGCGCAGCCCATGGCGGAGCCCATCGGCGAACGACGCGACGTCGCGTCCGACTTCGCGTTGGCTGTAGAGGCTGCCGCCGCGCGAGTCGTAGACGAACTCGATTGGCTCCTCGATGGTCAGCACGTGCAGACGGGTGCGATCGCTGATGTGCTGAATGAGGCCGGCCATGGTCGACGACTTGCCCGCGCCGGTGGCGCCGGAAAAGATGAGGAGTCCGTCACGGAAAGCGCAAAGCTGCTCTGCCACGCCGGCAGGAAATCCCAGCTCGCCGAGTCGCGGCGGCTTGGTGCGGATGTGTCGCAGGCATGCGGCCCAGCCGCCGGCCATGCGGTAGATGCTGGCTCTGAATCGCGCGGGGCCGCTCGACGTAGAAACGGTGACGGAGGAGTCGACGTCTTGTGCGCCCGCGCGTGGCAGCAATTCTGAAAGCAATTGCTCGGTGTCGGCGGCTGAGAGCGGATTTCCGTTGAGCGGCTCCAGCCGACCGTTGATCCGCACGATCGGGGGGTTGCGTGGTGTGAGATGCAGGTCGGACGCGCCTTTCTGGAGCGCGTTGCTCAAGAGCTCGGCAAGCGCAACGTTTCGGGGGGCGCCGGCCTTCTGGGGCTCGAGCGCTGCGTCTAGATCCAGCGTGTGGGACGCCTTCCGGGGCGTCGGGACGTATTCAATGTCGCTCAGGGTTGCTCTCCAACGCTCGGGCGCTCCATTGCGTCCCGTTCAGTCCTACATGCCACGAGCGGCGCGGCGGCGCCTCCTGGCTCGTCCATATGAGACGTGCCAATTGTACGTCGAGCGGCGCCGAGCGGCGCCGAGCCAGCGGCCGGCGTCGCGCTCAAGCCGGGTTTCATGCGAGCCGAAACGAATACCGAGCGATCGAAGACAATTGTTGTGTGGAGGCGTCGGCGGGCGAAGTCAGGTTCTGGCAAGCAGACCTGTTCAACCGGTCACCGGCGCGAGATCGCTGGTTCGTAAGGGTGCGGTAGCGACGATGTTGAATGCAACGCCCGATATTGAACGGATCGAGGCACGCGCCCTCGGGCTCGTCGCCTCGGTCGCCGCCGCCCAGGCGCATCACGACCCGATTGGCGGCACGCTGCGTGAGATTGTGATGGCGACCGGCGCGGAATGCGCGTCGGTGCTGGTCGCTCAACCGCGCGGCGTTCAGGTGTATACCCGGTTCGAGAAGGGGCGGCGTGTCGCCGGAGGTCCCGCGCTGCTGCCGCACGAGTCGATCGGCCATCTCGCCAGCATCGCGTCGGCGGCATGTGGGATGTGGACCGGCGAAACCGCAGCGCTGGAGCCGGCTCAGCGAGCCGTGCTCCGCACGCTGGCCGGCGAACGGGCGCTCCTGCTGGCCTTACCCAGCCGCGACCCGGTCGTGCGGCTCTATTGCACCTGTGTGTTGACCGACGAGTACGCAGTGTCGGAAGCCGATCGCGTGGCGTGGGGATGTCTGGCCACGATGCTCGGTGGGGCGGTGGACGCCGATCGCGATCGCCAGGCGCGTGAGGCGGCATCTCAGAACACGACGCGTCGCCACGAACAGGCGATGCGTGAACTGGCGATGATCAATCAGCAGCTTCAGTCGGAGGTGATGAACCGCACGCAGACGCAGCACTTTGCCGGGCAGCGCGAACAGGTGTTGCGGCTTGTGCTCGACACGATCCCGCAGCGCATCTACTGGAAGAATGTCGAAGGCGTGTTTCTCGGTTGCAACCAGGCCTTCGCGCGTGACGTGGGGGCGTCGTCGCCGAAGGAGGTGTGCGGGCGGTCGGCCGGTGAGTTCGGGTGGTCGGCGGAGCGCATGGATCTTTACCGCCGTTACGAGTCGCGCGTGCTGAGCACCCGCCAAGCCCTGAACGATACGCTCGAGTCGGTTCCATTGCCGAACGGCGAAATCCGTTGGCTGAACCTGAACCTGGCTCCGCTCTATAGCGACAACGGTCGGGTGGTCGGAGTTTTGGGCGTCTACGACGACGTAACCAAACAGAAGCAGGCGGAGGCGGTGATCAAGCAGACGCAACGCGCCGCAGAAGACGCCAACCAAGCCAAGAGCGACTTCCTGGCGAACATGAGCCACGAAATTCGCACGCCGATGACCGCGATCATCGGGTTCGCCGAACTCCTCACCGCCGACGGCACGACGGTCGAGGAGCAACGGGACGCCGTCGACACGATTCGGCGCAGCGGGGAGCACCTGCTGGCGATCATCAACGACATTCTCGACCTCTCGAAGCTCGAAGCCGGTCGCATGGAGGTGGAGCGGCGTTCGTGCCGGCCGATCGAGGTGGTTCATGACGTCATTCGCTTGCTCGGCGCACAGGCCGAGGCAAAAGGCCTGAACCTCGAGGTTGGATTCGACACCCCGGTTCCCGAGGTGATCGACACGGATCCGACGCGGATGCGCCAAATCCTGACCAACCTGGTCGGCAATGCGATCAAGTTCACCTCGGAAGGTCGGGTCGATGTGCGTGTACGACTCGACGTTGCGCTGCGTGGCGGCCTGTTCACGGTCGACGTCATCGACACCGGAATTGGCGTCACGCGAGAGCAAGCCGCCAAGCTGTTCAAGCCGTTTTCACAAGCCGACAGTTCGCACACCCGTCGTTTCGGCGGAACCGGCCTGGGACTCACGCTTTCGCGTCAGCTGGCGCGGCTGCTGGACGGCGACGTGCGACTGATCGAATCGAAGCCCGGCAATGGTTCGCGCTTCCGCATGGAGGTCGCGGCCAACACGCCGTCTGATGTGCGGCTGATCGGCAGCTACGAGCCGGCGCGACCCGGCGTTTCCGAGGCGGCGCCCCCGACGCGTCCCGCACCGGCGCGGTCCAACGCTATCGAGTCCGCATCACCCGACGTTTCCGAATCGGCGTCGCCGCAGGTGGCCGAATCAGCGCCGCCCAGCGGTCCGGAATCGGCGTCGCCGTCCACCGACGGGCTCGCGCTGCATGAGGTGCGCGTTCTGGTGGCGGAAGACGGCGCGGACAATCAGCGCCTCATCCGAACGCTACTCGAACGCGCGGGCGCCAGTGTCGAGGTGGTTGAGAATGGGGCGGACGCACTCGCACGACTGGCCGAAACGAACGGCTGGGCGCCGGACGTTGTCCTGATGGACATGCAGATGCCGGTGCTCGACGGTTACGCGGCAACGCGTCAGGCGCGTGCCGCCGGCATGCGCACGCCGATCATCGCGCTCACCGCGCACGCGATGCGGAGCGATCGCGAGAAATGCCTGAACGTCGGTTGTGATGACTATGTCGTCAAGCCCATCTCCAAGGCGAAGCTGATTGCGGCGATTCAGGCGCAATGCGCGAGCAACGAAACACAGACGAAGGACATACCGGCGCCTGGCGCGCCATTGACCGAGGAGCAGGCATGACGGAGCTGCGGGAAGATGTCCAATTGGCGATTGACGCTTTGGATCAGTTGCCGGCGTCGCCGCGGGTGGCGGTGCGCATCATCGAACTCAGCATGGACGAAGACGCCACGATCGACGACTACGTCGAGCTCGTCAGCATCGAACCCATGCTCACCAGCAAGATTATCGCGGTCGCCAACTCACCCTGGTCGGGGGTTTCCCGCACCGTCACCAATGTGAAGCAAGCGATCGGGTTGCTCGGTTCGGCGAACGTGCGCGTTCTGGCGCTGAGTCACTCGGTCGGCGGCATTCATCACGCCTGGAAGCTCAGCATGCAAAGCGCGCGGGCCTACTGGGAGGCGTCGCTGTGCAAGGCCTCGGCTGCGCGGGTGCTCGCATCTGACGTGCGCGGCGTCAATCTCGAAGAGCTGTTTGCCGCCGCGCTGCTGCAGGACATTGGCATTACGTTGCTCGCCAGCGTGGGCGGTCCATCGTACGCTGAGCGTCTTCTCGACCCGACCTGCAGCGTGAGCGCTCAAATCGCGTTCGAGCGGGAGCACTTTGGGGCTGACCACGCGGAGATCGGCCAACTTGTGGCTGAGAAGATTGGTCTGCCCGAGCCCTATCCAGGGGTGATCGCCAAGCACCACGAACTCGCCGAGTTGAACTCGGTGTTGGACGCGACGGGCGCGGGAATCGAATTCGTCGCGAGTCTGCTCCCGCACGACCTGCGTAGTTGGAAGTCTGAAGATATCGGTCTGTTGGGCGGTGCGCTGCGCAGCAACCGTCTCTCCCCATCGACCGCCGCGGAGTTTCTCGCCGCGACGCAGTCGGAACTCGAGAAGCTCGGCGACATGCTGGGGCATGAAGTGGGGAACTGGCCAGATTCGCTGCTGTTGGCCCAACACGAACCAGTCTCGTAAACAACCGATCGGCGACCGCGTGCGGTCGGTGTCGTCGCCTTCGCCATATGCAGCGTGCCACGCCCTAACCTGCCGATGTGAACCGCATCGGCAGGGGCGGCGTGCTTTTATCCCGCCTGCGCGCCCAGCGCCACCCGATCGACGCGCTGCGTTCCGCAGAGGGCCAGAGGTCGCCCGGGCTTCGACCGGTCGCTATGCTGCCTGGCTGCTATGAAGCCGCCACTCGTCATTCGCTCGTTGCAGATCACCCCATTGGCCATCCCGATGCGGCTGAAGTTCGAGCACGCCGCGGCGTCGCGTGCGGTCGCGGATCCGGTGATGGTGCGGGTGACGGCCGGGGCGCCGTATGCCGAGCACGAGGGCTACGGCGAGACGCTCGCGCGGCCCTACGTCACCGGCGAGACGCCGAAGTCGGTGACGATGGACATCGAGGGTCGTTACGCGCCGCTGCTGCGTGAGTTTCGGGCGGCGAGCTTTTCCGAGGCGCTCGCGTTTATCGATCAACTCCCCCACGAGACCGAGGGACGCTTGCACACCGCGGCCCGCTCGGCGGTCGAGCTCGCACTGCTGGATCTGGCGGGCAAGGCGTTCGGACGCCGCGCCGCCGACGCGGCCGGTTGGCTCGACCTGCCGGGGTTTGGCGCACCGGGCTGCCTGCCGACGGCGTCGTATTCCGGTGAAGTGGTCGGCTCGTCGCGGTGGCGCATGCAAGCGCTGCTGCGCATCCAACTTGCCTACGGCCTGCGCGACTTCAAGATTAAGGTCGGCGTTGATGGCTGGGAGCAGAAGCTGGCCTGGGCGCACGGCGTGTTGCAGCCGCGCATCGCCGGCGGCTCCGTGACGCTGCGGGCCGATGCGAACGCCGCGTGGTCGCTGGCGGAGGCTCATGACTGTGCTGAAGTGCTCGAGCAGTACGGCGTGTCGGCGCTCGAGCAGCCGCTACCGGATGTGAACGACGCCGACCTGCCCTACCTCGCCGAGCAAACCCGCTGCCACCTGATTGCCGACGAATCGCTCGTGACGCTCGACGACGCCGAGCGGCTGATCAGCGACCGCGGCGTGCGTGTGCTGAACATTCGGATCGCGAAGAACGGCGGCTTGCTGCCCGCGCTGAAGATCGCCCGGCGGGCGCTCGTTGGCGGCCTCGATGTGCAACTGGGCTGCATGGTGGGGGAGTCGGCGATCTTGAGCGCGGCGGGGGTGGCGTTTCTGGAGATGTGCCCGCGCGTCAGGTTTGTTGAGGGGGCGTTCGGGGCGCTGCTTTTGAAGAAGGGGATCGGCGATTCGGTGCGGTTCGGCTATCGCGGACGCATGCGGGCGCGGCCGGGGTCGGGCTTGGGGGTCCGGGTGCGGCGCAACGCGATCGAGGCGCTGGCGGCGGAGACGCCCCGACTCATCCGGTTCTGAGCAAACAACGGGCGCTGTCGGCGGGGGCCGCGCGTTCGTCGCGTTAATCGAAGCGATGGATGATGGTGCGCGTGAGCGGCGCTTCCAGGCGGCCCTGCGGGTCGATGGCTTTGGCGGTGATGCGCAGGCCGTAGGGCCACATGCGGACGTTGAAGTTGTCGCGAACGACCTGTTCGTACTCCTCGAGGTCAGAACCCGGGTCGTTCAGATTACTGAAAACGTGCTCCGCCACACCGTTCTGGTCGAGACGCGCAAAGAACCGACTGCCAGCGAGCAGGACGCCGTCCGACTGTGGCTGCCGGCCTTCATCTCTGGCGACGCGGGTGATCACGTTGCGATTGCTGCTTGTGTCGGGAACGAAGACGTAGGTCTCACCCGGCTCGATCTCGACCCAGCGCGGCAGCTCCCAATGCTGGGCGTAGTCGAGATCGTTTTCATCGTCAGGCTCGCCGGTAAAGCTCGGGTCGAAGCTCTGTCCGATATAGCGGCCGCTGTTGCGCGGGTCTTCGGGCATGAGAAACTCGATCTGAAACCACACACAGCCGGGTAACGCCTGCAGCGCCAGGTTTGAGCGGAAGAAGCCGATCGGGAGCTGATCGTACGAGCTATCGAGATCCTCCGGGTCGAGCGGCGGCTGATCGGAGACCAAGGCGACGTAGCGCAGCCGCACCTCGTTGTCGTTCACCGAACCGTTGTCGGTGGGGTACATCAATTGGTTGACGATGTCGGTGCGGTTTCCGGGGCCCTGGTCCCACTGTGCGTCGGGACTGTCCGAGCCGGGGTCGTCGAAGGCGTACGGGTTCGCGAGCGCCGCTGCATCCTCGTCGTTCGAGTCCGCCGGCAGGAAGCGTTGCCGCAAGATGTAATCGAGATCGAGCACGGCGCCGTCGCCGGGTTCGTCGGCGTCGGTTACGCGTGGGTTGGACAGACTGTCGACGGGCAGGTTGCGCACCAATCGCACGCCGATGGCGTCGGCGAAATCGTCGGCATAGTTCTCGGGCGACAGGGGCGTCTCGTCGAAGAGCAGCGTGACTGCCCGCCGCGCGAGGCGCCAATCCTGTAAGGGGAGTGCGCTAAGCTGCTGGGCGTGGGTCTGGTTCTGCACGATGCCCGACGCGTTGGGTCGGCCAAAGCGCAGGCTGACGTGGCGCACCTTCTCCCAGTCGTCGTAGTCCGCCAACGGGTCGGTCGCGACCGATGCATGACCGTAGACGATCTGTTTGGTCGACTCGGCCTCGGTGAAGAACATCATGAGGTCGGCCCGCGGGTTGGCCCAACCGTCGGGCGGTACGCCGTTGGTTCCGCTATCGGTGGTCGGATCGTCATCGGGGTTCACGGCGCCGACTCGGAAACGATGGAAGCGCTGCGCTTCGAGGTCTTCGGGCGTGCGGGCGGCGGCTTGGGTGCGGCCGACGAGCACCAGCATGCTGCGGGTGGTGTCGATTCCGCGGAGGTCTTCGCGAAGCTGATGCTCAAACTGACGCAGCCAGCGCTCGACCTCGGAAACCGCCGACGCTTGCGACGCGGTGCGGGTGGTGACGGTGAAGACCACGCCGACCACCGTCAGCGCGACGCCGAGCACGCCGAGCGAGACCAACAGCTCGACAAGCGTGAACGCGGGTCGGCATCGGAAGTGGCAATGTTGCTTCATGGTGCGGCTCATGCTCAGCAAACCTTACAAGCCGACATCAATGACGCGCTGCCGGTAGAGCAGCACGGGCGACACGCTTTCATACAGCGGCTCGTCGCCAAGGGTTTCGGCGAACGGCGGGGGGATGACCCAGACCGGATAGGCGAGTGCGCGGTCACGCTCGCTCAGCGAGAGGCCGTTTGCGTCGACTTCGGGCCAGTAGCCGTCGTTGCGGACAATGATGGTCACCGGGTCGTCTTCGACGCGCTCGAGCACCGTGTAAACCGGCAGCGAGTCGATCGGCATGTCGATCGGGGCGTTGCTGTTTGGATCGTAACCGCTGATGGTGCGAACAATCGGCCGAACGTGGGCGACCGAGGCGCGCTGGATCTCCGTCGAACCGTCGATGCGCACCTGAACGCAGCCGTCTTCGCGGTCGGCCTCCACGCTCAGGCTAAAGGGACCGCTGGGTTTGGAAACGGTCTCTGTGATCGCGCAGTGCCGACCGTCGAACAGCGAGACGACGAGGTCGGCGCCGCCGACATCCCGCACCACCACGCGCGAGATGCCGTGCGATTGGAACATTTGCGCCGCAGGCGCGGGCTGGCGGTCGAGCAGGCCGATTTCCATCCGACCATCCACGGGAATCTCGACCTCATCGAATTCCAACACAATGTCGTCGCGGTTGACCGCGAAAAAGGTGAGCGGCAGGTAAGCCGCCGCGGCTTGGGCGCCGGTGTATTCGATGCGATCGTTGGTGATCCTGAGATTGCTGGTGCTGGTCGCCCACTGCTCGTCGTCGGCCTGATCATGCGGATCGTGCTCAATCAGCGGCGTCCCGTCGGGGTCGTTGAAATTGTCCGACAGTGACTTTGTCTCCACGTTCCCGCTCTCGTTGATGGCGCGCCACTCGACGCGGAGGTCGTCGAGGGCGTAGGTTCCGCCGCCGCCGTGCAGCACGAAGCCGACGCCTTGCACCAGTCGCTCCGCGGCGCCGGATGCCGGGAAGAAGACTGACCCCGGCGGGAGCAATCGGCCGACTTCGGGGGTGCACTCAAAGGTGATGGTCGGCGACAACGTCAGATCCGCGCTATCGGGATTGATCGCGGTGAACGCCACGAGCCACGGCGTCGGCGCCGCCGTACGCATCAGCGTGTCAGGCGGACCGTTCGGATCGATCAGGGCGCGGGGCTCTTGCAGCAACACGTCCGCCGCGACCCCCGGGTCTTCGTCCTGCACGGGGAAGCCGTGCTCCGGCGTGGGTCGCTCGGTGACGATGGTGGTGACCTCGATGCGTTCGGGATTCGGCCCGTTGAAGTACAGCGGGCGGTAAAGCGCCGTCCAACTCACCGTGCGTTCGAGCGCTTCGCGAAATTCCGGAAAGTCATCGAGCTCGGTCGGGTCAACAAAGTCACGCTCGTAGGGTTCGTCAAAAAACTCCTCGACTGTGTAGCCGTAGCGATTGGGATCGGCGCCCGGCGGATCGAACGGCCGCATGCGCGAGACCGGCGGAAAGACGCGTTGCGAGAACGAAAGCGCCGGCATCAGACGGTCGAGGTCGAACTCGATCGGCAAGCCGGTGGGCGTGCCGACATCGAACAAGTCCCATTGCGTCCCGCAAACGTCGAGCGGCAAGCTGCACGTCGTGTTCGTCAGGTCGATGAAGCCGTCCATTTCGACCAACCAACTGCTGACGAGCGCGACCGGGCGCCAGTCGCGCAACCGTTCGATTTCGCCGTCGGCTCGGAAGAGCACGTTTTCCATCACCAACGGCATGGCGCGCAGCAGCGGCTGGCCCGGCGGGCGATATAGCGTCGTGAAGTAGGCTTCAAACGTGGCCATATCCACAGGGTCGGCAGGGTCAAATTGCGGCGTGGCGTTCAGACGCACACGCGCGCCGGTCCGCGGATCGCGCACCTGCGCCGCCAAGACATCTTGTGCTAGGTTTGCTGCGTTTGAGGCCGCGATGCGCGCGGTCGACTGCTCTGTGTAGCGCAGACCAATGGGCAGCGAGGCGCCGATGACAAGCAGTCCAAACGCGAGGATGAGCAGCGCGATCAGCATCTCGGCGAGGCTGAACCCGCGGCGCGGACGATGATGAGACGCTCTACGCGTGTGCGTGACGTATGCGGTCATGAGTTACTGCTGCCCCACCAGTTCGGCCCCGCGCGGGTGAATGTAATACGGCCGCCCCTCTTCGCGCAGGTACTGGTTGCGAATCTCGATCTCGTTTGGCAGCGCTTCGAAGCCGGCGCGGTCGTAGAAGATCAGCGCGTCGGCGTTGTAGCGGGCCAGCAAATTGTCGTCGTTGTTGCCGGCGCCTTTGAAGGCGGGCACGGGAGCGTCGCCGGAGTCCGGCCAGCGGAGGCCGGTGATGCGCAACGCGTTGGGATCGGGATTGTCATGGAACGCCGAGGGTCGTAGCCCGGAGCGGGGGTGATACGCGAGCAGGAAGTCATCCGCGGCGACGATGTCGTTCTTACTTTGTGATCCATCGGGGTCGGCGAAGCTGGTGGCGAAGGCGCCGAAGTCGCCTAGCAACATCAACTCCAGGCGGGAACGCTGATTGCTGATGTCGTCCGGCCGTGCGATCGCATCGAGCGGCGCCGCCCAGATGCCGCGCGGCAGCGTCACCGGATCGAAATCAGGATCGACATCGAAGAACTGGTTCGTCGTGCTCAGTTCGAATGCGCTGCCGTTCCAACTATAGGCCGGGGTGACGTAGCGATAGAGCACGAGCTGCTGTCGTTCCGAACCGCTGGAGCCCAGGTCGCCGTCGCTCGCGGAGAGCGCGTCGACATCGGCGGTCCAGCGATCGGGGGCGATCCGCAGCGCGACAATCTGCTGCTCCTGCAAGGCGACCAGCCGGGCGCGGGCCAGCGCGCCGTTGACGAGCGACACGGCCTGTGTGAAGCGGGCGTCGCGGTTCATGATGTTCAGCGACGGCAGGGCTAGCGCGAGGACCAGGCCGATGATCGCGATGACCACCAGCACTTCGACGAGCGAGAATCCGCTCGCGGCTGCGCTGCGCCGGGTTGTGCCGCCTCGTTGCTGCATCTGTCTCCAATTGATCCGCCTTGAAGGGGGATCACCTGTTTCTTGTGCCGCCCCGCAGTGGGCGGTCGCCGCGCCGGGCGATGGCTGCGAAGCACGCGTTGATTGGCGACGAGCCGGTGGTCGGTGCTTCTACAGGTATTGTTAGTGCTGACCCACTTGTCCGGTCCGGGTCGCGTTCTGATTCATTGCTGTCGAGCCTTTGATCCGTTCCAAACGCCCCCGCGACGCCGGATGTGCGTGACGCGTCGCGAGATCGCTGCGAGTTGCTTTTCGTTCGCGTGTCGTACGCCATTCTGGCGATGCGGGCAAGCCGCCGATCAGACCCGCGGGCCGGGCTAGTCTTCCGGCGTTCGATAATCTTGCGCGGGAACATAACCGTACTGCTCGGCGAGGCCGCGCAGCCGGATCCAGCCGGAGCGCTCCGGCGGCTCGAGTCCGTCGGCGGTGCTGTCGGCGTCGAGGAGGTCGCCGCCGCCGCCCGGCTGCCGTTGATTCGACGGGAAGGCGTTGATGGCGACCGGGCTCGGCAGCGGCTGCGAGAGCAGCCAGCGATCCGGGAACGCGTCATACGCCGTACCGTCGATCAGATGATTGCGCAACAGCCGCTCATACTCGCTGCGTCGCAGGCCGCGCGAGCGGATAACCGGGCGCAGCGCGGTGATGTCCCACATGGGTTCCTTTTCGGCGTCGGTATCCGCGAGGTTGGGCACGACTTCGAGCCGGGCGTACAGGAAATAGTCGATCGGCACGCCCCACGCGTCATAGAAGCCCAGGATAGGGATGCGGGCGAGGGTTTCGGTGTCACCCGTCAGATTGTCGAGCGGCGTGACGAACTCGCCTTCGTCTAGCACGCGGTCGCCGCCCGGCGGCTCGCTATCGATGAAATTCCCCGTACCGAGCACCCGCGTCGGCACGGGCAGCGCTCGTCGCAGCTTGTCGGGATATTGCTGGATGGGTTCGTCCATGTAGAGCGCGAAGAAGGCGTAGAGCGCGCGGTTGTCGTCATGGATGACGGCTTCAAGATCGTTGACGTTCTCGTCGCTGAAGCCTGTCGGAATGTCCGACCGCAGCACTTCGGCCACACGCAAATAGTCGGAGTTCTGCAGACCGTCGCCATCCCCGGCCCGTCCATAAGCGTGATAGGCGAGTCGCTGACGCAGGGTCGAGGCGATTGGGGGCGGCGGATCGCCCGCGGGGTCGTACGACGCGCCGAGCGCGACGCTCGCGGCCGTTTCGCCATACGTCCCGTCGATGTCGCTCCAGGTATCGAAATCGAGTTGATAAGGTGGATATGGGCCGAATTGGGGCGGCCCCACGCCGCCGGCCGACAGCGGTGCGTTTAGCGGATTGAGCTGCCCGAACGTCTCTGTGGCGGTCTGCAGGTTGTTGATCAGCGTTTGCGTGTAGGTGCGCCGCTGCGAGTAGATCACCTGCCGCGCGCCGCCGAACGAGATCGTGATCAGAATGCCGAGGATCGCGACGACCACGAGCAGTTCGGTGAGCGTGAACGCTCGCCGTCGCGTCATGCGCTGCCGTGTGTGGGTCGCCTCCATGGTGGGTTGCCCCCTCGCGCTAGTCGTCGACGCCGTTCGGCTCGAAGTTGGTGATGTCGTCTTTGGTGCCGTAGCGTCCGTCAGCGCCGGGCGAGATGAGCAGGTAGGTGTCGGCGTTTTGCGGAGTGGGTTTCGCGCGCACCTCGGAGTTCAGGATGTAACGCACGAACGAGCCGTAGTACGGCTGGCCGTCGGCCTCGGCCGCCATGATGTCCTCGACCCGCGGCAGATTGCCGCCGGCGACGTCGTCCTCCCACTGCAGGAGATGGTCGCCAATGGACGTATTGAGATAATGGTCGGCGTCGATAGGTGTGCCCGAACTGGTGGCGACCAGACCGGCGTTGTCGTACCAGTGATAAATGCCGCGTTCGTTCAGTTCGGTGGCGGTGGTTCCGTCGGTGGTGCGGTCGACCGCGATGCGGCCGGCCGGATCGGCGCGGTAGTACAGAATCGGGTGGCCGAACGCATCGAGATAGAGCGGGTAGGGGCGGCGATTGTCGCCGGTGGCGATCGAGATCTCGAACCGGTCGTCGAGGTTGTTCTCATCGACGACGGGGGTGACGTCGACCGCGCCGCCGGCGTCGATGTAAGGGCCGAAGCGATCGTGGAAGGGGCGGCCGTTGTTGTCGACGCCGTACGCGCCCGCGGGATCGTTGGAAGTAGGTGCGTCGTTTTGCGTGTCGTCGTACCAGAAGCGGTCGTCGTCGAATGACTTGAAGCCGGGTGTACCCAGATAGTCGGCGCCCGACATGGCGAAGACCAGCAGCGTCGCGCCGGGGGCGTACATGAGGGTCGAATCATTCGGTTGGAATGGATTGGCGACCTGGTGGATCTCGTCGCCGGTCTTGCCGTCGGCCTCGGCATCGGGGCGCGACGGCGGGAAGCGACCGTTGAGGCGCTCCTCCGCCTTGAAAGTCGACAACCCGGTCTCGAGCGCCGAAAGCGCCGCCTGCGTCGCCGTCGATCGCGCCTGACGACGCACGATTTGCGACGCCGGCAACAGGATGGAGATGAGCAAAGCGATGATGGCCACCACCACCAGCAGCTCGATCAGCGTGAAGCCGCGGCGCACGGGCGCGAAGGCGGCGTGCGGCGGGTTGGGGCGATGCGGGTTGCGAGTCACGGGGGCTCCTTGCTTTGGCGAATCAGGCCGACAGCGACTGAATGAGGTTCACCAGCGGCAGGAACAGCGCCAGCACGATGAAACCGACGATGAGACCCAGGATAACCACCATGAACGGTTCGAGCAGGCTGACCAGCGAGCCGACCAGCGTGTCGACCTCGTCGTCGTAGTTGTCGGCGACCTTCATGAGCATCTTGTCGAGCTCACCAGTCTCCTCACCGACGTCGACCATGTTGACCACGATCGAGTCGACGGTTTTCGAGGCCCGCAACGGGTTGGCGAACGTGTCGCCTTCGCGAATCGAGTCGTGCACGGCCTGCAGCATGTTGCGATAGATCTCGTTGCTGGTCGTGTCGCGGGTGATCTTGATCGCTTCGAGGATCGGCACACCGGCCGCGATCAGCGTGCCGAGCGTGCGCGTGAAGCGCGCGACCGCGGTCTTGGTCGTGATTTGCCCGACAACGGGCACGCGCATCAGCACCATGTCGACGACGAGACGCCCGATTCTCGAAGACCGGATCAGCTTCCAGAAAATGAGCACCGCGAACGGCATGAGCAGGACCACTACCCAGCCCGGCGGCGTGCCCATCGCGAACCAGTTCGATGTCTCGATGAGCGCGATCGTCACCCCCGGCAGCTTCGCGTCGAAGTCTTCGAAGATCGTCTTAAACTGCGGGACGACCATCACCATGATGAACGTGACGATCGCGCCGGCGATGAAGATGACGACCGACGGATAGATCAGCGCGCCGGTCACCTTGCTCTTGAGCTTCTGCGCCTTCTCCATGAAGTCGGCCAGACGCTGCAGATGGACATCCTGCTCGCCGCCGGCGGCGCCGGCGGCGACCATGTTCGAGTAGAGGCGGTTGAACGCCTTCGGATGACGCTGCATCGCTTCCGAGAGCGTCGCGCCGCCTTCGACGTCTTCGCAAATCTCGCCCAGACAGCTGCGGAGCATGCCGGGCTTCTGCTGCTGCTCGAGGATGCGAATGCTGCGCAGAATCGGCAGACCGGCGTCTTGCAGCGTCGATAGCTGTCGCGTGAAAGTCGTGAGCTGCTTCGTCTTGACCCAGCCAAAACCGGTGCCGGCCGCCTTCTTGCGCGTCGCGCCCGCGGCGGCCTTGCGTGCGGCGGCCTTCTTGCGGTCGACCTTCTCGTTGATCTTGGTCGGGAAGTAGCCGAGGCTGCGCACCTTCGCGACAGCCTCCTCCTTGGACGGCGCCTCGACGGTGTCTTTCACTTCCTGACCCGACGAGTTCAATGCTTCGTAGGCAAAAACCGGCATCGCCAGGCTCCACATCGCGAGCGGATATCAAGCGGGGACTGCGATCAAGACTTGCGCACAGGCCCAGCGCGTCTCCCATTATGCCATAACCCAAGTGGCTGGCTAGCAACTGCGGCGCCGCGCGACGCCGATCCTTCGTAAAGCAATTCTAAGAAATGGTTTACGAGAGGAATGGCTAGGTCCCGCGCTCGGCCGACGCGCTGAATCCCTGGCCCAGATGCACTTCGTTCAGACTTCCCGACCGAAAGCCACGCAAATCGACCGCGACATACTGATAGCCGAGCGAGCGTAGACGCGTCTCCACTTGCATGCGCACGGCCGTCGACGCGAGGCGTTCGATCTCGGCCGCCGGCACTTCGATCCGCGCCAGCACGTCGTGGTGTCGCACGCGACACTCGCGAAAGCCGAGCGACCGCAGCACCTGCTCCGCCGCGTCAATGCGGGCCAGCTTCTCAGGCGTGATCGCCTCGCCGTATTGCACGCGCGACGACAAGCACGGCGACGCGGGCTTATCGGCAACGCTCAAGTCGAACGCGCGACACAGCTCGCGGACCTCGGCCTTGCTCAGCCCGGCGTCGGCGAGCGGCGCGATCACGCCATGATTCTCCGCCGCCGTGATCCCGGGGCGATAATCGCCGAGGTCGTCGGCGTTGGTTCCGGCGAGGACGACGGCGAACCCCTGCTCCCGGGCCATGTCCGTGAGCCTGCCGTAGAGCTCGGTCTTGCAGAAGAAGCAGCGATTGGTCGGGTTGGCGAGGTATTGGGCGCTGTCGAATTCGTGTGTGTCGTAGAACGCATGGCGAGCGCCGACGTCGTGCGCCAGGCGCTGGGCGGATTTCAGTTCGTTGGCCGGCACGCTCGGGCTGCGACCGGTGACCGCGAGGACGCGCTCCTGACCGAGCGTGTCGACGGCGATCTTCAAGAGCAGGGTGCTGTCGACGCCTGCGGAGAAGGCGACGATGGCGGAGTTGTGCAGCCGTAACCGCTTCCGGGCGGCTTCCAACTTGGCGGCCAAGGTGCTGCTCATGTGGTGCGGATTCGGCATATCGGACGCTCTGCCTCTGCATCACGGGTATCGTGCGACTGCCAGCTACGATAACCTCGATAGCGGCGCTCAGCGGCTGCCATCGCCCTTTTTGCATGGAAACTTGGGCCTTTGGCGCCGCTGACATAATACCGCCGGAGATTACGGAACTTTCCGAATAGGCGAGGCTTATGCTTCATCTGACCCACAACAAGCGAAACAGCTCCCACCGCTCGGGTGCGATCCGCCGCGTGTCGGGCGCCCGACGTCGCGGCACGGTGTTGCTGCTCGTGGTGTCGCTGCTTTCGATGCTCTTCGTCATTCTCACGTCATTCATGGCGCTGGCGCGATTTGATCGGCTGACCCTGGAAGCCGGCGAGACCAGCGACTTGATGGACGACGCCGTCGACGATTCGCTCAGCGCTGACACGCTGCTGAGTCTCGGACCGCCCGCGGACCTGCAGAACGTGGTCGACATTCCGGGCAGCACCACCACGCCGTGGCTGGCGTCGCTCGAGCCCATTGTCTACGACGAAGACATCGTCTTTGAACATCTCGATCCCGACAGCCTTGATCCGGATGACCCCGAGTACGACCGTTTCGCGGTCTTCCAGATTGAGCAGCGACTCTCGGATAACCCGGTGCAGGAAATGTGGTCGGTTCGCTGGCCGGCCGTCACTGCGCTGCAGGGCGCGGATGTCCGCAGCAACGTCTGGGCCGTGGAGCTCTACCGCAACAGCGGCCTCAGCGCCACGCTGAATTCGGATGACGCGCTGCAACTCGTGGTGTTGCCGCACGGCGACGCGGACGGCGACGGCGTGCCCGACAGTTCGCTGCTCGGCTCGTGGGCCCTGACCAGCGAGACCAACAGCAAGGCGCAGCGTTGGCTCTCGGCGCCGCTCAGCGAGCCGCAGCGTTTTCCCGCGGACGACAACAACCAGAACACCGAGGTGTCACAGACCGACCGGATCGATGCGGTCGCTTATGACGCCTTGAACGCGTCGCCGTACACCGTCTCGGCCCGCACGATCTCGCACGGCGGAATGATCGACCTCTCGGCGATCCGCGAAGACTCGCCCACGCGCGAATTCACCCGGCGCATGTTGGAGTGGGTCCGAGGCGAGGCCCCGTTCAACAGCTACACCAGCAATGACTTTGTTGATTTGATGGATTTGCTGGCCCGGCAGGGCCCGAGTGTCGAGAACACGTTGCGCCGCCGCGGAGGCATGGTGTTTGATGTCCCCAGCCAGCCTTCCCAAACGGAGGTTGCCGACGCCCCGCCGGCGTTCAAACAGTTGCTCGAGGTCAGCCGCTTGGGGCCGCTTCTGTTCCCGGAGCCGAGCGACAACGAGCGCAAAGAGAACAGCCGCTTCCATCTCGCCAAAGTCGACGAAATGGAAGCCTGGCGCGACGCTGCGGCGCTGAACGCCGACGCGTACCTCGAATCACCCGCAGAGGCTGACGATGCGGTCGAGCGGTACAACCGCCGCAAGCTGCTGACGGTGCACAACACCAGCGACGAGCTGTCGCGACGACGCGGCAACGGGCTGTCGGAAGGCCGCGCGAAGTTCTACCTCGGCGACGTCTACGACGCGTTCGACCGCGACGGCTACTTCATCGACGGCGGCGACGGGACGCCGAACTCGGGCGAAGCCGCGGATCTCCGTCAGCAAGTGCTCGACGACCTGCAAGACATCTACGAGGACATGCTCGACGGATTGACGCCGCACAGTTCGCAGCCGGCGGTCGAAGAGCAAGCGTTGATGCTGGCGGTCAACACGGTTGCGTTCGCAGCGCCGCAGCAGTCGGATGGCTGGATCGACCCCGTGTGGGTAAGCGATGGCAATCGTCGCTACTACGGCTATCAGCCGCAGCCGTTCATCACCCAGGTGGTGACGCACAAGCATCGCGCGCTCATTTCCAACTGGGAGGACGAAGCCGAGAAGAACGGCGATGATCCGGAAGATATCCGCGCCAATCCGGGCGCCGAAGGCTTTAGCGCGTATTTCGAGAGCGGCCGCGCGCTGGCGGTTGAGCTGTACAACCCCTATCGCCGCGATCTGACGCTGCGACAGTACGGCTTGGCGTTGCGCTCCGACAACTTCGGCCCGGACGTGGACACGCAGACCCGGACGTTCCCCTTCGTCGTGAATGAAGCGGGCGGCGGCGGCGGGCAGAACCAGATTCCGTTTAACGGCTTGACCATCGGCGCGGGACAATTCGTCACGATCGTTATTCGCGAGAGTGGCAACCTCGAACTCGACGGTAACGCTCGCAATGACGTCAACGCCTTGGGCGTGAACGCCATCGGCGCGCTCGCGGCCTCCAACCCCGACGCCGGCACGTCGTGGACCAATCCACTGGAGCGCGACCAATTCGACGTGGGACTCATTCGGTACACCAGCAGCAGCGGCGCCGGCCAGAGCTATCTGGTTGACGTGGTCGAAGATATTGATTGGCTGCTCGACGAACACGTGGCGACCGCGTCGCTCGGCCCCGTCGGCGATTCGCAGGACGGCTGGTTTGTGCAGCATCGTTGCACCCACACCGAAGAAAACGAGAGCGGGTTCCACGCGACCGCCGCCGGCGCTTGGCGCGTGATCACCCAGGCAGAGGGCGTGTTCAGTCAGGACGACGTGGTGCTGAGCGACGATC
>CAZLYU010000023.1:0-5082 GCA_964563855.1 uncultured Planctomycetales bacterium | reverse complement strand
ACGATCCGAACTCGTTCCCGATCGCGGGCGCGGGTCTGGGCGGATTCGGTCCGGCGTTCACCGGCTCGATCGTGCCGCCGCTGACGCGCTTTGTGACGGGCAACCCAGTGCTGTTTGGGAACGAGCGTTTCTTCATCAGCAACGATCCGAGCGATGACCCGCGCGACGACGTCACGCGGGATGTGAGCCTGGTGCGCTTGAACGGCTTGAAGCGGCCGATCTCGTTCCCCACGGTGGGCTTCATGCTGTTCATGCCGCGTTACGCCCACGTACGGGTCGGCGCAGCGGCCGGCGCGGGGTTCAACTTCGACGCGTCTGACAGCGTCTCCGAGTTGCTCTATGACGAGTGGTTCGCTCGCTATCGGCAAGGCGACTGGGCGAATGACACCGCACTCCCGCTGCGCAATCCGCCGGCCGACTTTGGTCATATGCCGGTCTTTGACGCCCGGGCCGACGCGACCGTGTCGTTTGACGACGGACGCGCCGTACCGTTCGGCCAGTTGGTTTTCGACTACTTCACCGTGATCGACCCCAAGGGTGATGACGGCGTGTTGAACACCGAAGACGATATCGACCCGCGATCCATCCCCGGGCGCATCAACGTGAATACGGCGCCGTGGTATGTGCTCGCCGGCTTGCCAATGCTGTCGCCGGACGGGCTCGCGCTCGACGTCGAGAACTCGCAAGAGTCAACCGACCCGCTGAGTGATCGGCTGCCGGAACTCTTTGGCGATGCCGAAGACGACGAACGGGCGCTCTTCCGCGGCGCGGACGCCAGCGACGTCCCGCGGATTACGTTCGACGGTCTCGAAGACAAGAACGCCCCGTTCGACGACATCGCGGAAGTCGACTTGTCTGGCAGCACCGATCCAACGTATCGGCTCGGCGCGTTCCTTGGTCAGGCGATCGTGTCGTACCGCGACCAGGTCACCTACTTCCATCAGGGGGCGCCGGACGATGGAAGCAGCGATGCGCAGAACCCGCTGCGGTTCGCCAACGCCCGCAACACGCGGGCGGCGGATATCGACGCCGACGAAGATCGTCAGATCTACCGCAACGTTCAGTTCTACGACACGACGCTCCAGGATCCGAACACCAGCGGCCCGTTGGATCGCTACGGGCAGATCCACAACGCGCGTGGCTTCCAGACGTTGGGTGAATTGCTCAATGTGAAGGGCTTTGATCAGTCGCGCTATCAGGCGAATTCCGGCTGGCCGATTGTCCTGTCCGGCTCCAGTGTCGCGCTGGACGAACCCCGCTCCGTGGTCGATGAAGGCGACTACCTCAAGGCGATCGCCCCCCTGGTCTTGCTCGATACGGCGTTTCTGACGACGCGGTCGCACACGTTCACCAGCTATGTGACGATTCTCGATCAGCAGAATCCGTCCGCCAGCACACGGGCGCAGATCACGTTTGATCGGTCGCCGATGCTGAATGGTGCGAGCGCGCCGCGCCGCGTGGCCAGCGAGCGGGGCAGCTACTTCAACACCTCGCTGAACTAGCGCTGCTTTACCAACGCCGCGGTGCGCCGCTGGCTGTGAAGCTTCACACAGCCGTGGCTCGCCGCGGCGGCGCGCCAAACGGCCTCAAGCTGTTCGGCTCGCGACCAGAAAGAGTCGGCGAAACGGCATGAGGGTCGCGCCATCGGCGCGCTGTGGATACGCCTCGCGCAGCCTTTCGCGGTAAGTCGCGATGAACACGTCGCGGTCCACTTCGGACAAGCCATTCAGGACCGGCCGCAGCCCGGCGCCGCGCACCCACGCGAGCACCGGATCATCACCCTGCAGCACCTGCAGATACTCGGTCTCCCAGATATCCAGCGTTGCCGTGAGCGGGGCGAGCAAGTCGTAATAGAACGCCGCGGGATGGACCGGGGCTTCGCTCAGTTGCTCACGCAGCGTTGCGGGGCCGAGCGGCGCGCCGTCGGGTCCGCCGCGCGCCAGCACGTCGCGCATCAGCTGATGGGTCGGTGCGCTCCAACTCAGCGGCATCTGCACTGCGAGACAGCCGCCTGGCGCCAACGCCGCCAGCAGCCGCGGAAACTGCAGCGCATGATTCGCGACCCAGTGCAGCGCGGCGTTGCTGTAAATCAAATCCGGGGGCTGAGGCGGGGCCCAACTCGCGATATCGGCTTCGAGCCACTCGATCCCGCTCGCCGTCTGCCGCGCCGCCGCAAGCATTTCCGTCGAGTGGTCGACGCCGTGGATCTCCGCGTCGGGATAGCGCTCGGCGATCGCGAGCGTTGGCTCTCCCGATCCGCAGCCAAGGTCGTAAATCAGTCGCGCCCGCCGCAGCGGCACACGCTGCAAGAGCTCGATCGCAGGGCGTAGCCGCTGATCGACGAACTTTCCGTACTGCTGCGGCTCCCAGTGTGTATCGCTCATGGTCTAGTAGCTGAACTCGCCGATCTTCGTCTTGCCGCGAAACACCCAATAGATAATCGCGGTGTAGGCCAACACAAAGGGCATGCCTAGTGCGGCGATCGCCGCCATGATCGAGAGCGTCATTTGCGACGAGGCCGCGTTGACGATGTTCAGGTTGTACTCCGGCGAGATCGTCGACACCAGCAGGTTCGGAAACAGCGCGACGCCGAAGAGAAAGACGAACGCGGCGATGGTGCAACAGCTCGAGAAGAACGCCTCGCCGGGGCGATTGCGAAAGATGCTGCGCGGAATGTTGGCGATCGCGAGCACGTTGAGCAGCACGACGATCCAACACCACGGATAGTCACGGAAGTTCTGCGTCGCGTTCGGCACCTGAACCAGCGCGTAGATCGTCGCGAAAAGGTACATCACCAGGAAGAAGCCGAACGTCGACCACATCCAGCCGTGGATCCGCTTCTGTAGCGCGCCTTCCGTCTTCAGATAGAGATAGATCGAACCGTGCATGGCGAACATCGCGACGGCGAACACGCCGACGATCAACGGAAACAGCGTAAACCCACCGTCCTGCCGCGCGCCAATCAGGTTGAAGAAGTTGCCGGCGAACTCGAGGCGGCCGTCAATCGGGATGCCGCTCATGGTGCTGCCGACCGCAATGCCGAACAGCAGCGTGGCGAGCGTGCTGACGACGAAGAAGCAGCCGTCGAAGAAGCTTCGCCAGGCGGTCGATTGCATCTTGCTGCGAAACTCCATCGACACGGCCCGGCCGATCAATGCGAAGAGCAGCAGCCAGAACGCGAGATAGAAGCCGCTGAACGCGGTGGCGTACGCGTCGGGGAACGCGGCGAAGAGCGCGCCGCCGAAGGTAACCAACCAGACCTCATTGCCGTCCCACAGCGGTCCGATGGAGTTCATGAAGATGCGGCGTTCCTGATCGTTCTTGGCGCCGAGATGCAGAATGCCGACGCCGAGATCGAAGCCATCGAGAATCGCGTAGCCCGCCAGCAGCACGCCGAGCAGGATGAACCACAACATGTTCAGAAATGGGATTTCCATGGTTTAGCGCTCCCCGCCGCCGTTGCTTGGCTTGGCGTCGTTCCGGGAGGCTTCCGTCATCGAGTGTCCGGCTGCGGGGTCGAGTAGTTCGGCGGCCGCCGTCAAGAAGCCGCTCTTACGCTGCCGCGCCGCGGCCTCGAGCGCTTCAGGAGACTCGGGTCCCTTGCGAATCTTGCTGTCCATGACGTAGATCCAGACCAGGAAGAGCATCAGGTAAATCAGGCTCGACGCGATGATCGACGTGAGCACCTCGCCGCCGCTGACCGACGGCGACGCGGCGTCGGCCGTGCGCAACCCGTCGACCGGCGTGAGCAAGCCGTCAGCGCCCGTTTCAAAGCCGCTGGGATAGACCACCCACGGTTGCCGGCCGACTTCCGCCGTAATCCAGCCGAGCTGATTCGACGCCATCGGCAGCGCGATCGCAAAGACGAAGACCCACAACAGCCACTTCTGTCGATAGAGCACGCCGCGGAACAGGAGCAAGGTCCCCAGAAGCGTCAGCAGGATGATGAGCATGCCCATGCCGACCATCACATGGAAGCTGATGAACGGGAGATGCACTGGGGGGCGGTTCTCCGGCGCGAACTGGTCGAGACCGATGACCTCGGCATTCCAATCCCAGTGCGCGAGGTAGCTCAGCCCGCCGGGGATCGCCACCCCATAGTCGACGCGTTGCTCGGCGTCGTTGGGCAGGCCGAAAAGGTAGAGGTCGGCGCCGGTGGTGGTCTCGTAGAGTCCTTCCATGGCGGCGAGTTTCGCGGGCTGATGCTCGGCGACGTTTTCGCCCTGCAGGTGGCCGCTAAACAGCGCCAGCAGCGCCCAGAAGAGCGCGAACGGCATCGCAAACGCGATGCTGCGCCTGGCGAAATCTTGGTGTCGCCGTCGGATGAGGTACCAGGCCGACACGCTCAGCACGAGAAACGCGCCCGCGAGCATGCAGCCGACCAGCACGTGCGACAATCGCAGCACGCTGCTGTGATTCAGCACTGCGTCAAAGAAGTTCGCCAGTCGCGCCACCTCGACCAGATCGCCGTTGGGCAGACGTTCGGTGGCGATGGTGAAGCCGGCGGGGGTCTGTTGCCAGGAATTGGCGACCACAATCCACACCGCTGAGAACATCGACCCCAGCGAGACCATCACGGTGGCGAACATGTGCATGCCGGTACTCACCCGGTCCCACCCGAACACCAGCACCGCGAGGAAGCCCGACTCGAGGAAGAAAGCGAAGATGCCCTCGGCGGCGAGCGCGGCGCCGAAGATGTCGCCGACATAGCGCGAGTAGGTCGACCAGTTCGTGCCGAACTGGAACTCCATGACAATGCCTGAGGCGACCCCGATGGCGAAGATCAGGGCGAAGATCTTGGTCCAGAACTTGGCCATCGCCTCGTAAGCGCGATTCTTGGTGACGACATAGGCGCCCTCCATCAGCACCATCAGCAGGCCAAGGCCGATAGTCAGCGGAGGGAAGAGATAGTGAAACCCGATGGTGGTGGCGAACTGAATGCGGGAGAGAAAGACGGGATCCATGGTGCGGTTGCCTCTTCGGGTGACCCGGGTTGCGCCCGAGCAAAAGGCGCGCGGCAAAGAAAGCAATTTGAGTCCGGATTTAAAGCAGAAGCCCACGAATCCGAATAAATTAAAAGGA
>CAZLYU010000022.1:0-53614 GCA_964563855.1 uncultured Planctomycetales bacterium | reverse complement strand
GTCGTTCGACGGCGTTCCGGTGATCGAGCCGGTGCTGCCCGGGGTCGTGATCGTGACCAGCGTGTTCGCGGGGACGTTCAGTGCACCGCCGGCCTGGTTCGTGACCTGCACGGTGATGTCGAGATCGGACTGGGCCACGGGCAGATTCGTCGGATTGTCGGCATTCGCGGCGTTCGACACGATGTTGCTGATCGCCAGCAGACCGGATACGTCGACGTTGGGCAGATCGACCGAGATGAACGGCAAACCGGCCCCCGCCGCACGGAACGTGACCGCGGCTTCGATACGGTCGAATTGCAGGTCGGCGATCGTGGTGGTCGACGTGCCCGCGCCGATCGTGTCGTTCGACGGCGTTCCGGTGATCGAGCCGGTGCTGCCCGGCGTCGTGATCGTGACCAGCGTGTTCGCGGGGACGTTCAGCGCGCCGCCGGCCTGATTCGTGACCTGCACCGTGATGTCGAGGGTGGACTGCGCGACGGGCAGGTTCGTCGGATTGCCCGCATTCGCGACGTTCGAGACGATGTTGCTGATCGCCAGCAAGCCGGATACGTCGCTGACGGCGTCACCGGTCAGAAGCGGCACAGCGGCGCCCGCGGCCCTGAACGTGACGTTCGCCTCGATCGTGTCGAACTGCACGCCCGTAATCGTGGTCGACGAGGTTCCCGCTGCGATCGTGTCGTTGGCGGGCGTGCCGCCGAGGGCGCCGGTGCTGCCCGGCGTGCTGAGGGTGATCAGCGTGTTCACCGGGACGTTGAACGCCGCGTTGGTTGCGTCGCGCACTTCGACGGTCACGCTCAGGCCCGACTGCGCAACCGGGAGGTTGGAAGGGTTGCCGGGATTCGCAGCCGTGGAGACCACGCCGGTGACGACCAACTGACCGCTGACGTCGAAGCTGTTGGAGGCGCCTGACGCCATCACCTCACCGCCCGCGCGGTCGACCGCGGTGAGCACCACGCCGCTCTCCAGCGCGTCGTAATCGACGTTGACAATGACCGAGGCGCCATTCGCTGCAATCGTGCCGTCGGGGCCGCCGCCGACGCCGTCGATCCCACCGACCGTGCCGGTTCCGCTGGTCAGCGAGAGGTCAAACTCGGTCGCCGAGATGACGGGAAAGCCGCCGGCCGTACCGACCGTGACCGGGATGTTGCCGGCGCCATTCACGAGGGGCGTCGGTGGGACGGAGACGGTGAACGTGCCGGTCGTGTCGAAAGCAGCCGAGGTTGGCGTGGTTTCGTTCAGCCCGCCGCCGACGATGGTCGCCTCGAGTGTGACGTTGCTGGAGATGAAGGGGATCGCGGTCGTGACGTTGACCGGATCGGTGCTCCCATCCGGAACCGAGCCGGATCCCACGAGGGTTCCCGCTTGCGCAACGGGCGCCACGACGCGCACCTCGACGGCGGCCGCCCCCCCGGACGCCATGCCGGCCGGGTCAACGACAACGTTGAAGGAAGCACCGGCCTCGTGCGGGCCGGCGGCTGGTGTGATCGTCTGCGCCGACGCCGTATGGCCGACGGCTGCGAGTGTGACGAGAAGAACCCACCCGATGCGGCGTGGTAGACCGCCACCGCTCGCTGATGACGACATGCCGTTCATCCCGAAACTCCCTTCGTTCTGCGCAAGTTCAGTAAGAGCACTCTGTTATAGACCGCGCGACCGCCGGTTGCTAACGAAATTGCTGCTTCGAGTCCGCTAACGGTCCGTGCCGGCCAGTCCCGCTGGTCCTGGAGTTCGCTGCCCAGCTCCCTGAAACGCCGGGACGGAGAGACGCTGGATGCCGCCTGACAGAAACAGGCCGCGACTGCCCGTGGACGAAAGCAGGCGATCGGCCTGACTGTTCAGCGCCGTCACGTTGGTCACGCCGCTGACGCTGGCCGCGGCGGGCGAGACAATCGGCACCTGATTCGCGGCCGCGACGCCCTGCGTCACCGGCGGCGTCGTGCGCGACGCGCTGCTCGTCGTGTCGCTGGCAACCTGGATCGTCTGCCGAATCTCGACATCGACGCCGTCCGGACGCAACCGCTGAACCACTTGCTCGGCGGCCGCGTACCGGTCCCACTCCGTGATGTTGTCGAACAGGTTCTCTTCGATGCCCCGCCGCGAGGCTTGGGCGGAGGCTAACGCGGCCCCCCGCGCCCAGATGATGTCCTGCTGCAACGCTTCCCACTGCGCCCACGTCGTATCCTGACGCGTTCCGTCGGGGCGAAAATACGCAACCTCATCCGCTTCGACTTCGTCGACGCCGACACTGACGTTGCCGCTGCCCGGCGCGACGCCGATCGCCATGAGTTGCGGACTCACGAGAACCGCCGAACGCCCGGTGGAAGGAACGATCGCAATTGCCTCGGCGTCGCTTAGCTCGGTGCGCGCGAATGCGCTCGGCCGCACGAGCAAAAACTCGATGCCCACCTCCGACTGCGGCGAGCGGTCGACCAGCACCACGCCGCTGTCGACGCGAAAGCTGAAATCGCGGCTGATCTCGACCCGCGCAGGCAGGTCGCGCGAAGCGACAATGACCAACGCGACGTCGACGTCGGCGTCAAAAAGCATCAATTGGCCGGAGATGACCTCGACCACCCCCCGCGTGAGCCCGTCGCCGATCTGCAATGACTCCCCGTCGAGCCGCGCGTCGCTCTCCAGTCCGGTCACTTCATCACCGGCGAGTCCGGTCACCAGGAAGTCCTGCGCGAACACCGGCGCCGCCAGCACCGCGACGAGCGCCAACCGCATTGGCATCATGGCAACCTCACCTTCCTCGATACGCGGCGGTCGCGACGGCGCTGGCCGTCGCTCCTTCGCCGCGCGCCTGCAAGCACTGTCGTTTAGAAGCCTACCTCGAGTCGCACGCCGTAGATCGCGCGGGTGTACTCGTAGATATCCTCGCCGAGGCGGTTCCAAATGTTCGCGTCTTGAATGACCAACTCGACGCCGCCGCGCACCATGACCTCCAGGGTGCGCAGCAATGGGTCTTCGCCGCGCCGCTTGATCCAGTAGAGCACACCGAGCTCGTACCGATGGAGGAACTCGAACCGTTCCTTCCCTTCGTAGTCGAAGATGCTGCCGCCGCTGTAGTCCGACCAGGCGAACTCACCCTCGAGTTCAAGGCCGAAGCGGCGCGGCAGCGGCACATAGGCGCCCCAGAGAATGGAGTGGCCGCGCAGGTCGAACTCCGTGCCGCGCGTGCGCTCGTCGCGATAAGCGTAGCCCAGTCGGGCGCGGAGCCAATCGTCGCCGAAGTACGGGGCCTCAGCCGCGCCGTCGCCAGCGTAGTAGTTGTTCCACAGATCCCGCGCCTGCTGAATGTAGAACGTGTGCTGCAGGCCGATGATCTGATACGTCCCATCTCGGTCGAGCGCCCGTTCGTCCAGCACCTCGAGGTAATTGCGGTCATCAAAGACGTAATAGACGTCGGTGCGGCCAACCTGACGCGAATCAGGATTGCCCGGCGTGCGGCGCCACTGATACGAGACTGACGGCGTGATTCGATTGCTCGAGATGAAGGGTTCGTGTCCGAGCTGGGTGTACGAATACTCGTAATCAACGCCCAGATAGAGGTCTGTGAACGCCTGCCAGTTCACGAACGCCCGCCCGCGATACTGGTTCAAGTCGAACTCGGAAATCTCCGGCTGCCAGAAGTTCGTCGTTCCGCCGCCCAGGCCCATGATCAGGCTTCGCCCGCCGATGGGCGATGACAGCTCATCCCAGTAGCGCGACACATCCGCGTCGAACTCGAGCATGAACTGATAGTCGTCATTCTTTTGAAACGCGAGCGGCAACGCCGTATCACGCCCGAGCAGAATCACGTTCGTGTCATAGTTGTTACCGATGCTTAACCGCCCGGTGATCTCCCACGGCCCGATCGGCTCCGGCACGGGCAGTGTCAGCGGGTTGGGCGACGTCGTTTCGATAACGTTGATGCGCTCGAGAATCGCCTGCGCGTTGATGCGCAGTTTGTTCGGCGGCAATCGGTCGACCACCAGTGAAAGCTTGGCGGCGCTGTCACGGAAGTCGCGTTTGAGCAGCGAAACCAGCGCCTCGTAGTAGACGACCACGGTCTCGAACTCGCGCCCGTTCTCTTCTTCGATCCGCCCGGCTTCCGCGTCCGCCAACGCCAACTCGCGCGCCTTGGCCAGATTGCGCTCTGCGTTAGCCAACGCGGCGCCGCCGGCGCCGCCCTGCCCCACGTCGCGATACAGGCCGACCAGGCGATACTGGGCGACCGCCAGATAGAAGTACCCAAAGCGATCGGTCGCGCCGATGTCGGTCTGCGTGCAGTACCGCAGCAACACTTCCTCAGCCTGTTGAGAAAGCAGCAGCGCCTCACGCGCCGGCTTGCCGGCGTCACTCGCAAGCTGCGCGATGCCCAGCAGCAGCGCCGCCGTCACCATCTGCGTCTCACGGTCAACATCCCGGCCGTAGATCTCGCTGAACAATTGCCGCGCTTCATCGAAACGCTCAGACGCCGCCTCCGCCGCCTCGCTCGCAATGCGTTGCTGCGCCGCGAACTCCTCGTTCGCTTCACGCAGCGCCGCTTGCGTAACCGCGGTTTCGCGCTTCGCGGCGGCTTCATCTCGATTCAGGGCCGCATCCGTCGCGATGGTCGAGTTTCGCAGCCCCTCCTCCAGCGCGATCAACCCCAGGTAGTACGTACTGGTGACCGCGAGCGGGCTCTCGGCGTCAGACGTTCGGATCTCGCGAAAGACCTCGCGCGCCCCTTCCAGGTCGCGGTCGAGGTAAAGGTAGATGCCGCGGTTGAGCTGCAGAAGCGTGCTCTCCGCCGGCTCGGCGTTGCTGGGCTGCGCCGACAGCGGCTCAACGCACGCCGCCGTCGCCAACATCGCGACTATCACGCGTAAGCTCTTCGTCGTCATCGAGGGCGGCGCTCCGTCGCGACCGATGGCCCTAAACGCCGGGGGTGGCGTTCAAGGCGCCTTGCAGAAACAGCTGCGTCAACTGGCCAGCCAGGCTCGAAATCACCCGCGCGACCTCGGTGCGCCCGAAGTCAACCAGTTGTGCGCTGGTGAAGCAGCCTCCGAAGAACAGCGTTCCCATCAGCGGCGTCGTACGAAGCAGGCAGCGGTAATACATGGACATCGGGCAGGCTCCTCGGCTGAGATCGCCTCTCAGGTGGTTAGCCGAACGAACGCGTTGTCAAGGATGAAGAACAGCGTGTCAGAGACAACGCCGGCAATCTGTGGGAAGACAATTGAATTCAAAATCGTGTTCTGCGTAACGCCGAGGTCTTGCCCCAAGCCGGGGCAACCGAACTGCATCACGATCCCGCCGGAGCACACGACCGCCGCCCAGTGTTTCACCCTGCTGTAGCGCATTGGCGCCCCTGCCTAATATTGTCCTCGAGAAAAGCGCGACGCCACGCATCGCGCACGACCCAACCGCGCGCGACACTAGCACCCGCGCCGACCACTGTCAACCAAACTGCGCGTGGTTGCAATGCCCGCCCGCGGCTTTGAGAATGCCACCCGCAGGGGCGTGGGACTTTGAGGCTGCATGCCGGCGACCAAACGTACGATTCTCAAGCCTCAAGACCTCGACGGGGAGCGGATGCGAACGCTGCGCGACGCGCTCGCGTCCGCGGCCGAGCGCCAGGCGCAACTCGCGGCGCGCTCCACGCGCATCCTCACGCTCGATCCCACGCTCAAAGAAGATGACCGCGCGTTCTGGTTCACCCACGCGCCCATCGAACCACTCACGCCCACCGCCCCGCTCTACGAACCCGCCATCGCACCGCGCGAGCCGCATGAACTGGTCAACGTGCTTCACGCCGCCGCCGATGCACTCGCCGCCGCCCACGCCAGTCAGTCGGGCGCCCCGACCGTACACGGCGGCGTGTGCCCCGCCGTCTTCGTGCGCGACGCTGACGGGCGGCTCGTACTCACCGACTTCGGCGTCGCCCCCGCGGTGTGCGCCGCACTAGGCCCGGATGCCTACATCCATCTCGCCTGCGACTATCGCGACGACGCCGCGGTGTGGGAAGTGTGCGACGCCACGGCGGACCGCGACGATCGCCTGTGCGCGTTCGTTGATCCCGAGAAGTTCAGCTCCGGCGCGCTCGCCTCGTTCGAGCCGGGTTCAGACCTGATCGCGCTCGGCATGGTCATGTTTCTGCTGGCCGAGCACCGGCACCCCTACCTCTACGTCATGCCCGGGGCCCATCGGCTGGTCGACACCGCCGAGATGATGAGTTACGAGCTTCCGGCCCAACTTGAACGATCCGATCTGCTCGAAGCGGAGGAGCCCGCGACGCAAGTGCTTTGCGGCTTGTTGGAGGGCCTGCTGGCGCGATCGCCCGCCGACCGGCTCTCAGCCACCAAGGTCATTGCAGCGCTGTCGCCCTTCGTCGACGACGCCGCCGAAACCGCTGGGATCAGTTGGCGTCGCTGGATCGACGGCGTCAGCCAAGCGCTGGCCGCGGAGGACACCACGGCTACGGCCAAACGCCTGGACGCCCGACCGACCGATCCCTTCCCTTCGCCGCAGACGGCGTCGCGGGTCGATGAATTGGTGAAGCGCGCCGAAGCGCTGATCGCCGCAGAGGCGAAACGTGCCGAGCTCGAAGCGACGTATGACGACTCCCGTCGCTGGCTCAAACGACTCAGCGACGCCATCGACCGCGCCGATGCAGAGGCGGCGTTGTCGCTTCATGCCGCGGCGCCCCCGGCCGACGCGCAACCTGCGGATGTCGTTGCCGCCCTGCCTCCGCTGCTGGCGCAGGTTCAAGCGTTTCAATTTCGTCGCGAAGTCGAAGCGTGGGGCGCCGAGTTGCGCCGCGCGCTCGACGCCAAGCAATGGAAGCAAGTGCAGCGGCTGCTACAGCGCACCCCGATGGGGGCGGGAACCATGCCCGACGAGGTCGCCGCGCTCGTCGACGAAGCGCGCGCCGCATACGACGAGCATCGCCGGGCGCTCGAAGCGCAGCGCGCCGAGCGGGAGCGACAGCACGCGGTCGTCGAGCGTTGGCTGGTCGAAGCCCGATCCATAGCGCAAGAGGCCCGCTGGAACGCGCTGTTCACGCATCTCGAGCAGCCGCCGGAAGTCGAACACTGGCCCGAAAACGGCGCCGCGGAAGCCGCCGAACTCCGCGAGCGCGCGCACAACGGCATCGCGACGCGGCTTGACGACAAGCTGAACGAGTACGCCGCTCAGGTGCAAGCCACGCTGGCCGCCGCGCTCGAACCCGCCCTTCTGGAGGTCGAACCGTTCGTCCCGTCGACCGCGTTGTCGGTGGGGGTCGGTGCGTTCGTTTGGGGGCCGGAGTCGTCCGACAGCGATGGCCGCACGGAAGTGACCCTCACCGTGGCGGGCCCTGCGGCGTCCTCGAGCCAGAGTGTCGTGCTGGGCAGCGCCGAGTTCCGAGCGACCGACGATGGGCTCGAGTTGACCCGCGACCCCGCAACACTCGCGGAGGTCGCGCGCCGCGAACTGCCCACGTTGATCGCCAACCTCCAGCAAGCCGCCCTCGATGCCCTCGTCGAGCCGTGGCGCCGCTCAGTCTTCCGCGGACTCACCGCGCAGGCTGAGCTCGAGCAGCCCACCCGCGAGACGGTCGCGCGGATGACCCTGCTGAGCGAAGCGGTTGGCGAGGACGCCCACGACGACCTGTCGCTGACATGGGACGCCGATCGGCTCGCATGGCGCGTCGCTGAGTTGCAGCAATTCTTCGCGTTCGCGCGTGACCTCGCCGTGCGGCGGGCCGCCGAGCGCGCGCGTGAAGCGATCGCGACGCAGTTGTCGCGCGTCGGCGAGTTGGCCGGAGCACTGCGCGTCGTGTTCACGCCAGCCGCAACCAGCAACAACGAGCTTCCGCAATCCCTGAGCGGTCCGGCGGAGGTGTCTCTCGCCAGCGTGCATGCCGACCAGTCGCTCCCGCTCATCGACGCCGAAGTGACGTGCGACGCGCTTGATGATGTGGCGGTGCGGTTCGACGTTTCACGCGCGACGAGCCAGGCAAACAAGTCGGTCTTGCAAGCCCAGGAGAGCTTTCGTCGCGGACTAACGGAGAACATCAACGCGTGGCTTGGCGAGCACGGCGCGTGCACGGCGGCGCCAGCCAAGCCGATCCGGTCGCCGATCGACGCGCTCTCCTTTACGGTCGAAGCCGGCGGCGATCCGTGGACATTCGCCGCGCCATGGAGTTCGGAGAAGCTCGCGTTCCTCTTGCCGACCGAGGCGATCGATCGCCTCACAAAAGTCGCCGGTTCGCCCGCCAGTGATCCGCAGCGAGTGGTGTTGGAAGCATCCGCCGCCCCGAAGGCCGCGAGTGGAAAGTGGCTGATCGGCGCCGGCGCCGGCGCCCTGCTGCTCGGCGCCGCGGCGGCCGCGTTCGTCTGGTCTCCCGCGTCTTCGCCCCCGACACCCGAGCCGCCGACCCCAATGCCGCCGCCGATCTGTGAAATCGATGCGGCGCGCCTGCGCGAGGAGGGACTACAACGGTTGTCGTCGGGAGCGCCGAATGTCGTCTCACCCGCGTCGGCGCAGCAGCGTCTGACGCGTCTGGTGACGCCCGAGCTCGTCGCGGAACAGGGCGACCTGCTGCAAGGGGCGACACTGGAGTTAGCCGAAGCTGATCCAGACGCGCAGGTCTTGACGTTTCAACTCGTCAGCCGCGGCCCGAACGGTTCCGACGCCGCCGCAACACTGCAATACATCCGCGATTGCGATCCTCAGAGCGGCGAAGTCACCTGGCGTGCCGGCCCCGACAACACCGCCGCCTTCATGGACCTGATCGCCGCGACCACGCCGCAATCCACACCCTGCGAACTCGAGCCGGCTCCGTTGCTCGCCGAAGGCCGCGCCGTGCTCGGCCGACCCGACGAGCCGGACCGCGTCGAGCCGTCTGAGGAGCAACTCGGTTTGCTGGTCAACACGGAAATCGTCGGCGAACGAGCACAGCAACTCGGCTTGGCGGATCTGCGACTGTCTGCGGGCGCCGTCGCGGATGAGCAGCAAGCGCTCCGCTTCGCGCTGAGTCGCCTCGTCGCCGGCAACCCGATCGGAGCCGAGACGCTGATCTTCCAACGCACGTGCGACCCGCAAACGGGCGCGGCACAATGGCGGGCGAACCCCGTCAACGTGGAGCGTTTCGAACGCGTCGCCACGATCAGCTTTCGATCGGAGGGCGTCGCGGCGCTTCAAGATCAGGTGGTCGCGCTCGATCGCGAAAACCTGCCGCCGCTGATCAAGCAACTACTCGTCCTCACCGAACGCGACGCCCTGCCCGCCGCGCTCGACCCAAACGCTGTCGCGATATCGCTTGCCCCGCCGCCTGCAGAAGCCAACGGCCCTGATCTTCCCTTTGTCGTCACCGTTGCAATGCGCGGCTCCGATTGGACCGGCGAGCGCCGCCTGTTGTGGCGTCACGCCATCGTGCCGAATCAGGGCTCCGTTTGGTCGAGCGACGCGAACAACGAAGTCGCACTCGCCGAGCTCGCCAGCGCCGTCGAGCGCGGCATCGACGCTCGCGAGCAAGCGGCCAGGCTCGCCCGACTCGAGCAACTGCAGACCGATCTGGCCGCAGCCGTGCAGCAAGGCGCGCTCGCCACCGTTCACCAGATCGCGGCGGAGATGCAGCAACTCAACGCCGATCCCAACCTCCCCATGACGATCCCGCCGCCGTGGGCTGACGATCTGCCATGGCTAAACGGATTCACGGCTGAGGGTGAGACGGACGCCAGCACGGGCTACCCCGTTCGGCTACGACGCGGCGACCAGCGCTGGACGCTCGTGCACGCCCCACCGCAAGACCAGACGGTGCGGTCGGTCGCCGCCGCGATCACCCCCGATGATCTCAACCGGCCGTGGCGGCTGCTGTACGTCGCGGAACAGCCACTCGACGCGCCGTCGTATGAAAGCGCAACGCGAATCGCTCGCGAAGCCGGCGCCCGGCTGCCCACACGCGAAGAGTGGCTGCTTGCAGCGCTCACGATCCGCCAATCGCGCAAAGACGACTGGCGCAATAGCAACTGGCTCGGCGGAAAGTTCGAGTGGGTTGACGGCCCCGACTCGCCCAACGGGACGCACTGGGTGTGTGGCGGCGCGACTGTTCAGATTGCCGGTCGCGACGTTGGTCTTCCTCCGCTCCCCCCGACCAACGCCAACGATGAGCAGTGGCTCGCGTGGCTCACCAACCCGCTGGTCATGCAGCAAAGACAGGACAATGCCGATCACAATGAAGGCTTGACCGCCGTGCGCCCCGTGGTGGCGCCGGGTCCGTCATCGCCATAGATTCACGTGTTCTCGTCGCTTACGATTCGCGATCTCGAGTCCGTCGTCTTTCGCGCAAGCAGCCAAAACGATGTCAGAATCCGCCTCGGACGTTCTAAAGCCGTTACGCAGCGCGATGGGCCAATTGCCCGAGCCGGAGCGCTACCGAGCCCTGGCGGCGCTGCTGGACGACCTTGCGGAACACGCGCTCAGCGAGCAGAGCTCCGCCAACGAAGCCAGCGACAGCGCCGCCAAGCGACTCGCGCGGATGACCGAGGAGAAAGCGGTTCTCGACGACGAACTCCGGGCAATGAAGTCGGAACTCGACCATGCGCAGCAACAGCTGAAAGCCGAGCGCGACCAGGCGGCCAGCGCCAAAGAGCAGTTTGGCGAAAGCCGCGAGCGACTGAAGGGCCTGCAGCAGCGCCTCGAAGACGTAGAAGCCCAACTGACCCAACGCGACAAACGCGTTTACGAGCTCGAGAACGCCTTGGAGCTGGCCCAGCGCCAAGCGCAAAAAGCCGAGATCGCCGCGTCCGACACCAAGCGGCTCGACTCGAGCGAAGAAGAGCGACGACGGCTCAACAACGAAATCCAACGACTGCAGAATGAAGTGAACCAGGTGCGCATCGACAAAGACGCCGAAATCGAACGACTCAAAGTCAAGACCGTCGGTGCGCAGGCCGCGACGGCGGCCGAGGCGGACCAGCTCCTCATCGACTTGTGGGATCGTCTCGCACGAGCCAAGCCCGCCCTCGCGCCTGGCGGGAAACGTCCGACCGTTCAGGCTGCCGAACGCCTCTTTGACAGCTTCGTGGAGATGTCGCACTTCATCGACCAGTTCGAAACCACCATGCGCACCATGATCGGCTCGCTCGCGCGGCACAGTGATGTGCTCGCGCGACCCTGGGACGCGTTCGCGAAGAGCCCGCCGCTCCAGGCCGTCATCCAAGAGATCATCGACATTGAAACCGGCAAGTCGCCCGCCGTGCTCAAAATGCGGCTGACGGCGCTGAAGCGCTGGATCATGGCGGCGCTGCTTGGCAGCGACGCGGCGATCGAGTCAATCGGCGACATGCTGGAGCAGGCGCTGCGCGGGGACGCCGGAATCGGCAAGGATACCAACTTGCGGGTGCGCGACTATCTGCGGCAAGATGGCCCCATGTTGTTCCACCAACAGATGCGTGCGCTGCGGAGTGAACGTCTGGCCCAGGTCTATGCCAAGGGGAGCTTGTAGATGCTCAGTGTGTTGAAACAATCGATTCGACTGGCCGTCCTGTGCGGAATCAGCACGGCGTTGGTCGGGTGCGGCGCCCGCACCATCACGTTCAAGCAAACCCCCGTCGTCAACACGGCGATGGTCGGCGGGAGCACCACCCGCAGCGGTGACCCGCTGGAGATCGCCGTCGTCTGCGTGACCCCCGAAGACCTCCAAAATCCGAGCAACGATCGCCTGCGGCCCAATTCCGGCATCACCAGCCGCGAGTGGCACGACCGCATGCCCGACGGCGACGCCGACGCCAATCAGTTCGTGCTCCCCAAGAATCAGGTCTACTGGATGACCAACCGCACCGATCGCTACGGCAAGGTGATCGGCAACGCGTTGCGCGGGGCCAAGGAAGACGGCGACGCACCGGTCAAGAAAGGCGGGATCAACTTTCCGTCATTCGCGCTGCACGACAACCAAAGCGTGATCTACGTCTTCCCGCTCTTCAAGAACGACGACGGCGCCGTCCTCGAAACTCAGCCCGCCGTCTTCCACCCCCCAGGCGGCTATGAGGCCGACCTGATGGTGGAGATCGGCGTCGACGAAAATCGCTCAACCGCGCGAGAACGCCAGTACATCCGCATCCTGTCTGAGCAAAAGATGCACAAAAACTAGCAACGCAACTCGCCGTTCCGCCGACCTTACACGGGCAGCGCATGAGCTTCTGGACCGAGATTCACTGGTACGAAGGCGTCTTCCTGCGGCCGCATCACCTGCAGGCCGCACAACGCCACACCGACACACTGCTGCGTTCGGCGGTGGACGGGGTGCGGTCGTTCGGGTGGGGCTTCGTCGAACTCGAGATCGCCGAAGAGCCGCTCGAGAGTCTGACGCTCCGCATCGATCGGGCCGAGTGCCGCCTCAAAGACGGCGCGTGGCTGCGCATTCCCGACAACACCGAGGTGCCGGCGCGCAACTTCGAGGAAGCCCTCGACAGCGGAAACGGCCAGTGCGAAGTCTTGCTCGGCATCCCGCAGATGCAGGCCGTGCGCGCCAATTCGATCTCGCTCGAAGACCCGGATCGCAACGTCGGCAACCCGCGCTACGAACCGCAACCCGTCACCCGGCGCGACGAAAACACCGGTGAGAATCCGCAAACCCTCTACGTTCGCCGCGTGCGCGGCCGCTTGTTCGTCTCCGGAGAAGACACGACCGGGTTCGAGGTCGTGCGGCTTTGCTCGCTCAAGCGCACCGACCGTCCCGGCGCCGTGCCCGAGCTCGAAGAGACCGGCGCCGGCCCGCTCCTCGCGATTCAGGCGGATCGCGGGCTGAGCAACCTGATGACCTCGCTCGCCGATCAGGTCGAAGCCAAGAACGAAGTGCTGGCCCGCGAAGCACGCGAACACCGCATGCTCTTCACTGATGGCGTCGCCGCCAATCTCGAACATTTGCTGCGGCTGCACGCCCTCAACGAAGCCCGCACCGAGTTTCGCGCGCTGATGCAGTCACCCCTGCTGCATCCGTACGATGTCTTCGTGCTCCTCGCACGACTCATCGGGCGCATCAATGTCTTCTCCGAAAATCAGTCGCCCGACGCCCTGCCCATCTACGACCACGATCGCCCGGCGCAAACGCTCGATCAGATGCGACGGCGCCTGCTCGTCTTGCTCGACGCCCTGCGCCCGACCGCCTACGTCGAGCGCCCGTTCGGACGCAAACGCGACGAGCGCGGCCGGGAGGGTCTCGAAGTCGAACTCGATCGCGCCTGGATCGACGAAAATCTCGAGATGTATGTCGGGCTGCACAACGACGAACTCGACACGCAAGAACTCTACACCCACGTCTACGGCACGCTCGACATGAAGCTCGCCTCCCCGCGACGCAGCCCGCGAATCCACAACATCGCCGTTCGCGGCTTACGGCTCCAAGTCAAGAGCGTACCCGCCGGACAACTGCCCCGGCGTAACGGCTTGCACTACTTCCGCGTCGACAAAGCCATCGGCGCCGACCGCACCGACTATTGGCAGGAGTGTGAACAGGAGCGCGGCATTCGCATGAGCATTCGCGAAGGACAGTTGCCTGAAATGGAGAAATACCAGCCCACGCTGTATGTCTGCCTGAAGGGAGCCCCGCGATGAGCGCCGACGATCGCAACACGTTGCGGTTGACCGAGGTTTGCTGGCCAGTCTTCGACTTCCTGATCAACTTCACCCGGCAATCGCAGCACGGCGCAACCGCCCCCCCCGACCAGGTGCGCTACGAAGCCCTCTCCGCCCTGCGCGACGCCGAAGACGCTTCACTGCGCGACAACACCGCCGAACGGCTCTGGCACGAACGCATCAAACCGATGTTGGTCTACCTGCTCGATTACAAAATGCTCAACTCCGAGTGGGACGGCCGCGACTTCTGGTTCGACAACCGCTTCGAAACCGACCCGCAGGTGCTCGATCACATCGAAGCCCTCGGCGGCGAGAAGTTCTTCGAAGACTGCGACGAGATGCAGCGCGAGTACGAGCTCGCCGAGCGACGCGACCGGCGCGACAAGCACGAGCTCGCCGACCTCCTCAGCCTGTACTTCATCTGCCTCCGCCTCGGCTTTAAGGGCATGTATCACGACCGCCCGCAGGAACTCGAGCAATACACCCGTCGGCTCTACTCAAAGCTGCCGGCGTCCGCCTCGACCCGCGGCAAAGAGCTGTTTCCCGAAGCCTACAAGCACAATCAGGAAGTGCGCGTCGACTATCGACTCGGCGCGAGCCTGACCATCGTGCTCATCACGCTCGCCGTGCTCATCGGCGCGTCGCTCGTGATGTTCCGCGTCGCGTGGGTGCGTGCCGTCGGCGAGATCCACGAGGTCGCGACCAAGTGGGAGCCGCCCAACCCGCCGCCGAACGCCGTCGAAGACGAGGAAGGTGACGACGACGCGTCGCCGCAGGGCTGACGCGCGACCGGCGCTGATATCGAGAACGAACGCACCGCGCACCGCCGCGTGAGAGGTTGCCATGAAGAAACTGCTCGGCTTCTACAAAAACATCCCGCCCGAAATGCGGGTGTTTATCGCCATGGCGGGCCTTGGTACGCCCATCGGCGTCATCTACCTGCTCAAACGCCACCTGTTCCCGAACGCCAGCATCTTCGTCATCATCATCGGCGTCTTCGCCGCGGTCGCGATCCTCGGCGGCATCGCGTGGTTGTGCATGAAGCTGTTCGGGGGCTCGTCGCGCAAACGCCAAAAGAAGATGGAGGCCCAGCTCGCCAGTGGCGCCGAATCCGGACCCGTCTCGCTTGACGTTCGCGGCGCCATCAAGAGCAACAACGAGAAGTTCTTCGGCCAGATCAAGGAGATGCGCAAGCTCGGCATCAGCGTCTACGACCTACCGTGGTACATCGTCATCGGCGATTCCGGCTGCGGTAAAACCAAACTGATCAACGAAAGCGGCCTGACCTTCTCAACCGGTAAGCCCGAGGGCTATCAACTCGGCACGCTGAACTACAACTGGTGGTTCACCGAAGACGCGATCTTCGTCGACATGGCCGGGCGCCTCGTCAATCCGCAGGAAGACGCCGACCGCCGCGAGTGGGAGGCGTTTCTCAAGACCGTCGCCCAGGGCCGCAAAGGCTACCCCATCAACGGGGCCATCGTCTGTATCTCCGCCGACCACCTGCTGCAAGACACGCCCGAGAAACACGAAGAAGACGCCAACACCATCCTCGAGCGCCTGCGCGACCTGCAGAACAAGCTCGGCGTGACGTTCGCCACCTATCTCGTCATCACCAAGTGCGACAAGATCCTGGGATTCATGCAGTTCTTCGACCGCGCCGAACGCGACCTGCTAATGAAGAACCAGATATTCGGCTGGTCCCGACCCGGTTCGTTCGCCGAACCCTACGACCCCGAAAACTTCGATCAAGATTTCAACGAAATCTACGGCCGGCTCAACGAGCTGCGCCTCCGCCGACTCAACGACGACGCCGACGAAGTCGAGCTCGGCATGGCGTACAGCTTCCCAGAAGAGTTCCGCGCACTACGCGAGCCGCTGCACACCTACGTGCGCACGCTCTTCCCCCTCATTCGCAGCCCGCGGGCCGTCAAAAACCTCATGTTTCGCGGCGCCTACTTCACCAGCGCCACCCAGCAAGGCGGTTTGATCCTCCGCAGCCTCGTCGACCGCATGGGCGAAGCCGCCGCGCAGCAGTTTGGATCGCTCGAGAGCATGTACCCCAAACCGCGGCCGCACTTCGTGAAAGAGCTGCTCTTTCGGAAAGTGTTTCCCGAGTTTGGTCTGGTCTTCCGCAACGAGCAGGAGGTCGAACGCAAACGCAAGCTCGCCAAGGTCTTCACCTACGTCAGCGCCGGCGTCGCCGTCGTGCTCTTCGCCGCCCTCATCGTCAGTTGGATGCGCTTTGACTCGCTGATCGCCTCGCCCAGCGAACGCGCTCAGGCCGGCCCGCTGCATGCCTACCACGCCGAATACAGCGAAGCCCTCGACAAATCGCAAGCGCTGCGCGAAGACATCAACACGCTCGAAGGCAACCTCTGGGCCAACCTGCTCTCGCTCTACATGGCGGGCGACCAGCCGGCCCGCGACCTGAAGACGATCCGCGTGAAAATCTTCGAAGAAGCCGGGTTGCAGCAACGGCTCCGCGATATCGAAGAGAGTCTGCAAGCAGCACGAATCGTGGCCGACGATGTCTCCCCGCAACCCGGCCAAATCCCCGTCAGCCAGTTCGTCGACGCCCTCGGCGAATACCTGCGTTGGACCGCGTGCGCCGATCGCGACGAGCGACCCGAATGGCTCGACCACGCCAGCTATGAAACGCTCAGCAAAGTCGCCGCCGCCAGCGGGCAGCGCGCGCAACTCACCGACAACCAGGCCACCGACTACTTCACCGCCCTCGACGAACTGGACGATCCGCGCAACCCGGCGCGCTTCCTGCTCGCCGGCGAGAACGCATCCGGCGTCGAGCCGGGGCGCGTCGTCGCCCAAGCGGTGAGCAACCTGCGCGACTACTTCACGCCGTACGCTGCGTTCGACAGCGAGCACCCCGACCAAACGCTCAGCGAGTGGGCCCGCATTCGCACCGCATGCGAAACGCTGATGTCCAACTACCGCGACATCCTGCAAATCGCCGACAGCCAGGTGAATTCGGCCGAACAAGCCGCCGCGTTCCAAGACGACTTCGCCGCGCGCTACAACGCGTTCACGTCCGCCAAAGAGGCCATTACGTGGAACGGTCCGAATCGCATCGAGGCCCTGGCCGACGTCTTGCTGCGCGAGCGCGAGCGCTGGCTGACGTGCGAAGCCGAACTGCTGGACATGTACAGCGCCTGTCGCGAGGAGCCGGACCCCGCCGACCCATTCGTCCGGCTCATCACGTCGTTACGCCGCGACAGCAACGTGAAGGGGCTCGATCGCGTGCTCTACGAAAGCCTCGTCGACGCCGAATTGGTGCAGGGCGCCGCTCTCAACAGCGCCCAACTCGACGAGTTCTTCGCGCCCGAAACATTCCGCGGCCAGCTCACCGACGTCACAACCGCTTACGCGTACGTCTTCACCAAGATCACCGGCGACAACTTTAGCGACGACCAGCTCGTCATCACCGAGCAAACCCGAGCCGTCGCCGCCGAACTCGACGACATTCGCGACAAGCTCAATGAACGCGGCAGCGCCGACTTCTCCGAACCGCGCTCGCTCGCCCAATGGAACACCATCCTGCGCGGCCTCACCGCCGCCCCCAGCAACGAGCCGCAAACCGCCGACTTCGGCGCGCTGGAATTGGACCCCGCCTGGCGTCCGCAGCGGCTCGCCTCACTCCGCGGCGTCTACCTGTCAATCGCCAGCCGACGCGACGCCACCGCCACCTTGGAGGCGTTCCATCAGCAGGTCGCCAACAGCGGCGACTGGGGCGTCGCCAGCATGGCGGATGGGTGGGCCGACCCGGTTGGGTCGTTCTACCGGATGCGCATGCCCGACACCCGCCCCTCCACGCCGCGCAGCGCCGACCCCGCAACACCCGCCGCTCCCGACGAAGCCGACGCCGGCGGCCTGTTCGGCGGCGGGCAACGACGGAGTGAACCCGCCGCGCGACCCGAACGCAGCCAACTCGCCGGCGGCAGCAGCGAGGGCATCCCGATCGCCGCGACGCGCAGCTTCCTGATCAGCCGTGCGGCCGAGTGCTTCCCTGTGCTGCAGCAACTCTCGGCACTGAGCCGCGACGACTATCTGCCCCAGCAAGGAGACGACTTGCATGAGCGCTGCACGCAGGCACTCGAAGACGCCTGGCGAGCGTACGCCAATCGCTACATGAACGCGTGGCGCGCCGCCTACGACGACAGCCGACTCGAAGCCTTGGACAGCCCCGATAGTCAAACCACCTGGAATTCCTTCGCCAGCCAGTTCTCGCGCCGCGGGCGCTCCAGTCGCGCCCCCATGCAACGCGTCGAGGGCCAACTCCGCCAAGCACTCACCGACATCCTCGAAAACGTCACCTTCGCCAAGTTCAACAACGGCGAGTGGCTGGGTGAGGGCGCCCGCGTGCATCGCGTGGCGCGCTTCCTCGGCGACGCCGTCTCCGACGCCGAACGCGATCACTGGTCCACCCTTACGCTCGTTCGCGACCCCCGCGCCATGAGCGAACAATCCGACCGCGCCCGCGATCCCTGGGAAGTCGTCACCACGCGCGTCATCGACGAGTGGCGCGACTGGAGCCAGCGCGTCGGCGACGCGGCCGAGCTCCCAACTGACTTCGGACCGTCGGCGCCACCCCGCACCCTCCCCACCCTCAGCATCGGCGTCTTTACCGACCTGCGCAACGAGCTCGGCTTCGAAGACGAAAAGTTCACCAAGGCCCTCGTCGACCTTGAGCGCGACGCCAGCACGCTCCTCAGCCGCGCGCTCTCCGGCGTCTACGCGCAAGTCGAGCAACGAACATTCGGCGAGATCCGCGCCTACCGCGGTTGGCCTTACACCAACCCCGACGGCCGCGGCGTGAGCGCCACCGACACGGTCGATTTCCCGGACTTCGAGCAGTTCCTCGACGAGATCGTCAGCGCCGAGGAATCGCTCGCTCCGCTCGAACAGGGCGTCCCCAACGACGACCGCTACGCCCAGCGCCGCCGCGAATACGCCGGGCAGTGCAAAGCCTGGCGAGACTTCATCGAAAACCCGCTTACCGTTACCGTTACGATCGGCGATCCTGTCGCACTGCCGCTCGATCCAAACGTCGAAGTCACCGCCCAGAACTACTACAGCAAGACCAAGCTCACGCTCGGCTTGGAACGGAGCGAAGGCGGCGTCGACGGGCTCGAGTTCTCGGCGCGGCGGTCCGAACGCGGCGACCCGCAGCGAACCAGTTGGAAGTGGGTGACCCCGCCATTGAACAACAGCGCCAACCTGCAATTCGAACTCATCGAACCCGTCAGCCCCGATCGCGTCGCCTGGTCGTATCCAGAGATCGATCCGCAGGCGCTCGGCCGGCCCTCGCCCTTGGCCTTCCCCGCTTACCTGCATCGCTACGGCGTGCAGGAAGACGGCCTTTGGCGAACCGTGCACACGATCGACTTGGTCGAAGCGCTCGACCAACGCTATCACGGCAGCGAGTGGGGGCCAGAGCAAGTCGTTGGTGAGATGTACGTCTTCACCGTCACCCCAGCTTTGCCCGAAGCCATTACGCCGCTCCGAGAAGAGGCCCGGCCCCGGCCATAGCGCCGACACGAGGACGCATGGCATGAGTTGGATGAACTTGTTCAAAACCAAGAGCGTAAAGCTCGAAGCCGATCCAACCGTGCGCTGGTTCGGCAAGTTGCCGACCTATGCCGACTACTACGCCGCCCCCGCCGACGCCGACTGGGCCGTCGAGTTCCAAGACTGGCTCCTCAAGGGCTTCGAGCAATTTCACACCAAGCATCGACAACGCGGCGGCCCGCCACGCCTCCCGAACACGCTGCTCCTCTTGCGACTGCCGAAGAGCCAGATGACCGTGCTCGCCTCGTTGCAAGACTACGGCGGCGACATGCGCGGTCGACCGTTCCCGCTCTGCTTCTACGCCGCCCTACCCAGCCAACTGCTGCCCGGTCCCACCGCCGACCAGGCCGGAGCCGTGCTCCGTGAGCTCGAATATCTCGCCAATCTGCGGCATCACATCGTGCGCTTCTTCAACGCGCCCGGACGCTTCGAGGATACATTCGGCGGCCGGGAGCTCCGGTTCGACGGCTTGCCCGACGCCCGCGACGACGCGTGGCGCAAAGCGGCGCAACAGATCACGCTCGAGCAGTGGTTCGCCGCAGCACACCCGACGTGGCCCCAAATCGATAACGAAGACCCCAGCGCTAGCGACGCGACGCAAACGCCGACCGGCGAGCAACCCGCAACAACGGACGCGAAGCCCGCCGCCGCGCAGCCCTCACTCACGCAGATGCTGGCCGGAGCGCAGCGTTGGGCGGGGATCATTCGTCAGCACGCCGGTCCCGACTTTGCGGCCACCCTGCGTTTCCCGCTCGCGGCCCGACTGTCGCGTCCGGCCCAGATCGCCGGTTGGCTGCACTGGATCGAGCAGAGCTGGCCGCTGGCCGACCAACCGGTCTCCTGGTTCATTCCTGAAGACCCGGATGCGATGCTCAGCCACTTCACCATCAGCACGCGCGAGCCGACCGTCGAAGATTTCCTCTTGCTCACGCCCGCGGCCGGCGAACTTCGTCACGCCGATACGATCGGCCCGATCAGCACCGACGACCCGCAAGGCAGCCCGCCCGACCAAGCGTCGCCGACCGATGCGATGACCTGGGCGACCTTTGTGGGTCTCCCCAAAACCCCTGCCGGCGCCGCAGCGCAAGCCCCGCTAAACGATCCCCCCGCCGCGCGCCCGGTTGAAGATGCTTCCAAGCCGGACGCCTCCGCATGACCCAGCGCCGCCAAACCCTCACCGCCGCCCCGCGCTGCCTCATAGCGCTCGCCAGCCTCGCGGCGGCGCCCGCCGTGTCGCTAAGTGCGCCCGCCGACGACGCCCCCTCTGCAGGGGCGCACTTCGGCGAACAGGTCGTCACCTATACGCTCGACCCCAACGTCACGGTGCACATCAACCGCCCCAGCCGCGAGCATATGCACCCCGGTCGTCCGACCCACCTCGTGATCTTCGCGCTGCCCAACGGCAACACCATTCCGCACGCCATCGGCGCCGCACGGCGCCCCGACCGCGAGTGGAAGTTCTCGGTGCAGCACATCGGCGCGCAAATCCGCTGGCTGCGACGCCATGCGTCCAACCACCGCAACCTCGTCGTCGCGTACGTCGAAGCCGGAAACCGCAGTTGGCCGACCTGGCGCCGCCGTACGCCAAACGCCGACCAGATCATTCTGCGCGTCGTCCAGTCCATTCGAGAACGCGTCCCGCAGCACGACCGCGTCTCGCTGACTTGTCACAGCGGCGGCGGCGCCTTCGTGCTCGGATTCATCAGCGCCGTGGATACCATTCCCGATTGGATCGAACGCATCGTCTTCCTCGACGCGAATTACGAATACCGCACCGAAGCCCACGCACTCAAACTGCTCAATTGGGTCAAAGGGTCAGACCGACGCTGCTTGGGCGTCGTCGCTTATGACGATCGACGCACCTTCCGCGGCGGAGAAATTCGCGAGCGCGAACCAGACCGCAGCACCTACCACCAGACGCACGCATTGCTCGCCGACATCCGCCAGGGACTCACCCTGCAAGACGAATCGGTCGATGAGTACGACCGCTGGCGCGCGGCGGACGGCCGGGTCGACATCGTGCTTTGGAGCAACCCCGGGCTCAACATCCTGCATACGATTCTGGTCGAGAAGAACGGCCTCATCCACGCGCTCACGTTCGGCTCCCCCGCCGCGAAACGCCTGGGTTTCCCACTCATGAATCGCCGCTTGTATGACGACCTGATTCAGCCCTGAGCATCACGCGCCGCAGTTGACGACGCGCGCCCGAGTCTTGGATCTCACCCCCCACACGCAATCCATCACGCGCCGGCCGGCAAGCATGAAGCCGCCGCGCGATCGAAACCCAGACCGCTCAGAACCCGCCGAGCAGTCGCGAAATATCCTGGAACGTAACGAAGAGGAACAGCAACACCAGCATGCTCAATCCCACCAACGCGCTGGCCATCTGCACCTTCAAGCTCACCGGACTGCCCTTGATCTTCTCGATGATCAAAAACACCATCACCCCGCCGTCAACCAGCGGAATCGGCAGGAAGTTCAGCACGGCGAGGTTGACCGAGAGAAACGCGAAAAAAGACAGCAGATCGGTGAAGCTCGTCTGGGCTTCCTGCACGCCAACGCTGACAATGCCCACCGGTCCCGACACGTTCTGCACCGAGATGCGGGCGCTGAGCAACTGCTTAAGCGACATATAGACGTGGCTCGCCTGCGCCAACGTCAGCTTCGCCCCCAGCCACATCGCAAGCAACGGATTGCCGTGCGCATGCACCCGCTCCTCGACAATCGCGGTCTGATCAAGGCTATACAGCGCATAGGGATAAAGCACCTTCATCACCCAAAGCCGCTCCATACCCTCACGCACGTCAACTTCGCCTTCGCGCACGTCCTCCGGCGCAGCAGCCGTCGAGTACTTCACGACCACACGTTCGCCGACATGCTTCTCGACCAACGCGGTCATGGCCCGCGCTGACGGTAGCCGCAGCTCCTCGCCATCAAGCTCCACACTATCTTCGCCGGCAATGCTCACCACATCGGCGTTCGGCGGCAGCCCAAGCTCGACAAACAGGCTCGGAGGCACGCGCATCTCCCCCGCGCCCTGCATACCCCCGTACGCGTATTCGACCGACGCAACCTCCCCCGACGCCGCCCGCAACGCGTCCACCACGTCATACCACGAAGCAACATCCACCCCGTTCACTCGCGTAAGCAGCGCACCGCGCGGCAACCCAACGTCCGCAGCGGGCTGATCGGGCACGATGTCGGCGACCACCGGCAGAAACGACTCTTGCCCAAACGCAACACCCACTTGAGCGCGCGGCGTACCAAACAAGCTGAACCGCCGCTTGGGCGTCACTTCGAGCGTCTCCTGCTCGCCCGATCGCAGCACAACGACCCGATTCGGCGTTTCCGCATTCGCCTGAATGCTGTCGACAATCTCGGTGTAGGTCGGATACGCCACCCCGCCCCACTGCACGATCACATCGCCGGCCCGCAGCCCCGCTTCCTCCGCCGGCGTGTCTTCGTTCACGAACGCAACCATCCGCCGCGGCGTCATCCCGAGCAGATGCCCCGCCATCGCGCGCACCACTTCATCCTCGTCGGCATCGACGAACTGCAGAGCCGATCGCTGCGCGAACGTCAATTCCTCGTCGGCCCCTTCGATCCCCTCCTGCGCCCGCCGAACCGTAACCGGCAGCGGGGCGCCGCGCGCCCTTTGAAACGCGGTCTGCACATCGGCGTATGAGAGCACGGGCGCACCATCCACCGCCACGATCCGGTCGCCAGCCTGCGGCCCGTCTTCACCAACTGCGCTCGGCGGCGCCTGCGTAAACACCGGTTCAATGACGGGGCCAATGCCCGCATAGCGGATGCCGCGTCGCGTGTCTTCCGTCGTCTCAATTACGATCGGTTCCGGCAGTCGCTCGCCGTCGCGCTCCACCGCGAGCTCGACCGTATCGAGCATCGCCGTGGCGCGGAAAATGTCCATGTACGAGTCAGCCCGCCACCCGTTCACCTCCAACACGCGGTCGCCAACCTGCAATCCGGCGTCCGCCGCCGGCGAGTCGGGCGTGACGCGTCCGATGAGTGGGGCCGGCATGTCCTTGCCCACCAGGAAGATCGTCATGAACAGCACGCCCGCCAGCAGCAGGTTGAACACCACCCCGGCCGAAACGATCAACATGCGCTGCCCGACCGAGCGGTTCGTAAACGCGCGCGGGTCATCGGTCATTTTGATTTCGCCGGTCTTCTCATCAATGAGCACATCATCGTGACCGAGCATCCGCACGTACCCGCCGATCGGCAGCGCCTTCACGCAATAGTCAGTCTCTCCCCAACCCAACTCCTTGAGCTCTTCGGGGCGTCGCTCCGGCGTGGTTCCCAAACGAAACCCCTCACCCCGGCGCCAGCCAAACAGCCGCGGCCCAAAGCCGACCGCAAAGCGATCCACCCGCACATTGCACCACTTGGCGGCCAGAAAATGCCCCGCCTCGTGCACGAAAATAATGAGCGAAAAACCCAGCAGCACCTGCACGAACGCAATCACGTTCAGCAACCACGCCTGAATGTCAAACGCCAGCAATCCAGCCGGCGTCGTTACTTCCGTAAGCATGCGTTCGCCTCTCGACGCGCCCAGGCGTCGCTTTCCAGCAGATGCGTCAGCGTCGCGGCGCCATTCAGCGGCCGACGCGCAAACACGTCCGCAGTCACTTCCACAATTTCAGGAAAGCGTAACTCTCCTGCCTCAAATCGCGACACGGCCGCTTCCTTCGCCGCGTTCAGCACCGCACCAGCGCAGCCCCCCGCTTCCGCCGCCGCCGCTCCAAGCCGTAACGCCGGAAACTTGTCATAGTCCGGCGTCTCAAAATGCAACGCCCGCACCTGCGACCAGTCCAGCGGCGGCGTGACCGCCGGGCCGCGCTCCGGGTACGTCAGCGCATAAGCGATCGGCGTACACATGTCGGGCGCGCCAAGCTGCGCCACCGACGACCCATCGCAAAACTCGACCATCGAATGCACGATCGATTCCGGATGCACCAGCACCTCGATTCGGTCGGCTTCCAAACCGAACAAATGATGCGCTTCCACAATCTCGAGCGCCTTGTTCATCATCGTGGCGCTGTCGATCGTGATCTTCGGCCCCATCGACCACGTCGGATGATTGAGCGCGTCGCTCAGCGTCGCCGCGGCGATCTGCTCGCTCGACCAGGTGCGAAACGGCCCGCCCGACGCCGTGAGATAGATCCGCCGCACCTCGCTCGCGCGGCCCGCATGCAGCGCCTGAAAGACCGCCGAGTGCTCGCTATCCACCGGAATCAGCCGCGCCCCGGTGCGCTCCGCCAGCGGCATGAGCAACGCGCCCGCGATCACCAGCGACTCCTTGTTCGCGAGCCCCACGTCGATCCCCAACTCGACCGCCCGCAACGTCGCCGGAAGTCCCGCCGCACCGATGATCGCCGAGATCACGAAGTTCACTTCCGGCTGCTCGACCGCTTCGAGCAACCCCTCGGGCCCGACGAACAGCCGCACGCCATCCGGCAGCACACCCCGCAGTGCGTCAGCTTGGTCGGGATCGGTGATCGCAACGAAGTCTGGGCGGCATCGCCGGGCTTGATCCGCCAGCTCCCGCCACCGCGAGTGCGCGGTCAGCCCGACCACGCGCACGCGATCCGAGAGTGCGTCGGCAGCCGTCAGCGTTGAACAGCCGACCGACCCAGTTGACCCCAGAATGAGAACATTCCGCATTGCGAGGACTATATCCGCGGCTCGGTGAATCGGCTACGAACCGCCGCCGAAGCAGTGCCGCAGACTAGGCCGGCGCCACGCCCGGCTGAGCCGAACCCGACAGCGCTGCCGGCCGGTCGGTCGCTGGCGTCGGCGCTTGCGCCGGATCGAGCAGAAACTCCGGCACGATCGCCTTGAGCTCGCGCCGCACGTCGTCGCGATTGAGATCATCGGCAATGCTGCACAACCGCTCGATGACCGGCACGAGCTCGGCGAGCTCGACCGGACGATTCTGCCACACGCCGATCTTCGGATGCCGCGTTGCGATGACGTTTTCCCCGTCGATCGCGAGCTCCTCGTACAGCTTCTCTCCCGGGCGAATGCCGCAAAACGTGATCTCGATATCTTCGCCGGGCTTGTACCCCGAAAGCGTGATGAGGTCACGCGCCAGGTCGACGATCTTAACCGGCTCGCCCATGTCGAGCACGAAAATCTCTCCACCGGCGCCCATCGACGCCGCCTGCAGCACCAGTTGAGCGGCCTCGGGAATGGTCATGAAGTAGCGCACCATCTCGGGATGGGTGACCTTCACCGGCCCGCCCTTCGCGATCTGCGCCTTGAAGATCGGAATGACGCTGCCGCTACTGCCGAGCACATTCCCGAATCGCACGGTGATGAACTCGGTCGTCACCTGCTGCTGCAACGCCTGCGTGTACATCTCCGCGACGCGCTTCGAACACCCCATGATGCTGGTCGGGTTCACCGCCTTGTCGGTCGAGATCATCACGAACTTCTCGACGCCGATCTTCACCGCCGCATCGGCGATCGTCCGCGTGCCCAGCACGTTGTTCTTGATCGCCTCGCCCGGGTTGAGCTCCATCATCGGCACGTGCTTGTGCGCGGCCGCATGGAACACAGCGGTCGGTCGCTCCTTGTCGAACACACGCGCCACGCGCCGCGCATCGCCGATGTCGCAAATGTACGGCGCGATATCGAGCTCGGCGTGCGACTCGCGTAGCTCCTTGTCGATCTCGAACAAGTGCTGCTCGGCTTGCTCAACCAGGATCAGCCGTTGCGGCTCGAACAGCGCGATCTGCCGGCACATCTCAGAGCCGATCGACCCGCCGGCCCCGGTCACCATCACCACCCGCCCACGCAAGAAGCTCGCGATGTTCTCCTCATCCAGCTTCACCGGCGCCCGGCCGAGCAAGTCGTTGATGTCGACATCGCGAATCTGCGCAACCTGCGCCTTACCGGTGATCAGATCAGACACGCTCGGCAGCGTCTTGAACGTGACGCCCGTACCCCGGCAGAGCTCGACCACGTTGCGAACCTGCTGCTGATTTGCCGACGGCATCGCGATCAAAATCTCATCGATCTGATGCCGTTCACACACGCTCGGCAGATTGCGAATCGGCCCCAGCACTTCAACGCCGTGAATCTGCGCCCCCTGTTTCGCGGGATCATCATCTAAGAAGCCGATGATGTCGTACGCCAGCGTCGGCGCCCGCAGAATCTCGCGGACGACGTTCTCGCCCGCGTTGCCGGCCCCCAAAATCAGCAGTCGCGGGGCGACGCCAAAGTCAGAAGCGCGAATCTCTTCGTGATAGAGCCGCATCGCAATGCGGGCCCCGCCCACCAGCACGATCGTCCCGGCGAAGTCGAGCAGAAAAACCGCGTCGGGAAAGTCCTCGCGAAACGCCCGGCCGAACAACAGTTGAAAACGATTCACCCAGGTCGGGTCATATCCGAGCCACGCGACGAAATTCGGTGCGTTCAGCGTGCAGTAATAGAGCAGGAAGACGATGAAAAAGCCGAACCATGCCGCTTGCGTGATCGCGAACACGTCGCGCAGACCGACGTAGCGCCACCACGCCCGGTGCAGCCCCATCAACGCGAACACGCCGACCTTGATGATCACGACCGGCAGCAGCAGCGGCAGGAAGAACGTCTCGACCCAGTAGCCGATGCGGTTGAAGTTGAACGCCAGCCCGAACGCGAGAAACCACGACACACCGAACAACAGCGCATGCGACGCCAAGCTGAACCATGCACGCCGCCGGCGCACGAGCTCCATGAAACCAGCGAGCGGGCCGTTGCTGACCGACGTTGACGTCGCGGGCTGTACGATCGCTAAGCTCCCTTCAGCTCGTCAACGTTCCGCAACCCGCTCACGCCGGTTGTACTCCGCCGCATACGCCGCTCGATCCACTGCTTCGACCAACCGCAACACGTCGTCTGACGCATCCGCAGCGCCCAAACGACGCGCCTGACGCAACGCCGCTTCCACCTGCCGACTGTCCCCAATCACCCAAGCAGCGTAAGCCTGCAACGCCTGAGCCAGCATGCTGCCGCGGTTCAAATCCCCAGCGCGGGCGTACCGCCGCATCTGCCGACGCAGCGTGGCCGAACCCTCCGAAACCTCGTCGTAGTCGCCAAAGCTCGACACCAGCGGCTCGAGATTCGTGAATACGTCCTGGTCACGCTCCACCACGTTCAGCAGGTGAGTCACAGCAACCGTCATCTGCTCGCGCTCCAAGGCCACGTGCGCGGCCAACCAGCTCGGCAGCACGTCGTCACGCGGCACGAGATTGCGCAAGCCGCGGAGCGATGCGTGCACGCTGGCGAGTTCGTCAATGTCCTCCACCGTGGCGCTGCGCTGCGTCGCCGCCCGAAACTCGTCCAGCGCCGCGGCGCGCCGCGTCGCGACGATCGTCTGAACGTGCGTCTGCATGCGCTCCGTCACCATGTCGCCCTCAGCCGTGCGATCCACCCCCGCCTCCGCTACCGGACGCACGTTAAAAAACGCGTGAAACTCCGTCGGCGGCGACGTCACCCGCGACTGCGGCGCAATCGTGAGCGGCGGAGCCTGCAACGCCGGCCGGTACGCCAGGTCAGGCCCTGGTGCGAGCTGTCCCGGCGACGGACCAACGCGGGACAGCAACCTCACAAAGCTAAGCGTCGGCTGCGACATCGTGCCCAAGGCAGCCGGCGCCCCCACCCCCAAAGCCCCGATGCCTGACGATCCCAAACCCGCCCGAGTGCCCGGCGCCCCGGCGGCGCCGCCACCGCCGCCGAACGTACCGCCGCCCGATCGGCCCAAGCTGCGCGTGAACGAACCAACCGTGTTGGTCAGCGAACCCGCACCGCCCCGCAACGACTGGACGCTGCCGCGCGTGTTGCCCCCACCGAGCGTCTGCGACGCGGAGGCGGAGGACCCGCTCACGTTGCCACGCCCGACGACGCCGACGGTGCGTTGACCCCACGCCTCCGAGCAGAGCCAAAGCGTCAAAATGATCAGCGGAATGGAGTGCTGCACTGCTTACTTTCCACGGCGACGGTAGTACCTTTGGCGTAACCTCATCTTATCATCGGCGAACATGTCGGCCAACGCGCAGCCGATTTTGCGCCGGCGCCTCGCCCAACCCTAACAAGTCCGCCGAAATGCTTACGAGTCACACACGCCAATGTCGCGACGATATTGAACGTCCGCAAATGTGACGCGCTCGACCGCCGTATACGCACGCTCGCGGGCGTCGGCCAGCGTCGCGCCGAGCGCCGTCACCCCCAAAACCCGGCCCCCAGCCGTCACCCAACGCCCGTCCTCACGCGCCACGCCCGCGTGAAAGATGGACACGTCATCCGCCGTGGGAAGCTCGAGTCCGTAAATCGAATCGCCGAGCCGCGTCTCGTTCGGATACCCGGACGCCGCCAGCACCACACACAGCGCCGCCCGCGAATCCCACTCAACGTCCGCCTCGGCCAACTGACCACGCGTCGCCAAATCCAGCAACGCCAGCACGTCCGAACGAATGCGCGGCAGCACGACTTGCGCCTCAGGGTCGCCAAACCGACAGTTGAACTCCAGCACCTTCGGCCCCGCCGCCGTCAGCATCAACCCGGCGTACAGCACCCCCTGATACGCCACGCCCTCCCGGAGCAGCGCGTCGAGCGTCGGCACCAAAACTTGCCCCTCGATCTCTTGCATCAACGCGTCATCAATCGACGTCGTCGGGCTGAATGCGCCCATCCCGCCCGTGTTCGGCCCCTCGTCGCCGTCAAGCAGACGCTTGTGGTCCTGAGCGTGCTCCAGCACATACAGCGTGTGCCCGTCCACGATCGCCATCACCGACACTTCGCGCCCGATCAGCCGCTCCTCGACGATGATCGTCTCGCCCGCAGCCCCAAACGCGCCATCCACCAGCATCCGCTCCGCGGCGAGAATCGCCTCCGCCGGGTCGTCGCACACCACGACGCCCTTGCCCTTCGCCAGACCCGCCGCCTTTACCACCACCGGCTCATCACGCGTCGACAAATACTGCTGCGCCGCTTCAAATTCGGTGAACGAGCGCGCCTCCGCCGTCGGCACCGAACGCTGCCGCATGATCTGCTTCGCGAACGCCTTGTCCGCTTCCAGCCGCGCCGCGGCCGCCGTCGGACCAAACGCGCGCCGGCCCGCCGCCCGCAACGCATCGACCACTCCCGCCGCCAGCGGATCCTCCGGACCCACCACCGCCAGGTCGATGTTCTCACGCCGCGCAACATCGAGCACAAACTTCACGTCCGTCGAATCGCCGGCGATGTTCGTCCCGAGCTGCTCCGTCCCCGCATTGCCCGGAAGGATGAACAGCTTGTCGAGCAGCGTCGACTTCGCAATGGCGTGACACAACGCGTGTTCACGCCCGCCGCCGCCGATCACCAGCACATTCATCGTTCCATCATCCTCATCGCTGCGTCACGTCGCCGCCGTCTCAAGCCGACGCCGGCGCATCATCCAGCCGGCCCGACTCCAGCCGATTCACGACCAGCGAACCAACCACATCGCCCAGCACGTTCGTCGACGTGCGGAACATATCCAGAAACGCATCCACCGCGAAGATCAGCGGCAGGTAATACACCGGCAGGTTGACCGCCGTCGCGACCAGCACCATCGTCACCAACCCCGCATCCGGAACCGCCGCCGCCCCCACCGACGCCAGCACCGCCGTGATGAAAATCGTCAGCGTGATCATCATGGTCATCTCGGGGATCGGAACGTCCGCCAGGCCGCCGTAAATCTGAATCAGGAAGATGACCGCCACCCCTTCATACAAGGCGGTCCCGTCCATGTTGATCGTCGCCCCCAACGGCAGCGCGAAGTTCGCCACTTTCGGCGACACCTTCAACCGCTCCGTCGTGCACGCAATCGTCACCGGCAGCGTCGCCGCGCTCGAACGGGTGCTAAACGCGATCATCCACGCCTCACGCAACCCCGTCCACACCCCCCACGGACTTAGCCCCGCAACCCCATACGCAATACTCAGCAGCACCATCACGTGCACCACAATGCCGCCAATCACCGTCAGGCTATACCACAGCAGCGTCTCGAAAATCTCCGGCCCCTGCTCAGCCACCAGCGACGCCACAATGCACCCAATCGCCAGCGGCGAAACGTTCATCAGCCAGTGCGTGATCTGCATGATCACGCCGTTCAACCCGTGAAAGAAACTCACCACCGGCTGCGCCGGCGCGCCCACAAACGTGCACGCCACGCCCAGCAGCAACGAAAAGAAGATCAGCCCCAAAGCGTTCGGCGGTGACGCGGCGAGCGACGTAAACGGATTCGTCAGCAGCGGCAATACAATGTCGCGCTTGAAGATGTCCCCCGGCGTCACATCCCGCGCCGCCGCCACCCGCGCGAACTTCGCGGCATAGCTCGACTGCGCCGCACCCTCGCTCTCCTGCTCATACAACCACGTGACGTATTCCGGCTTCAGCTCGCCATCCGCTGCAACCGCACTCGTGTCAAACTGCTGCTCATACTCCGCCAGACGCGCGTCGAGCTCCGCTTCGCGATCCGCGCGCACCCGCTGACCCGCGTCCGATTCACCCGGCCGAATCGTCAGCACCGCGACCAGGCCGATCGTCACCGCAATCGTCGTCGTCATCGCGTAGTACGCGATCGTCTTCCAGCCAATAGCGCCCAGCTCCGCCAGATTCGGCAAGCTCGTCACACCGCTTACGATGCTGGCCAGAATCAGCGGCGCGATGATCATCTTCAGCGCCGCAATGAACATCGTCGGCCCCAGCAGATCGAGCCACCACAGCGTGGTTTCGCGCCATGCCGGGTTCGCCACGCCTTCCGCCGGCGCCGCCGCGTTCAGCACCGCCCCAACAACGAAGCCCAGGGCCATGCCCCCAAAGATGTAGTAGTGCAGATTGGTGCGCCGCATGGTTTGTCTGCCGGATGAGGTCGGGGGCACTGGGGAGTTGCGTTCCGTAACTAAGCGGCCGAAAGTGTAGCGACAGCCCGCGGCGATCGCGACCGCGTCGTTTGCTCGTGCCGCCGCCGAGGAAGGAACCGCCGTGCTTCGTCTGCTGGTCTGTGGGATGCTCGCGTGCGCATCCGGCGGATGCATCGCCATCGGCGCGCCCCCGCCGCGCGTCATCGCCGAAGTCCGCGACGCTCGGCTAACCGAAGCCTCCGGCATCATCGCTAGCCGCCGACATCCCGGCATGTTCTATGTCCACAACGATTCCGGCGACAGCCCACGCGTCTTCCTGATCAACAGCAACGGCGCCGTCCGCGCCGAGATCCGCCTGCGCGGCGCGCAACATCGCGACTACGAAGACATCACGCTCGCCCCCTCCCTCACCGATCCCAACCACTTCGACGTCATCGTCGGCGACATCGGCGACAACCACGCGCGACGCGCCGACCTCATGCTATACCGCTTCCCAGAAATCGACCTCGCCGCCGTGCAAGCCGGACGCATCACGGTCGATGTCGCCAGCATGCGCGTCGCATACCAAGACGGCCCCGTCGACGCCGAAGCACTCGTCGTCCACCCCGACACCGGCCACGTCTACGTGCTCACCAAACCGCGCGGCGGCGGATTCTTCGACGTGCTCGTCTGGCGCGGCCCGTGGCGCGACGGCGAGCAAGCCGAGTTCACCCCGCTGCAACGCGTCGCGCTGCCCGGCTTGCTGCCCCTCGGCCGCATGGCGACCGCCGCCGACATCTCCCCCGACGCCCGCCGACTCGCCGTCCGCACCTACCTCGGCGGCTGGGAATACGCCCTAAACCCGGCTTCGCCCGCGCACACCGTCAATGCGCAGCCGCCTCCGCGCGTATCCCACACGGAGACAACCGCGCACATCTTCGACACCATCTTCAACCAGCCGCCGCGAAAACTCGCGCTCGCCGCCGAAGCGCAAGGCGAGTCGCTGTGTTACGACGTCACCGGTCAGACGCTGCTGACCATCAGCGAAGGCGCCCCCACGACGCTGTACGCCCACGACCGCTCCACGCCCGCACGCCCCGCCACACGCGAACCAAACCCCGCCCCGGCGCCGCACCACGACAAAACACCCGCCGAGCCGACAACGCAGCCGAGCGAGTAATGCCGGTGTAGCGTCACGCCTGCCCGATGAACGCCTCGTCAACCAACCGCCGCACACGAGTAGCGTTACAACGTCACGCGCCGCCAGCTGTTAAGTCGGCCGCCAGCCACTGCACACGAGTAGCGTCGCGCGCCTCTGCCCGCCGACTCGTCCGCCAGCCGCCGCGCATGCGTACGCGTGACACGCCCTGCCCGACAGATCGGGCGCCAGCCGAGACAACGCGTCAGTCGCCCCCCGCCCAACGGCCGCGGTCGCCAGCCACCGAGCGTGAACAAAGCCCCGCCCCACCCTATACTGCTCGATTCGCGGCGTCTGCGAGACCGCTCATCGCAGACGCGCGCCAACGCGACGACGCGCTGCAAGCACTCCGTCGCGCGCTCATCTGGAGAGGTGCCGGAGTGGCCGATCGGGCACGCTTGGAAAGCGTGTGAACGGGCAACCGTTCCGCGGGTTCGAATCCCGCCCTCTCCGTTTTATGAAGCCTTACGTTGGGCGCCGCGTCTCGTAACCCGCTGCTGGGCAGAGCGTTGCGGTACGCGGCGTCGGCCGTTTCGTTTCTCATCGTCCGGATCGTTACCCATGTGTTACCCAGTATCGCCGGGTGGGGTCGTAGTAGGTCGTTGCGCGCCCTCCGGCGTAGCAACCCAAGCGTCGATGACGACTGTGGCGCCCCAGCGCCAGCGGCAAAACGTTGGCGGCTCCTCGACTGTCAGGCGTCCCCCCCCGCGCCCCGGTCCAAGCATCCACCCCAAAAGCAAACCAACCGGCCGCGCGGCACATCAAGCCACGCGGCCGGTCTGGTTTGTCACGCTGACGTGCTAGTTGCAGCCCGGAAAGCCATCGGCTTAGAGCCGCAAAATCAGTGCAAAGTCAGTACCACGACCGCAACATCACAACTACGGCCGCAAGATCAACACCGTAAAGTTCGCCACCGTGCGATCCGGGCCGGCGTTCGGGTCAAACTCCGCACCCACCGCGCTGATGTACACCCGCAGATCCAGCACGTCGTCCGTGCTCGACGGCAGCACCTGATGACTGCCCACCGTCGGCGCGATGAAGTTGCCAACCGCCACTTCCGGCTCCGACGAAACCACGATCAACAGGTCTTCCGTCGCAAACGGAATCCCCGACACATCCACCTGCAGGTCATACCACGGATTCGCGACCGTACCGCCTTGACTCACCGCGCTGACGATGCCCGCCGCGTCCTGCGCCACGACCGCGTTGTTCAGAATGCGGAACCGCGCCACGATGCCCGGGTCGCCTTCCGGACCCTCGGGTCCGACCGGCCCCTGATCGCCTTGCGGTCCTGCCGGGCCCGCCTCGCCTTGCGGACCCTGCTCACCCTGCGGTCCCTGAGCGCCAGGATCGCCTTGCGGTCCTTGATCACCCTGCGGCCCCTGAGCGCCTTGCGGCCCTTGCGGACCAGCTTCGCCTTGCGCCCCATCAGCACCGGCCGGGCCTGGCTCGCCTTGCGGACCCTGCGCCCCCGCAGGACCAGCCGGACCCTGAGGCCCCGCATCACCTTGCGGCCCAGCTTCACCCTGCGGACCAACAGCGCCCGGCTCGCCTTGCGGACCAGCAGGACCCTGCGGACCTTCCGGACCAGCAACTGGAGGTGCGTCCTGCCCGGCATCCGGCGCAAACGGACAACCGGCGAGTACGAAACAAAACAGCGCTGGTATGAGCAAAGCCCTAAATCGCATGATCATCGGTCTCCAGTGAATTGTCAGCCTGTCATCACACAGGCCGCTGGGCGCAATTCTTGCCTAGCAAATGCTAGGGCGACGATAACTGTGAAAGTCAAACACGGCGACCACGGTCGGGCCTCGACGAGCCCGTCGCGCCGCCGCGAAAAACCACCCCCCGCTGTTTGGTCAGGTCGTAGCACCGGCGTAGCCTGCCACAGCCTGCAACGCGCGGTCAAGTCGCGACTCGGCTCGGCGCGTCCTGCATCAGCTTCACCAGCGCACGCGCCGCGCGCTCAACGTCGTCAGCGCCCGCCACACTGCTGCACACCGCAATCACGTCCGCGCCCGCCTCAATGACCGCCGCCGCGTTCGTCGCGTCGATCCCGCCGATCGCCACGATCGGAACGCTCGTCCGCGCCCGCACCACGGCCAACGTCTGCGGCCCCGCAATCTCGTCAATCGGCTTGGTCCTGCTCGCGAACATCGGCCCCACCGCGACGTAGTCCGGCGCCAGATCCAGTGCGGCGTCAGCCTGATCCACCGTATGCGTCGAGACGCCAACCAAACGCTCAGCCCCCGCAACGCGTCGCGCCGCCGGCGCGGGCAGGTCGTCTTGTCCCAGGTGCACGCCGTCAGCGCTCACAAGCTTGGCGACGTCCGGCCGATCGTTGATCAGCAGTAACGCGTCGTGCGCCTCGCAGCGTTCGCGCAGCCGCTCCGCCCGGCGCAGCAGGTCGCGATCGCTGAGCCCCTTCTCGCGCAGTTGAATGCAGCGCACGCCCGCCCCGAGCGCCGCCTCCGCAGTCTCCAGCCAGTCGCGTCGACAGGCTGCTTCGGTGATGAGTAAGTAGACGCCGGCCAACCGCAGCCGACGACGACGGTCACCGCGCGACAGCAACAACTGTTCGAGCGCATAGACGTCATACCGCAGCGTTTCCGCCGTCGCCGCGAATCGTTCCGAAACCAGCTTGCCAAACTCGCTGAGGCTGCGGAGCGCCTCCTGAACCCGACCAAACGCCGCCCCAAGCACCGTCAGTGATGATTCGCGCGCGAGCTCCGCCTCAACCTTGATTGAACGACCGACGTCGCCGGCAATGTCGCGCGACGCCAGCCGTTGCGCATAAGGCGTTTGGTCGGCTAACGCCTGGACCGCGTGTCGGTGCGTCTTTGTCACCTGGGCCGCGTCGGCGTCTTCCAGAATCAGCCTGGCGTAATCCTCAACCACGCGCAGACCCTCGCGCGCGCGATTCACACTGGCGTCGATGATTCGCAAGACACGTTCGTCCATGGCGCCATCCTAGCACCGACGCGCGTCACGAAAGCGAACGCCGCTTGCCAATCTCCCCCCTAACCAAGAACCCACGCCGGGGACGCTTCTCTCCCGGGTGGGCTCGATGTGCTACGTCCGGTTGCTTCTTTCCATCCGAAAAGCACCGCGAGTCTGCAAGTATGGGCTCGCTGCGCTAGCGTTCGGTTAAACGCCGCTGCAAGTTCCGCAAAATCGGTTTCGCGAAAGCGGCGCTTTTATAGGACGCCTCGGCCCCGGCGTCGCGCTGCGCAACGCTAACCGCAAACCACACCAAAACTTAGCTGTCAATGCGCAACCCGCCCCCGTCTACCACTCGACGTCGAAGGACTGACGCGTTGCCGGTTTCCTTGGAGGTGCGCCCATGCTCGCGACCCGCTCGTTCTCTGATCCGGACCCCCGCGTTGCTCACAGCATGACGACCCCTTACGCTGACCCGCAGTCGTCGCCGAGACGAAATCGCTTCGAGCAAACGCATATGTCCGCCAACGCCGCCACCATCCTGCGAATCGAACGTCTGCGCAAAGTGCTCGACGTCACGCGCACCATGGCGGCCACGAGCGATCTCGACACACTCCTGAAACACGTTCTGGACGCGGCTTGCCAAGTCCTCGACTGCGCGCGTTCCAGCGTCTTTCTGTTCGACGCCGACGCCAACGAGCTCTACATCCGCGCCGCGACCGGGCTCCGCGAAGCCCGCTTCCCCGCCAACCGCGGACTGGCCGGCGCCGCCGCCGCCTCACGCCGCGTCGTCAACATCCCCGACGCCTACAACGACGACCGCTTCAATCGCGCCATCGACGCGCAAACCGGCTTTCGCACCCGCAGCGTCCTCGCGATCCCGCTCGAGAATCTCGACGGCGAACTCATGGGTGTCCTGCAGGTCTTGAACAAAAGCGAACACGCCGCCTTCGACGAGGAGGACGAAGGGCTTGCCGCCGTGCTCGGCGCGCAGGTCGGCGTCGCGCTCCACCGCGCGCATCTGCTCGAGCAATACGCCGAAAAGCAGCGACTGGCCAAAGAGCTCGACATCGCACGCACCATCCAGCTCGCGTATCTCCCCCGCACCAACCCCAACGTCGACGGATATGACGTCGCCGGCTGGAATCTCTCCGCCGACGCCACCGGCGGCGACTGCTTCGACTTCATCGAACTCGAACATGGACGACTCGGCATCTTCCTGGCCGACGCAACCGGTCACGGCGTCGCGGCGGCGCTGGTCATCGCCCAGTGTCGATCCCTCCTGCGCGCCCTCCTCACCGTCACCACCGACGTGCAGGAGGTGGCCCGGCGCGTCAACGACCTGCTCGAACGCGACATCGCCGATGGACGCTTCGTCACCGCCTTCCTCGGCATCCTCGACCCCCACAGCCACACCCTGACCTACGTGTCAGCCGGTCAAGCCCCGCTGCTCCACTTCACCGGCGGAAACGCGCTCCAGTTTGACGCCACCGGCCTCCCCCTCGCCGTACTGTCTGATCAGACCTTCGATTGCGAAGTGCGCCAGATGGCGCCGCAAGACCGATTCGTCCTGCTGACGGACGGGTTCTTTGAAGCGCCCGACCAGCGCGGTGAACTGTTCGGAGACGAGCGCGTCATCTCGGTCACGGCGCACAACGGCAACCTCTCCGCGGTGCAACTCATTGATCGCTTGCACGCTTCCGTGCAGCAGTGGACGTGCGGCGCTCCGCAAGCCGACGACCTCACCGCGATCGTCGTCCAGCGATTGTGACGAATTTGGCGCGAGCGGCCTCACATTCGCGTTACTTGAAGAGAGACCCATTCGCTTCGAGGGAGACGACCAATGCGAAAGTGCACGATCGCGGGCTGCTGTGCCGCCCTACTCGCTACACCGGTGCTTGCGCAGTTCGAAATCAACTGGAGCACCATCGACGGCGGTGGCGGGACCAGTGTCGGAGGCGGCTTCGAACTTTCCGGCGCCATCGGCCAGCCCGACGCCGGAGCGCCGCTCACCGGCGGCGGATTTGAGCGCACCGGCGGCTTCTGGGCCGGCGCGACGATCCATACCGGCGGCGTCCTGCTCGGCGACGTGAACTGCGACGGGGCCGTGAACGCGGGTGACATCGACTGCTTCGTCCAAGCTGTCGTGTCGCAAACCGAGTGCGTCGCAAGCTGCTCACTCGCCAACGCCGACACCAACGGCGACGACGTCGTCAACGCCGGCGATATCAACGCATTTGTCGATTGCGTCGTCAATGGCGGCTGCCGGCGCTGACCAGCTACGCCCCGTGCCAGCCGGATTTTGCTGGCACACGTCCGTACCTCACGGTTATCCTGACGGAGAACTGGGAGAAGGGTAAGCGTTCGGGAGAGATATCATGCAAAAGCTCGTTCTTATCGCACTGAGCGCACTGGTGCTCAACAGCGTCGCAACCGCGCAATTCGAGATCAACTGGAGCACCATCGAAGGCGGCGGCGGCACGAGCACCGGCGGAACCTGGACGCTTTCCGGAACCATCGGCCAGCCGGATGCCGGCGTCGTCATGACCGGCGGCGACAAAACGCTCGTCGGCGGCTTCTGGGCCGGCGTCTCCACCACCACGGGCACGCTCCTCGGCGACGCGAACTGCGACGGACTCGTTAACGGCCAGGACATCGACTGCTTCGTCGACGCGCTCGTCTCGGGAAGTGAGTGTGTCGTCGGCTGTTCACTGCTGAACGCCGACGTCAACCAAGACGGCGCGGTCAACGCCCTCGACATCGACACCTTCGTCGACTGCATCGTCGGCGGCGGCTGCCCATAGCGGAACGCGCCCCAGCTCCAACAAACCGACCGCCGTCAACGCGCGCAGCGTGCTGGCGGCGGCTTCCCTTTGGACGACCGACGACCGACGACCGCCGGCCGCGCAATATCGGTCGCCACCCGCCGAACTTGAGCAACGACGCGGCTTTTGCGTGTCCTATAAACGATTTGGCCCATCGGCCGAAGCCGCACATACCCCCACTCACGCGCCCGAAAGCCCGCCCGCCAACGCTCGTCCGCGATCGTTCGCCGTACCCAAACGCCAACGCCGGGGGGCTAGAATCCGGCGTCCGAACGGGGCCCAGCCGCGTTTGGCAATCAAGAGAATCGCCGAGCGCCCACGCGCGCCAGTCCGCAGGAGGACGAAGCGATGGACGAAACGACTTTTCAGCAGAAGCTGAGCCAACTCGTTAAAGAGATCGACAACTTGCCGGAAGGCGAGCGCGATCGACTGCGCGCCCTGGCGAGCGAGACGAAGCAGCGCCACGACCAAATCAAAACGAGCATGAACTCGCTGCAGGAGAGCATCGACTTCCTGCGACTGAGCATCAAGTATCTGCTCTTCGACCTCGAAGCAACCCGTCGTGAAAACGGCTATCTCCGCAAGATGCTGGAGCAGGACCCGGGCCGCGAGGAGGAGTAGACCCTCGAGCGGTGCTGCCGGCGCACGCGATAGCAAACTGTCGCGCTCTGCGCCCGTGATCCCAACCGCCCGTGCGACGCGCTGCAACCCGACTCCGGAGGCGGGTTGCAGCGCCAACAGTCGGCCTGACGCCGTCCGTCCAGCATCATCAAACGCCGGCCTTGGCCCCTCGTCGAACGGCCAAGGCCGGCACTTCTTCTTTCCCGCAAGGCGCCCCCCGCAGTCGACTGAGAAAACCGTTCACGCGAGGACGCCTCCAACCCAGCGATGCCGCTTGCCGGGCGAAGGCGTCCGTCGTGCGCGCGGCTTGCGACGCGCGGTGACTGCCGGTAAATGCTATCGGCGTCGCAGATGCAGGGCTGCGATCACCAGTGGCAGCAGCGCCCCGGGCTCGGGAACTTCCGCCCCGATCAGCGTCAAACTGATGTTTGGCCACTGATCGACCGGCAGTCCTGACCCCTCCACACTCAGGAGAGTTGCGTCCGTGGACGGGTCATACGTGAAGAAGTCGGTAGCGGTGTAGAAGGCGTCATTGAACGCGACCATCGCGCCGCCAGTCGTCATGCTTCCCGGCGTCCACTCACCCTGCATGATCACCTCGGAGACAAACGCGCCGCCCTCGTCAAAGCCGCGTGTGCCGCCGCCAGCAAAGTTCAGGACGTAATACAACGTGCCGTCGATATCCATCACGCCGTTGGCGATGAACGACTCACCGTTCGGCAATGGGGTCGTCGTAGCGCGGGTGTCATACGCGATAAACACGTCGGCCGTTCCGGCTTCGGTGAACTCAACAGTGTAAAACGACTCAATCACACCGGTGTTCGGGTCGGGTGCAGGCGGTGGAAATGTCAGCGAAGCATCGCCGGAGATCGACACATCGAGGTTCTCGTAAGCGGCCAAAAACTGCCAGAACTGCCCGCGGCTCGAAGCAGCGGTCGCCTGGAACGACAGCGTGTTTTCGTAGCGGGCGTTCGCATCGGCAAACGTCGGATCGGTGTAGGTCAGCGTGGTCGTGGTGGAGCGATTGGGCTGCGTCGTCTCGGCGGACGCCGTTGAATGCAGCATGCAGAGACTGGTCATGGCGAGAAAGATTCGCATCGACATTCTCAAATCCTCTATTGGTTTGGTGTGGCTAAACGTGATCACTGGCTGTTGTTCAGGACGCGCTACCGGCGACGCACCAACACCAGTCCGAACGCCAGCGCCAGAAGCGACGCCGGCTCAGGAACGACCGCATACGTCACCGTGTAGCTGAAAGCGTCGGCAATGACATCGGCGCCGAAGAAGCCGCTCTCGGCCGGACTGACGTTGTCGGCGAAGCCATGTGAACTCGGCGTGAAGAACGAGCCGCCGCTGAAACCGGGGGGGTCGACAATCACTTGCCCATCGCCGAAGAGCGCCGGGTCGCGGTCGACGAGCCCGCCGATCCACTCCGGATCTTGAAAGTTCACGGTGAAGAACAGGGTGTATCTGGATGGCGGATCTGGCAGCACCAGCGTCGCGACCGCGGCGGGCGTGACAAACGGCGACCCATCGACCGTGCTGTACGTAATCGTGACCGCGCGTTCGGCGCCCGTCGTCACGACGTCGTACGTCACGTCGACCGCGCTCGCGAACGAAGTGTCGAGCGGCTCGAGCCGCGTGACGGCTCCGGGTGCGGCCGAGCGGGTCTGCGTCAAGATCAACTCGTCGTAAGACGAACCGTCTTCCGCGCCCAGCCCGACTTGTGCGTTGAACGCGATCGGCGCCGACGATGCGGACGCGGCCAGCAACCCGGCTCCGACAAAGGTGTACAGTGCGTTTCGGACCTTCATTTCGTGTTTTCCTCATGCAAACGCAGCCATCGCCCGGCTTACCTTGAGCAAACCTCCGAAACCGATACCATGGGCGGCCGAGTCAGCAGGACGGGGAGGCGTCAGCCCAATCGTCGATTTCGCTCAGATAGCGATCAGCCAACGCAGCGAGCGCAGAAATTTCCGCGCGGCGCCCCCTCTTTCGCGAACGCGTTCCTGACTCACGCCCGATGAGCGCTGTGAGCAGTGACTCGTTCTCAGCGTGGTGTGTATGCACGTGCCGACTCCCCCATTCGAAAAGGTATACGCCGAGTTGCGCGCGATCGCGCAGCACTACGTGAGCCGCGAGCACGCCGCCCCACTCGATGCAACCTCTTTGGCGCACGAAGCTTACGTTCGGCTTGCGCCGTCCGAGACACGCTTCTGGCGCAGCCAGCAGCACTTCTTCGCCGTCGCCGCACGCGCTATCCGGCGCATCCTGGTGGATCACGCCCGTCGACGGAACACCGGACGTCGCGTGCTCGCGTCGCACGCCGACGAGCAACCCACCGCCGTGTTCGACCCGAGTGGTGATAACGCCGTCTTGATCGATCTCGACGCCGCCCTGACCGAGTTGGCGGAGCTGTCGTCACGCCAGGCTGAGATCGTGGAGCTGCGCTACTTCGGCGGCCTATCAATCGACGAGGTCGCCGACGTCTTGCAGTGCTCGCCGCGCACGGTGGACGAAGACTGGCGCATGGCGCGGCAGTGGTTGCGTCGTCGCTTGGAGCATCAACGCCCAACGCCATGACCCCGGCCCGCTACCAGCACTTGCGTGACTTGTTCGCCAACGCGCGTCAACTCCCTCGTGACGAGCGCGACGCTTGGCTGGCACGCGCTTGCGCTGACGACCCGGAAGCGCTGGCCGAAGTCCGGGCTCTGCTCGCCGGCGACGACCAGACGTCTGACTTCCTCGAGCACGCGCCCGCCGGACGCGTCCTCGCCGATTTCGCCGATCACGTCGAAACGCGTGACGTACGGCGCGATCCACTCCAAGACGCGCCGCGACTCGACGGCTTTCGGTTCACTCGCGTGCTCGGCCGCGGCGGTATGGGGGTGGTGTTCGAAGCAGAGCAGATTCGTCCGGTGCACCGGCGCGTCGCGGTCAAGGTCATTCGCGGCGCGCTCGACTCGCAGGCGGCCCGAAGTCGGTTCGCTTCCGAGCGCCAAACCTTGGCGCGAATGACGCATCCGTCGATTGCCACGATTTACGACGCGGGAGCCGCGGCGGACGGCAGACCCTACGTGGTCATGGAGCTGGTCGACGGCCCGCCGATCACGCGTTACTGCCGCGAGCGGGATCTCGGTCTGCGATCGCGCGTGCAGCTCGTGCGGGACGTTTGCCTGGCCCTGCATCACGCCCACCAAAAGGGCGTGATTCACCGCGACATCAAGCCCAACAACATCCTGATCGCGCACGACGATGGACAGGCGTTGCCTAAGGTGATCGACTTCGGCGTCGCCCGCGGCCTCAAACCCGAAGCGGATGGCGCAACCGTCACGACCTTCGGCCGTTTCGCCGGCACACCCGAGTACATGAGCCCGGAACAAGCCGACGGCGAGCTCGACATCGACACCCGCGCCGACGTCTATGCGCTGGGTGTGTTGCTTTACGAGCTGCTGACGGGTGAGACGCCGCTCCGGAGTCGTGGCTTGCGGGAGTTGACGCTCGAGCAGGTGAGCCGCGCGCTGCGCGAGACGCCGCCCACCGCGCCGTCGCTCCGCGTCGCGAGCCGGACCGCGCCGCCGCCCGAGGCCCCGCCGTTTCCCGCGCGCGTCCTGCGCGGCGATCTCGACTGGATCGTGCTGCGTTGCCTCGAGAAGGATCGCCAGCGCCGCTATGACTCCGCCTCCGCGCTCGCCGAAGATCTGCGCGCCTATCTCGACGACCAGCCGGTGAGCGCCGGACCGCCGACCTGGCGCTACCGGTTCGGAAAGTTCGCCCGCCGCAATCGCGGACTGCTCATCGCCGCGGGCTCGGCGGCGACGGCGTTGGTTTTGGGCATTGGTGCGCTGTCATACGGATACCTCGTGGCCGCTGCCGAGCGAGCCGAAGCACGCGAGCAGTTCACCCGCGCCGAATCCGCCCTCGCTCAGGCGCGCTCCGCGACAGCGTTCTTGAGCACCATCATCGGCGGAATCAACCCGGAGGTCGCACGGGGCCGCGATACGACGCTCCTGCTTGACTTGTTGGACGATGCGGCCGAACGCGCCGCGGTGGAGTTGCGGAATCAACCGGAGGTCTACGCGCAGGTCCGCGTCGCGATGGGCGCCGCGCTGCTGGGGCTGGCGCGCTTCGAAGAAGCCGAACCGCACTTGTCGAGTGCGCTGCAGCACTACTCGACAGTCGAGGGACCGGACAGTCGCAACGCCATCAGCGTGCAGACGCAGCTCGCCATGGTGCATGTGCGCGCCGGCCGACTCGCGGAGGCGCGCGACCTGCTCACCACCACGCTCGCACGCGCTGAGGAATCACTGGGCCGTATCGATTCCCAGACGGCCATCACCGCTTTGCGCTGGGCGCAGGTGCAGCGGCAACTGAACGCCGACCCAACCGACTTTCTGCTCGACTATGTCGGCGATCTGTCGCAGAGCGTCCCCGCCTCGGATCAGACCTTACTGGGTTTGCGCGCCGAGTTGGCCGAGCTGCAACTCGAGCGCGGCGAGTTCGATCAGGCGATCAGCGGATATGAAGTTCTGCTCGACGCGCTGCGCGAAGCGTACGGTCCCGATGCGCCGCAGAGCGTGCGCGCGGCCAACAACCTCGCCCGCGCCTACGAGCAAGGCGGACGGCTCGCCGAAAGCTTGCCGCTCGCACGCGAGGCGGTCGCCCGCGCAGAGCGCATTCTCGGCCCCGACCACGCCGATACGCTGACCGCCCGCAGCAACCTCGGAAACGTCTACACCCAGCTCGGTCGGCTCGATGAAGCGGCCGCCGAACTCGAACAGGTCGTATCCCGACGTGAGGCTACGCTCGGGCCCGATCACCCCCGCACGTTGGTGGCGCTCAACAATCTCGCGGTCGCGCACCGCAAGGCCGAGCGCTTCGCCGAAGCCGCACCGCTTCTCGAGCGCTGCTGGGCGGGGCTCAAGCGGTCGCGCGGCCCAACACACATTCAAACGCTCGTCGTCCAGCTCAACTATGCCGATTTGCTCGCCTCGCTCGATCGAACAACCGAAGCCGAGCCTCTCGCAGCCGACGCGGTCGCGGGTTTTCGTGACATCGGCGAGACGGCCCGCACCACCCTCGGTTCGGCCTTGTTCACCCACGCGTCCATCTTGAGGAAGCTCGCACGCTTTGACGCAGCCGAAGCCGCTCTGCTCGAGAGCGAACGCACGTTGTCCGAGTTCTATCCGCCCGACCACACGCGGCGACAAGCCGTGTTTCGCGAGTTCGCGCGGCTCTACCGCCTCTGGGAGCGTCCCGACGACGCCGCGCTTTGGCACGCACGCATCAACGACGTCCCTTGATTACGCCGCCCAACGCCGCCTCTCCCGCCATTCACCCTTAAACTGAACCCACCCGCGACGACGACTCCCGCCGCTCGCGAGCAACGAGGAGCACGCATGCAATACACGCAGCTCGGCGCGCGCGGCCCGCGCGTCTCGACCATGGGCTTCGGCGCCTGGGCGATCGGCGGCATGAACTGGGGACCGACCGATGACGCCGTCTCAAAACAGGCCCTCCACGCCGCCCTCGACGCCGGCGTCACCCTCATCGACACCGCCGACGTCTACGGATTCGGCCACTCCGAATCCCTCATCGCCGAGGTGCTGCGCGAGCGCGGCGGACTGGAGCGGGCCGGCGCCGAGCCGGTCATCATCGCCACCAAGGCGGGCAACGACTTCTACAACGCCACCAGCGACGACGACATCGGCTATGGGCCCATCAAGTCGAACACCGACAAGGCGTACCTCATCGAAGCCGCGGAAAAGAGCCTGCAGCGGCTCGGGGTCGAAACGCTCGACATCCTCCAACTTCACAGCCCGGCGCTGCCGCTGCTGGAGCGCGACGATCCGTGGGAGGCGCTCGCGCAACTCAAGCAGCAGGGCAAGATTCGCCACGCCGGCCTCAGCATCCAGAGCTTCAAAGAGACCGAGCAAACGCCGCTCACCGCGCAACACGCCGATCTGCTCGATGTGCTGCAAGTGCGCTACAACATCCTCGAACGCGACGCCGAGCAGCAGCTCTTCCCGATTTGCGAACAGCATGGCGTCGGCGTCATCGTCCGCATCCCGCTGCTCTTCGGCCTGCTGACCGGCAAGTTCGACCGCCAGAGCCGCTTCAGCGAAGACGACCACCGCAACATGAACCTGTCGCCCCAGAAGCTCGACGAGTACCTCGCGGAGTTCGAACGCTTGCAGCCGCTCTACGAGCGCTTCCCCGATCAAACCGCCGCCCAGATTAGCCTGCGGTTTTGCATCACCCACCCGGCGTGCCACACGGCGATTCCGGGCGCAAAGACCCAGCAACAGGTAGCCGACAACTGCCGCGCCAGCGACCTCGGGCCACTACTGCCGGATGCGCTGCGACGACTGGAGCCGCGTTGAACGCCCGGGTGCGTGTCAGCCGCCGCCGGCGCGGGTCGGAGATCCGCCGCGTGAGCTAACTTCTGATTGCGCCGCCTGCACCATTTGTTCTGCAAACTCCAAACCAACCAAGCACACACTGCTCGAAAGATAAATTAAGCAGTCAAACCGCCCGTGCTGCAGCGCCGCCTACTTCTTGCGCAGTTTCAGACCCACCACCGCCAGGGAGTAGAACGGTCGTCTGCGATACCGACGGCGATTCAGGTAGAAACGCGGATTCAACAGCCACTGCAGACGGAACGGCGGAGTCCGCCACGGCAGCAGATGCGTGTCGCGCTCGCGGTAGCCATCCGTGACCAGCACGTCGGCGTCGAAACGCAGGACCGGTTCGGCGGCGTAGTCGAAGTGTTCCTCGATCGTGCGCAGCATCGCGCGATAGGCCGCCGGCCGAATCTGCGAACGACCGTCCAGGCTCAGGTCGGCCGTGATCACCACCGTCCCGTCCGGCTTCGTCACGCGCGCCAACTCGCGCACCACGGTCGGCTGGTCGTTCAGATGCTCGAGCACGCTGACCGAGTAGGTCACGTCGAACGTGTTGTCCGGAAACGACAGCGCGTGGATGTCCTGCTGTGAGTAGTTCAGCGTGCCCGCGTGCTCCCGGACATCTTGTTGTGCCAGGCGCTCCCGGCCGCCCGCGAAGTGACTCGCCAGACGCGCATCGTAGTCCACCGCTTCAACGTCGTGCCCCCGGTGACACCAGTAAAACGGGAAGAAGCAGTACCCGCTCCCGGCGTCGAGCACCTTGGCGCGCTCGGTGGGCTCGGCGGATGCCACGTACGGATATTCCCACTGGCGACTCCAGTTCCGCAGCGCGTCGCGCGGCCACGGCAGATCCCACGCGGCCGCCGTCGGGGCCAAGTGCTGGTGATAGAAATCCTGGTACTGCTCGAGGCGCCCGTACAGCTCCTGCAGTCGCGGATCCTTCAGGTCCTCGCACTTCGCATAGTCGGAGCGGGCGTGCCAGGGCGGGCGAATCGCGGTGGCGGTGTCGACGGCGGCCTGCGTAGCGGTCATCAGTCTCCCTCAATGGCGGCGGTGGGCGCCGATCACGGCGCCCCGTCCCAGCACCCGGTCGGCGTGTTGCGCTCCGAACGCGTCGATGACCACCGTCTCGGTCGACAGCCGAAATCGCAAGCGACGTGTTCCAGCGCGTGGTCCTGGCGGCGTCAGCGGCGTTACCGGCGTAAACGCCGCGCTGCGCACTGCGCGCTGCGCACACCCTACACGGCTTCCAGCAGGTCGCGGTCGTCGATATCCCCAATCTCGTTGAACCGATGCTTCCCGAATCAGCGTCGCCCGGCGACGCCGCCGAGCCTCATGATGGTTATCGTACCCAGTTCGCGCATCCCCACGCAAAGCCGCGCCCAGGCATGACGTCGCGCAATCCAGCCCCCCGTGGCATCCACCCGTCATGACATCAAATCTTCTAGACGGAGTCAGGCATCCGGGCGGCAGCTGGAGCAATCCCACCAGCGAGCCGCCCAATGCCAATTCGAATGAGGTCCCGTCGCCGAGGCGCCGGCAACGGAGTTTCCATCGCAGAACTACCGACGGCGCATCACGAGCAACACCCCGCCCATGAGCATCACCGTACCCGGCTCAGGCACCGCGACTGGAAAACCTGCAAACGGGTCGAAGCCCCCCGGGAACACCGGGGCCATCGGCGCGGCCGCCGCCACCACGTCGTCGATGGTCAGGTTGTCGAACGCGTAAAACGAGCGGGTCGGCAGGCTTGAAGCAATGAACATGTTGAAGTCGTTCAGCGCCGTGCCCGCCGTCTGCGCCGGTGCATCATCCACAAACTGAATCGTCTGCGGCAAACCCGGCCCCGCCCCGTCGAGGTCGTACGTCATGAAGATGTCGTACGTGTCGTCCGCCACGCCTTGCACCGCCCCGTCCGGCGCCGCATACGCGGGAATGTTGGCGCCCGACCCGTTCAGAATCCACGAGACGCGCGTCGGAATGTCGCCCGGGATGACCGGGCCTGAACGCGACCCGTTCGTCGCACCAGTCCAATCAAATCCCGGCGCCATGCCATCGTCATCAAACCAGTACAGCGAATACGCCGGCTTCGGATTTGGATTCGAGCCCGGCGTGTTCGGCGGTATCGTCCGCACCCCAACGCGCGCGAAGCTGTTCAGCCCCGTCTGTGCGCCAATATCATTCGCGTTGTAGTTGTCCCCAACCTGAATCACGCCACCGAACGGGCTGCCGCCATCGTCCGGAACAAACGGCGTCCAGAGATCAAACTCCATCCGCCACGCGCCGGTCGCAGTTCCCACACCCTTGGCCATCGCGTTGGCCCGTGCGTTCGGCGTCAGCCCCGGCTGCACCGTGTTGAAGCCGTTGCGGCCCATCAAAAGATAGTGATCGGCCGGCGTCGCCGGACCCTTCGAGCCCCGCCCGAAACCCGCTTCGCTGCGCAGCCCGACGCCAGCCGCAAACGTCTGCTCGCCACGAATCGCTGTGTAATTCGAGTTGCCGGCCGGCGTGTTGCTGACCGCAGGATTCACGAACTCCGCGTAATTGTTAATCGGCCCGATCAGATTCCGCGCGCCCGCCGCCGGATTCGGCCCACCGGGTCCAGCCCAGTCAAAATTGTGCGTGAAACGCGGAGCCGCGCTCGCAATTCCGCTCACCGCGAGCATAAAAGCCAAACATGGGACGGTAAGCCTGCGCATGTCCGTCTCCCTCCAGAAAATGAGCATTAGCGACCGAAATGACTGACTCTCGCTAGTAACTTACCTCCGCGACGAATGAATTGAAATCTTCACGCCGAAAATTGGCGACAAGCACGGATCAATAACGCGGTACGCGCTCGTCAACCTCCCGAGACCACGCGTCAATCCCGCCGCGAAGGTTAATCACCTTCGGGTAGTCATTCTGCTGTAGCCACGCGGCGACGCTCAGGCTGCGCATCCCGTGATGGCAAAACACCACCAGCTCACGCTCCGGATCCAGCTCCTGCTGACGCGACGGAACGTCCCCCATCGGAATGTGCAACGCCCCCGCCAGCCGCGCGATCGCCAATTCCTCAGCCTCACGCACATCCAGCAGCACCGGCGGGTCCGGTTCATTCAACCGCTTCGCAAGCGCGGCGGCGTCAATCTCGGGAACAGCTTGCATTCGGGATCCTCTCAACAAGCGACCCGATGACCCTACCGCAAATCCGCAGAGTTTGTTACCCGAGACGGCCCCCCTCCCCTTCGTCCAGCAAAAACGCATAGGCGGCGTGACCGTGCACCGTCACGCCGCCTATGTCAGGCTCCCCCATACGGCCGCAGCCGCATGGTCTATGACGACGCCCCCCCCGACGTCGATGCAGTCGCAAGTGTTTTGGTTTGACCCGCCGCGTCCCTGCTGCGTGCGATTCGGCCAAATCATACAAAATTCCAGGTGTCACCTCAATCGCGCCGACGCACTTCCTTAGCGCACGAGCCAGGTCAATCTGACGCGAAATCGGTATACGCGCCCCACACCATTGCGGGATCCGCGTCGTCAACCCGACGCACCGAACCCAGCCCCTCCAGCAACATGAACGCGGTGCGCCCCGACGCATTTTTCTTGTCCCGAGCGCAAACGTCCAAGAATGCGTCCTTTCGAAGCACCGGAGCGCGGGTCGGAAGCCCGAGCCGATCTATGACCAGGCCCAGGCGTTCCGCGACCGACGCCTCCAGCAACCCAAGCCGAACGGCCAACGCGTTCTCGACCAACATCCCCAGCCCGACGCATTCCCCATGACGCAGCTCAAAGTGCGTCAACGCCTCGATCGCGTGCCCAACCGTATGACCATGATTCAAAACAGCGCGCAAACCGTGCTCTCTCTCATCCTGAGCAACGACCCCCGCTTTGATCGCACAATTCCGCGCGATCAGCGACTGCACGGTTTCCGGATCGCGATCCACGATCTGCTGAAAACGATCCTCATGCCACGCGAGGAAGTCCGGTGCGCGAATCGCCGCGTGCTTCACACTTTCCGCCAGCGCCGCGCGATAGTCGCGGTCGCTGAGCGTCGCCAGAAAGTCGGTGTCGATCACCACCGCCGACGGCTGGTGAAACGCCCCCACCAGGTTCTTCCCGCCAGCCGTGTTAACGCCCGTCTTCCCGCCGACCGACGCATCGATCGCCGCTTCGAGCGTCGTCGCGACCTGCAAAAACCGGATTCCCCGCATCCAGATCGCCGCGACGAATCCCGCCAAATCCCCCGCCACACCCCCGCCAAACGCCACGATCAGATCTGAGCGTTGCAAGCCGGCCCGCGACGCTTCATCCACCATGCGCTCGACCACCGCCAGCGACTTGCTCCCTTCTCCAGCCGCAAACGTCGCCAGCCGCGTCGCCGTCGGAAGCTGCTCGCGCAGCGCCGGCCAGTGCAGTTCCGCGACGTTCTCGTCGGCAATCACCAGCACGCGGCCGCCGGACGCCGCCGACGCCATCAGCCCCGAAACCCGCGCTCGGGCCCCGGGTCCGATCACAATCGGATAGCTCGCGCCCGGATGGTCCGGCGTCGAGAGCACGAGCTCGTGAAGCGCAGCGGCGGGCATGGGCGGGATCCTTGCAGCGCGTCAACCAGCGATCGGTCCAAAAACATAAGTGTAAACCCGCATAACGAAACGCTCCAAGTAATGTAAATCCATTTATAAAATAGACTTACGATACACCCTTACATCAACCAGACTTGACGGTTTATCGTCGCCCGAATATGTTACCCGCATTATGGGAAAGTCACTCGCCAAAGCGAAACCCGCCGCAAAGTCAACGCCCGCCAAGTCGACCAAAGCCCGCAAGCCGGCGCGAACCGCTTCGCGATCGACGGGCGGCGTCCGAACCTATAACTCCGCGCTCGCGTTCCTCGACAGCCGAGTGAACTATGAACGGATGCTGCGGCCGGGCTACACCCAAGCCAACTTCAACCTCTCGCGTATGCTGCGGCTTCTGTCAGCGCTCGGCAACCCTCACAAACAGCTAAAGGCGATCCACGTCGCAGGAACAAAGGGCAAGGGCTCAACCTGCCACATGCTCGCGCCCATCCTGCAAAACGCCGGCTACAAGACCGGCCTCTTCATTTCGCCGCACATCGTCAACCTGCGCGAGCGCATCACGATCAACGGTGCAATGATCAGCGAGGCCGAGTTCACGCGCCTCATCGCCAAAATCGCCGATGCCTGCAAACAATTGGAGCGACAGCCCCCGACCTATTTCGACATCTTGACCGCCGCCGCATTCCTCCACTTCACCCAGCAGGAGTGCGATATCTGCGTCATCGAGACCGGGCTCGGCGGCCGACTCGACTCCACCAACGTCCTCAAGCCGCTCGCGTGCGGCATCACCGCGATCAGCTTCGACCACATGGCCCAGCTCGGCGCCACGCTCCCCAAGATCGCCGAGGAGAAGGCCGGCATCTTCAAGTCGGGAGTGCCGGTGGTTTGCGCCCCACAGCCGCCCGAAGTCACGGAAGTGATTCGCACCTGTGCTGACCGCGTCGGCGCGCCCCTGCGTGTGCTCGGCGAAGAGCTCGAGTTCAGCTATCGGTTCGAGTCGACCCGCGCCAGCGGACCCAAGAACCGCGTTTGCCTCTCAACCCCACGTACGCGGTATGACCACCTGGCGGTCCCGCTGCTTGGCGAGCACCAGGCGTACAACCTCGGGCTCGCGCTCGGACTCATCGACGCCATCAGCGAGCACGGCTTCGTCGTCGCACCCGAACACGCGAACGACGGCCTTGCCGCCGTGCAGCCCAACGGTCGCATGGAAGTCGTGCGCAACACGCCCATGACCGTCGTCGACTCAGCGCACAACGCGGCCAGCATCACGGCGACCATGCGGGCGATCGGCCAGAGCTTCAACTACGACTCCATGGTCGTCATCTTCGGCTGCAATGCCGACAAAGACATCGATGGCATGCTCGATCAGCTTCGACTCGGTGCGGACAAGGTCGTTTTCGTGCCGACGCCCAGTCCGCGCAGCGCCGACCCGCGCGAGCTGCACGCACGCTTCCTCGAGAAGACGCAAAAGATGGCTCAAACCGCCACCACACTGCGCGACGCCTATCAGATCGCCCTCAACTGCGTGACCCGCGACGATCTAATCTGCGTAACCGGTTCGGTCTATCTGGTCGGACAGGCCAAAGCCGAACTCATCGACGCCGAGTTCTAGCCTCGCATCGGCAGGCCAGAGCGTGGCGACGCGACCAAACGCAGCGCTGAGCAAGCCGACATCCCGCGCGCACCAGCGCCCGCGGCGCAATTGAACCGGCTCAGCCCGACCCTCGACACTCCCCCACGCCTACCAACCGTCTTCTGCATCGTCGCCAGTGAGTGGTCGCGACTGCGCCGCTTCAGTTTCACGGACCCGCTCGACCGTTCGCGCACAATGCGGACACGCCGCCTCATCGCCGATTGGCCGGCGACCGCCGCACACTTCGCACGGGGCCGACCGCACAGCCCGCTGCTGCTGGCACTTGGCGCACGCAATCGGCCACTGATCGAAGTCCAGTGGTAGCTCTGCATGAAACGTGTGACCGCAATTGGGATCCATACAGACGACGGGCAGGAGCGCCCGCTGCGCCACATCGTCGGACGCAACGAATGTTGCCGTCAGCCCACCCGCGAGCATCCCCGCACCAATAAACACCGCGATACCGACCGACATCCACGCGATCAGCCGCGCCGCGGGGTTCTCCCAGAGCTTCCAGGGATTCTCAGCGAGGTCGGCCCGCGCGTCCCGCAATTGCTGCGGCAGCGCCTCGAGCTGCGACCGCACCGTATGCGGCAAGGTGTTGAGATTGCTGAGGCCAAACAAGCCCATCGCGGCCACCTCGCGTGGAGTTCCCATCCAGCGAAGATCATATCCAGTACGCCAATGGGTGCGACCGAACCGCGCCCTTCTCTTTTCGAGGCGCATCACGCACGAATTCGAGCACGTCCCGCGCCAGTGTCGTCGCGTCGTGCGTGTCGAGGCGTCGTGCCGGACGCGCCTGATCGAGCACAGCGTCAAGCTCGTCTGGAGATGTCGCCCAGCAATAGTCGAATCGCGTCTCGAGGGCGCGCAGAAACTCCGTCTGATGGTCTTCAGACTTCAGCCGATCGGGAACCGCGATGAAGCGTCGGCCGGATCGAATGCACTCGCTCACCGTGCCTGTGCCGCCGTGCGTGATCACCAGGTCCGCCCGCGCAACCAGCTCGGTAAGGTCCGGCACATAGCGACGCCATTCGAGATGCTGCGGGATGTAGCGCCCCGCACCGATCTGCGCGAACACCGGCGTTCCAATGCGACCGCGAGCGACCAGTCCATCAACCGCGCCAACCAGTGCGTCGAAACACTCGGTCCCCACGGTCAACAGCGTCATATCACCGACCCCGCGAAATGCGACCCCGATTCACGAGCCAGCTCGGGCCACTGCACATAGAGCCGGTCAGCCAGACGCAACCGCCGCACGATGCGCCCGGTGATCGACAGCCGCGAAACCCGTGTAATCGACTCGACGAACACCGTCCGCACGCCAAACACCCGTGCCGCGGCAAACAGCGGCAGCGCCAGGTGGGTTCCGATCGCGACAACCGCCGCCGGCCGCACGCGACGCACGAGGGCGACCGACTGAACGAAGGCGAGCAGCAGCCGGGCGGCGTTCGTCAGCACCCGCCACGGATGACCGCGCAAACGCTGCATACTGGCGATCGAGTTTCGCTCGCCGACTGTCGGCGTCGCTTTGTCGCGGGCGCTGCTCCCTTGCACATAAGCGATTTGCGCAGCGCCGGCAGGAATCGCACGCACCAGTTGCTCGGTCTGACGATGCCACCCCCCGCCCGCAAACGTCACCAGCAGGCGCACAGGAGATGCTTCGTCGCGGGGATGTTCGATCTCGACCATGACGCGTCTGCTTCGCTTTCGACCGGGGCTGCGCGCAATCGGTCCGCTGCAACTTATCGGCGTGAAACGCCCTACGATTCACCCGAGCCGAGACCGCCCCGCTGGCCTCGAGCAGCGGCCTGTAACGGCCCCAAATTTGCTTTTGACACGTCCCACAGCCCGATTACAATGCCCCGTCCCGGTTTCGTCGGCGGGCAAAGGGCGCGACCATGCGTCGTTTTAGTTGGCGTAGCCGCCGCAATGCCGCCCATTGCTGCTGTAGCTCAGTGGTAGAGCACGTCCTTGGTAAGGACGGGGTCGTGGGTTCAATCCCCACCAGCAGCTTTGCATCGCGGACTGGGAGGCGACGCTCGCCGATATGGTCGGCGGCGAATGGTTGACGAATGTTCGGGCGCGACGTCGCGTCCACACGCGGCGCGAAACGCCGTTCGAGGCATTGGAGAGACTTGCATGGCCAAGGGTGTATTTGAGCGAACGAAGCCACACGTCAACGTGGGCACCATCGGTCACGTTGACCACGGCAAGACAACGCTAACGGCAGCGCTGACCGCCGTGTCGGCGGCCCGCGGTCTTGGCGAATACAAGCCGTACGACGAAGTCGCAAAGGCTTCCGAGTCGGATGGTCGCCGCGGCCCGCCCAAGATTCTCACCATTGCGACGTAGCACGTCGAATATGAGCCCGAGCAACGGCACAACGACCAC
>CAZLYU010000021.1:0-54988 GCA_964563855.1 uncultured Planctomycetales bacterium | reverse complement strand
GTCATAGTCCGGATCTACGAACAGCAGCAGCACCGAGAACGGCGCGGGACCCACGTGCTCGAGGAGCGAGTGGACCGCCCGCTCAGCGTCAGGCTCATCGGTGCTGTAGCGGTAGAACGAATTCATACGCGATGACGACTCCGGAACAGATGCACGTGCTATCGGCAGGGCGATGAGGTGGCATCACAAATTCGTTAATTCGATCAGGGTGGACCCGCATTTGTAGGTTGTCACGGTCCTGAATCTGCGGCGGTTTTCAATCCTTGCGTGTTTTTTCTTGACCCCACCATTTTGTTCGGATAATGTTTGGTACCTGGAGGGCGAAGGCGAGCGGCGCCGTGTGCCGGTTTCCACCAACCGGCGCCGCCTCAGCCCTCTCCATCCAATACATCACTGGAAACGCCTGCTAACGAGGCTTGTCATGAATGCGGCCCGCAACATCTCCGTGGCGGCGGACGAGGAGCGTGCGCCTACTGACCGCGCCGGCGACGCTGCTCAGCGCCGCGCTGTGCTCAGCAGCGCGGCGCCGCCTCCGCCTCAGCCGAACATCATCCTCGCGCCGGATATCGCTGGCGCCGCGACGCCCGACCACCCCGGGAGGCCGCACGACGCGGACCCACGCGCCGACACCCCTTCCGAATCGTCGCCAACGCTGCGCCTCTCGTCGGACGCACTCGCCCGTGAATTGCAGCAGGTTCCCAGGGACGCCGCCCAACCGCTTCCTGCCGCGCGACGGCGAGAGCAGCTCGCCGCCCTGCGCCGCAAGGTCGCTCGCCTTCAGGCTCAGCATCGTCCCGCCGCTCCACGCGTCGCCACGGGCTGCCCGCCACTCGATGACGCGCTCGGCGGCGGTCTCGCGACCCGCGCCCTTCACGAGCTCATCCCCGCCACGCCGCACACCCCGGTCTGGTCGCTGGGGCTCGCGTTGGCGGCGCGTCTCGCCGAATCGCGTTGGCTGGTCTGTCTCGACGCGACGGACGAGCTCTACCCGCCCGCACTCGCGCAGCGCGGCTTGCCGCTCGACCGCTTACTGATCGTGCGTTCGCGCCGCGCGGCCGATCAACTGTGGGTGTGCGAACAGGTGCTGCGCTGCCGCGCCAGCGGCGTGCTCGTCGCCGCCCCGCACCGCCTCGATCTGCCCATCTCGCGCCGTCTGCAACTCGCGGCCGAAAGCGGCGACAGCACCGCACTCCTCATTCGACCACCGGACTTGTGCGAGCCGACTTTCGCCGCCAGCCGGCTGCAGATCGCCGCCAGCGGAGCCGACCCGGTCCGTCACGCTGCGCCGCAGCGCGCCGCGCGGCCGGCGCCCGAATCTGAAGGGCTCTTCGCGACAACGTCACCGGATCGACGTCGTCTCTTCGTCAACGTGCTCAAGCTGCGCGATGGAGCGCCCAGCGGGCCGATTGTTTGGGAGTGGTCTGATGCGCCGGGTGCTTTGTCTGCACCTGCCGCTTCTGCCCATCGAGCGCATTCGTCGCCGCGGCCTGCTGTCGCCGGCTGAGCGCAAGCGCCCGCTGGTGCTCACCGAGCGCGTCGGCGCCGTGGTGCGCGTCGTCGCGTGCGATGATGCGGCTCTGGCGGCGGGCGTACGCATCGGCGTCACCCTCGGTCAGGCGCAGGCGGCGCTACCCAACCTGGTCGCTCGGCCGCACGATCCGCCGCGCGATCAGCGCCTGCTGCGCCGTCTCGCTAACTGGTCCCTGCGCTTCAGCCCTACCATCGAACCCCACCCGCCGCAGCCCCTGCTCGTTGATCTCACCGGCTGCCAGCGTTTCTTCGGCGGCGATGAACCCGTTCTGAACCAGGCCTGTGACGCGCTTACCCGCGGCGGCTTCACCGTACGCGGCGCCATTGCCGACACGGTCGGCGCCGCGTGGGCGTTGGCGCACGATGGTGCAGACGCGCGCAGCGTCGTCGCGCCGGGCGCCGCCTCCGCCGCCCTCGCTCCGCTCCCGCCGGCCGCGCTGCGATTGGCGCCCCAGGTCGTTGATCAGCTCCATCTGTTGGGCATTCGCAAAATCGCCGATCTGCTGATGCTGCCCCGCAGCACGCTGCCCGGGCGCTTCGGGCCCGAACTGGTCGAACGGTTGCAGCAGGCGCTCGGCGAAATCCCCGAACCCATTTCCGCGCAGCGCGATCAGAGCCCGCCCGCGGTGCGGCTTAATCTCGACACGCCGCTCACCGAGCCGGGGCCGTTCGCCGCGTTAGTTCAGCAACTGTTGGCCGAACTGATCGCGGAGATCGAGCAGCGCGATCTGGGCCTGCAACAATTCGACCTGATCGTCTATTTCCCCAAAGCCGAGGCGGAGGCGCAGACGGTGCGTCTGTCGCGCCCGTCGCGTGCCTGGCGGCATGTGCGCACCTTGCTCGGCAATCGAATCGAACGCGTCAACCTCGCGCACGGCGCGGTCGGTGTGACGCTGATCGCGCGGCGCACCGCACGCTGGCGTCCGGCGCAGGAAACACTCTTTGAAGACCGCACCGCACAAGACGACGCCGACCTCGGCGTGCTGATCGATCAACTCAACACCCGCCTCGGCCCCGCCGCGGTCGTGCAGGCGCGGCTCATCGACGACCATCAACCCGAGCAGGCGTATCAGTGGGTCCCGGCGCTCTCGACCCCGACGCCGCAAACCCGCCGCCCCCCGCCACACGCCGCAGCCCCCACGCAGCGCCCGGTGCGCTTGTTGTCGCGACCGCTGCGCGTGCGAACCATCGCGCTGCAGCCCGACGGACCACCCACCTGGTTCGCCTATGGCGGCCACGAGCACCAAGTGGCGACGGCGTGGGGGCCCGAACGCTTGGCGACCGGCTGGTGGCGCGGTCCCGACGTGCAGCGCGACTACTTCCGCGTCCGCACCCAGGCCGGCGAAGACTTCTGGCTGTTTCGCGCGCCAGACGGCTGGTACTTGCACGGCGTCTACGCCTAGGCGTAGACGCCCGCGAAAGCAGGTCGCATAACCGCTAACATCCGATCGCGATGAACGCGACGTCCGCCGAAACCCGAATCGCCATTCGCGGCATGCGCTGCGCCGGCTGCGCATCATCCGTCGAAGCCGCGCTGCGCGACGTGCCCGGCGTCAGGGCGGCGCGGGTCAACGCCGCCACCGGCGCGGCTTACTTGACCGTCGATCCCCAACGCCCTCCCGACGATGACGCGATCGCCGCGGCGGTCAGCGCAGCCGGTTTCGAAGCGCTGCCGCCGGATCCCCAACCGACCGCACCGCCGCGCCACGCGACCCGCCACCTATGGATTGCCGGCGTGCTCGCTGCTCCGGTGGCGCTGGCTCACGTGCTGCACATCGTCGGTGTGTCCGCCGTCATGTCGCTGCCGTTGTTGGTGGTGCAGGCGCTGCTGACCGTCGCGGTGTTTCAGGTCGCGGCGCGCGACATGCTGCGCGGCGCCTTCCACGCAGTGCTCCGCGGCCGCGGCAATATGGACCTGCTGGTTTCGCTCGGCGCCGTCGCCGCGCTGCTCGCCAGCATCGCCGGCGTCTTGGTCGGCGGCCACGAACTGATCATGTTTGACGCCGCCGCGATGATCGTCGTCCTGGTGGCGGTCGGTAAACACCTCGAGGCGCGCGCCCGGCTCCGCGCCACGCACTCGCTCCGCGCCTTGTCGCAGCGCGTCCCGCGCGAAGCAATTCGCGTGGTCAACGGTCAGGCCGAGTCGGTGCAGATCGATGACATCGCCGTTGGCGATGTCGTCCGCCTCGCGGCCCATGCTCGCGCGCCCGTCGATGGACGCGTGATCTCCGGCGTGGTCGACGTGGACGAATCGATGCTGACCGGTGAGCCGCTTCCCGTCTCGCGGTCGGTCGGCGCGCAGATCGCCGGCGGCACACGCGTGGTGGACGGGCTGGCGGATATCCAAGCCACGGCGCGTGGCGTCGACTCCGCCGCCGCCCGGATCGCGAGACTCGTCGAGCACGCTCAGGGCCAGAAGGCGCCGTGGGAGCGATTGGCCGATCGACTCGCGGCGTGGTTCGTCCCCGTCGTGCTCGGACTGAGCGTCATCACGCTCATCGGCTGGTTGTTTGCAGGGGCGGCGTTTTCCGACGCCCTCACGCGCGCGGTCGCCGTGCTTGTCATCGCGTGTCCCTGCGCGCTCGGCCTCGCGATTCCCACTGCGGTCGCCGTCGCGACCGGTCGTGCGGCGGAGCGCGGCGTCTTGGTTCTCGATCCCGCGGCGCTCGAAGCCGCCGCCGAGATCCGCGAGATCGCGCTCGACAAGACCGGCACGGTCACGCTCGGTCAGCCGCGCGTGCAACATGTCGAGTCTCTGGACGGCGTCGGCGCGGAAGATGTTCTCGCGCTCGCGGCGGCGATCGAACAACTGAGCGAGCATCCGGTGGCGCACGCCATCGTCGCCGCGACGCGTGCGGCGGGACGCCAGATCGAAACCGCTGCGGAGTTTGCATCGGAGCCCGGCGCGGGCGTGCGCGGACGCGTCAGCGGCGCCGAGATCATCGCGGGGAACGCAGCGTTCCTGAGAGCGCAGGGCGTGGTGCTTGATCAGCCGATCGCCGATTCTGACGGCGGGGGCGCGTCGGTCTGGGTCGCGCGCGACCAGCGTCTGGTTGGTCGCATTGATTTTGCGGACGAAGCCAAACCGCAAGCCCGCGAAGCAATTGCCGAACTGCGGCGCCTCGGCGTCGTGCCGCGCATCTTGTCGGGAGATACCCATCAAAGCGTGACACGCATGGCGCGGTCGCTCGGCGTGAACGCCTACGAGTCGCACCTCACACCGCAGCAAAAGCTGGAGCGCGTGGCGGAACTCGAGCGCGCGCAGCCGGTCATGATGATCGGCGACGGCGTGAATGACGCGCCGGCGCTCAAGGCCGCGCGCGTCGGCGTCGCGATCGGCGCCGGCGCCGACCTGGCGCGCGAGTCAGCCGACATCTGCCTGCTCGGCGATTCGCCGCGCCTCATTCCTGCGACCGTGCGCATGGCGCGTCAGTCGCTCTGGGTCATGCGGCAGAATCTGTTGCTCGCGCTGGGGTACAACGTGGTGATGCTGCCGATGGCGGCGTTGACGCCGTTGCCTCCGGCTGTCGCCGCCGGTCTGATGATGCTGAGCTCGCTCAGCGTCGTTGGGAATGCAATGCGACTGAAAAGAATGCAATGAGGCGGGTGAATTTGTCCCGGGGTCGCGGGCCCGGCCGGAGGGGAAAGCCGGACCCGCGACGGGACACAGGGAGTCGGGGACTAACCGCGGGGTCGAGTGACGACGTGCGGTAGGCGAAGATCGATGTGTTCAGCCCGTCGCGCCTGCGGGCTGCGCTTCGAAATCACCACGGGGGCCGGTGCGGGACGCAGCTCACGCAGCAGCGTCTGAATCCAGTGGGTCCATCTGTTCATCGCAACTTCCTCAGTAGCGGGACGGCGCTGACGCGCCGAACTCGGAACTTCCATCAAGCACTTGGAATACGGCTCACCTCGTAAATCTGTTCATGTACGATTTTGTGGTCCGCCCAGTGCGCGATCGAAACATACACGCCGTCGCGATGCACGCCGTCCGTGTCGGTCCACGCCAACGCCAACTCGCACATCGTGACGCCGTCGCCGGCCGCAACCGTGCGAACGTCGAAGCGCTGAAACGCCGCGACCGTCTCCAGCCAACTGCGTCGCGCTTCGAGGTTCGCGCGTAGCCCGGTAACGGGCGGCTGTTGATTCACGCGGACGCGAACACGCGGGGAATAGGTCCGCTCGGTCGCCGCGAGTAGACGTCCATCGCGTACGTCTTCAAGGACCCGCAGCAGTTGTGCTCGCAAATCGATGTTGGGCGAAATCACGCGCATGGTCACTCTCCTCATGGCGGTCGCGTCAGCAAACGCCACGTGCGTCCTAGCTGTACGTTGCCCAGCGGAAGTCAGATGCCACGGCGGGCCAGAAACAGCGAGCGGGGGAGCATCATTCGCGATTCGCGCGTCGCTGACGCCGGCCATCGTAGGATGCTCTACGTTGCCGGCGAGTTACCCGTTCGTCATCGACGAAGTGCGACATGCTGTGCTGCGACGGCCAAGCTAGCCGTTGAGAACGCTTTCAAAAAAACGCCTCATTTCCGACCAGGCCCGCTCGGCGGTTCGTGCGTCATAGCCGACGCCCTCCATGCCGAGGCCGTCGGCTTTCGGGTTCGTGAAGCTGTGCTTCGCGTTGCCGTACACCACGACGCGCCAATCGATGTTCGACCCGCGCAACGAGTCCATGAAACGCGTCAGGTCGCGATCGGGAACCAGCGTGTCCGCGGCGCCATGCAAGACCAACAGTTGGGCGCGCGTTCGCTCGAGGTCCGCCTGCTCAAACACCGGCAAGCTGCCGTGAAAACTCACGACGCCGCGCACGTCGAGTCCGCCCGCGGCCATGCGCAGCACGGTCGTGCCGCCGAAGCAGAAGCCGATCGCGCCGATGCGGTCCTGCTGCACACCGGGCTGCGCCCGCAGCACGCGCAAGCCGGCAGCCGCCCGCTTCACCAGACGATCGGTATCGCCGGCGATGCCGCGCGCCCACTCGCCCGCCTGCTCGGGGCTCTCGGTGGTGCGCCCGCCGCCGTACATATCGACCGCGAACGCGACGTATCCCATTTGAGCCAGTTCGCGGGCTTTCTGCTTTGCAAACTCGTTCAGTCCCCACCACTCGTGCACGACAATGACGCCGGGCGTCGACTCGCTGGCGCGTTCTGCGGGTCGCGCGAGGTAGCCCTGCAGTTCGACATCGCCGTCTCGATAGGCGACGGACTGGGTCGTGATGTCGGCTGATAGTGCGGCGATCAGGATTCCGGCGATCGTGTTCATCGAGAAGCGCTCCTTGGCTCAACTCCGCGGCGTGCGGCGATGAAAGTGTAACCGCTCACTTACCTCGCGTGGCTTTTCACTTGGCTTGCCGCCGCGTTCAGTTATTCTCTCGCGACTGCGAAGGACGTCTCACGCCAGGAGTCAGCTCATGCCGACGCTCATCGCCGCCCCGCTCCGCGTTCCCGCGGCGGGCGAGCCGCCGAAACTGATCGATGAATACGTTGGACGGGCGAACTCGGATGAGTCGCGCGTCAGCGTGGCGCATATGCGCAGTCCGTCGGGTTGGGTGGAGCCTGGCCAGCGACCCGAGTTTGACGAGTTCACGGTTGTGTTGCGCGGGATGCTGCGTGTCGAGCATGCGGATGGCGTGCTGGAGGTGGCGGCGGGACAAGCCATACACACGAAGCCGGGTGAGTGGATTCGTTACAGCACACCCGGGGCCGACGGCGCGGAATACATCGCGGTTTGTATCCCGGCATTTTCGTCAGAGTCGGTGCACCGCGACGCCTAGGACTTTCCTGCGTAAGGTATGGGCGTGTGAGGCGCCGATAACTACTAACGGGGACACCCGCTGGCTTGGTAAGATTGCGGCGGGCGGATTCTCGTAGACCTCGTCAGGCTTTGAAGCCGTCGAGTCGAGCACCGCTTATGTCGACCGGAATCATCGTCACCGCGAGTTCAGACGCCGCGCCGCCGCCAACCAACGCTGCGACGACGACGCCGGTGTTGTCGGAGCAAATCGACGGCGTCGCATGGACATTCCAGCCCACGTTTGAAGACATTCTGCGTCGCACGGCCGCTGCGGCTTGGTGCGACCCGGCGTCGCAAGACTGGCGGTGTGTGAAGCGGAACCCGGCACGCAGCGTGTGGCGCGCCGAGATCAGCGGTCGCGTCTTCTATCTGAAGTACTACCAGATCGGCGGCTGGCGTCGGCGCGTCAAGGCGGCGTTTGGTCGCGCGCCGCATCGGGCAGAGTGGCAGGCCGGGCAGTACGCGCTGGAGCACAACATTCCCGCAGCCCCGCCGGCTGGGTTTGCAACGCCGATCACCGTCGATGGTGCGCAGACGGCGCTGCTGGTCACCGAGGGCATCGAGCCGAGCTGGCCGCTGAATGAATTTTGGGAGACCCTACAGACCGACGCGGACAGCACACGACGCCGCGCGGATATTGCGCACGTGATCGATTGCGTCGCGGAACTGATCGCGCGTGCACATCAGGCGGGTTTCCATCACACAGATCTGCATGCCGAAAACGTGTTGGTGCAGCGGATCGGCCCGCGTCGCTATCGCGCCGTCTTCGTCGACTTGCACGCCGTGCGGAGCGACGCATCGGTGTCAGATGGCGCGGCCATGCGAAACTTGGCGCAACTGAACCAATGGTTTCGCAAGCATATGTCGATCACGGATCGGCATCGCTTTCTGCGGCGCTACCTGTTCTGGCGCAATGAACACGAGCACAGCTACGCGCTGGGGCATGCGCTCGACTATTCGTTCGACGAGCTCGCCAAGCGCGTCGCGACCGCCGCTGAGCAACATTCGCATCGCCTGTGGGCGCAGCGCGATCGGCGCATGGCGCGGCACGGGCGTTACTTCCAGCGGGTCAGGTTGGGCGGCGGTTGGCGTGCGTTGGTGTTCACACGTTGCAAGCGGCCGAATCCCGAATCCGCCGTCGCGCGGCAGACGCTGACGGCGGAGTGGTGGCGTCGGGCGCTGGCGGAGCCGGGCCGCAGGCTGAACGAACTCGGCGAACCATGCAAAGCGTCGCACAGCGCCAACGTGCGCCGGGTGGTGTTGACCAACACCGACGGCGCGCCCGTGCCGCTCATCATCAAGCAGCCGCTGGCACGCTCGGCGCGACGGGCGCTGCGCATGTTGGCCCCCCCGTCACGGAGCATGCGGGCATGGCGGTTGGGGAACGCGCTGCTCAATCGCGACATTCCCACAGCCCGACCTCTGGCGGTGGTCGAGCAGCGTTGGGGGCCGTTGGTGCTCAACAGCGCGGTGCTCACCGAGTTGGTTCCGCACAGCATTGACTTGCAGCGCTATCTGACCACCGAACTGCCGCAGCACGGGCCACGTCGGCAGCGGCAATTGAAGGACGAGTTGGTTCGGCTCGTCGCGCGGCAGGTGCGCGCGCTTGAACGTCGCGGCTTCGTGCATCGCGATTGCAAAGCGGAAAACATGCTGCTCGTCACGCAGCCGACCTTGCAGATCTTGTGGATCGATCTCGATGGGGTGCGGCTTCGCCCGCGCGTGACCGACGTTGAGCGGCGGCGGGCTGTGTCGCGGTTGCACGTCAGTTTGCTCGAAGCGCCATGCGTGACGCGCACCGACCGCGTGCGATTCCTCAAGGCCTATGCCGCCGGCTTTGGCGAGCGCAGCGACGCGTGGCGCGGCCTGTGGCGCGTGCTGGAGTTCATGGCGGCTGAAAAGCTGCGTAAGAAAGCGATTCGGCGCGCGTGGAAGATCGAGCATTACGGGCGCGCCTAGCGCAGCGTCGCGTTTCCTCGTCTTTACGACCAGATGAACAGGCCGCCGAGCAGGACGCTCAGCAACACCTGCGCGTACAGCGCGCGTCGCAGCCAGACGCGGCGCCGTTGCCAACCCGACTGACGCCACCAGAATTCGGCGCCCTGTTGCAGCAACACCAGGGCCACCACGGTGAAGAGCAGCGCGGCGGCGTTGCTGATGAACCCGACCAGCCGCACCGCATACACTTCAAACGCCAGCAGCCCCGCGGCGTTCGCGACATGACAGAGCGCAAGGCCGACGAGCAGCACGTCGAACATCAGGAGCATCAGCAGCAGGATGGCGCTGATGCCAAAGAACCACTCGCACAAAATCCGTTGTCGCTCGCCGCGCGCCGCATGAGCGCGTAGCGAGTCGCGAATGCACTCGCCGCATTCGGGGCAATTCCCATCCGTCCGCAGTGATTTGAGCAGATAGCGGCAGCGGCGGCAGGGCGCCTCTTCCTCAACCGTGGTTCGAGACGAAACGGACGACACAGATGACCTCTGAACGGCGCCGCCGCTACCCGACGCCCGCGACGGCGATTACGCTGCTGGCTATGCCGATCCTAGTCACCGCACGCCGCTCCTCCACACGCACGGTCGCCAGCCGGCTGCGACGCCTCGCCGCCTTCGCGTCGATCATCTTCATCGCGGCGGCAACCGGGTGCGCAAGCAATGGTCGCCCGGACGAACTTACGCTGGGCGAGCAGTCGTATCACGCCGAGCAGTACGAGCAAGCGATCAGTCATCTCACGGCGTTCATCAATGAAGGCGGGGAGCCTGAGGATCTGGGTCGGGCGTATTATGTCCGAGGCCTCGTCTTTGCGAAGACCAATCGCCGGCAACTCGCGTATCGCGATCTCGACGCCGCCTTCGAGCATGCCCGCGATCGGCAGGCGGTAGGGCAAGCGTGCACGCTGCTGGGGACGCTTTACTACGAAGATGAGCTCTGGGCGGAAGCGGCGCACGCGTATGCCGCCGCGGCCAGTCGCCTCGACCCGACGCCGCCGCTCGATGACGTGTTGTTCCGGCTAGGGCAGTGCTATGAGCGCAGCGGCGACTGGGAGCGCGCTACGCTGGCGTTTCGACAGCTCGCGCGAAACTTCCCCAACAGCCGCCTCGCGAGTGCAGCGCAACGACGTCTCGCACTGCGGCCGCGCCACTTCGCCGTGCAGTGCGGCGTGTTTCGGCTGAGCACGTCGGCGCAGCGTTTGGCCGACGAGTTGTCACGCGAGGGGCTGCCCGCCTACGTACGGGTGGAGCCGCGCGACGGCGAGCAGCAGCATGTGGTCCTCGTCGGAGAGTACGCCGCGTACGCGGAAGCTTGGGATGCGGTCGGGCGAGTGCGCCGCTATGTTGCCGAAGCCGTGCTCTGGCCCTGAGCGGCAGCGCATTGATCCGCACACGAGCGAGCTCGAGACGATGATGACGAATCACCACCCGCGATCTGCTCTGCGACTTGTCCGCTACTTGTTGCTGACGTGCTGCGCCGCCACGATCGCCAGCGAGGCCCGCATGCCGACGCCCGAACCCAGCGCCCGCGAGATCCTGCGTCCCGCCGCACTGAAGCCCGGCGACACGATCGCGTTGGTCGCGCCGGCCGGCGAACTCGACGGTGAGGCGATGGAGCGCGTCCGTCGGCGGCTGATCGAACTCGGCTATAAGACCACCCAGCGACCCGATCTATTGCGCCAGCGCGGCTACCTTGCCGGCGACGACGCAACCCGAGCCGCTGAACTCATGGACGCGTTTCGCAATCCGCAGGTCGACGCGATCTTTCCCGGCACGGGCGGCTATGGCGCCACCCGAATGCTCGACCGGCTCGACTACGATGTCATCCGCGCCAATCCGAAGATCCTCATCGGGTTTAGCGACATCACCGCGCTGCACCTCGCCGTGTGGCGTCGGTCGCGCGTCGTCACCTTTCACAGCCCGAATCCGATGTACAGCATCGGGGCCGAAAACCCGTCCGACCCGTTCACGCTCGACCTGTTCTGGCGCGCCATCACGCCGCAGCCGGATGACCCGCGTCGCACCGTGTCGGCGCCCGAAAACGCGACCGCGGTGAAGACCGTGCGCGGCGGCGTTGCAGAGGGTCGGCTGGTGGGGGGCAACCTGTCGCTGGTGTCGACGCTCATGGGAACCGAGTACGAGATTCAGACCGACGGCTGCCTGCTGTTTCTCGAAGACGTCCGTGAGCGCCCCTATCGCGTCGACCGCTTTCTGTCGCAGTTGCGTCTGGCCGGCAAGCTGGATCGTCCCGCGGGCGTGATACTTGGCCAGTTCACGCGGAGCGAGCCGAAACCAGACGAGTCGACGCTGAGTATGGACCAGGTGTTCGACGACTACTTCGCCGACGCGCCGTATCCGGTCGTGAAGAACTTCCCGGTCGGACATCATCGCATCAACGCGACGCTGCCGATCGGGGTGCTGGCCGAGCTGAACGCCGACCGCGGTGTGCTGACGCTGCTCGAAAGCGGCGTAACGGAGTAGCGACGGGCTTCCCGCGGCTATACTCGACCGCCATGCGAACGCAGCGTCTGCGGATCAATGAGATCTTCCACTCGGTGCAAGGCGAGGGCACGCGGGTCGGTGTGCGCTGCGTCTTCGTGCGGCTGACCGGCTGTCATCTGCGGTGCACCTGGTGCGACACCGAATATGCGTTCTACGAAGGCGGCTGGCGCGGCCTCGATGCGATCATCGACGAAGTTCGCAGCTACGGCTGTCCGGTCGTGCAGATCACCGGCGGCGAGCCGTTGCTGCAGCCCGACGTCTACCCGCTGATGAAGCGTCTGTGCGACCTCGGCCACGAGGTGCTGCTGGAGACGTCGGGGGCGATTCGTATTGACCAAGTGGACCCTCGCGTGGTGCGCATCGTCGACGTCAAGTGTCCCGGCAGCGGCGAGGTGGAGCGCAACGACTGGGACAACATCCCGCTGCTGACGCCGCGCGACGAAGTGAAGTTCGTCATCGCTGACCGAGCCGACTACGAGTTTGCGCGGAACATCACCATCGAGCACGCGCTGTCGACGTGCTGCGCCGCGGTGCTGTTCTCGCCGGTGCATGGCGAACTCGAGGCCGTGGAGCTGACGAACTGGGTGCTCGAAGATCGGCTCGCGGTTCGCGTGGGGGTGCAACTGCACAAGCTGATCTGGGCGCCGGAGACGCGGGGCGTGTGACCCTCGTGCGCTCGTCGCCATGAGTTTCACCGGAGAGTTGCTTGCGCATCGCGTTACGGAAAACGTTCAGCTTTGAAGCCGCCCACGATCTGCCGACGTTCCCCGAGGGGCACAAGTGCCGCCGGCTGCATGGCCACAGCTTTCGCGTCGAGGTCGAGGTGTCCGGCGAGGTGGACGAGACCCGCGGCTATTTGGTCGACTACGGCGAGATCAAACGCATCGTCGAGCCGATCATCAAGCAGCTCGATCACTATTACCTCAATGAGATCGACGGGCTCGAGAACCCGACGTCGGAAGTGCTCGCCCGCTGGATGTGGCGACGGATCCAACCGCAACTGCCGCTGCTCTCCGCGGTGATCGTGCACGAGACGTGCACGTCGACCGCAGAGTATCGCGGCGACTAAGCGCCCGACAGGGCGACAGACCGTTCTCGAAAAACACCGGCTAGGTGCGCGTGGCCGCGGCTTGCTCTTCTTCGGACAGCGACATCACCGGGAGCGCCATCCCGCCGTCGCTGGCGACGCCGAGCACGTGCTCGGGCCGGGCGACGACCTTGGTCGGCCGATAGCGCTGCGCGTGCCAGTTGATGTCGGGCACACGCCAATGGGCCGTCGGCTCGAGCCTGCGGCCACGACGCTTGGTCGGCTTCGAAGCGCCGTTGCTGTGCCCGTTGGCCTCCCGCGCGATGGTCGCACCCATGTTGTTGCGCGGCAGCGTCACCTCGTCTTCCGGATGCAGTTCTTCGTAGCGCGGCGGACGCTTGAGGTACTTGAACGGTTTGATGAAGGGCTGGTAGATCAGGTTCCGCGCGAGCTTGCGGCCGATCTGATAGCCGAGGAACGCCGTCGGAGCGAACCACTTGCGCTCGATCACTTTCCGCACCGTGGGGCTGGTGGCGAAATCGACGATGCGATGCGCCGGCCAGCGCGGCAGCCCGATGTTGCGCAGGTGCAGCACCGTACGCAGCCAAACGCCGAGATAGTCGTGTCCGGCGAATTGCAGGCTGCCGGTGTACATGTAGTCGTACGCCAGGTCGTGGCGGTCGCCGATGATGCCGTCGGCCCGGGCGCGGTCATACAGCGGCGTTCCGGGATAGAACATCAGCGGAAACACACGGAGAACGGCGCCGCGGCAGGTGTGGTGATCGGCGATGAACCGCATCGTCTCGATCACGTTCTCCTCCGGCTCGTACGGATTGTTGACGATGTAGTGATACTCAGCGCGGATCTTGTTCTTGCGGAAGATCTCGATGCCGGCGGCGATCTTTTCGATTGGGGTTGGCCGCTTGTAGATCTCTTTGAGCGTGGCCTTGCTGCCCGATTGAATGCCCATGCTGATCAGGGCGATCGGCACGCGCGACAGCGACTTGACCTTTTCGGCGGTGATCGTGTTTGGGAACGCGTCGAGCTCGAGCGGCAGGTTGACCTGCTGCTTGTATTTGATCGCGAAGTCTTCGATCTCCTCCTCGCTGCGGACGAAGAACAGATCGTCGACGATGTTCACCGCCTCGATGGTCGGGAAGCACTTGCGAGCCAGCTTGATCTCGTCGATGACGTTGTCGGCCGAACGCCGCCGCACCCACGCGCCCTTGCCCTTGTAAACCTTGAGCAGCGCGGCGTTGTTGCAGAAGGTGCACGGATAGGGGCAGCCGCGGGTCGTCTCGATGCGCAGGCGGTGGAGCGTGCCGCGCAGATTGTCGAGCCGGGCGGGCTCCATTGCGTCTTTGCCGGCGATCCACTGCGTCTCAAGTTCGTAGTCGGGGAAGGGATAGTCGTCGAGCTCGCGCTCCAGCGGGCGCACCGGGTTGCGTTGCGTGATCTTGTTGCCAAACGGGCCTCCGGCGCGGAAGCCGAGGCTCGCGATTCCTTTCGGGTCTTTCCCGGCCTCCATGTGCTCGACAAGCTGCAGCAGCGGCTCCTCACCCTCGCCGACGCAGATCATGTCGGGCACTTCGATCGACTCGTCGGGGGCCACCGTCGGGTGCGTGCCGCCCCAGATGATCGGCGCCTTTACGCCGCGCTCACGCAGCACTTCCGTGAGCCGGCAGGCGCGGTTGAACGTATTGGTCATCAGCCCCATGCCGATCAGCTCGGCGTCGCGGCAGCGCTCAACGAAGTCTTCGAGCACGCCTTCGCTGAAGTCGGCCTTCGCGGTGTCTTTCTTGGAGCTCATGAAGAGCATCGACACGTCGTGTCCGGCGGCCTTCATGTACGAAGACACGTACCGCAATCCGAGGGCGATGGGGTGGGTGTACGTCGAGACGAGCACTATACGCATACAGCTTGACTCCCCAGTGATATGTCACGCAGCCGAAGTGGCCGCTGTACAACTGGCATGCTCCGCAACATTATCACTCGGTCGCGAGGTGTAAAGGGAAATCGCTCGTAAATCCGCGGCGCGCCCACGGCGCGCTGAATCGCCCCCAACAGGAAGAAATGAGGTCACTGCCATGGTCCCGATTCGATTCGTCCCGCGTTGCCTGCTCGCCGCGGGCCTGCTGCTTATCCCGCTGTTCGGCTGCGAGACCGCGGCGCGGCAAGACGAACAGCGCTTCCACGATCGCGCCACGCGAGCTCCGGAGGAGACCGAGCTGGTGCGGCTGCGCGAGATCGACCCCACCTTCGTCATCGACGCACGCTACGCGACCACGAACAACTTCGTCGGCGAAGTGCTCTATCCGTCGGAAGAGCTCTATCTCGAGCGCGACGCGGCGGAGCGGCTGGCGCGCGTCCAGTCGCAATTGGCCGAGCGAGGCATGGGCCTGAAGATCTTCGACGCATTTCGCCCCCTCTCGGTTCAGCGCCGCATGTGGGAGATCAAGCCCGATCCGAAATACGTCGCAAACCCGCAGCGCGGCTCACGGCATAATCGCGGGCGGGCGGTCGACGTGACGTTGATCATGCTCGACACCGGCGAAGAACTGGAGATGCCGACCGAGTTCGACGACTTCAGCGAGCGCGCGGCGCACAGCTACAACGATTTGCCGCTCAACGTCATCGTGCACCGGCGCATTCTGCGGGAGGCGATGGAGGGTGAGGGATTCGCGCCGATCGACGCGGAGTGGTGGCACTATGACGCGCTGCCCTGGGAGGACTATCCCGTGCTCGACGTCGATCCCTGGGCCGACGACGAGGCCGCCGGGTAGCGGGGAGCGTGGCTGAGAGGGCGGGAGACAAGCAGCGCAAGAAAAGGGTGAACCGGCCGCCGGGTCCCTAGGGTTGGGTTCGAGCGAGGGGAGCCATCAAGTGCAGGGGTCAGTGGTGCTGAGTCCTTGATGGCTAGGGAGCATCGACTGCGCGGTTCACCCGTAGAGCGCTAAGTTGTCGGGTCATCCCGAATCGCGCTCCAAACCGCTGCGCGAGAAAGGCCGGCATCGATCGCGGGCTTCCGTGCGGCGACCGATGCCTGAGTCGGTCGTGCAATGCCCATCCGTGAGCCGGACCGGGATCCCCAAAGAGCGATAACGCCAGGGGCGTCCAATCCTCGCCGCAAGCCCATCGGACCCGCGACGTGTGGTTAGATAAGGGATCGGACGCATTACTGGAAGAACCTATATTAACAGGTGTGACAGTTTTGACATGACATCAATTGCGATAGCTTGAGTCGAGATTGACTCCGCATACTTGGTGGTGTGGTCGCGAGCGAGCACATACCACCCATAGTCAGCGACTAAGAATCTCAACGTTGCCTTTAATTACGAAGAAATTCTCTTGAGACGCCCGCGCTGCGCCGAATCAACGCCGATCTGTCAATAATGCGGCCTTACCCGTAAAGGTGGGATAGCGACTCGTTGCTCCCCCCAGTTCGCGCAGCAACCTACATGCGTAACCCGAATTGCACCCGCACGATGGGACCGTCGCTGATTTTGATGCGATCTTCCGCCCGGTCGCCGTAGTTTTCGCCCACGAAATAGTAGCGGTCGTAGGCGAAACCGCCGGACACATCCAGCCACATCGCCTTGAGCCAGTCCGACCGCCGCCCGTCGGGCTGAGTCGTCGGCTGCGTCGCGGCCCACAGCACCTCGTCGCTCACGCTTTCCGGCGTCCGAGCGCCGCCGCTTCCGACGAGGTCCCAGCGGACCCCGGCGACCACCCGCTGCTCATAGTAGAACAAGCGATCCTCGTCGTCGTCGCGCCGGCTCCAGAGGTAGCGTTCGTTGTCCCACGCGTACCCCATGTAGAGCCGCAAGGGTTCGAGCAATTGGTAGCTGGCCTGAGCACGCACCTGCCGGGGAATGATGTACGACGCGTCGAACGTCAGCTTGTCGACCGGCGACCAGCGCACGGCCGAAAAAGGCAGTCCCGCCAGCACGCTCAATCGCTGATCGAACCGCCGCTCATACGCAAAGCCCGGCAGCGGAACGTTTTGCAGGAACGAGCGGTTGTTGGAGTAGTTCAGCAGCAACAGCCACGCGGCGTTGTCGTTGGACGGGATGCGCAGAAAGCCGGTCCCCTCGACCAGGATCTCGTCGCCGCTCGCAAATGGCCGGTCGCTGACCGATCCAACCGCCAGCCGCCCGCCCGCCAGCCAGCCGTTGGTGAGCTGGCGGCGATACGTGGCGCCGACGCGAATGTCGTAGATCTCGCCGGGGAACTGCTCGCGTGATTCGGGAAACTGCACGCCGGTGTCGAAATCCAGAACGCGGACGCCGCCGTCGATCACCCACTCATCGATCTCGGTCTGACGGATGGGCGCGGAGAGGCGCAGTCCCTGTTCAAGCAAGCCGAAGCGCTCGCTGCGATCGCCGACCACCTGTTCGTTGAAGTAGAGGTGGTTGTCGTAGTTCACTTCGAGTTCGCGGTCGCCGATGCGGCCGGAAAGCCACCAGAGCTGGCCGTCTTGTGCGTATGCAGCGCTGCAGCAGAAACACGTCAGCGCGACCAAGCGGTTGATGTTGCGGTGCATTAGCGCCTCCCGAGGTGCATCCTTGCGATGGCCATGCTATCGGAGGGCGACCAGCAACGCGAACAACCCGCGAATGCCGCCCTCGGCGCGATTCGAATAGAACAGCTCGGTGTGCGTCATGGTGCACAAGCCGGAGCAGAAGATGCGCGCTCCCGCCACGCCGGCCGCCGCGAGCTGGGCCGTATTGGCCGCCCACAGATCGAAGTACATCCGCCCGTCACGACGGGGGAAGAAGCGGTCGCGATCCGGAAAGTGAGACGCTGCGTCGTAGACGTCGTTGCGCACCTCATAATGCTCCGGTCCAGCGCCGGGCCCGATCGCGGCGAAGCAATCGCCGGGCTGCGATCCGAACTCGCGCGACATGCGTTCGACCAGCGCCGTCGCGATGTTCGCCACCGTGCAGCGCCAACTCGCGTGCGCCGTGCCGACCGCCGGCGTCTGCGGGTCGTAGACCAGCACGAGCGGGCAGTCGGCCGAAAACGTCATCAGCGCGCGGCCCGACGTTGCGGTGAGCAAGCCGTCGACGTCCAGCACCGGCCCGGGTTCGTGCGTGGCGTCAATCACCGCCAACTTGGGCTCGTGAATCTGACGCGCGAAGGAGAGCTGATTGGGTGATAGATCGAAGTCGAGTGCAAACTGCGCCCGGTTCGCGTCGGCGCCGGCTTCAACATCGGCCTTCGGCGACATGTTATGCGGCCGCGTCGAGAAGGCGTGCACCAGCCCGGGCTCGTCGGCGAGCTCGGAAAACTGCAGGTAGCGTCGATCCTCGATCAGCCGCGTTTGCATGACGCATCCTTGGTCGTGGTTTGCGGGTCGATCAGCACTTTCATCGCGTCACGTTCGGCCGCCCGTTTGAACGCCGCCACCCCGTCCGCCAGCGGAAAGCGATCGCTGATCAACGGCTGCACCTGAATGCGGCCCTTCTGCAGCAGTTCGATGGCGTCGGGAAACGGTCCGCAGCGGTTGCCCAGCACGCGCACCTCGTTGATCACGATGGGCGCCAAATCAACGGCCTGCGGCTCGGCGTACGTGCTCTTTAACACCAGCACCCCGCGCGGCCGCACCATCTGAAGCGCCAAACGCAGACCGTCGGGGTTGCCGGTGCACTCGACGACAATGTCGTTATCAGCCGTCGGCTGCACCTCTTTCGCCCCCCGCGCATCGAGCCCGAAGCCCTCGGCGAGCGCGAGCGAGTGCGGGTTGCGCCCGACCACCAACACGTTCGCGTGGTAGCGCGCCAGCACCTGCGCACAGAGCAAACCCAAACGCCCCGACCCCAGCACCGCCACACGCATCCGCGGCTCGACCGCGCAGTGTCGCACCACCTGCACCGCCGCCGCCACCGGCTCGACGAAGACGGCGGCGTCATCGTCAATCTCATCGGGCACGATGTGACAATTGATCGCCGGCGCGACCACGTGCGTCGCAAACGCGCCATCATGGTTCAAGATGCCGATCACGCTGCGTCGCCGACAATGGGTCGGCATGCCGCGGCGGCAGAGGTCGCACTTGCCGCACGCGCAGTTGATCTCGCTGACCACGCGCTGGCCCTTCAAGTCCGGCGGGCCCTCAATGACCGTGCCGACGAACTCGTGTCCGGGCACGCCGGAAAAGCCCATGTAGCCGCGCACGATTTCGAGATCGGTCGAGCACACGCCAGCGCGGACGACCTCGATCAGCACCTCGCCGGGGCGCGGAGTGGGCTTGGGGTGATCGTGCACCAGCCGAATCCGGCCGGGCTCGCGAGCTGAAACAACCAAAGCATCCATGCAGGCGACGTCCTCGCTCGTCGGAACCGCCCCATCTTAGCAGCAGATCCCGGCGTCGCGGGTGCATCGCGCACTGCCTCCGGAACGCCGGCGCGCGCTTCCGCGTCCGTCTCTAGGGTGGAACATGCTGAAGGCGAGAGAAACGGTCAGTGCAGCGGAAACTGGTTGCACAGTTCTTCGACCGCGCCGCGCGTCTTCGCCAGCGTCGCCTCGTCGCCGCCTGACGACAACGCTTCATGGATCAGCCGCGCGACCCGCTGCATCTCCTCGGCCTGCATGCCACGCGTGGTGAGCGCCGGCGTGCCGATTCGCAGACCGCTGGTGTCGGTCGCTTTGCGCTCGTCGAACGGAATCATGTTCTTGTTGGTGATGACACCCGCGGCTTCGAGCCACTTCTCGGCTTGCGCGCCCGTGAGGTCGGGGTGCACCGCACGCAAGTCGACCATCATCAGATGGTTGTCAGTGCCGCCCGAAACGAGCCGATAGCCGTGCCCGTTCAGTGACTCGGCGAGCGCTTTGGCGTTGTCGAGAATCTGCTGCTGATACTGCTTGAATTCCGGCCGCAGCGCCTCGCCGAACGCGACCGCTTTCGCCGCGACCACGTGCATGAGCGGTCCGCCTTGCGAACCGGGAAACACCGAGCGGTTCATCAGCTTCGCGTTGGCTTCATCGTTGCACAGAATCATGCCGCCGCGCGGGCCGCGCAGCGTCTTGTGCGTGGTGGTGGTGGTGAAGTCGGCATGCGGGATCGGCGACGGGTGCAGCCCCGCGGCGATAATGCCGGCGATGTGGGCGACGTCGCACAGCAGCCGCGCGCCAACTTCCTTCGCAATCTCGCCAAACGCTGCGAAGTCGAGCTGCCGCGGATAGGCGGAGAATCCGGCGATGATCATTTTCGGCTTGTGCTCGAGCGCCAGCTTGCGCACATCCGCCATGTCGATCCGTTCGTTGTCGCGCTGCACGCCGTAGCTCACCACGTTGAACCAGGCGCCGCTGACGTTGACTTTGAGACCGTGCGACAGGTGTCCGCCGTGGGCGAGATCGAGCGACAGAATCGTGTCGCCGGGCTGCAGACACGCAAGAAACACCGCGATGTTCGCCGAAGCGCCCGAGTGCGGCTGCACATTCGCAAACTGACAGCCGAAGAGCTGCTGCGCCCGCTCGCGCGCGAGTTCCTCGACCGTATCCATATTCACACAGCCGCCGTAATAGCGTTTGCCGGGATAGCCTTCCGCATACTTGTTGGTGAAGACTGACCCGGTGATCTCGCGGACGGCGCTGGAGACATGGTTCTCCGACGCAATGAGTTCGAGCGTGCTGTGTTGGCGTTTTTGTTCGGCCTGCAGCGCCTGCCAGATCGCATCATCCGCTTCACGCAACGACTGATTGAAATATGGGTGCATCAAGCTTCCTTGAGCGGGAGGGGTTTTGGTTTCGTCGAAACGCTTACGGCGCGGCGGATGCCGGCTCTAAAGCGTCGGCGGGTTCGAACGGGGCGCTGATCTCGTCGAGCAGCGCTCGCTCGAGCGCACTGTCGCGGCCCACGCTCGTCCACACCTCGCGCTGGTCCGCCGTGAGCTCGGTGTCGTTCTCGATCGCACTGGCCCCCTCAGGATGCCCAAAACCCGCTCGCGGCTGCGACGCGATGGTGCGCCGTTCCGTGTCTTTGCGCTCCACGGCGACACGCAACCGAGCCACCGAGCCACCGCCGACCGGGTCGACGACAAAAGCGGCACGGCGTCGCATGCGGGTTTCGCCGCCGACGATGTCGCGGGTGGTGCCGCTGTCGCGGGTGGTGGTGTACTGCACGGGATTCGACTCGATCGACCGCTCGTCGCTGTCGATCCGTAGTTCGGGAAACTCCGTGCGGAGCACGAGGGTCGCAACGCTCAGCACCTGGGCAGGGGCGGCGTTAATCCGCACTGATCGGTAACTCGGCCCAGCGAGCGGATCCGCACAACCGACGAGCGCCGCGAGCACGGCACACGTCGCGAGCGAAAGGTGTGGATGAAATCGGTTCGGGCTGCGTGTCACACCCAAGATCTTACGCCGGCGCACGGGAAACGCCAGCCAGTCGGCACTCGCACCCGCCGCTGCACGGCTAGGCGGTGGTCAGTTCAGTGATTTTGTCCATGAGCTGCTGAATGCTGAACGGCTTGTTCAGGAACTCGTCGGCCCCTTCCGCTCGCAGGCGCTCGATTTCATCCGGATGGACCACTCCCGACATCATAATGATTCGCATTCCGCTCTTGCGTGGATCGGAGCGGATACTGCGGCACACCGCGGCGCCATCGATATCCGGCAGGCGATAGTCAAGCACGATCACATGCGGTTGAAACCGCTCGGCCTGGGCGCCAGCGTCGAAACCGGTTGCCGCCGCTTCGACCTGAAAGCGTCCGTCGCGCTCGAGTAACTCGACAACCATTTCGACGATGTCGGGGTCGTCGTCGACGACGAGCACGCGCTTGCGTCCGCCTTCGAGGCGGGAGAGTGGGATGTTGAATTCGCGCATGAACTTGACGAGGCTTTCGCGCGGGATGCGTCGAAAGCGGGAACCGGGTACGCGAAAGCCTTGCAGTCGACCGCTGTCAAAATTGCGAATGACGGTCTGCTGGCTGACGTTGCAGATCTCGGCAACTTCGCCAGTTGTGAAGACTTCTTTGTTAAATAGCGATGTTTCGCTCGCCACTGAAAGTTGCGTCCGTCACGCTCGTCAGGTTTACCCAATTTCCCTATTTCCACATTAACGAGTGCTGCGGCCTCTCGCAAGAGGCTGCCTGTCAATAGATGTGCTCACTTGCCCCGACATTCTTCCTATCGGCGGACCGTAGCGCAATTATGAGTAGGTGAATGTCCGTAGGGTGCACGCCGCTGACGCGCCCGGCCTGGCCGAGATTTCGCGGACGAACGGCCGAAAGACGCTCCTGAGCCTCGCGACGCAGGTGCGGGATGGTTCGATAATCAAAGCCCCTGGGGATCTCACGGCTCGCAAGCGCCTGCTCACGCTCGATCAGACGCGACTGCCGGCCGATGTAGCCGGCGTAACGCAGGTCGTTCAGCACACGACGCACCACGTCGCGCTGCGGCAGGTACGCACGCAGCGCAGGCGCTGCGCCGGCGTAACGCTCGATGTCGACGTCGGGTTGACGCAAATGCGTCGCGAGCGGCTTACCGTCTACGATGGTCGCGTCGAGTAACGCGCAAAATTCGCGCATCGTCGCCTGTGTCTGCTCAAAGCGCGCCCAGCGAACGTCATCCACCAACCCCACCGCACGACCACGCCCGGTCAGCCGCGCGTCAGCATTGTCGTAGCGGAGGTGCAGCCGGTGCTCCGCCCGCGACGAGAACATGCGGTAGGGCTCGAGGTGTTCCTGCGTCACGAGGTCGTCGATCATCACGCCGATGTACGCTTCGTCACGCCGCAGCACGAGAGGCTCGGCTCCGCTAAGCAGCGCCCTGGCGTTGACCCCCGCGAGCAGGCCCTGGGCCGCGGCTTCTTCATACCCGCTGGTGCCGTTGATCTGGCCCGCCAGAAACAAGCCGCGCACCCGCTTGGTCATCAGCGTCGCGTCGATCTGCTCCGGCGGCACGAAGTCATACTCGACCGCGTAGCCGAGCTGTGCGATCTCCGCCCGCTCGAGACCCTCAATCTCCGCCAGCACACGCCGCTGCACGTCTTCGGGCAAAGACGTGCTGATGCCGTTGGCGTAGATGCGGTCGCTGTTGCGGCCTTCGGGCTCGAGAAAGAGCTGGTGTCGGTCCTTGTCGGCGAAGCGCACCACCTTGTCTTCGATGCTCGGGCAATAGCGCGGCCCGCGACTCTTGATGCCGCCGGAGTACATCGGCGCGCGGTGCAGATTGGTGCGGATGTGCTCATGGACTTCGGGGTTGGTGTAGGTGATCCAGCAGCACACCTGCTCGACGTCGAGCTGCGCGGTCATGAAGCTGAACGGCGTGGGCGGATCGTCGCCGGCCTGGGCTTCGAGTCGGTCGAAGTCGATGGTGTCGCGGCGAAGGCGGGGGGGCGTGCCGGTCTTGAGGCGTCCGAGCTGCAGCCCGAGGCGTTCGAGTGAGGCGCTCAGGCCCACCGCGGCCTGTTCACCAACGCGGCCGCCGACCGACTGCTGCTCTCCCGTGTGCATCAGGCCGCGCAGGAACGTTCCCGACGTGATGATGACCGCCCGGCATGCGAGCGTCGCTCCGGTCGAGAGCCGGACGCCGGTGATCGCGAGCGCGGCATGGTGACTGCCGCCTGTCGCGAGGGTCTCGACGAGCAGTTCGTCAACGCCTGCTTCGACGATCGTGAGACTCGCGTTCTCGCGCAGTCGGCGTTGCAGGGCCTCGGGATAGAGGTCGCAGTCGACTTGGGCGCGCGGGGCCCACACAGCGGGACCCTTGCGTCGATTCAGCATGCGAAATTGGATGCCGGCTTCGTCTGAGACCAGTCCCATCAGGCCGCCCAGCGCGTCGATCTCGCGCACCATCTGACCCTTGCCGATGCCTCCGATCGCGGGGTTGCAGGAGAGTCGACCGATGGCGTGGCGGTTGAATGTCACCAGCGCCACACTCGCGCCGCCGCGCGCCGCGGCCGAGGCGGCCTCAGCGCCGGCGTGTCCACCTCCGACAACGACTATGTCAAATGTTTCGCTCACGCCGAGAGTTTAGCGGCACAGGTAACCGGATCGCAGGCGTGGAGTCGGCTCACGCCCTGAGCCCGCCCGCTCGCGACAAAACGCGGGATGGCTTGTCGGCTAGCCGCCACCCCCTGTTCGACCGGTCGGATCGCGCCCGTGCAGCGCCGCCTCGAGCATCGAGCGATTGGCGAATTCGATGTGCGATCCCGGCGCGATGCCGCGGGCCAACTGCGTCACCTTAACCCCCGTGGGTTGCAGTGCGTCGCGAATGAAGAGCGCCGTGGCGTCGCCTTCGACCGTCGGATTGGTCGCGAGCAGCACCTCGTTTACCCCGCCGGCTTTCACTCGGTCGACCAAGGCCGAGATGGTCAGATGGCTCGGTTCGACGCCGTCGAGCGGTGCGATGCGGCCCATGAGGACGTGGTAGCGGCCGCGAACCAATCCTGTGTTCTCGAGCGCGATCAGGTCTTTGGGTTGCTCGACGACGACCACCAAGCCCGCGTCGCGACGCTCGTCGGCGCAGATGTGGCACCGCTCGCCTTCAGCAATGTTGAAGCAGATGCGGCACGGACGCAGCTTTTCTTTGGTGTCGGCGATGGCGCGAGCGAGCCCGAGGGCTTCGTCGCGATCGGCTTTGAGCAGATGGAACGCGATGCGCTCCGCAGACCGCGCCCCGATGCCCGGCAACCGCGTGAGCGCGTCGATGAGCCGTTGCATAGGACCTGTCGGCGAGCCTGACATGCGTTGTTCCCGGCGTGGGGCTCGGCGCCCCTGGCTAAGCGATTGCGGGCTCCCGCGGGCCTTCCATCAACTTCCACAGGTACCACGTCGCGATGCTCCGCCACGGGCGCCAGCGATCGCCCATCGGCTCGGTTGCCGCGCGATCCGGCGTAGCAGGTAGTTCATAGAGGCGCGCGAGGGCTTTCTGCAAGCCCAGGTCGTCGACCGGCCACACGTCCGGCCGCTCAAGACAGAACAGCAGCACCATCTCCGCCGTCCAGCGCCCCACGCCGCGCAGCGCAACCAGCGTCTCCATCGCGGCGGCGTCATCCAGCCGCTTAAGCTTGGCTGCGGTCAGTTCACGGCGGGTGAAGCGCGCGGCGATGTCGTGAATGTAGCTCATCTTTTGGCGTGACAAGCCGGCGCTGCGGAGCTGGTCTGCGCTTAATGCCGCAACCGAACGCGCCGAGAGCCTTCCGCCGGGACAGAGCGCTTTCAGTCGTTGCATGACGGCGGCCGCGCTGCTCATCGACACCTGTTGGTGCACGATCGAGCCGACGAGCGCACGGAACGGTTGCGTCGTTGTCTTCATGGTGAACGGACCAACCTGATCCATCACGGGCCGCAACACCACGTCGCGCCGCAAACGCGAGATGCCAGCGGCCCAGCGGACGGCCAGTGCCGGCTGCGTCGTGCGGGTGGACGGAACTCGACGTTGAGCGGCGCGCGGCGCGGCGTCAGAATCCCTAGTCGATCGTCGGGCGTTGCCGCCGCGGGCGTCCTCTTTCATTCGCACGCTCATTCGATGGTCCATTGGTCTCGCGGCGAAATTATACGGAGTGCATGACGCATGGTGATCTGGGTGCTGCGCGGCTTGTTCGTGCTGATGATGGTCGCGGTGAGTTTCACCGCGTTTCAAACGGAGGAGTCGGAGCGATACGGCTGGTTGCTGGTGACCGCTGCGGTGGGCATCGCAGTGCTGATGGTCGGCGTTGATGTCTTCGTCACCCGCAAGAGCCTTGCGGCGCTCTCAGGCGCCTTTCTGGGGCTGGTCGTCGGGATGGCGTTCGCCGCGGGTTTGGCGCTCATCGTCGATTTGCTGGTGCAGGCGTTTCAGCCGGAGCTGGCGCTCGAAGATCTGTCCGGTCTCAGCGATCCATTGCGCGAGCGCGTGCAGGGAGCGCAGGGGGTGTTGGTGGCGGTGAAACTGCTGATCGGCATTGTGTGCTGCTATTTGTCGATCAGTTTCGTGCTGCAAACGAAGGATGACGTTCGGTTCGTGATTCCCTATGTCGAGTTTGCGAAGCAAACGCGCGGCGCGCGGCCGTTGCTGCTCGACACCTCCGTGATCATCGACGGGCGCATCGCGGACATCTGCGACACGCGGATCATCGACGCACCGCTCATCATCCCGCGATTCGTGCTTCAGGAGCTGCAAGCAGTCGCCGACAGCGCGGATAAGCTGAAGCGGAATCGCGGTCGGCGCGGGCTCGACATGCTCAACAAGCTGCAGACCAACGACAAGGTCGAGATCAAGATCTCCGACACGAGACTGCCGAGCGTAGAGGAAGCCGGCGATGTGGACGCGAAGCTATTGGCGCTGGCCAAGAAGCTCGACGGCCGCGTGGTCACCAACGACTACAACCTCAACAAAATCGCGCAACTACGCGGCGTCGACGTGATCAACATCAACGACCTGACCAACGCGCTCAAGCCGGTCGTGCTGCCCGGCGAGACGATGCGGGTGCGGGTCATCAAGCCGGGTGAAGAAGCCGGACAGGGCGTGGGTTATCTGGAAGACGGTACGATGGTGGTGGCGGAGAACGCCCGCGATCACATCAATGACGAGATCGCGATCGTCGTCACGAGTGTGTTGCAGACATCGGCGGGACGTATGATTTTCGGTCGTCCCGAGGGCATGGAGGCGCCGCCGCGGCGTGGGCGTCGGTAGGTCGCTTGTCCGATAGCCGCGCGAAAACTCCAATGTGCCGGCGTTCACACCGATGCGCACGAATCGGGCGCGGTTTGCGGACGCTTGCGCATCGGTCGTTGGCCGTGAAAAACGCTTCAGGCGTTGGCGCCAAAATGTAAGATGGACAGAGCGAAGGACGTCTGTCTGGAGTGACGATGACGCGAGCCCTTCGCTTTCGAGGTGTGTGTGATGCGATGTGAGATTGGCAGTCGACATCCGCTGCGGCAGCTCTTCGCTGGTGTGGTCGAACAGGCGTTCTTCTCTGATGTGGGCATCTGCGACGTCAAGGTCACCAACTATCTCACGCAACTACTCACCGAATTCATCCATATCGACGACGTTTTCCGACTCCGCGGCGTCAACGGACAAACGATTCGCGAGGTTTCGGAGATGCGGATGGCGGCGCAGGTCGGACCGGACGTGAGCGACACAGTGCGTCAGCGGCTGGTGAACCGCTACATCGGCGACTTCACGTTGTTCTGGACCGGGGTCTACCCCGAGCAGTTGCGTCCGCGGGTCTCTGGCGCCGATCGGCTCGACGAGTATCTGCGGGAGGGCAAGCGCTCGTACGGGATCGCCGGCGAGATCGACGTTCCGGCGTTGGAGCCGCCTTGCGAGCTGTTGCGGCAGTTGAGCACGCACTTTGAGCATTGCGTTCACGGATTGCATCTGGTGCGGGAGTCGTGGGATCGGATGTCGGTGAACCACAACTGATAGATGCTTTGGGGCGGGTGCGGGGTGGCGTCGCCCCATATCTTGTGTTAATTTCGGTTTAGCGCGACGTGGTGTGGCGCGGCACTTTGGGAAAAGTGGCTGCTTTTGGTTGGTTTGCGCTTGCAGAGTGGTGTTCCAGTGGTAGAGTGTCCCTGTCAAGAGCAAAGATTTCGGCGCTTGTACGCCGATCAGTACAACGAGTGGAGCCTGAGTGGGGCTCCAGTGGAGATTGAGAGCCACCGGTCATGTTCTTCGTCGGCGCCTTCCCCCTCACCATCGACGCCAAGAATCGGCTGTCGATCCCCTTTGTGGTGCGGGACCAGATGGTGCGCGAAACCGACGGCCGGGCGTATTACGTGGTCCCGGGCCGGCGGCGCGGAACGTTGCGGCTCTATCCCAACGCGTACTTCGAGAACCTCCGCGACCACTTCTACCAGGCGGACGCGTTTAGTGAAGAGACGTTCACTTGGGCGCAGTTCGAATATTCGCAGGCGGTCTTGCTCGAGGCGGACAACCAGGGGCGCGTGACTATCCCCGAGCGCTTGCTCAAGTGGGCCGGACTGCAGCGCGAGATCACGCTATGCGGCGTGCATGACCACCTGGAAGTGTGGGACCGAGCCGCATACGACGCCTTCGAGGCGGAAGGCTGGGAACGGTACGAACAAATGCGGGCGCACGCGATGAGCGAGCTCGACGTGCACCGCAGCCGCGAGTCGGCGAACGAAACAGAGGCCGCTGCCGCAATGACGTCGTAGCGGATTTGACGAGCGATTGGTTGGGTTTGGCGAGAAACGTGGTTGCGGCGAGCCGAAGAGCGCGGCCCGCCGCAGCCTCCGCCGAACGGTGACAAACGTAGCGCGACGATGGTCCTACCGCCCATAGGACCGACCCTGAGCAACGTCGCGATACATGCGAGCCAGGATGGCTCGTAGATCTCCGGCCGTCCCCGCGTCATGGAGGATGCGGGGCGGCCTCCCGCCTTCACCCCCGCCAGGGTGAAGCGTCGAGCAGGGTACTCGTGTGCGGGGCGACATGTCCAGTCTTGTGCGTCGTGCGGTTGGCGCAGGGTGAAACGACGGTGACGCTGCCGGAGTCATTCCAACATGAGCCGGTGCTACTCGCGGAGGTGCTCGAGCACCTTGCTCCGCGTCCCGGCGCGACAATGCTCGACGGCACGGTCGGGCTCGGCGGGCACGCGCTGCAGATCGCCGAGCGTCTGGCGCCCGGCGGTCGGCTGATCGGGCTCGACATTGACCAAGTGATGCTGGCGAGTGCACGGACGCGACTAGCCGGGGTTCGCGAAGTTGAAGCGCGCCTCGAACACGCAAGCTACGTCGATACGCCCGCGGTGCTCGATCGCCTCGGCGTCGATGCGCTGGACGGCGCGTTGCTCGACCTGGGGGTGAACAGCGCGCAACTCGATCAGCCGGAGCGCGGCTTTTCGTTCGATCGCGAGGGTCCACTCGATATGCGGTTTGACCAGAACCAGAAGCGACAAGCGGTGGACCTGGTGAACGCGCTGAGCGAGCAGGAGCTGGCGGACATTTTCTACGAGTTCGGGCAGGAAACGCAGAGCCGGCGCGTGGCGCGTCGCATCTGCGAGGTGCGTCATAGCGGCCGCATCACGACCACCAAAGCGCTCGCGGCGGCGGTCGAATCGGCGCTCGGCGGTGAAGGCAAGTCGCATCCGGCGACGCGCGTGTTCCAGGCGCTGCGCATTGCGGTGAATCAGGAGCTCGAGCGGCTCGAGATGTTCTGCGGCTCGATCACGCCGCTGCTGCGGAAAGGCGGACGCCTCGTGATCATCAGCTTTCACAGCCTCGAAGACGCCGTGGTGAAGCGCTTTCTGCGCGAAGCGAAGCAAGCGAAGACGTTTCGTGAGCTCACGAAGCGCCCGGTGATCGCGGGGCCCGAGGAACGACGAACCAATCGGCGGAGCCGCAGCGCGAAGCTGCGGGCCGCTGAGCGACTTTAGGTTTTTACGGCGTCAGGATCAGGGAGGATCGACGTGACGCTCGGTATGAAGGCTTCGTTGCTGGTGTGCCTCGGTTTTATCGTGGGCATGACGACCCTGCTCGATCAGGTGGCGCGTTCGGCGGGCGGCTTGCCGTCGCCGGTGCGTTCGAGCGACGTGTTCGCGACGACGGCGACGCCGCCGCCGCGTCAGGTGGCGGTGCGTTTTGCGGTGCCGAGTGTGGTGGAGCGGGCGGTCGAGATCGACGCGGCGGCGCTCGCCCCCGCGTACGCCGACGCGCGACCTAGACGACGTCCGCTGCCGCTGCCGCCGCTCACGGGTTTGGATCCGACGGAGAATCCTGCGGAAGTGACCGCTCCGCCGGCCCTGGCGAACGCGGCGGTTCCGGCGAGCAGCGGCGGGGGCACACTGGTTGCGGCGGCGACCGTCGCGGCCCCGGCCACAGGCGCGGCTGTGCTGGCGCAGTTCGAAAACGTTGGGGAGCCCCGCGAAGAACGGGTTCATCGCGTCGTCGCCGGCGAGTCGCTTTCGCTGCTGGCCTCGCGGTACTACGGCTCGGCCGGTCCGGATCAGATGGCGTTGCTGCTAGCGGCGAACCCACAGCTTTCCGACAACCCGGATCACGTTCGCGTCGGCGATGAGTTGGTGATCCCGGACCCGAATGCACGGCGTCTGTTGGCGCGGTCGGCCGAGCAGGACGGTCCGGGCTCTCCTTCGTCTACGGCGGTTGATTATGTGTGGTATGTGGTGGCGGCGCGTGACTCGGTCGCCCGCATCGCGAAGCGGGAGTTGCGGGACGAAGGCCGTTGGGTCGAAATTGTCGAATTGAACGAACTGGATCGGCCGGATCGAATCTATCCGGGCATGCGGCTGAAGTTGCCGATGGACCCCGTAGTGGCGACGACGCGAGGCGTGTAGATGACGCGGTGGCGAATTTCGGTGCTGTTGACCGGGATTCTCGTGGTGATGTTGGCGGTGGTGGTGTTGCGCACGGAGACCACGCGACTGAACTATCAGATGTCGAAGCTCGAGCGCGACATCCGCGAACTGCAGCAGACGGTCGACGGGCGGCGGTTGGAACTCGCTCGCCGGCGCAGCGCGGTGTTGCTGAGCAATGGCGACCGCAACCGCGACAGCGGCAAGACGGCGCCCGACGGATCGCAGTAGAAGAGGCGAATCAGGATGGCGCGTTCTGGTGAATGGCTGCTGGGTTGCGTCGGGCTGCTCCTGCTGGGCGGGGCGGGGCGGCTGGTGTATGTGGAGTACAACGACGGCGCCGACCTGCGACGCAGCGCAGCGGCGCAGCGCACCGCTGCACTAACGATTCCGGCGCAGCGCGGCGACATTCTCGATGTGCGGGGGCGTGTCCTCGCGGGGTCGACGCGGCGCCCGAGCGTCTTCATGGATCCCTCGAGCATCCCCGAGAACGATCGGCAGTTCGCCGCCTACAGCGTCGCCCCGCTGTTCGACGGCGTTGACGCCGAACAGTTGCTGGAAGACATGGCGTCTCCCGCCAACCCCGGCTTTGTGTGGGTGAAGCGGCACGTGACCGAGGCGGAGTTGCTGGCGTTTCAGCGTATGCGGCGTGAAAGGCCGCGCTTGCGGGGTTTCGGCGTGCGCTACGAACCGCGGCGCGACTATCCGCTGGGCCGCACCGCCGCGCATGTGATCGGGTTCGTGCAGCGGGCTGAGCAAACCGGTTTGGCGGGGATCGAGCAGGCGTTTGACGCGTCGCTCACCGGGGTCGACGGGCGCGGCGCGGCGACGGTCGACTCGGCGCGACGACGCCTGGAGTCGTTGCCGAGCGAATCGGCAGCGCCGCAGGACGGCGATTCGGTGGTGTTGACGCTGGATGCGTTCGTGCAGCGCATCGCCGAGCGGCGCCTCCGCGATGCACTCGACACGTTCGATGCACAATGGGGCGTGGCGGTGGTGATGGATCCGCACGCGGGCGAGGTGCTGGCGATGGCGGTCGAGCCGGGATTTGATCCGGCGCAGCCGCTGTCGGTCGGGGCTGACGACGCCGAGCGCGAGCTGCTGCGAAACCGGGCGATTTCGGACAGCTACGAGCCGGGCAGCATTTTCAAACCGTTCGTGATGAGCGCCGCGCTGCAAGACGGTCTGGTGGCGCTGGACGAGACGTTCGCGATCAATGGACCCAGTCGGCGTTTCGGGCGCCGCACCGTGAATGACACGCACGCCTACAGCGAGCTCACGGCGGTCGGGATCATCAGCAAGTCGAGCAACATCGGGATGGGGTTGCTGGCGGACCGCTGCGGCAACGCGCGGTTGAACGAGTACGTGCGCCGCTTCGGTTTTGGGCAAGTGACTGGGCTGCCGCTGCCTGGCGAACACGCGGGTTTGCTCGCGCCGCTGGAAGCGTGGACCGACTATTCCACCCAGTCGATCCCGATTGGGCAGGAAGTGGCGGCGACCCCGATCCAGCTATTGAACGCCTTTAACGCGTTCTGCAACGGCGGCTTGCTTATGCAGCCGCGGATCGTGCGTGGGGTGATCGGGCCGCAGGGTGAGATTCGCGAAGATTACTCGACGCCGCAGATTGTGCGCCGGGTTCTGGATGAGACCGTCGCAGACACGTTCCGGATGACGGCGTTGACCGAAGTCGTCTCGCCGCGCGGGACGGGCCGCAACGCGATTCTGGAAGGGTATCAGGTGTTTGGGAAGACGGGCACGGCGCAGGTCGCGCGGGCTGACGGTCGCGGATATGCGGCGGGGCACTACGTGGGGTCGTTCATGTGCGGCGCGCCGGCGGAGGCGCCACGGATTACGGTGTTGGTCTCGATCTACTCGGTGGGGGGGCGAGCGTATTATGGGGGTGTTGTTGCGGCCCCGACGGCGGCTGCGATTGTCGACGAAACGCTGACGTACCTTCGCACCCCGTGCGAGTCTGGCGACGCGGCCGCAGGCGGCGAGGATTAGCGTTCGACAACCCGTCTGGAGTATGGGCGCGTGCGAAAGCTCGATGAACTTCTGGCCGACCTGGTGGACGATCGGGCGCGACGAGCCTGCGGGGAGACCCGGGTCAGCGGCGTGTTCGACGATTCGCGTCACGTGGCGGCGGGAGGGCTCTTTGTCGCGATCGAAGGCGCCGCCGTCGACGGCCGCTGCTTCATTCAAGACGCGTTGCGACGGGGCGCCACGGCGGTGCTGGGCGCCAACCTGCCGCCCGTCAGCCCCCCGGCGGTCGCGATCGAGTGCGCCGCACCGCGGCGCGTGCTCGCGCAACTGGCGTGGCGGTGGTACGACCTGGATCAACACGCCCGATCCACGCTGCAACTGGTCGGTGTGACGGGAACGAACGGCAAGAGCACGGTCGCGCATCTGACGCGCGCCATCCTGCGCGCCGCCGAACGGCGTTGCGCCTTGCTCGGTACGGTCGAGTACGACACGTGCGACGGCGTTCTGCCAGCCAAGCTCACCACGCCGGGACCGCTCGACATCGGGCGGCTGCTGCGCCGGGCGGTCGACGCGGGGGCGACGGCGGCGGTGCTGGAAGTGTCGAGCCACGCGCTGGCGCTCGATCGAACTTACGGTCTGCCGTTTCGGGTCGGCGCCTTCACGAATCTGACGCAGGATCACCTCGATTTCCATGGTTCGATGGAGTCATACGCGGCGGCGAAAGCGCTGCTGTTTGAACAGCTCGACAACAGGGCGGCGGCGGTGGTGAACGGTGATGACGCCTGGGCGGATCGAATGCTGCGCGATTGTGGGGCGCGGCGGCTGACCTTCGGGTTTGACGATCGCGCCGACATCGCGGGACGGGTGCTCGCGACGCGCGTCGATGGCGTCAGCTTTGAGCTGAAATGTGAACAGGAGCGCGCGACGCTGCGCACCCGGCTGATCGGGCGCCACAACGTGGCGAACGCGTTGGCGGCGACGGGGATCGCAACGGCGCTCGGGGTGAAGTGGGAGGCGATCGTCGCCGGGCTGGAGGCGGTGGAGCCGGTGCGGGGACGGTTGGAGCGGATTGACGGCGTCGAGCCGCTGTCGGTGTTCATTGATTTCGCACATACGCCCGATGCGCTCGACAGCGTATGTCGCGTGCTGAAGCCGCTTGCTCGCGGACGTTTGATTGTCGTGTTCGGCTGCGGGGGCGATCGTGACAAGACCAAGCGGCCGTTGATGGGACAAGCGGCCGCGCGCTTCGCGGACGTACTGCTGCTCACTAGCGACAACCCGCGCAGCGAGGACCCGCAATCGATCGCAAACGATGTGCTTGGGGGGCTCGAAGACGCTGACCGTCGCAAGACGGTCGTTGAGCACGATCGGCGCACCGCGATCAAACTCGCGTTGGCGGCCGCGGAGCCGGATGACATCGTGCTGGTGGCGGGCAAGGGGCACGAGCGCTATCAGATCGTCGGAGCTGAGCGGCTGCCGTTCGACGACGCGCGCGTCGTGCGTGAAGTCGTCGCAGCGACGCCGGCGGAGGTCTGATGAAGCTCACCCTGTCGGAAGCAGCGGAGGCGACCGGCGGGCGGGTCATCGGCGCGGCGACCCGAGCGCCTATCACAGCGATTTCCACCGACAGTCGCACGTTGACGCGCGATGCGTGGTTTGTCGCGCTGCGCGGCGACCGTTTTGACGGACACGATCACGTTCGCGGCGCAATCGAGCGCGGCGCCGCGGGGGTGATCGTCGCGGCGTCGGCGGTCGAGCGTTTGTCGGGCGACGCGTTACGCGACGACACGCCGTGTTTGGTGGTGCACGACACGCTTGCCGCGCTTGGCGATCTGGCGGCGGCGCATCGGCGTCGTTTGCTTCAGCCGGTGGTTGCCGTGACAGGTAGTAACGGCAAGACGACGACCAAGGAGTTGCTCACGCAAGTCTTGTCGAGCCGGATGCGCGGCAGCGGCAGCGTGAAGAGCTTTAACAACGCCGTCGGCGTGCCGCTCACACTGCTGGCGGCGCGTGCCGACGACGCCTTCCTGGTGGTGGAGATCGGGTCGAACGCACCCGGAGAAGTCGCGCACCTCGCGGCGATCGTGCAACCTACACACGCCATCATCACCAGCATCAGCGAGGAGCACCTCGCCGGCTTCGGAGATCTGCAGGGCGTGGCGCGAGAAGAGACCGCGGTCTTGGACGCGTTGCCGCAGGGAGCATATGCGGCGGTGAACGTCGACACGCCCGCCATCCAGCCATTTCTGGACGCGCATCGCGAGCGACTTGATGTCGCGACCTTCGCGCTCGACGCGCCGGCGGATTTGCGTCCGCGTGAAGTCGATCTGAAGTTTGATCACGCGACGTTCACCGCTACCGGAGGCGATACGGTCTTTCGAACGCCGTTGCCCGGTCGGCATCAGGTGAGCAACGCACTCGGTGTGATCGCGGTCGCGCGGCGGCTCGGGCTGCACGACAGCGAGATCGCGGGCGCACTGGCGCGTTGCAGCGGTCCGCCGCAACGCTCGGAACTGCTGCGTCTCGGCGACGTGATGCTGATGAACGACGCGTACAACGCGAATCCGGCGAGCCTGCAGGCTGCGATCGCGTGGCTCAAAGCTGCACCGTCGGCATATCGGCGCGTCGCGGTGATCGGTGAGATGCTGGAGTTGGGCGAGCGGGCGGCGGCGCTGCACGCGGAGGCCGCTGCGTGGTTGGCTGAAGCGGGATGCGCGGAGATTCATCTGGTTGGTGCGGCGGGGCGGTGGATGGCGCCCGTGCTCGAAGCGTGCGACGCCGAGGTGCACCAGCATGCGGATGCGACGGAAGCCGCCGCGGCGTGCGTGCATCGTGTGCGCAGCGGCGACGTGGTGTTGCTGAAGGGATCGCGCGGGGTTGGCTTGGAAGTCGTGGCGGAGCGGTTCACGTCGATGTTGGGGGCCGAAGCGAACCAGCGGGAGAGCGGATCGCAGCATGCTGTATGAGCTTTCCGACTGGTGGGCGGGGGGGAACACCGACTACGCGTACGGCAGTCCGCTGTTTCGCGCCACCATGGCGGCGCTGCTCGCCTTTCTCGTCGTCTGGTCGCTCGCGCCGCGGGTGATTCGCACGCTGATGCGGCTGAAGATCGGCGACCAGGCGGAATTTCATCACGCACAACTCAATCAGATGGCCGGACCGAAGAAGAACACCCCGACGATGGGCGGTGTGCTGATCGTGGCGGCGATTTTCATCGCGATCGTGTTGTTGGCGGATTTGGAAGTCTTCTACGTCCGTGCGGCGCTCTTCTGCATGATCTGGCTGGCAGTGCTGGGCGGGGTCGACGATGCGCTCAAGCTCACGGCGGCGCGACGGGGTGGATCGCGCGACGGGCTGAAACTCTGGGAGAAGCTGGTCTTTCAGCTCGCGCTTGGCGCGCTGCTGTCGGTGTTCATTTTCCGCACCGGCAATCTGGCGGCGGAAGAGCTGCGCTGGAGCGCGGTCGATGCGTCGTATACACCGTTCAATGTGCTGAGCATCCCGTTCTACAAAGGCGAGCCCGTTGCGGTCGTTCAAACGCCGAACGATGAGCTCTTCGGTTTGGCGCGTGAGCCGGTGCTGTACGGGGTGTTGATCGCGGCGCCGGTGTTTTATCTGATCACAATCATCGTCATCGCGGGCACGTCGAACGCGGTCAACCTGACGGACGGGATGGACGGGCTGGCGGCGGGCTGCATGGTGCTATGCGCCGGGGTGTTTCTGGTGCTGACGACGATTGTCGGCGATGCGCAGTGGGCGGCGCGGCTGCTGTTCTTTCATGTCCCCAATGCCGGTGAACTGGCCGTCGTGTGCGGCGCGATCATCGGCGCGTGCCTCGGGTTTCTCTGGTACAACTGCTATCCTGCGCAGGTGTTCATGGGCGATACGGGTTCGCTGCCGCTTGGCGGCTTGATCGGCTATATCGCGATCGTCACGCGGCTCGAACTCATGCTGCTGTTGGTTGGCGGCATCTTTGTGATTGAAGCGGTGAGCGTCTTGCTTCAGATCTTCTACTTTCGCAGCACGGGAGGGAAGCGGTTCTTCCGCTGCGCGCCGTTGCATCATCACTTTCATCTGGGCGGCTGGACCGAGACGCAGGTGGTCATGCGCTTCTGGCTGCTCGCGGCGCTGTTCGCCGTGTTCGCGCTGGCCACGATCAAGATTCGCTGACCATGGACGCACCCGTCGATACTGGAGTCCGATCCGTCGCTGGCGAGGCGTCGGCGACCCGTTGCGACCCGGTCGTCATTCTCGTCGTCGGACTCCTGATGACGCTTGGCGCCGCCATGGCGTACTCCGCGTCGGTGCGGGTCGACGATCCGCCGTTCGATCTGCGCGGCAGTTGGAGCGGCCCTTTGCGACAGAGCGTGTACGCCGCAGTCGGGTTTGCGGCGATGTTGATCGCGGCGTCGGTCAACCAGCGCATCGTTGCGTGGCGCGAACCGGGTCAGGCTTGGCGGCCTTGGAGCGTGTACGTCTTGACGGTGGCGCTGTTGGCGGCGGTTTTCGTGCCGGGCGTCGGCGTGAGCGGCGGCGGGGCCCTGCGCTCGATCGCGCTGATTCCCGGGCGGCTCACGTTCCAGCCATCTGAAGTCGCGAAGATCGCGTTGGTCGCGTGGTTGGCGGCGATCTTGGCCGCTCCCACGGTCGACATTCGGCGCTTTGCGACGTTCGTCGCGGTGGCGAGCGGCGGCGGGGGGCTGGTGCTGCTCGTGGCGTTCGAAGACTACGGGACCGGCGCGCTGCTCGGCATCGTCACGATTCTGCTGCTCTATGCCGGCGGCGCGCGGTGGTCGCACCTGGCGCTGCTCGGCGGGGCCGCGCTGGCGGCGGGAGCGGTGCTGCTCTTCGCGAAGTGGTATCGGGTGATGCGCATTCTCAACTGGTGGAGCGGCGATGCCGATCCGCTGGACGGCGGCTATCAGTCGCGACAGGCGCTGCTCGGCATCGGGGCCGGCGGCTGGTGGGGACGCGGGCTCGGCGGCGGTGTGCAAAAGTATGGATACCTACCGCAAGCGCACAACGACTTCGTGCTGGCGACGCTGTGCGAAGAGTTGGGCGTGATCGGCGGTCTGGGGGTGGTCGCGCTCTTCCTCGTGTTGCTCGGTCGCGGCTGGTGGATCGCCGCTCACGCTCCCGAGCGATTCGATCGCCTGCTCGCGATGGGGCTGACGCTGATCATCACGCTGCAGGCCGCGTTCAACATCGGCGTCGCGACCGCGGCGCTGCCGCCGAAAGGGATCTCACTCCCGTTTGTGTCGGCCGGCGGCTCAGGCGTGGTCTTCATGGGCTGCGCCGCGGGGCTGCTGGCGGCGGTTGGCGGTCATGCGGTCAGCAAACCGACGGCGCGTGCGCGTCGAGCGCGTCGGCAAACGCTTGCAGCACGCGGAGTGTCTGGTTCGCGTCGGGCTTTGCGAGGCTCATGCGAAGGTCCAGCATGAGCTGGGCTTCGACGCCGGGCGCTGTGGTGTGCAGATCGAAGACGCCCATGCTCCAGTCGGGGAAGACGCGTTGTTCGGCGGGCCCGAAGTGCAGACAGGTACAGTCGGAGTGCCGCGGGTCTTCGACGACGCGTGCGTAGAGGGCGGCGATCTCTGTCGGCGCCCCTTCGAGCAACTGCAGGAAACGCGGACCGTAGCACAGCAACACGCCGGTAACCCCGCGCTTTTGGTTGTAGTCGCTGGCCTGCGATTGAATCGCGAGCAAGTTGTCATCGTCGGCGTCGATGCGACGGTTGCTGATGTAGAGCAGTTGGAAGAGTGACATGGGTTGGGAGCTCCGAGATAGAGTGCGGACCAGCGACACGACTCGCGTTCAAAGGAAGGATTCGTTCAAATTGGTACAGCGTCAAATCGATGCCGTTGCGGCGCTATGTAGTTCTGGTTCCCAGCGCCCTTTCGGGCTCCCGGTTCGCGGCTGTCGCGAACGCGTGAGGTCGACGGCGCATTGATGCGAGGAGCGGATTGTGCCGTGGCAAGAGTTTGACGGGGCGGCGGCCGGCGACGCCGATCAGGAAGACGGGCTCTTAGCGGACCTGCGGGAGGCGTTCGCGGGCGACCAACCGCGGCTTGCGCCGACGCAGCCCGGCGAAGATGTATCGGAACGCAGCACGGCGATGCCGGTCGAGCCGGGCGCGGTGCTCGGCGACTTTGAAGTGATAAGCGAACTCGGTCGCGGCGGGATGGGCGTGGTGTACAGCGCTCGTCAGCGCTCGCTCAATCGGGCGGTGGCGCTCAAGGTGTTGCCGGCGTACGCACGCTACGGCAGCCGCGCGGTGCAGCGCTTCCGCACCGAGGCGGAAGCGGCGGCGCGCCTGCATCACTCGAACGTCGTATCGATCTATGCGCAAGGCGAGCACGAAGGCTGCTACTACTACGCGATGGACCTCATTGACGGGGTCGGTCTTGACGTGGTCATTCGCAGCCACCCGGACATGTTTAGCACCACATGGCGCGGGGCCGCCGCGATTTCGCGCGCGTCATCGAGCGACGCGCGGTTGGCCGCCTCATCGCGTCCGCAGACGCTCGGCTCCTCAGCGATCGAGGCGACCACGACGTTGGGTCGCGTCGGGAGCACCACCGGAGGCGTCCGCCTGCCAGCCCCGCCGCCGGAGTACACGTCGGAAGACTTCCGTCTGATCGCTAATCGACTAGCCGATGTGGCGGACGCGCTGCACTACGCACACGAGCGGGGCGTGCTGCATCGTGACGTCAAGCCGCACAACCTGTTGCTCGATCAACACCAGCGGCTGCACCTGACCGACTTCGGCCTCGCGCGTTTGACCGACGAACCACAGCTCACGATTTCGGGCGAGATCATGGGGACGCCGGCGTATCTGTCGCCGGAGCAGATCAACGCCAAGCCGGACGAGATCGATCACCGCACCGATATCTATTCGCTCGGCGTGACGCTGTATGAGCTGCTGACGCGACGTAAGCCGTTTGAGGGCGACACCCGCGAGCAGCTCTTGACCGCGATTCGAGAGCGAACGCCGCGGCCGTTGCGATCGCTCAACCCTGCCACGCCACGCGATCTGGAAACGATTTGCCTACGCGCGATGGCGCGTGACGCGTCGGACCGGCACCCGACCGCGGCTGCGCTGGCCGACGATCTGCGACGCTTTGCGGACGGTCGGCCGATTCTGTCGCGCCGCGCCACGCTGCTCGAACAATCAGTGAAATGGGCCAAGCGGCATCCGGCGGCGTCAGGACTCATCGGCACGGCGGCGATGGTGGTGCTGCTCTCGGGGGCGTTGCTGTGGAGCCAGGCGGCGGCGGCGGCGGACCGTCGCGAGGCCCGACTCGCGCGTGGCGCGGCGCTGGTCGAGGATGCGTGGGAGCAGTTGGTTTTTGACGGATACCGAAACTACGAGCGCGTCTACCCGCTGCTCAACGAGGCCGAGCAACTCGAAGCAACCACCGGTACGCGCTATGCGATGACGAATGCGATGCTCGCGATGGCGGAGCAAGACGAGCCGGCTGCTGAGCGCTGGGCGACTGAAGCTCTGTCGCAAGCGCCAACCAACCAGGAAGCCCTCCGCCTGTACGCGTGGGTGCTGAGCCGCGACTACTCCGAGCAGCGCGTGTCGGAAGAGCTCGCCGCGGCTGACGCGATTGGGCTGCCCAATAGCGCCGAGGCCTGGTTCTTTCAGGCGATGGCGGTGAATGGGATTGACCCGAACGCTGCGATCGAAGCTCATCAGCGCGCGATCGCGCTGCGAGCGCGTGAGGACCGGTTCTTTCCAACGGCAGTGCTCTATCTGGCGCGGGCGCGGGCGCAGCGTATGCACGCGACGCGCAGCCTGTCTGGGTTCGACGAGGCGGTTGCGGGTCTCGAGCAGCTCGTGGCCCAGCAGTCGTACGGAGCGCTGCCGCACCTGTTTCTGTCGATCACGCATCGTTTGGCGGGTGAGATCTATCGCGGCAGTACGGGGACGCGCAGTGGAGCGATCGCGGCGCAGCACTTCGATGAGGCGCTGCAATGGGCGCTGCGGGGTCAAGCGCTCGAGCCGCAGCGCTCGTCGCTTGTCTCGGCGGAGGCGCATGTGCATGAGGCGGTCGGCGACTTCGTGCTGGCGGAGGCGGCGCGGACGCGCGGCATCGCGCTGGATGCGGGACGCGCGACCGTCGAGCACTATCACTATCGCTGGCGACTTCGGTATTGGCTCGGGGATTATGAAGGGGCGTTGAGCGATATCGAGTGGATGCAAACGTGGATATCGGACCACCCCGATCGGCATGGCGACGATTGCGCGCCCGAGCGAAGCGCCTACTCACACGTCTTTCCCGCACTGGTGCACTTCGCGGCGGGTCGGCAAGACGAAGCTCGACGCCTCGCTCGAGCGGTCGCTCTGCTGGACGAGGGTTCGACGCAGGCGGTCATCTGGTCGGCCACGCTGTTGCGGTGGTTTGACGCGGCTGCGGAAGCGGACACGCTGCTGGCTGGCGCGCCCGCGCCGCGGGATCAATGGACGCAGACGCTGCTCGAGGTCGTTCGCGGAACGCTTGATGTTGAGCGCGCTCGGACCGCCGCTGCCGAGAGCGAGCGGCCGTGGATGCTCTCGGCGGAAGTCGACTTTCATGCTGCGGCGCTGCGCTTCGCCGCCGGAAACGACGCGCAGGCGTTGGAGTTACTGGACCGTAGCTTCCGGTCCTTTGACGACCAGGTGCGCTACACGTTTCACGCGCAAGCTTTGCGCAAAAAACTCACTCAGCGAATCGGGGCCGGGGGCTAGTATGGCAATGGGGGGGAGTGGTCTGCACTGTTGCACCGTGATGAATTTGGAGGCGCCATGCGCTCGATGTGCTTAACCCAACGAGTCTCTCTCATGCTTTTGCTTTCGGTCGCAAGCGTCTCAGCCGGGCCGCCGCTGAACCCACTGCCACGGACCGACTTCTCGTGGTCGCGCAATTCGCCGGCGACGCAGAGCAATATTGGGGGTCGTGACATTGTGCGCACGTTGGGCTCTGCGCCAGACCAATTTCCATTTGTGGTTGCCGCGCCCGGTCAGGCGCTGGGTTTGGTCGAGCCAGCGGACGAGCTGGACGCGATTTCGACGGCCCACGCGACGCTGAACCCTATGCAAACGTTCGCGGTGGTCTTCTCCGTCGACTCACAGAGTCGCGGTGTGCGGCGGCAGGATCCGCTGCTGGTCGCTCTCGGGTTGCCGTTCAACGTCTTTGATCAAGCCGGTAAGAATCAGGCTGCCGGCGACATGTACATGGCGTTGCAGCTAGCGACGCTCGATCCGCAGCCGCTTGCCAATGTCACGGCGCCGACGGAGTCGGTGCTCGTTCGGAACCAGTACAACGAAGGCGGGCCGGATTATGTAAGCACGCCAATCGCCACCGCCGCCGAGACGGCCGATCCGATGCCCGTGGATGACGTGGACGCCACCGAGGACTTCCTTGATCCGAACAACGCTTCGGCGCCGTCGGCCGCGCTCGACATGGTGGTTCCGGTCTACTTCAGTGCGAGCAGCGACTCGCCGTCGGTCTTTCTTGGACTTCTTCCCGGCGGGACGGCGGCCGCGAGCGGGGCGACCATCTATCTCAACCCGGCAGTGGACATCGGCAACCCCGGGATGTCGGGGAGGTTGGAGGTGTACGCGCGATTTGACGAGTTGGGTCTCGTTCGCGACGACGATATCGATGCGCTGATCGTTTTCGACGACCTCGATGGCGCGTTCGGCGCTGGTGACTACGTCATCTTCTCGCTCGCGCCGGGTTCGCCGAGCTTGGCGGTGCTGCCCGGCGCGGCAATCCCGGGTCGCGCGGCGAACATCTACATTATGAAATCCACGGCGTCGGGGCCGCGACTCTTGCTCGGCGCGCCGGACCTGGGTCTGGGATTTACAACCGACAACATCAACGCACTCGATTTCTTTCTGTGCGACGACGCGCTGGCGTGCGCCGAGGAGCGCGGCGTGCGTTTTCGACTGGGTGACACGAACTGTGACAATCTCGTGAACGCCGCCGACATTGATTCCTTTGTCGTCGCGGTGACGCAACCCGAGAACTATCCCTTGTTCTTCCCGCAGTGCGATGTGCTGCAGGCGGACACGAACCGGGATGGGAAAACAAACGCCGGCGACATTGACGGCTTCGTCGATCTCGTAGTTACCGGCGGGTAATACGGGCTGACGCCTGGCGTCGCTCGTGCTTTGTGTTACGCATCGAGCAGCCACTCGCCGTCGCACACCGCGACGGCGGGTCCGCGGACGGTGACGTGGTTGGTGGCTTCGCTCCACTCGACGTCGAGTTCTCCGCCGGGCAGCTTGGCGGTGATCTTTCGACTGGTGAGGCCGTTGAGCACACCGGCGACGCAGACTGCGGCGGCGCCGCTGCCGCAGGCGAGCGTTGGTCCGCTGCCGCGCTCCCACGTCACCATGTCGACGTGCTCCGCGTCGAGCACCTGCGCCCAGTGCGCGTTCACGCCGCGGGGGAAGACGGCGTGCGTCGCCATCGCCGGGCCGAGCCGCGCGAGTGATACGGCGATCGCTTGCGGGACAAATGTGACGACATGGGGATTGCCGAACGATACGCAGGTCACTTGATGCGGCGTGCCGGCGACGTCGAGCGCGGCGTCGATGACGGCTGGCTCGCCTCCCGAGCCCGAGCCGCCAGAAAGGGTGGTGGGGATTTCGTTCGGCGTGAGACGCGGGGGTCCGAAGTCGACGACGGCGGACTCGACGCGGTCTTCGGCATTGACGCGCAGTTCCACCGGGGTGACGCCGGCATCGGTTTGCACGCGCAGCGGGTTGTGCCGCGCGATGCCGCGTTCATAGACAAGCGTGGCAAGACATCGGAGGCCGTTGCCACAGGTCTCGCTGTTTGAGCCATCCGCGTTATACATACGCATGCGGACGTGGGCGTCGGCGTTGGGCTCGGGTGGACCGATGAGAATCAGGCCGTCGCTCCCGACGCCGAAGTGGCGGTCGCTGATGCGGCGCGCGAAGTCGGGTTCGTTGTTGATGGTCCGAGCCGCGAGGTTGACGTAGATGTAGTCATTGCCGAGTCCGTGCATCTTGGTAAAGCGGATACCCATGAGCCCCTCACGGTTTTTAGTTGTTCACAAAATGGCGTGGCCGAAATATTAGACGAAATCTGGGTCGGAATGTTGAAGGCGGCGAGCAACGAATGACGCGTTTCCCAGACACGCATCCACACGATCACACCTTCGGCCATGACCAGCGCCGGCCCGGCGAGTCGAGAACACGCGTCGTCATCGCCATGACGCTGGCCACCATGATCCTCGAAATCGTCGGCGGATTGGTGTTTGGCTCTATGGCGCTTCTCGCGGACGGATTGCACATGGCGTCGCACGCCGTCGCGCTCGGCGTCGCCGCCTTCGCCTATGCGTATACACGCCGTCATGCGGGCGATCCGCGCTTCGCGTTCAGCACGGGGAAGGTTAACAGCCTCGCGGGATTCAGCGGCGCGATTCTGCTGGCGGCGTTCGCCGCGATTATGGTGTGGGAGAGCATTGAGCGGCTCATCGCGCCGACTGCAATCAAGTTTGACTATGCGATCGGGGTTGCGGTCGTCGGGTTGGTGGTCAACGGCGTGTCGGCGCTCATCCTGGGGGGCGGCGGTGCGTCGCACGGTGATCACGGCGGGTCGCATGCCGATCACACGCTGCGCTCCGCGTACCTCCACGTCATCGCCGACGCACTGACGAGCGTGCTGGCGATCGTCGCGCTGTTCGCGGGCAAGCTCGGCGGCTGGGTGTGGCTCGACCCAGCGATGGGGCTGGTGGGTGCGGCGCTCATCGTGCGATGGTCGATCGGATTAGCGCGTGAGACCAGCGCGGTGCTGCTCGACCAGCAAGCCGATCCGAGTGTGCTGGCCGACATCACAACCGCTATCGAGGGGCCCGGCGACGCGCGGGTGTGCGACCTGCACGTCTGGTCGATCAGCCCCACGCAGCGAATCGCGGTGATCGGCGTCATGACGTCACGAATTCAGGACCCCGCCGTGTACAAGCGGCGGTTGCCGCAGAATCTTCAACTGGCGCATGTGACGGTTGAGGTGAATCCGGATCCGAAAGTAGAAAACCAGTCGGCGGGTGCGTAGTCGCGCGCAGCGCGACGGGGCGAGCGCGAGTCCGGACGCCCAACCGTTCTATGGTTTCGCTGTCGGCGGAGTCGCATCGACGTGCTCCGCCCAGACTTCCGCCAGCGGGCGGCCCTGTTCGCGCGCGAGCTCTTCGAGGTTGTTCCGCTCGTGCAGCACGAGCCGCGTGAGGTACGCCCGCACGTCGGCGACTTGCGTGAGGAAGCCCGTGAGATGCTCCTCGCCGTGCATCTGGCCGCGGGCGAATGCGTCGAGCGCCTCGCGCTTCAGCAAACGCAGTCGATCCTGCAACGGCAGCAGGTGTTGCAGTTTGAGTTGTGCGCGCGTCTCGCGGTAGAGGGCGTCGTTCTCGATCTCGGCAATCTGCATCAGATAATGTGCGAAACTCCGCTCGCGGCGCTTGCGGCGGTTTTGATAAAACCACACCCACAACGACACGGCGCCGGTCGCGAAGATCGCCGCCACGTTCACGGCTTGCTCGAACCACTCCCAGTGGTCGCGATTGATGATCGGGTCGTTGCGGGCGAGATATGCACGCACGCCCGCGTGCACCGGGAACTCGCAGGGCAGCGTCAGATTGCGCTCGGTGATCGGCGGGCTGAGCAGCTCGGCGAACTTTGATTGCAGCAACTGCTCGACGAGCGCGTCAACCGTTTCCGCCGGCACGTCGCGATGCGCCACGAGCAACAGGCGCGTGCCCAGTGTCTCGATCGCCGCGGGCGGGACCGGTGGATAAACCCCGTAGGTGAACGGCGGGATTTCGGCGGTGTAGATCTGCAACTGGTCGACTTCGGCGGGTTGCGTGGTGGGCGGAGCGGTGTGGAATGGTTCGATCTCCGCGCGGCGCAGCCCGTCGAGCGCGAACGCCGCCCCGAACGGCAGCGCAACGAGCTGGTAGCCGACGCTGATGAGTTCGCGCGCCACGGGTGACGGCAGCGATGACACCATGAATGCCGCATCCGGCAGGGCGTTTGGGTCCTCCATCCTCAATAGATCGTCGTAACTGAGCTCGAGGGCGTTGAACGCGCCGTCCGGCAGTCCCGCAAAACGCAGGACTTCGCGGGCGAGTACGTTCGAGCCGCTGCCGGCGGTGCTGAGGTTGATCGATCGACCACGCAACGCCGTGAGCCGAGCCGCGACGTCTTCAGCCAGCTCGCTGCGCACCAGCAAGTGCAGAGGCTCGACGTGCAGCGCGCAGACGTGCCGCACGTTTTGATACCCCTGGGTCCACAAACCCCCTTGCACGAGCGCGATGTCCAGATCGCCGTCATTGACGCGCGTGCGAGCCTCGACCGATCCCGACGTTGGCTCGACGCGCAGCTGCGGGCCGTCGGGCGCGCTGCGGTCCAGTTCGCGGGCGAGCAACTCGGCGAGCAAGTGTCGTTGTCCAAACGGACTGCCGGCCGTGATGGTCAGCTCGCGGCGCGGCAGCGCGGGGGCGGTGAAGTTTTGCACCCACAGGCCGATGCTCGAGATGAGCGCGAGCACGCCCAAAACCAGCAGCCAATGACGACCGAGGGGTGGGGCTTTGGTCTTGTCGCTCATGAGCCGTGTCTCGGGAAGGGAGCAGCCTCATGGGATCAATGCGCTATTGGTTTCGCGAGTGCAGGGCCGCGCCGCCTCGCGCCTGCGGCGTCTCAATCCGTCGAAGCAACCTAGTAAGACTTCGCAAACACGACCCGACGCGCGCTTGGCGCCCCGCTGACGATGCACTGGCCGGGCTCATCCTCCGCGTCGAACGGAATGCAACGCACGGTCACCTGCAGATCCTTCTTGATCTGCTCCTCCACCGCCGGGTCGCCGCTGAAATGCGCCAACGCGAAGCCGGCGTGGATCTCGGGTTTGTCCTGGTTCTGCGGCGCGAAGAACGCGTAGAAATCGTCTTTGCTGTCGATGCGGTGCGTGTGTTCCTGGCGAAACGCGAGGGCGCGATCAAACAGGTTCTGCTGAATTTCGTCGAGAAGCTGCGTGACGTTCGCGAGAAACTCCGCCCGCGGCACGCTTTGCTTGTCGCGCGGCGGCTGGTCGCGACGGGCCATGAAGACGCTGTCGGAGTCGACGTCGCGCGGGCCGATTTCCAGCCGGATGGGAACGCCGCGCTTGATCCACGTCCACGTCTTCTCGCCGCCGCGGCCTTCGCGTCGATCGATTTCGACGCTGATGTTGCGGCCGGCGTAGGGGATCTGCTTCAGGGCTTTGGCGAGTTGGTCGCAGAAGTTCAAGACGGCTTCGCGCGTCTCTTCCTTGTGGATCACCGGCAGGATCGCGATCTGCGCCGGGGCGAGGCGCGGCGGCAGGATGAGGCCGTCATCGTCCGAATGCGTCATGAGCAGCGCGCCAACGAGTCGCGTGCTGACGCCCCAGCTCGTGGTCCACGCATACTCCTCCACGCCTTGGTCGCTGAGGAACTTAATGTTGGATGCTTTCGCAAAGTTCTGACCGAGGAAGTGCGACGTTCCGGCCTGCAACGCCTTGCGATCCTGCATCATCGCTTCGATGCAATAGGTCTGCACCGCGCCCGGGAAGCGCTCGCCCTCGGTTTTCTCCCCTTGAATGACCGGCATCGCCATCCAGTTCTCCGCGAAGTCGGCGTAGACAGCGAGCATGCGCCGGGTCTCTTCCTCGGCTTCCTCGCGCGTCGCGTGGGCGGTGTGGCCCTCCTGCCAGAGAAACTCGGCGGTGCGCAGGAAGAGGCGCGTGCGCAGCTCCCAGCGCACGACGTTCGCCCATTGGTTGATCAGCAGCGGGAGGTCGCGGTAGCTCTGCACCCACTTCGCGAACGCCGCGCCGATGATGGTTTCCGACGTCGGCCGCACGATGAGCGGTTCTTCGAGCTCGCCGGTGGGGCGCAGCCCGCCCTGACCGTCGGGTTCGAGCCGGTGGTGGGTGACGACGGCGCACTCTTTCGCGAACCCCTCGACGTGTTCGGCCTCTTTTTCGAAGAAGCTCAGCGGGATGAACAGCGGGAAGTACGCGTTCACGTGCCCGGTCTCTTTGAACATGCCGTCGAGGACGCGCTGAATGTTCTCCCAGATCGCGTACCCCCAGGGCTTGATCACCATGCAGCCGCGCACCGGCGATGTTTCGGCGAGGTCGGCGGCGCGGACCACCTGCTGATACCACTCGGGGTAGTCGGCGGCCCTTGTGGGCGTGATTGCAGTCTGGGCTTGCTTCGCCATGTCGGCTCCGGCTGTCGGAAACACAAAGGGGGAACGGCAGCGAGGGGTTATTTGACGCAGAGGGGCATGACCGGTCAACGGCGCGCGTCACGGGATCGAGCGGCCGCCGTCAGACGCTGCTAGTCTATTGGCGAACACGAACCATTGCGTTGGTCCGCAAGTCGGGCCGGCTTTCCGCGGGAGCGTTGCCGGTCGAACGCTGGGCTCTTGCGGCTCGGAAGAACTCGAAACCACCAGCAGCACACGGATCATTCTCGTCGCTCGCGAGGAAACTTTTTTTGACCGGACGAGAGCAGGCGGCTGATGCACGTTGCGGGGGGGCGTCTATTCGTAAGCAGCGATACGTGCTTGCGTTGCGAATCTGAGCGTGATTGACCGGCGGCGCGCACGCGAATTTTCGTGCGCCTTTTCGGCAATCGAGCCCGGTTTTTCTTGGACGCCGAGTGGACTTCGACCGATGTGCTTGCCTAACAGTGGATGACTTCTCCTCCTCCTCCTCCTCAAGAAGTCATGGCTCACCATCCCCTGGTGGGCCATTTTTTTGCGCTGTACTCGGCGGCGGCAGTCTCCACACGCTGTGGAGTGTTTGCGTCTACCGTCGGCAGCCCTATAACTCCGCTCATGGTTCACCAACGTATGGCGTGCGTCCTGCTGACGCTAAATCTGTGGCTGACCGGGGCCGGGCCTGAGGATGACGACCTGCGCCAGGCGCTCGATCGCGCGCGTGTGACGCCGGAATTGCTGACGGTGAGTGACAATGCGATCGGGCTCACGCTCGATGGGGCGTCGCGCCCGGGACCGCTTGCGGGCCGCATGCGGGCGGCGCCGCTCGACGCCAGCACTCTCGCGGTCGAGATTCAGAACGCGCTCATTCGTGACAGTACGCGGAGCCCGGCCGAGGTGCTCGCACTGCTCACGCAACTTGCGCGGTCGCCGGTGCGTCGTGGATTGCTCGGCGACCCCAGCACCGCGTACTTGCCGGCAATCGAGCGCCAAGACCCGCTTGTCGCCGCGCTCGGCCGGATTGGCGCCGTCGCGCCGACGGCGGCTCAGCTCGAAGGCGTGCCGCGCTCGGTTCGACAGGCAGCGGCGTTGCTGCTGCTGGCCATTCGCGACGTGCAGCCCATGCTCGAGCGGGCGCAGCGCTCGGTATCTGACGATCAGTGGTGGACGGCCTTCGAACGCGAGCAACGCCGACCGCTGAGCGATCCGAACAGCGCGTCGCGCGGGGTGGATGCGACGTTCGAGACGCGCCGCAAGCGTGCGCTGACGGAGTTTGACGCACTCGCTGTCGCGGCGGCGGCGCAAGACTTGTTGTTTGCGACGCAGCGGGCGGCAGCGTTGCTGCGAGACGACGCGGAGCTTGCGGAGGCCTCGTTTTCGGTGTCGCTCGAGACTCCGTTCGGACTTGTCATTCTTGCCGACAGCCGGGCCGATACGCACGACACGACCGACCCGGTGGCGATTTTGCTCGACGTGGGCGGCGACGAGACCTACACGCAGGCCGGGGCGAATCACGGGCGACTGCATCCGGTTAGCATCGCGATCGATTTGGGCGGAGATGACCTGTACAGCGCCAACGATGTGAACCTGGGCAGCTTCGGGGCGGGAGTCATGGGGGTTGGCATCCTCGTCGACATCGGTGGGGTCGACATCTACGAGGCGTCGCGTTGCGCGCAGGGCTGTGGCAAGTTCGGCGTCGGCGTGCTGCTCGACCTCGGCGATCGCGGCGACGCGTACAAGGCGACGCTCGAGTCGCAAGGCTTTGCCGAAGCGGGCTTCGCGTTGCTGGTCGACAGTGGCGGCGACGATCGTTACGACGCGTTCCTCTTGTCTCAGGGCGCAGCGGCGGCGGGAGGAGCCGCGGCGCTGGTGGATGTGAGCGGCGACGATGTTTACGTCGCGAGCGGTCATCCGGTGCTGTTCCCTTCCGCGCAGGATCCCAATCTCAATATGTCGCTCTGTCAGGGGGCGGCGGCGGGCGTGCGCGGCGACTACGCCGATGGCGTGAGTGTTGAAGGCGGCGTCGGGGTGCTGGTCGATGCGGCTGGGGACGACCAGTACCGCTGCTCGGTCTTTGGACAGGGAGCGGGATACTGGCTGGGCGTCGGCCTGCTCATGGATGCGTCGGGAGACGACGTCTACGAAGGAGAGTGGTACGTGCAGGGGGCGGGGGCGCACGGCGGCGTCGGTCTGAGACGCGACGGCGCGGGCAACGATCGCACCATCGCGCGCCGCAGTATGGCGATGGGCGCCGGGCACGATCTCGCGTTGGGGCTGTGTATCGATTGCGGCGGTAATGACGCGTACGAGGCGGCTACGCTCTCGCTCGGCGCGTCGAACGCCTCCGGCGTCGGGCTCTTCGTTGACCATGCCGGCGACGATCAATACCGCGCTCCGCTGGCCGATTGCCTTGGTTGGGCGCGCGACGCGACCGGATTGCGGGCGGCGCTGCACGCCGCGGGTGTGTTTGTCGACCTGGGAGGGCGTGACGCGTACGCCGCATCGTCAAGCGAAGCGGAGCACGCGCGAGCGGCGGACGGGACGACCTGGCGTCAGGGTGCAGGGAGGCAGCGCGGCGTTGGCATCGACTGGCGCCCCGCGGAATCGGCCGCTGCGTCCGCAGCGGAGGACAGCTTGCCGACAACGACCGCACCCGCCAACCGCTAGGCGAGCGCGATTCCCAGAACGAGATTGTCGGTCGTGGGTCTGCGCTGGCGCGGATCGCGCCGCGCGAGGCCGCTTCATCTCACCCAAATCCGCGTCTTGGTGAGTGCGCTCGTATGCGCCCTGTCGCGCCAGGCTAGACCTGGTACGCGGATCGCGCGTCTTCGGCGATGCGCTCCGCCGCGCGAATCAACGACGAATCGGAGGCTATGTCCATGGGTGTCGCGGCAGGGAACATCGTGGTGGAGGCTTTTGCTCACGCAGGGCAGGAGACTGTGGGCGGATCGCGGTGGGCGATCTGGAGTCGTCGCGGGTCGCGCTGGCTGCGCTGGGAGGTGGGGCGCGCCAACGCGCTGGCGCCGTCGCAGATCGATGCGTCGTTTCCGATTTTGCGCGGCGCGCAAATCGGGCGCTGCTACCGCGGTGCGCGACTCACCTATGCCGACTCGCTCACGCAGGGGGCGCCGCAACTGGATAGTGTGGCGTACAGCACGTCGAGCGTGGTCTTGCTGGACTCGTTGTCGCGGAGGTTGCGTTGGCACGTGCCCGACCACGTTGCGGGGCGTTCGCAGGTGCGTTTTCGGATCTGTCTGTTGATGCAAACCACGCCGGCCCCCCGCGTCATTCAGTACGCCGAAGACACGACCTTGGGAACCAGTACGGACGGGCTGACGTTCGTTGATTGGACGCCGGAGAACAAGTTCAGCGGCGTGCTGATGGGATTCACGGAATGGATCGACCTGTCGCCGAACACGCGTCAGGTGTGGGTGCGCGGCAAGACGTCGGACGCGGTTCGCATCGCGGGCATTGACTTCATCGATTTGGCGGAAGAAGCCGAACCGGACGCCGTGTTTCGACCGAGCGGCTCGCCGGTGGGAAATCCGCGTCAGGCGTCGCTGATGTATGACGGACGGGGCGGCGACGTAGAAAAGGTCATCGGTAACTTCGAGGGCGGGGCGTATACCGAGCTTTCCGCTCACTCGGTTTCGGCGATCGAGTTGGCGGTTTTTTGGGGAACGACAAGCGACACGACCTCATCAGCGTCGCGGTCGATTGGCGGCGTGGCGCACGGGGGGATCAAAGGCGGCGCGCACGCACTGTTCATCAATGACGATCTGCAGACGCCGTTTAAGCTGGAGTGGCATGGGCAGCGGCGGCAGACGTCGCAGTTTCAGATCACGCTGAGCGACTGGGATTGCTTCCAGAATAGCGACGGCGCCGGGACGCAACTCGGCGTGATGAATGGGTGGTTTCGCTTTGATGCCGAGGGTGTCGAAGTGAAGCAACTGATCACGACGCTGGCCGACGCGCGGGTGTGGCTCTGGTACCGCAACATGCTGACGCTTCCCGCGGATGTGACCTGGGCGCGGTCGGCGACCGACCGCACGGTGTTTGACCTGCTCGCCGCGGAGGACAATGCATCACTCTCGCACACGGGCTACACGTGGCCGTGGATCGAGGTGGGCGGCGGTATGAACGGTCTGCGACACCGACTGGTCGACCACGGCCCGGCGTGGACGCCCGAGAGCGTGTATCTGCAGGACAAGACGCACGACATTTGGTCGAAGTTCTATGTGCTGCACTACACGCGTGCGGACGCGGAGTTTGTCACGATTCCGAGCGGAACCACGTTTGGGAACCACTTCTCGATTCTGACTGGCGAAGACGCACCGTACCGCTTTCCGGCTGATCAGCCGCGTCCGATGCTCTATCGGCCGGGGACGACGCGCGACGTGCATCAGTGGATGGCGCCATAAGTAGCGGGCTTGGCGGACAGTGCGAGGGCGGCGCCGTCCGCCGCGCGTGCGGCGCAACGCCTAGGTCAGCAGACGCGCCATCTCTTCTTCGGTGATCTCGAAGTTGCTGTAAACGTTTTGAATGTCGTCATGTTCTTCGAGGGCTTCGATGAGCTTGAGCATCCGTTCGGCGTCTTCACCGGCGAGCGTGACCGTCGTCGACGGCGTCATGCTGACCTCGGCGCTGGTGAGCGGGATGCTGCGGGCCTCGAGCGCCGCTCGCACGTCTTGAAAGACGGAAGGATCGCACGTCAACTCGAACTCGTCGCCGTCGGCGGCAACGTCGTCAGCACCGGCTTCGAGCGCGATCTCCGTCAGCTGCTCTTCGGTGACGTTCGCCGACGGAATCGCGAACACGCCGCGCTTGGTGAACATCCAACTGACGCAGTTGGCGGCGCCCAGGTTGCCGCCGCGCACTTCGAAGATTTTCTTGATTTCGGGCGCGGTGCGGGTGCGGTTGTCGGTCAGGGCTTGAGCGATGACGGCGGCGCCGGCGGGGCCGTAGCCTTCGTACACCAGTTCCTCGAATTGCTCGGACGCGAGTTCGCCGGTGCCTTTCTTGATTGCCCGCTCGATGGTGTCTTTGGGCATGTTCTCGGCTTTGGCGGCGTCGATGGCGTAGCGCAGGGTGAGGTTGGCGTCTGGGTCGCCGCCGCCGTTGCGGGCGGCGATGATGATGGCGCGCGACAGCTTGCTCCAGGCTTTGCCGCGTTTCTTGTCGTTGGCTGCTTTGGCGCGTTTGATGCGCGCCCAATGGGAGTGTCCCGCCATCGCTTCGCGCTCACTGCTGCTCGAGCGGAGCGCCTTCCGGACGCCACTGCGTTCGAGCGTAGACGTTTTCGGGGCTCATCCACAGGAATCGGATTTGCTGCAACTCCATCGCGGCGCTGGACAGACGGCCCGTGGCGACCGCTTCGGCGAACGGCTCCGCGTAAAGCGGGGCGAAACGCTCGACCTCTGCAATGATGACGCGTCCGCCGACGGCGTCCTCCTGCAGCATCACGCGTTGCTCGGCTGAGGCTTGGTCGACCGCGTCGATGTCGAAGACCTTTTCAGCGAGTTCGGGCGAACGGATCGCGGGAGTGACCGTGGGCGCGCCGCGCCGGAAGTTTGGAATCGTACGGGGGCCGAGGTCGGTGATGAATCGTTGGCTGGCGTCTGCAGACTGCGTGGGGTCGACGCTCTGGAGCGCAGCTTGCAGGTCGGTCGCGTCCGCCACGGCTTGCCGCAGCCCGACGCTGCGTGCGTTGGTGAGCAGTTCCTGAGCCCAGGAGAGCGCGACTTCGTACGCCCGCTCGCGACGCCAGTCATTCACCACCTCGTCGCGCACGACGTCGAGCGACTCGGGCGGGCCGGCCGGCTGCACCGCCGTGATGCGAAAGACAAACGATTGCAGCGGACGACCGCGGGGGCCGACGATCGTCATGACCGGGCTCGGCTGGCCGACATTGAGCAACGTGTTTGACGTGTCTTCTTCGGTCGGCGTGTAGAGACCCTTCACGCGCAGAGCGAGTTCGGGAAACGTGACCGAGCGGCGGGGGCCGAACGACCAGCGGGCGCGCGAGATGCCGCCGGCGCGAACCAACTCATCGGCGGTGTACCACTGCGGCGGTTGATATTCGACTTGATAGCGGTCGCTGAAGCGATCGCGCAGCGCGGCGAAGTCGACGATTTCGTCGGCATCTGGCGCCGCGACGTAGCCGTCTTCGTCGGTGTCGCGGATGCGCCACGGGCGCTCGGCTTCGCGCTGCATGTCATTGACGAGGCGTTGAGCGGCGGAGTAGGCGTTTTGGACGCGCAGGTCTTCGCGGACGCGGTCTTCGGCCTCTTCGAAGGTGAGCGGCGTCTGCTCGAGACGGATCGGCTCGTTCGGATCCCCCGTTTGCACGGGCCGCGGCTCGGTGTATTGCTGGCGGTTTTGCTCGTAGAAGTCGCGCGCCTCGCGCTGGCGGACGCGGATCTGTGACGCGATTGCTTGCGGTTGAACGGTCAGATACTCGACCTGGACGCGTGCGGGCTGCAGGAACCCGTATTGCGGACCATCCTCTCCGAAGGTGTCCTCCTGGTCGCGCCGGGCGGCGAAGTAATCGCTGAGCTCGGCGTCGGTGGGTGGTGGAACCTCGTCGAGAAACGCGTCGGCGGAGAGGATGGACGCGAGCAGTGTCGCCGACTGATTCTGATCGCGATAGATCAATTCGGCTTGCGGCTGCGAGTTGACGCCGGCGCCGAACATTTGCGTTTCGCTGAGATGCAAGACGCTGAGCCAGTCGGCGGCGTCTTGGTAGAGCTGGTCGTAGTCGACGCCGTGCGCGCGGCGCAGCGCCTGGAGGGTCTGGGCGACGGCAGGGGTGGAGGGATCGATCGAGTCTCGAATGAGATCGGCTCCGAGCCGATAACCGGCGCGGCGAGCCTCGGCGAGCAGGAGGTAGGGCACAAAGCCGTCATCCGAGGCGACCGGCTGAGGTCCGAGCAGGGCGTTGGCGACGCTCAGCTTGCGCTGCGCCACGAACACATCCGACTGCCGGACGGGTTCGCCGAACGCGTGTCCGAGGACGGCGTTCCCGCCGCCGGCGCCCGCGTTGGTGAACGTTGCCTGCGGAAGCAGGAACGCCACCAGCAGGAAGCTGGAGAAGACAATCAAAAGGGTTTTTGAGTAGAGGCGGAAGAACTTCAGCATGGTCGGTTTTTTATCAGCGCACAGGAGCCGCGTTCTTGGAGGACTGGTGTTTGACGCCAGTCAACGCGCGACGCGCGCGTTCGACGCGAACGGTTCAATATGACGGCGGCGGGGCGGCGAGGCAAGCGAGTGGCGGCCCAATAAGCGGTGCGGGTGCGGGTCGAATGTCGGCGTTGGCGCGTATTCCGCGCGGTGCGGTTTGCCTGCTGAAGCACAGGAATCGCAGACTGTGGGCATGGGTCGAAGACTCTTGGATGGAAAGGTGCAGGATGCGATACCTGAAGCAAACTTTCGCGAGCGTCCGCCGCTTCCTCGACGAGGAATCCGCGACTGCCGCGACTGAATATGGCGTGATGCTGGCGCTCATCGTGGTGGTCAGCATCGGGACGATCTACGCGGTAGGCACGAAGTTTCAGCAGGTCTACGAGCAGATCAACACGCAGGTTTCGGCGACGTCGGGCTCGTAAGCGGGCGGAACCGAAACCGATCACCCTCAACCGC